>CAYWXL010000042.1:0-33668 GCA_964461995.1 uncultured Solibacteraceae bacterium
GAGCTTCAGGCGGTCCAGCTCGTCGAGGATCTTGCCGACGTTCTCGTCGGCGCTCATCACGCAGCGGTAGAAGTCCTTGATGTAGGGCTGCCAGCCGCCCTTGAGCTGGTCCGGGCCGTCGAAGAAGCGGTCCACGTGGATCCAGGCGTCGCGCACCCAGCGGGACTTCTTGGATTTCGAAAAGTCCTCGTTCCAGCTCTCCGGCTTGGGGATCTCGACGTCGGCGAAGACGCTCTTCAGCCGTTCCGGCGGCAACTGCTCGGCGTGGGGGCTCTTGAAGCCGGTGCACAGGCAGAAGGGCTGCTGTTTCGTGGCCGCCTCGCGCAGGAAGCGGACGGCGAAATCGCCGACGACGTCATCGACGTGGCCGGGGATCTCCTGCTCGACGCCGTTCACGTTCATCAGCGGGTCGTAGTAGCGGCCCTGGCCGGGCAGCACGCACCAGCTATCGAAGCCCGGCCGGGGCGAGCTGTCGCGGCCGATGTGCCACTTGCCCGCGTAGCCGGTGAAGTAGCCGGCGTCGTGCAGCAGCATGGGGAAGGTCACGGCGTGCTTCTCGAAATACTCCGAGGCGCGGTTGTATTGCACCTTGTGCTGGTGGGCGTACTGGCCGGTGAGGAAGGAGGCGCGGCTGGGGCTGCAGAGGCTGGTGGTGACGAAGGCGTTGCGGAACCAGGCGCCCTCGCGGCCGATGCGGTCCATGCCGGGGGTCTTGACGTAGGGGTGCCCGGCGAGGCTGAGCAGGTCCCAGCGCTGGTCGTCGGTGATGATGTAGAGGACGTTGGGCCGCGCCTCGGCCGGGCGGCAGCCGAGCAGGCCGGCGGCCAGGGGTGCGGCGGACTGGAGGAATGCCCTGCGAGTCGTCATGCCGGCATTCTATTCGATTCCGGCGGCGCTGTCTGCTTCACCGCCGGGCGCCGCCGACGCGCCGCCAGGTCCAGGTGCCGGAGGCCTCGTCGGAATCGCAGTAGGTCCAGTCGCCCTCCATGGTGCTGCCGTCGGGGCTCACCTGCAGCTTCACCTTGCCCCAGTGATAGCTGCCGTCGCGGGGTGTGTCGCAGCGCCGGTTGGAGTCGGCTTCCACCCAGTAGCCGGTGACCTGGCGGCCGGCCAGGGTGAAGAAGACCCGGCCCTGATCGGTGGTGTAGTTGCCGTGGAAGCGCCCGGAGCCCACCGCCCGCAGATCGAGCGTGCCTTCGCTGCCTTCCCACGTGCCGGCTAGTGAAACGACCGAACCCGCTCCCGCGGGCACCGCCTGCGCCGTCTGCCGCTGGGCCGCGTTCGCCGGAACCACCATGACGTCCACGCGGCGGTTCCGCGCCCGGCCTTCGGGAGTGTCGTTGGAGGCGACGGGTCGCGATTCGCCGTAGCCGTAGACCTCGAACCGGTAGTCCTTCAGCGCCTCCTGCCGCGCCAGGTAGTCCCGCACCGCTTGGGCGCGCCTTTGGGAGAGGTCGAGGTTGTGCTCTTCAGTACCCGTGCTGTCGGTATGGCCCTCGATGACCACCGTGCCCGGGCCGGCGGCGGTGATCTGGGTGACGAGCTTTTCGAGTGCGGATCTGGCCTCCGGTTTCAACTCCGCCCGGTCCACATCGAACAAGACGGCGCTTTGCAAGGAGAACCGGCGCGCCGAGCCGATGGCGCCCACGGCGTCGATGTCGGCCCCAGGCCAGCTTCCGCCGCAAGCGGTCTCGAGGTCGCGGAGCTTGACGTAGTACATGACCGCCCCTGGCGGAATCTGCCCGGCCAGGTCCACTTCGGCTTTGCCGCCGCTGATCTTGCCGACGCGGATCCAGTTGCGGCCGTCGGCGGAGACGGAGAGTTCGGTCGGCTCGATGTCCGGGCCGATCTCGAAAACATAGAGGTCGGGACCGGGCACATCGACGAGCGAGTTGTCCACGAACCGCAGCACCAGCTCGCCGCCGCAGCCGAGGGTGACGTACCGGCCGGGCGTCTGGTCGTCGTCATAGTCGGGAATGCCGAGGGCCCCGGAAGGCCGGCTGTCCTTTTCATCGGCGTGGGGCGATCCGATGGCGAAGGAAACCACCTCATCGGCGAACGAGACGTCACCCAGGGGAAAGTAGACCGTGCCTCCATGCCCGTCGGGATAGGACTTGCCGGAGGCGGACGCTTGTGCGAAAAGGGCGCACGGCGCCGCAAGCAACACCAGTATGAGAGAAGCCCAGCGCATGGCACTCTCCTCCTCGAGCAGGTTGGGGCCGCGGGAAACCCGAGTGTGGGCCAACACCCGGCTGCGGCCCAGGCAGCCTAGTATGTTAACTCACCGCCGGCTGGAACTGGGGCAACTCGAGGAGCTGGGGGAAAAGCTGCCGGATGAAATCCACCGCCGTTTCGGTGGCCGCGGCCACGTCGTGATCGCGCAGCGGAACCACCACGCGCACCAGGGCGGTGTCGGAGCGGCGGTAGCGGAGGGCGTCGAGGACGAGGTAGATCTTGGCCCAGTATTCGCTCGCCACCACGCGGTCGCGCGACTGGTACCAATAGAGGACGAGGCTGGCGGCGTCGCCCTTCTCGACGATGTAGCGGTTCACGGTGATCGGCTCGGGGCGGCCGGGGACGGGGATCCGGAGCTCCCCGCTTTCTGTCGGAGCCCAGCCGCTGCCGGGCAGGCAGTTCTTCGGCGAGTGGGGCGCCTTGCCGGTGCGTTGGCTGCGGAAGTAGGCGATGTAGAGGTTCAGCTCCGGGCGCCCTGGGGCGCGGTAGAACCAGGTGATCGCGTCGTCGGCCTGGAGAACTTCCTGGATGCGGTCCTCGATGACGCCTTTGCGCGTGACCTCCCAAGGGCCCAGCTTCTCCGGGAACTCGGCCAGAGGCTTCTGTTCGGGGATGCGCTCCTCGGACCGCAACAGGAGCAACCCGCCGGCCTGGAGAAGAAGAACGGCGCAAACGATGATCGCTTCTTTCCGCATGACGGCGCCTCGAGCAGATCTTCTCTTCACAGTAACAGAAGCCCGGACCAGGCCCGGTTCGAGCGTAGTTCCGGTTCGACGGGCGGGCCCGGCGGAGCCCCTGCGGTGCGGTCCGGCTCAGGTGTTCAGGTGCTTGCCGATGCGTTCGATGGCCTCGTCGATCTCCGACGGGGCTTTGTAGCCGATGGTGATCGCATCCACCGTGCCGAGGCGCATGACGAAGCCGATAGCTTTGTCCCGCTGCTCGGGCGTGCGGAACCGGCCCTCGCCCATCACCTTCATGCCGATGACGCCGACGCCGGCGGAGTGGATCTTGGCGATGTGCGAGACCACCTCATCGACATCGCCCTTCTCCTTCGTGCGGCTCTGCAGGGCGTCCATCCTTGTGCCGTCGTGGTTGATGCGCAGCAGGGCCACGTCGAGCCAGCCGGTCATCTTCGGGAACTGCCGGAGCGGCAGCAGCCCGTGGCAGGAGGCCCCGTGGGCGAGGATGATCTTCTTCTGTTTCGCTTCTTCGAAGACGTCCCGCAGCCGCTTGTAACGCTCGGGCCAGTCGGGCGTCCGGACGCAGTGCAGCAGCAGGATGTCGAAGTAGTCCGTGTTCAGCTCCTTGCGGTACCGGTCGATCGTCTGCCAGGGATCGGCGGTTTCGCTGAGCCGGTACTTGGTCATCAGCCGGTAGGAGTCCCGGGGAATCCCCTTGAGCGCTTCGGCGAGGCGCTCGTGCATCAGGTGGTAGGCGTCGGCCGATTCGAAGAAGCGGATGCCGCGGTCGTAGGCGTGCCGGACCAGGCGGGTGAACTCCTCCTGTCCCAGTTCACGTTGCACGCGGCCGCCGAAAGTGCCGGTGCCGAAGGCGAGGCGGGTCACTTCGATGCCCGAGTTGCCGAGCGGCACCCAGTCCGTGGCCGACTTCTTCGCCGCTTTCGCCGGCTGGATGGCGCCCCCTGCCGCCAAGGCCCCGGCGGCCGCCGCCGTACTCCGGATAAAGTCCCGGCGTGTCACCTTGCCCATGATTCAGCCCTCCTGTGTACAGGTTAGTCTCACGCTAGCACACCCGGCGAGCCGGCCGCTCGGGGTGCGTCAGCGCGGTGCGGCGTTGAGCCCCTGAACGACGGCCTTGGCTCCGCCGAGGGAGAGGGCCGGACCGCGGCCGCCGGACTTGCGGCCGGTGTCAGTGACGATGTTGCCGCTGATCACCAGGCGTTCGGGGTTCTTGACGGCGCGGATAGCTTCCTCCGCAGTTCCGGAGAAGATGTTGCCTGTGAGTACGATATCCTGGGCGCCTTCCACCAGCACGCCCGCGGCGTACCCTTTCTTGGGCCATTCGGCGGCGAAGTCTTCTTTACGGACGGTGCGGCCCTCGCCGACATAGCTGTTCGAGAAGCTGTTTCCGGTGACGGCGATGCGGCCGCTCGCGGGGCCGATGCGGAGTGACCAGGAGGGATTGATGGTGAACGCGTTGGCGCTGACGGTGGAGCCCCAGGCGTCCCGAAGGTCCACGCCGCCGCCATTGTTGTGCGCGAGAACGTTGGCGCTGATAGTGATGCCATAGGAGTCGCGGCCGATGACGATGCCGGTCCCGGCGCATTCCTCGATCATGTTGCCCGACAGCACGGAGCCGTAGGTGTTCTCGATGACGACGCCGTGGCGCAGGTGGTCGTCGATGTTGTTGCCGTTCATGCAGAGGTTGAAGCTGTCGATGGCGCGGACGGCGTCCTGGTTCTCTTCGAACTGGTTGGCGTTGACCACGATGTCGTGGCCGGCGATGATGTTCAGCCCGGCCCCGGCGTTGTAGGTGATGATGGAGTCCGAGATGCGGGGATCCTCGTAGCAGTCCACCATGCGGATGCCGTCGCCGCCGTTGTGGTCGATGGCCAGGTTGTGGACGAGCAGCTCGTTGACGCCCTCGGCGAGGATTCCGTGGCCGGACTTCGGGTTGCCGGTGATGCGGAAATCGGCCAATTGGACGCGCCAGAGCCGGAGCTTGCGTTTTCGCGCGGCCGTCGGCGCTTCAGCGTAACCGGACCCGCGGATGACGATCGCCGGCTCGCCGGCAGTGTTTTTGTTGACGATTACGGTGGCGGTCCCGGAGCCTTCCACTCGAAGGTCGCCGCGGATGACGCGCAGCGGCTCGGTGATCTCGTAGCGGCCCGGCGGAATCTTCACCAGGCCGCCGGCCGGGGCGGCATCCAACGCCTCCTGCAAAGAGCCGTAGCGGCCGGCATCGACGAATGCAGGACTTCCCTGCTCTGCCGCCTCCACAAACCACGCCAGGGCTGCGGCGACCGCCACGCTTGCGGTCGCTATCCAAACGGCCTTGTACGACATGCTGACCCTCCCAGACGAAAAAGATATGATGGTCGTGAGTACATCATAATCCCGAAGCGAGAAATCATCATGGCCAAACTCTCGATCCGCGATCTCGACCTCAAAGGCAAGCGCGTATTCATCCGAGTGGACTTCAACGTTCCCATCAAGAACGGGGAGATCACCTCCGACAAGCGCATCCGGGCCTCGTTGCCGACGATCCAGTACGCCTTGGAGCAGGGCGCCGGCGTCATCCTGGCGAGCCACTTGGGGCGGCCAAAAGGCAAGCGGGTGCCGGAGATGAGCCTGGCTCCGGTAGCGAAACGCCTCAGCGAATTACTGGGGCGTCCGGTGAAGATGGCGCCCGACTGCATCGGTCCGGAGGTGGAGGCGATGAAGCCCGATCCGGGCGAGGTGCTGCTGCTCGAAAACGTCCGGTTCTACAAGGAAGAGACGGACAATGATCCGGAGTTCGCGCGGAAGCTGGCTTCCCTGGCCGACGTCTTCGTGCTGGACGCTTTCGGATCTGCCCATCGCGCTCACGCTTCGGTAGTGGGCGTAGCCAAGGCGCTGCCGCAGGCCGCCGCCGGTTTCCTGATGGACAAAGAACTCGAGTACCTCGGTAAGGCGATCACCAATCCCGAGCGCCCCTGCATCGCCATCCTCGGCGGGGCGAAGGTAAGCGACAAGATCGAGGTGATCGAGAACCTGATGAAGCTGGTGGACAAGCTCCTGATCGGCGGGGCGATGGCCTACACCTTCCTGCGGGCCCAGGGCAAGCCCACGGGCAAGTCGCTCGTCGAAGAGGACAAAGTGGATCTGGCCCGGGAGCTGATGGAGAAGGCCGGCGACAAGCTGATGCTGCCGGTGGACCACGTAGTGACCACCGAGTTGAAGGAAGGCGCCGAGGCCGAGGTGGTCGAGACGATTCCAGACGGCAAGATGGCGGTGGACATCGGGCCGAAGACCGTCGAGGCTTACAAGGCGGTGATCGCCACGGCCAAGACGATCATCTGGAACGGCCCCATGGGCGTTTTCGAGACGCCGCCGTTCCACAAGGGTACCGTGGCCGTCGCTCAGGCGGTGGCCGACTCCGGGGCGATCTCGGTGGTCGGCGGCGGCGACTCGGTAAAGGCGATCGACGTGGCCGGCGTCGCCGACAAGATCACCCACATCTCGACCGGCGGCGGCGCCTCGCTCGAATTCCTTTCCGGCAAGGAACTGCCCGGCGTGGCGGCGCTGACGGACAAGTAGCGCGGAGAGCGGGCGCTCAGCCTTTCGCCGGCCGGGCGCAGTAGTCGAACAAGAGCTGCCATTCGGCCCGCTGGATCTCCAAGGCCAGCTTCTCTTCCTCGGAACCCGGCCTCCGGCGGGCCGCCTCCACGAAGTCGATGAAGGCGAACGGGTCCCACTGTTCGCCCAGGGGGAACGAAACTTTCGGATAGCGGCTCGAGATCTCGTCGGCCGCAGCGTGGAGTGGTTCGAAGACCGGGTGCCGGCCCGTGCGGCGGAACCAGTAAGCCGAGTTGCCGGGATCCGGCTCCTGCCGGTGCATGATCCCGTGCCAGAAGCTGCCCTCGGGCGTGTGGATCTGCTGGGCCGTCCGGTGGGTTTCGTCAAGGCAGGAAAAGTAGAGCCACAACCCGGCGTAGGCGGCTTCCGGGTGCGGCGCCTCGGGGAACAGGTCCCGGGGCGAGGCCCGTTCGATCCGCCGGGCGGCCTCCTGGTTCGAGCAGGTGCCAAGGGCCAGGGGCATCAAGCGCATCCCGCCTCCGTCGAGGGCGAGGATCGAGGCGACTTCGGATCCGTAAACCGCTGGGTCGAACCCCATGAATCGTAGTGTAGCGAACCCCTCCACGCCTGCACCGACGCCGGCGTAACGGATCCCGCGCGCTGCACAGCCGCGGCGGGGCGGCGTGGGGCGAACGCCGTTTGCTTCGACATTTTTCCTGTGTTATGTTTTATGCGGAACGAGTATTGCGCTATGCCCGTTTACCGCATCTACCGTCTCAACGAGAAACGGCGCCACCAATTCCGGTGGGCGCCGCACGCCAGTGGAGTCACCGACGTCAAGCCGAAGGACTATGCTGAAGACGGCGCCGTCGAGAGTTCGTCGCCCTACGCCGCCTGGCATCAACTGAGGGAAACTGACTCGCCATTGGCGCTGGGAGATCTACTCGAGGATCCTGCCGGAAAGCTGTACATCTGCAAGTACGTCGGCTTCGAGGAAGCCCGGTGGACGATGCCGGAGGGGAGCGCGGCTCCGGCAGAGGGCCCGGCGGTCTGCACACCTGCAGCGGGAGACTGAGTTCCGTTACTTTATTGTCGAATGGCTTCCTCGGACCCGCACCCCCAGGACGCGGCGCATGCAGTCGATGAATATGCTCTGGTCGCGTACGTGCCGTCCCCGCTCGGGCCTTATCT
Organism: uncultured Solibacteraceae bacterium; assembly: GCA_964461995.1. GTDB lineage: Bacteria > Acidobacteriota > Terriglobia > Bryobacterales > Bryobacteraceae > JALSRK01. Next base: position 7,665 of record CAYWXL010000042.1, read on the forward strand.
CGATGCGGTACGCCGGCGCATCGCCCCCTGGATGCCCCCGGGGCGGGCTCATGTGACGGTGCTTTCGCCCCGGCCGCTCGACGGCAACGCCGGCCGGGCGTGGAGCGATCTGAAGCGGCAGCTCGTCTCAGCCCCGCGATTCGAGGTGGAGGCGACGGAAATCCGGGTGTTCGATCCCACCCGGGTGATCTACCTGGACATCGGAGAAGGTTCCGAGGCTCTCCGCCGGTTGCACGCGTTCGCCAACCAGGGCTTGTTCGCATACCAGGATCCCTACCCTTACCATCCCCACATCACCCTGGCGCAGGAGATCCCGCCGGCGCGGTTCGACGAGACGCTGGAACGGGCCAAGTCCCTCTGGAGCCGCTACAAAGGCCCCCGGCGGTTCGCCGTGGAGCGGCTCCACTTCGTCCAGAACACTGTGCTGAACCTCTGGATGGACCTCGATTCCATCAAACTGGCCGCCGACGGTCACTCGAAGAGCTTGATCTGATCTTCCGAGGGTGGCACCCGTTTCCGGCGCTTCAGCGGGCTGCCGACGACGCCCAGCACTTTCAGGTCGCGCAAGGCCGCGCGCGGGACGAAGACGCGCTGATTATTGGCGGAAGGGTCGGGAGGCACGACCGGAAACCCTTGCGATTCCAAGTGGAGCAAATCGTTGGCCAGGACACCATCGAGATAGTCCCCGTCGCGGAAGAGCATCCGGACCCAGAGGCCTTCGGTTTTCGGCCGGGTGGTGAAGAGCTTCCGCTCGCGGTGCCAGGCGGCTCCTTCGAAATCCTTGACGAAACAGACGGCTTTGATCTCCTGATACGGAACGGTGATCACATTGCCGTCGGTGGAGAGCAGTTCGACGCCGTCGGCGCCGAGCCAGGAGCCTAAGTTGACAAATCCTTTGAGCGACTCCCGCTCAAATCGGTGCACTACGACCTTCTTGCTAGTGGACCCGGGCAAACCACGAAACCCGCGCGGAGACTTTAAAACAATTTCGCAAATATTGTATCATTGGCACGATGCCTCCGCAGGCTTCCATGTCAGTGGCGGTCCAATGTTTTCTGGATTTCTGCCGGATCGAGAAGGGACTGGCGGCCAACACGTTGGAGGCCTATGCGCGGGATCTGGCCGGATTCCGGCGGTTCCACGAAAGCGAGGAATCGATCCCCGGAACTGAGGAGATCCGCCGCTACCTGGACTTCCTGCACACCTCGGGCCTGAGCGCCGCGACGATCGCCCGAAAGCTCACCACGCTCAGAAACTTCTACCGCTTCCTACTGCGGCAGGAATGGATCTCCTCGGATCCCACGGCACTGCTCACCCTGCCACGGCGATGGAAGAGCTTACCTAAATATTTGACTCTAAGTGAGATAGACCGTCTCCTCGCGGCTCCCGATCCGGCCAAGCCGACGGGATTGCGAGACCGGGCCATGCTGGCGCTCCTCTATGCGACCGGTATGCGCGTCAGCGAGCTTTGCCGGGTGCGGATCACGGATCTGGATCCCGACTTGGGCATCGTGAGGATCTTCGGAAAGGGCGGCAAGCAGCGGATCGTGCCGGTGGGGCGTTCGGCGCTCGCCGCGGTTTCCGAATACATGGAGACGGCGCGTCCCCGGCTGCTCGGCGCCGGGAGCAGTCCGTTCCTGTTCGTCAGCGCCAGGGGTAAGCCGTTGACCCGTCAGGGCTTCTGGAAAGCTCTGGCCGGCTACGGCCGGGCGGCCGGCATCACCCGCCGGCTGACCCCGCACGTGGTGCGCCATAGCTTTGCCACCCACCTATTGGAGGGCGGAGCCGACCTGCGGAGCGTGCAAACGATGCTGGGGCACGCGGATATTTCCACCACCCAGATCTACACCCACGTGATGCGGTCCAGGCTCCAGAAAATTGTCCATGAACATCATCCCCGCGCCTGAACGGCAACTAGCACACCGGTGCGCGGCCTCTGTCAGCCCGGGGAAGAGACAAGATCCGGCCCCGGCTGGGGCCTTTACGACCCGGGACAAGCTGGGGCGGCCGTTTTCCGCCCCGGCGCGGCCCGGGGCTTTCATGCGATCGGAGCGGGTAACATGAGCGACTACCTGTTCATGCTCGAGAGCCACCTGACACCGGCTCAACGGGAGGCGTTGGCGGCGGTCGAAAGGGCCGCGGCGGATCGGGATTGCCAGCTCTTCTTGGTAGGCGGGGCGATGCGGGACATGATGGGCGGCTTTCCCATCCGTGACCTGGATTTTGCGGTGCAGGGCAGCGGCCTTGTCCTGGCCAATCAACTGAAAAAAAAGGCCGGCGCGGAGATCGTGGAAACCGACGCCCACCGCAAGACCGCCGAGCTGAAGTTTCCGAACGGCGTCACGGCGGAAGTGGGAATGCTGCGGACCGAACGGTTTCCCCAACCGGGCGGCCGTCCGGTGGTGAAACCCGCAGACATTCACGAAGACCTCATGCGCCGGGACTTCACGATCAACTCGGTGGCGCTTTCGCTGCACCCGGCCTCCCGCGGGCTGCTGCTGGACCCCGCCAACGGAATCGGAGATCTGGAACGGCGCGAGCTGCGCGCCAACTCGAACTACGGACTTTATGACGACCCTGTGCGGATCCTGCGGCTATTGCGCTTCCAGATCCGGCTCGGGTTCGTGATCCAGGAACGCACCCAGGAGCAATACAAGAACGCCCGTGAGGCCGGCGTGGTGGAGCTCATTCAGCCCCGCGATCTGTTCCGCGAACTTCAGGCCATCGCCGCCGAGACAGCTTCGGCCGAGGTGGTGAAGAAGCTCGCCGACGAAGGCCTGATGGAACTCTTCTCGCCGGCTTTGCGGGGGCCGAAACTGAACCTCACCGCTTTGGCGCGGCTCGACAAGGCGCGGCAGATGGTTCCCCATGGGATCGACCTTCATCTCGACAATCTAGCCCTCTTCTTGTACTTCCTGACGGAGAAGCTTACACCGAGGGAGCACACGGCGTTCATCAAGAAGTTGGCGATTACCAAGGAGGAAGCCGAGCGCTGGCGGCGGCTGGAGGCGAGATCCAGAGCGCTGGAGCGGGACTTGAAATCGAAGACGAAGCTGCGGCGCACCTCGGAGATCTTTCAGCGCTTGCGGCGGGCACGGGGCGAGGAGATCCTGTTCCTGTATCTGCACTCACGCGAACGGCTCGTGCGCGACCGGATTCGGAACTTCCTCGACAAGCATCTTTACATCGCTATGGAGGTGACGGACCGGGACGTCACGGCCGCCGCGGGCATCGAGCCAGGGCACCCCGAATTCGCCGCCATCAAGCAAGAGATGGTCGCCGCCCGCCTGGACGGCCGGAAGTGGAGGCCGCCTCCCCACCTGGTTTCCAAGCCCGGGCCGTCCGAGGAACAAGCGCCAGCGAAGACCGGCAGGGGAAAGCGCAAGAAGACCGCCAACGCCAAGGAAAGACCGGCGGCCAAAGGCAGTAAGCGCAGCACGCGCCGGACCGTGTCACGGAGCTGACCTGCCGGGGTCGGCCGGAGCCGGAACGGGTCCCGTGCGGCCGGCTCGACGCCGGTCTCAGTATTCGACCCTGACCAGAAACAGCCCCTGGGGCGGAGCCGTGGGACCGGCCTTTCCCTCTACCCGGCCAGTGAGATAACGCCGGACCGTCTCCTCGCCGGCGTTACCCTTGCCGACTTCGATGAGCAAGCCGACGATGTTGCGCACCATGTGCTTCAGGAAGCCCTCACCCCGCACGCGATAGACCAGGCGGTCCAAGGCGGGTTGCTCCAGCCGGGAAGAGAAGATCATCCGGACTTTCGATCGCGCTGGATCGTCGCTCTTGTCGGCGGCGGCGAAACAGGTAAAGTCGTGAGAGCCCTCAAACAGCGGAGCGGCGGCGGCCATTCGCGCCACGTCTAGCGGATAGGGGTAATGGCAAACGTAGCGGCGCTCAAACGGCGAACAGATTTCTCCGCGAAAAATCCGATATTCGTACGTTTTCGCCTTTGCGTCGCGTATTGGATGAAAACTCTCGTCCACCTCCTCGATTTCCAGCACTCGGATATCGGGAGGCAACAAGCGGTTCATGGCTTTGCGCAGGTTGAGGACGGGTATCGGGTTGCTGAGTGTGAACGCCGCCACCTGGGCCAGGGCGTGCACTCCGGCGTCGGTGCGGCCGGAGCCGGTGACCGGGACCGGAGCGCCCTCGATTTCCGTCAAGACCCGCTGGAGCCAGCCCTGGATGGTCGGGCGGTCCGGCTGGATCTGCCAGCCGGAGAAATCCGTGCCGTCGTAACAGAGGGTGGCTTTCAGACGCCTCATCTATTTGCGACGCAGTTTCGCCGAAGCCCGCTTGCCGGGCCGCAAACGCCTACTATACCATTGGATTTTCAGGCTCACAGACGGGACCGCCGCCGGCCGGGAGCCGGACGGCAAAGCAAGCAGCTCTTGCCTTTCACTCAGAAGTTGCAAACAACGGAACATGGTGCGCCTTTTCGCACGTATATATGCGAGAGGCTTGTGCTGTGAGAATTCGGGGACTGAGTTCATGAGGACACTACAACAAGTTGTCGCGACGCTCTGCGCCGCCGTGTTGGCGGCGCCCGCGGGTTGGGGACAGCAGGTCACCTACTCCTGGCAGAAGCGCCAGCGGAACCCACTGATCGATCCGTATGCGCCCAAGAGGATCGATCCGATCAAGCTGACCAATTCCGACCGCCTGGAGAGACTCCTGCGCGCCGGGAAACTGTACTTGTCGTTGCAGGACGCGATCGCTCTGGCGTTGGAGAACAATCTCGATATCGAGATTTCCCGCTACGGCCCGCAGATCGCCCAGGCCGACTTGCTGCGCGCCAAAGCGGGCGGCCTGTTGCGAGGCGTTCCGCAGACGGTGCAGACGGGGCCGGAGACGGTCCAGACGCAGGTGGCCGGCGGGGCCACTGGCGGCGCGGGTCGCGGAGCCCGGGCGGTGCGAGCGGCGGCGGCGCCGAGCACGGGCGTTACCACTGTGGAGGCGGGCGGCGCGGTCATCACCCAGACGGGCGTCGCCATACCGAATTTCGACCCGACGTTTTTCAGCCGCTACAGTTGGTCGCACCGCTCGGATCCTCAGTCCAACACCATCACCACGGGCACCAACGCGTTGATCTTCGAAACTCACGCTTGGAACATCGGGTTTACCAAGAATTGGGCTTCTGGAACCGGCTTCCAGTTTGGCTGGAACAATTTCCGCTTCGACAGCAACAACCAGCGGAGCGACCTCAATCCCGGGTGGTCCACGAACTGGCAAGTCCAGATCACTCAGAGGCTGCTGCAAGGCTTCGGCCGGGCGGTCAACGCCCGTAATATCAAGATCGCCAAGAACAACCTACGGATCTCGGATCTCGTTTTCGAACAGCAGGTGATCGAGACCGTCTCGTCGATAGTGAAGCTCTACTGGGACCTGGTGGCTTTCGCCGAAGACGTCAAAGTCAAGAAGCAAGCTTTGGCGCTGGCTAAGAAGCTGTACGAGGACAACAAGAAACAGGTAGAAATCGGCACCCTGGCGCCGATCGAGATCACCAGCGCCGAAGCCCAGGTGGCGCGGCGGCAGCAAGAACTCACCGCCGCCGAAACGGCGCTCCTGCAGCAGGAGACGGTTATCAAGAACGCATTGAGTCGAACGGGGGTCTATAGCCCGCTGCTGGCTGACGCACGGATCATCCCTACCGACCGCTTGCCAAAGCCGACTTCCGAGGAGATGGTCGAGCTGACCAAGCTCGTGGACATGGCGGTGAATCGCCGTCCGGAAATCGCACAAACCCGGATCAACATCGAGAACACAAAGATCGGCATAGCCGGCAGCCGCAGCCAATTGCGGCCTTCACTCGATGCGATGGTCTTCTACAACCACAACGCCCTTGCCGGCGAGATCAACAGGATCGCCAAGCCCCCGTTCATCCCCAATCCGGACGTTTTCTTCGTTGGCGGCTACGGAACCGCCCTGAAGCAACTGCTTCGCCGAAACTTCCCGGATTACGGGTTCGCTGTACAGCTAAACATTCCGATCCACAACCGCTCCGCGCAAGCCGACTACATCCGAGACACCCTGCAATTACGCCAACAGCAACTGCGGGAGCGGCAGTTGATCAACAACATCCGCGTGCAGGTGGAGAACGCGCGAATCGCACTGGTGCAAGCCAAGGCCATGTACGACGCGGCGGTCAAGGAACGCCAGTTGCAAGAAGCCACGCTCGAAGCCGAGCAGAAGAAGTACGCCCTCGGAGCCTCCACGGTATTCTTCGTCATTCAATACCAGCGGGACCTGGCACAGGCGCAGTCGGCCGAGGTCGCCGCCATGGCTGCTTACGCAAAGGCGAAGGTCGATTTAGAGCGCGCTATCGGACGGCTGCTCGATACGTTCCACATCAGCATTGAGGAAGCCAAGACCGGCGTGGTCTCACGTCCACCCGACCTCCCGGTGGCGCCGAAAGGCTGAAGCCGGAGACGCCGAGCGGACAGGTTGTTTCAGGCCGGGTTCCGAACTGAAAAGAGTGGTTCATTTCGGAACGCACCAACTCCGGCTGCCGCGGGAGAGGAGCCGTATCCGCAACCATTTGCCGGCCATCAACGAAGGATGACCGTTTGGCACGGGAACTGCTGAAACCAAAGTGCGATGAAACCGGAAAGGGCTCAGGAAACGACAGGGTTGCTCCTCTCTTCTTACACTTCCGGTCTCTGGTTTCTCCTGCTTCCCGAACGGATGTCCTTTGTTGATCTCTCCTACTCACCCGCCCAACCGGTTTCCTGAGCCCGGACACCCGGCCCGAGGGAGTTCGCTCCGCTCAGACCGCGGCGCCCTCCGCCGGCAAGAACTTAGCAGGTGACAAAGTCCCGTCTCGGGAGACCACGGCCCGCCGTCATGGCGCCCTCAATCGATCTGCGCCGCGGCACGGAGTCGTGTGGCATGATAATCCTTTCCGATCGATCCCATGGAACCCGATCTGCTCTCGATCCTTGTGCCGCTGTACAACGAGGAGGAGTATATCGGGGAGGTTCTCCGGCGCGTCATGGCGGCCCCGCTGCCCGGCGGCTTGAGGCGGGAAATCATCGTCGTCGATGACGGCTCCACGGACGATTCGGCGCGGATCGCCGAAGAGTTCGCGGAGCGGTTCCCCGCGCTGGTTCGCGTCTACCGCCAGCCGCGCAACATGGGAAAGGGAGCAGCGATCCGCCGGGCCATCCAGGAAGCGCGGGGAGCTTGCTGCATCATCCAGGACGCCGACCTTGAATATGACCCGCGCGATTACCCCCGCGTCCTCGAGCCCCTTCTTAGCGGGGCCGCCGATGTGGTTTTCGGCTCCCGCTTCGCGACCCACGCCCGCCGGCGCGTGCTTTACTTCTGGCACAGCGTCGCCAATCGTATGCTAACGACCCTCGCGAACATCGCCGCCGACCTCAACCTCACCGATGTCGAAACCTGCTACAAAGCCTTTCGCACTTCCCTGTTGCGTTCGATCCCCATCCGCTCGAACCGCTTCGGTTTCGAGCCCGAGATCACGATCAAACTGGCGAAGCGGCAAGCCCGGATTTACGAAGTTCCTATCAGCTACGAGGGCCGAACGTACGAAGACGGCAAGAAAGTAGGCCTCCGCGACGCGTTCGAGGCGGTCTGGGTGATTCTGCGCAACTGGTTCACGGCCGACCTCTATATCGACTCCGGCGGAGAGATTCTCGACGCGTTTTCCGTCACGCCCCATTTCAATCGCTGGATGGCCGACACGGTCCGGCCTTTCTGTGGGCGGCGCGTTCTGGAGATTGGCGCCGGAATGGGAAATCTCACCCGGCACCTGGCGCGGCGCCGCGACCGCTACGTGGCCACCGACATCGACGAAGAGCACCTGAACCGTCTCGAGAAGCGCCTCCGGCATCACGTGAATCTGGAAATCGCCGTCTGCGACCTCTCCCGCGCCGAGGACTTCGGGCCCTTCGCCGGCCAGATGGACACGGTGGTCTGCCTCAACGTGCTGGAACACGTCGAGGACGACGTTGGCGCGCTCCGCAACCTCTACTCCGTCTTGGGGAGAGGCGGCCGGGCGATCATTCTCGTTCCGGAGGGCCAGGGAATTTACGGCAAACTGGACGAGGTGTTGGGCCACTACCGCCGCTACAGCCGCGACTTGCTCCGAGAACGTCTCGAACAAGCAGGCTTCACCGTGGAGCGCATTCTCGACTTCAACCGTATTTCCCGCCCCGCCTGGTACATCAGCGGCAAGGTTCTCCGGCGTTCCCGGATCAGCCGGCTTCAACTGCGCTTGTTCGACTGGACAGTGTGGCTGTGGCGGCGGCTCGATCCATACATCCCGTGGGGGCCGGTGTCGATCATCGCCATTGCCCGGCGCGAGGGTTGAGTTCCCGGAGCGCGGCTGCCGGCCTTCAAGGAGACCGCTCTTTGCCGCCCTGCGTTGCGATGATTGCGGCCGCCGCTCCACCGCCGGCGATCGCGCCGATGATCACCACCTTCGTTCCGGCCGACATGCCGCCCGACGGTTTCGGTTGCGGGGCGGGGGCTTTGGGCGCAGCGGCTCCCGGCGGCGCTTCCGCGCCTACGGCTGCGGCGACGGGGGCACATCCGCCCTTCGCGAACGGCGTCAGCGTACTCACATCCACCACCTGCGAAGCCACTTTTGACTCGGCGGCCGTATCCGTAGTGCCGGCGATCTGGACCTGGTCGCCCCAGTGGGCGGCAAAGTCGAAGTTCCCCCGAAGCTCGACCAGGAGCCGGGTCGTCCGGTCGTAGAGAACGAACACCCCCTCCTTCTTGAGCACGCAGCCGACGAAATTCGACGGAGGCGCCAACTCTCCCACCTGAGCCTCGAATTGCAAGGCCGTGCCCGCCGGCATGTTCGCGATGTGCACACCGCCCGCGTTGAAGACCCGGAGGGATCCGGTCAGAGCGGCTACTTGCACCGCATCATCGCCCGCCAACACGATCCGCAACTTTGCGTCATCGGACTCGGGCTCGATCCTCAAGCGCCGTGCGTACACGGGATAGCGGCCGATCACTTCCCCGCCCCCGGCTTCGAGTTCCAGATGATCGCGGCGCACCCGCGCTTTGGCGCCCGCCGCCAGGACCACGCTAGCGCCATTGTCCAGCCGGATGCGCGAAAGAGCCTCGCCCGTCTCCAGCAGCGAGCCGTCGAAAAGAGTTGCGTTGTTCGTCAGCTTGACGTCGTCGAGACGGAACTCCCCGGCGCAGATCACCGTCCCGATGCTGGACTGCGCCTGCGAGCGTGCGGCGCCCGCAACCATCACGACGCCCAGCAGAAGGCGCGCGGCCCGGCTCAGCCCCTGCTTTCGACTCAACATACGATAACAGTATGTCCCGTATCCGGCAGGTGTCAAATGAGATCCGCAGGTAGGCCGCGGATGCCGGACGCACTGGCAGCGGCTGTGGTGGGCGCGATCCTGCTGGCTGCGGCGGCGCGGTCCCTCCGGCTGGCTGCCGCCGAGCAACTCTACTTCACCGGCCGCGCCGAAACAATCCGCTGGGCCATTCGCCTCGAGCCCCGCCGAGCCCTCTACTGGCTCGGCCTCGCGGAGATGCAGGCCATCAACGGCGAAGATCCGAGACCGGAACTTCGGGCCGCGGTGCGCGTGAATCCTCACGACGCCGGGCTTCGCGTGCGGCTCGCGTTGGAGGCCGAAGCCTATGGCGATTTCGACGAAGCCAAGGCCCAGTTGCTCGCGGCCGCGCGGATGAGCCACAAGTACTTGCCGCGCTGGACGCTCGCCGGCTACTGTTTTCGGCGCGGCGACGCCGAGGGATTCTGGCGTTGGGCCCGCGAAGCGCTTCAAATCTCCCCGCGCAGCCCGGAGCCGCTGTTCGAACTCTGCTGGAGACTGGAGCCCGACCCGGAAACGATCCTGGCACGCGCCATCCCAGAACAGCCGGAAGTGAAACTCGCGTTCGCCGAGTTCCTCGTGCGCCGGGGCCGTGGAGAATACGCTGCGCGGCTGGCGCCGGACCTGTTGGAGCAGCTTCCCGAAACGCGGACGCCGCGATTGCTCGGGCTGGTAGATGCAATGATCTCGGCCCGGCAAGTCCTGGCCGCCCTCGATCTCTGGGATGGGTTGTGCCGGCTCGGGAAGCTGCCGTGGACGGAAAAGGGGCGGGCTTCCATCCAATGGATCACGAACCCGGAATTCACCCGGTTCCCGAGCGGGCGGGGCTTCGACTGGCGGCTCAAGGATACGCCGGGCGTATACTGCCGTCTGTCGCCGGGAGGCGGGCTCCGAATGGAGTTCACCGGCCGCCAGCCGGAGCAGGCGGTTCTGCTCCATCAGCTCGTTCCGGCTCCAGCACGAGGCCGCTATCGTTTCCGTTGCCGTTACGATGCTCGCAGCGCTGCGGGCCCAGGGAGAAGCCCCGTTACGGGGATCCGGTGGCGCATCTGGTCAGTGGACCCGGAAACCCGGCTTCTCAAGGAGGGCGGAGCTCTGCGCGTAGACGCGAACGGTTCCGCGGGGCTCGACATTAAAACTCCGGCGGAGACCCGGTTGCTTCGAATCGAGCTGTTCCACCACCGTGAGCCAGGGACGGCGCGCTTCCGGGGCCGTATCACCCTGCGCCGCGTTACACTCGAACTACGGGAGGGCGTCAACGAGCCTTGAACCTCACCTTGCGAAGGGCGATCCAGCCCGGAATCCTCATTCAACTCATGCTGCTTGCGGGTTTGGCTGCCCGCCCTGGAACGGCCGATCTGAAAGCCGGCATGGAGGCTTATGCCAACGGCGATTTCGAAAAGGCCGTGGCCGAACTCACTCCGGTGGCCGAGGCCGGCGATGCCACCGCCCAATTTACCCTCGGCTTCCTGTATGCCAACGGTAAAGGGGTCGCAAAGGACGAGGCGATGGCTTTGCACTGGTACCGCCGGGCCGCCGAGGCCGGCCATCGCGACGCCCAGTACGCCACGGCGTTCATGTATTTCAATGGCCTGGGCCTCCCGGCTCCGGACAAGGCGGAAGCGGTGCGGTGGTACCGGCTGGCCGCCGAGGCGGGCCACATAGCCGCCCAATACACGATGGGCGTCCTCTACGCCGCCGGCGACGGGATCGAGAAAAACGAGGCCGAAGCCGTAGCCTGGTTCCGCAAAGCCGCGGAGCAAGGCTACACCGACGCCCGCTACCGTATGGGGCTGGCCCTCGCCGAAGGTAGAGGCGTCGAAAAGAATGAAACGGAAGCGCTGCGGTGGTTCCAGCTTGCCGCGGCACGAGGCCACGCGCAAGCCGCCCGCCGCCTCGGCCAGGCTTATCTGAACGGGATCGGAACCGAACCCAACCCGGAGGAAGGGCTCTTCTGGCTGCGCAAAGCCGCCTCCCGCGGCGATGTCGAGGCCCAGCTCGAGCTCGCGCGTCTCTTCGACGAAGGCGAGAGCGTTCCGCAGAACCCGGAAGAGAGCTTCCGGTGGTACAAAGCGGCCGCCGAACAGGGCGACGGCGAGGCCATGTTCGCCGTGGGCTTCGCCCTAGCCAACGGGAAGGGCGTCGAACGGAATCTGGAAGAGGCGGCGAAATGGTACCGGGAAGCGGCCGGGCGCGGCCACGTCGGGGCGAAGATGGCTTTGGCGCTGCTGGTGGCGAACGGCGAAGTCCAGCCCGCAAGCGATGAGGAACTACTGGCGGCCCGCCGGTTGACTGCGGAACAAGGCGATCCCGACGCCCAATACGAATTGGCGCAGATGTACGCCGAGGGAAAAGGCGCCGAAAAGAATCCCCAGGAAGCGCTCCGCTGGTACCGCGCCGCGGCGGAACTAGGACAGCTCGACGCGCAAAGGGAACTGGCCCGGATATATGCCGAGGGTGACGGCGTGGAGCGGGACCCGGCCGAAGCGGTCCGCTGGTACCGAGCGCCCGCCGAAAAAGGGGACCTGAACGCCCAGCTCTACCTGGCCAACGCTTACGCCACCGGCGAGGGCGTCGAGAAAAACCTTGCCCGGGCGATTTACTGGTACCGGAAGGCCGCTGAGCAGGGCAGCGCGGTGGCGCAGTACAACCTGGGGTACGCCTATGCCAACGGGCTGGGAGTGGCGCGCAACGACGCCGAAGCGGTCCGCTGGTACCGTTTGGCGGCGGATCAGGGATACGCGGACGCGCAGAGCAATCTGGCCTTCATGTATTTCCACGGACGCGGGGTGCCGCAAGACTACATTCAAGCCCACATGTGGGCGAACCTGGCCGCCGCGCAGGGCGATGAAGTCGCCAAGAAGAACCGGGAAGCTCTCACCCGGCTAATGACGCCGGAGCAGGTCGCGCTGGCCCAGGAGATGGCCCAGCAGTGGAGGCAGGGTGTCCGGCCGGCGGAGGGGACTCTCTCTCAACCCTTGCCGGAGCAGGCGTCCAGGGAGGCCTCAAGCGTGGCGGCGGCTGCGCCTCCCGCCGGCGCCAGCCACGCTCCGCCCCGGGCGGCGGCGCCGTCTGACGGAGCGCCGCCGGTGAATTTCGCCGGTCAACCCGCTGCCACCGGGACGGGCTTCGCAGCCGGGACCGCGGGGCAAGTGGTGACAGCGAGCCACATCGTCGCTGGATGCCCGCGGATCGCCGTCCGCGCCAGCGGCTCGCGTTATGCAGCCGGCATCCTGTCGCTGAACGTGGCGACGAACCTTGCCGTTCTGCGCACCTTCGGCGTGTCCCTCGAGCCGCTTCCGTTCGCCGAGACCGACGACCTGCACTTGGGAGATGTCGTCCACGCGGTCGCCTATCCCTTCCCGGCAGGGGAAAAGGCCGCACCCCGCATTGTCTCCGGGCGCATTCGGGGGACGGTGGGGCCGAACCGCGATCCGCGCCTCTTCCAGATCACCGCGCCGGTCGCCCCGGGGCAGGACGGCGGGCCGCTGCTCGATTCCTCTGGCAACACGGTCGGGCTGGTCTTCAGTGAGTTGAGCCCGTTTCCCAAAGGCAGCGTGAGCCCCAATGTCCGCTTCGCTCTGAAGTCCTCGTTGATTCAGGCGTTTCTGCAGGACGCGGGCATCCCGTTCCGGGTGGCGGCGGGATCGGAAACCGTACCGCCGCAGGAAATGCTCAATCGGGCCAGCGCTTCAGTGGTCGTCGTCGAGTGCTGGCAGTGACGGAAGCGGTTCTGCCACAGTTCTCTTGCCGCCCAGCGGCCGGTCAACGCTTGGGCCGAACCGGGGTGGGGAACGTCCGCGAAAGGTAATCGTGCCAGCCGAGGTGGTCTTCGTCGGCCACCATCCAAAGGACGCCGAGTCCGGCCGCTGCAAGACTCAACAGCGCCCATAGGCTGCGCTGCGCCCGCTGGGCGCGTGTCGGCCGCTGGTCCGTGAAAGTGAGCAGCCGCAGGTGACGCCACGCCATGCCCGGCGTCTCCCCGCCGGCCAGCCACCACAGCGCGCTGTAGAGGGTCAGGACCGCAGCCGCCGCGACCCCGTAAACGAATGGGGGGGCGCTCGCTACCACGCCGGCCCCTCCGACGGCGGCGACGGTAAGGCCGAGGAGCGCGAGAGCCGCCACGATCAGCGCCCCGTCCAGCGCCGCAGCCGCTAAACGCTCATGGGGCATCGCCACCGGCAGCCTGGAGCTTCGCGCGGACCGGACGCCGCTTTTCAGCGAACGCCGCGCCGGCTGGGCCGCCACCGTGAAGTCGAGCCGCTGCTGGCCTGCTTCCTCCAGCTTCTTGAGGCGGCGCGAGACCCGCGCCCGCCGCGGACGCCGGGGAACCTGCCCGGCCGTGGCTTTGGCCGGCCGGGGAGCGAAGTCCTCGAAACGGAGCACTGGCTCAGGGAACAGAGACTTCTGACGGGGCGGCAACGCCGGAGCTTCCTTCTTCATGGCGGCAGTCACCTCCGCTGGAATCCGCTGGCGTTGGTCCAGCTTCGGGGCCGCGGCGGTTCTCAGATGAGGGACGGCCCCAGCCGGGGCCATCTGCATCGTCTCGTAATGCAGTCGCCTCCCGCAGCGGCGGCAGCGGTGGTCCGTGTCGAGGTTCTGCGTTCCGCAGTAGGTACAGTTCATCGCGCGACTCTCCACGAGGGATCAGGGCGGCGCCGCCTCCTCCCTCCGAGCACCGTTCCGCGTCCGTTGGAACGCCCCCGGACTCAGCTTGCAGGCCTCGGCGGCCGCATGTTAGTACTGGTCAGTTGGCGCCCCGGGCACGTACACGTCGGCAGTACTCGTATCCTCTCTTTATCATATTTCGAGCAGTTTGTCACGTTTTTTTAACTAACAAACTGAATCGAAAACTCTTATCAGCTTCACTCGTCATTCTTCTCGGTACCCTCACCGCCGGGTTTTCTCCTCTGGCGGCCCAGCCACAGCCGAAGCCGGTACCGGTCCCACGCATCAACCCGCCCCGCCCTGGGGAGATCTACGTCCGCGCGGTCCATCAGGAAACCGAAGGCCCGATCCGGCGGCTGAAAGGGGCGGCGGAGATCGAAACCACCGAAGTGCTGTTGCGGGCCGACTACATCGAGTACAACGAGCTCACCGGCGAGGCCGTCGCCGAAGGCCGGGTAAGGTTCCGGAACTTCGTTTCCGGCGAGGAGCTGGAGGCGGCCCGGGTGGAGTACAACATCCGGGAACAGACGGGGAAATTCTACGAGGTCCGCGGGAAGGCGATCGGAAAGGTAGAGCCGCGCCGGGGGCTCCTGCTCACCTCCAACCCATTCATTTTCCAAGGCCAGTGGGCGGAACGGCTCAAAGACCGCTACATCCTGCACCACGGATTCCTGACTAACTGCCGGCTGCCAAAGCCGCTGTGGACGCTCAATGCCCCGAAGTTCGACATCATTCCCAACGATCGGGCGCTGGCCTATAAATCGACCTTCCGGCTGCGAGGCATCCCGCTGCTGTACGCCCCGGTCTTCTACAAGTCGTTGAAGCGCCAGCCACGAAAGAGCGGGTTCTTGACGCCGAACATCGGCAACAGCTCCCGGCGCGGCTTTATGCTGGGAGCCGGTTACTACTGGGCCATGAGCCGCAGCTACGACATGGCCTATCGCGCCCAGTATTTCAGCCAGCGGGGCTTCGCGCACCACATCAACGCCAGGGGCCGGCCCAGCCAGGGCTCGGAATTCGACGCCTACTTCTACGGGGTGGCCGACAGGGGGCGCACGATCGGCGGAGGACGGCGCATCGAAGCCAGCGGCTTCCTGCTCACCGTGACGGGCAAGGCGGATCTCGGCCACGACTTCAAGGCACGCTGGGATATCAATTACCTCAGTTCGTTCCTGTTCCGCCAGGAGTTCACCGAGTCCTTCAACGAGGCCGTCTTCTCTGAGGTGCAGTCGGTCGGCTATATGACCAGGAACTGGTCCTATTACGGGCTGGACTTCGCCTTCCGGCGCATCGAGAACTTCAACAGCACGAAGCAAGACGACAAGATCACCATTCGGAAGCTCCCCTTCATCCGCTTCACGATGCGCGACCGCGAAGTCAACCGCAAAGTCCTTCCCGTGTGGGTCTCTTTCGATTCCAGCTTCGGCCTGCTGCGCCGGAACCAGCCGGCGTTCCAGACGCGCAAGTTCGTGGCCAGGGCGGATCTCATGCCCCGGGTGATGACGGCGATCCGGTGGAAAGGCATCAACCTCGTCCCCTCCATGGCAGTGAGAGGAACTCACTGGGATTCGAGCTGGAAGGACGGCAGGATCAGCGGTGACGGCGTGGTGCGAACCACCGGGGAGTTCACCTTGGATCTGCGGCTGCCGTCGCTGGCGCGCGTCTACAATGGGCCGCAATGGCTGGGCGACAAAGTGAAACACGTGATCGAAACCCGCGCCGGATTCCGCTACGTGACCGGCATCCAAGACTTCTCCCGGTTCATCCTCTTCGACGAGACCGAACTGCTGTCGAACACCCAGGAGATCGACTACTCGATCACCAACCGCGTTTATGCGAAACGCTCTGGCCTCGTCCACGAAGTGCTGACTTGGGACCTATGGCAAGCCCGGTACCTCGATCCAGATTTCGGCGGCGCCATTACTCCCGGGGAACGGAACGTCCTGCTTAGTTCGCTCCGGCTCACGGGCTACTCTTTCCTCGACGGCCAGCGGCGCTACTCGCCCGTCATCTCGAGCGTGCGCGTCAGTCCACAGCCCGGCTGGGGCGTCACCTGGCGGGCGGACTACGATCCCCTCCGGGGCCGCTTCTCTAACAGCGAGCTCATGGCCGATGTCCGGTTCCGCCGCAAGTACTTCGTCTCGCTCGGACACAGCCGCATTTACAGCTCCCCGGCCCTCAGCCCCCGGGCCAATCAGATCCGGGGCCTGGTCGTTGTCGGCCAGCCGAACAAACGCGGCTGGAACGCCGCCTTCAGCGCCATCTACGACTTCCGGCAACAAGTGATGCGTTTCGCGACGACGCAGGTGACTTACAACACCGGCTGCTGCGGCATCAGCTTTCAATATCGCCGGTTCGGCTTCGGCACCCGGCAGGAGAATCAGTTCCGGGTCGCTTTCGCCATCGCCAACATCGGTTCGTTCGGCACACTCAAGAAACAGGAACGGCTCTTCTGAGAAACCAGCCACCGGCGCGGATTGGGATCCCGACCCCGGGGCTATTTCATATCTAAAGAGCTTAATATTCGCTTCTGGCCGTTGGAGGGCTATCATGAAGGAGGGAGCCGATACGCAGCCATGCCCATCATCACCATCTCTAGAGGTTCGTTCAGCGGCGGGAAATCCTTGGCCGAGTGCCTCTCCCGGCGGCTCGGCTTTCGGATCGTGGACCGCGACGTGATCGTCCAGCGCGCCGCCACCTACGGCGTCTCGGAGAAGGAGCTTCAGGACGCCCTCGAGAAGCCGCCGTCGTTTTGGGAACGGTTCCAGCACAATCGATACCGCTACCTCGCCGTGCTCCAAGCCGCGCTGGCCGAAGAGGTCTGCCTGGGCAAGGTCATCTACCACGGGCACGCCGGCCACCTTTTGCTGCGGGGTGGGAGCCCGGTCTTGAGGGTTCGCGTCATTGCCCCTCTGGAAATGCGCGTGAGAATGGCGCAAGACCGTCTCAAGATCAGCCGGAATGAGGCGCTTTCCTACATCAAGAAGGTAGACGAGCAGCGGCGGCGATGGACCCAGTTTTTGTACGGCGTGGACTGGGGAGATCCGGCGCTCTATGACCTGGTCATCAACCTCGAGCACATTGACATCCCCCACGCTTGCCAGATCGTCGCCGACGCCGTGAAGGGGCAGAAGTGTTTTGAGTACGACGAGGGGTGCCGCGACCGGATGCGGGATTTCGCAATCGCCAGCAAGGTCAAGGCAAGCCTCGCGCTCAACGACTCTACCTCCGAACTGGAGGTAGACGTGGAGTGCACCGGCGGCGTCGTCCAGATCCGCGGCAAAGTTCCCCGGGTGGAGCTGATTCCCGAGGTGGAGCAAATCGCGATGAGCGTGCCCGGCGTCAATAAGGTCGATCTGAGCAACTTGACGCCCCCGGTACCCGACTGACGCCGGCCCGGGCCACCGGAACAGCCGTTCCGGGAGCCGATCTTGCGTTGATGCCTTGTACATCTGTCGGCAAAGGTGTACTATTACAGGTAAGCGGATCTGAATGTATGTAGTGGCCCTCCAGCCACGGGTCCGCGGCAGACTCCGTCGAAAGGACACGCTGGTCCGTGCACGTGCTTCTGCCCGTTGCCGGCCAGAGCGTTTCGCTTTTGCTGCTGGTCGGCGTCGGCTCTCTGGTCGGTTTCCTTTCCGGCCTCCTTGGTGTAGGCGGCGGCTTCCTAATGACGCCGATCCTAATCATGATCGGGATCCCGGCCACAGTAGCCGCCGCCAGCGATTCCTGCCAGATCGTCGCGGCGTCTTCTTCGGGCCTGGCCGCCCATTTTCGGCTGGGCAACGTGGACGTGAAAATGGGGCTGGTCCTGCTGGCGGGCGGGATCTCCGGCGCGTCGGCCGGGGTCGAGGTGATCAAGCTGCTTCGCCAATCCGGCGACGCCGCCGTCTTGATCGACGTGACCTACGTCCTGATGTTGACGATCATCGGCGGTTTGATGCTCGTTCGGTCCCTGCGAACCCTTCGCCGGCGGGGCGCGGTGGGACGCCCGTCCCGAAGCCGTCCGGCGAAAGGCTTCGGCTCGCGCCTGCCCTTTCAGGTCGAGTTTTCACGTTCCGGCGTCACGCACTCGCTTTTGACGCCCTTCTTGCTCTGCACCGCGGTGGGCTTCCTGGCAGCGATCATGGGCGTGGGCGGCGGCTTCATCATGCTGCCAATGATGGTCTATGTTCTCGGCATGCCTGCTCATGTCGCTGTGGGAACGAGCCTGTTCCAGATTCTGTTCATGTCCAGCGGGATCACGATCGAACAGGCGTTCCTCAACCACACCGTGGACGTGGTGCTCGCCCTCACGCTGGCGCTGGGCTCCACCATCGGGGCTCAGTTCGGGGCCTTGGTGAGCAGGAGGTTGCGCGGCGAGCAATTGCTGATCATCCTTGCGGTTCTGGCGCTGGTGGTGGCCGGCAAGATGACGGTGAGCCTTGCGTCCCCCCCACCGTCGCTGCTGGAGCCGGCGGTGGAAGTCAGCGCGGCGGCCCTGCAGCAGCCGCCGGCCGCCTGAGTTCTCCAGCCCCGGCGGCCCTGCCCAGAAGAGTCTTCCGGGGCATTGTCTCGAGTCCCGCTGCCCGCCGCGCCGAGGCGCTCGTAGAGCCGCTCCCGTCTCGTTATCATGACTACAGGACGTCACGTTTCATGTCGGTGGTCACCATCTCCCGGGGTTCCTTCAGCGGCGGCAAGAAGCTGGCCAAGTGTCTGGCTCAGCGACTGGGTTACCGTTGCATCGACCGTGACGTCATCGTCGAGAAAGCCGCTGCCGCCGGGGTCTCCCAACAAGAGTTGCACGACGCCCTGCAGAAGCCCCCGACCTTCCTTGAGCGGTTCACCCACAAGAAGTATCTTTACCTCACGCTGATCCAGGCAGCCTTGACCGAGGAGGTCCGCACCGGCCGCGTCGTCTATCACGGCAACGCCGGCCACCTGTTGCTCACCGGCGGCCCGCCGATTCTCCGTGTGCGGATCATCGCCCCCCTGCATCTACGCGTGAAAATGGCCCGCGAGCGTCTGCGGTTAACCGAAGAAGAGGCCATCGACTATATTCGCCGCCGCGACGACGAGCGCCGCCGCTGGACGCAGTACCTCTACGGGGTGGACTGGGGCGACCCGTCTCTCTACGACGTCGTGGTGAACATCGAGCACGTCACCATATCGGAAGCGTGCAAAGCCCTGGCCGCGCTGGTTCAGGCCCAGGCGTGCTACGAATTCGGCCCCAAATGCCGGGCGATCCTCGACGACCTGGCCACCGCCAGCCGCGTGAAGGCCAAGCTCGTACTCGCTCCCGAAACCTCCCACTTGGAGTTCAACGCCCGCGCTGAGAACGGCGTCGTCTATCTCCACGGCAAACTTTCGAGCCTCGACCTCCTGCCGGTGGTCGAGCGCATCGCCCGTTCGGTGCCGGGCGTCCGGGAGGTGAACCTCGCCCAAGTGGCGCCCATGCCGCAAGTGTGACCCACCCGAGCTGCTTAGCCGCCCGGATTCAATCAGTTCGATGCGTGTTGTTGTGTTTTTCTACACCGACGCCTCGGAGGAAACGTCCAACTATTCCACACCGAAGGCTTGCCAGATTCAGGAGTCGCCGAGTATGATTTTAGATGTAACGATCTGAAACTCTTGTTCGCTCCCTGAGCAGAGCATCGCATGAGCCAGAACCCCAAGGCGGGGCGGCGCGGATCAGCCGCCCCTCTCGCTTCGCCCACCCGGGGCGCCACGCAAAGCGCAGCCCGTGTCATAAACTCAAGATGTACACCCGGTGAGCGCACCGGCGGCCTCTTGGACCGCCGGTCCTTTCCCGGACGGTTTCCCATCATGCTCGAAGTCAGACGCTTGGCCAGCGGGGCGGCGGCCCTTTTGCTGCTACTCCCAGTGAACCTTGCGGCAGCGGCGGGCGGCGGCGAACCCATCGTATTCGTCGCGGATTCCAGACGGTACACGGGCTGGCAGGCCTGGTTCACGAATCTCTACAACGAAAGCCTGGCATTGTTCACCTTGCTGACGATCGTGGTCGTGCCGTTGCTGGCCCTCGTACTCAGCGGCTTCATGAGTTTTTTCCTTTCCCGTACCGGAATCGATCTTGGCTCCCGGCCGGCCGGCGGAGGACATTGACTGGGCTGATCCTTTTCGAAGACTCGTTATGACGATGGACTGGCTGTACATGACCATGCCGATCGCCGGGATTGACATCTTCTGGCCGGGGCTCGTGGTCCTGGGGCTTGGCGTAGGCATCATTGGAAGTTTCTTCGGGATGGGCGGCGGTTGGATGGTTACGCCGGGTTTGAACATCCTCGGGTTCCCCATGGCGTTCGCGATTGGTACCGACATCACGAGCATGGCCGGGAACTCCTTGATCTCCACGATGCGCCACGCCCGGTTCGGCAACGTGGACTACCGCCTGGGGATCGTTATGGTGATCGGGACCGTGAGCGGCTTCGAGGCCGGCGCTCAGATGATCATGTGGCTGGAGTCGCTGGGCCACGTGGATCTTTTCGTCCGGGTGGGCTACCTCATCTTGCTGGCGCTGATCGCCTGGGTCATTTTCACCGACGTCCAAGCCAAGCGGCGCCGGGACGCCGAACTCCGGGCCGCGGGCCGTGTCACCTCGGGAGACGAGGGCGGCATTCAGTGGCACAAGACCTTCCACAAGATCCGGATCCCCCCGATGATTCACTTCAAGACTTCCGGCATCTACTGCTCGGCCTGGTTGCCGATCGGCGTGAGTTTCCTCACCGGCTGGCTGGCCGGAATCCTCGGCATCGGCGGCGGACTGATCCGCATGCCGGCCCTGATCTACCTGATCGGCGTGCCGACTCACGTGGCGGTGGGCACGGATTTGTTCGAGGTCGTCATCAGCGCTCTGTACGGCTGCGGCTCCTACACTTACAAAGGCCGGACGGAACTTGTGGCGGCGGTCATCATGCTGATCGGCGCCTCGGTGGGAGCGCAGATCGGGGCCGTGGCGACGAAGTACGTCAAAGGTTACGGAATCCGGCTGTTCTTCGGCGTTGCCGTCGTTGGCTGCGCGGTCTCCATCGGCCTGAAACTTGTGGCCGCCGCTTTCCCCGAAGTGCGGAGGCTGTTTGACGCCGCCGCGGCGGTCCTGATCCTCGGGCTCGTCGTGGCGCTGGCTGGATTCATCGTCCTCAAGTTTATCCGCGGAGCCCGGGAAGAACTGGCCATGAAGCGCGCTCAGCGGACCACGTACGTAGGACGGTAAAGGGGAGGAGCAGCGATGCGCAAGCTGTGCCGTGCTGGTGTTTTCTCTCTCGCGGCTGCCGTCGTCTGGACAGCCGCCTGCGCCGGTTTCGGCAAAGTGGAACAAGGCTTGGTCATCGCCACCGACGGCAAAGTCCTCACGCTCATCCTCGATTCGAACCCCACCGGCGATCCACGCTACGACCGCCTCCCGCCGGTGCAGGTCCGCATCCCCGAAGATCCGGATCAAATGGGTCCTGCCCCGGCGGCGGGCAAACTGCTGAGTCTCGACGTCGAGGCCGGGCGGCTCACCGCCTACGATGAGGCGCGGGGAGAGATCCTCACCATCGGCTTCGAGCTCGTGGAGCGGATAGGCCATGTCTACGCCGACGATCCCCGGGTCAAAGACGGAGCCGTGCCCCGGGTGAACGCCGGCGCGGCGACAGTGACCCTGTACTGGCCACGGACCCGCGAATTAGTAACGATTCGGGTTGATCCGAAATACCTCCACCTCCCTCTGGACACGTGGCGGGCCGGAGACGAAGTCCGCTACTACTTCAAGGAACCCGGCCAAGCTCTCCGCGTGATGAACGTCTCGAAGACTCACCTACAGTGAGCCTGCGGCGAAGCCCGGGTGCGGAACGGGTACCCTGCTTGGCCCAGCCAGCGGCGCGGCGTCGCAGCAGTCGCCCCATGCTACAGTGAAGCCAGCGAGGATGTTCCGCTGGCTCTTCAGACGAAAACAGGAGTCAGCCGCGCCGGCCGTAAAGCGGGTAATCACGGCGGAGCGGTTGCGGGAGAAGTATCAGAATTTTCGCGAGCTCCTCTCCCTCAACACCGAGTGTCTGGAAGTTATCGTCAGACTGCAGGAGGATCTCACCTACATCCCTCCCCGGCGCGAGATCGTCGCCTCTCGCCTCGAGTCCATCTTCACCAAGGCCCGGGGCATCGTGGCGGCGCTGGACAAGCTGGTCGGTTTCCGGCACGTGAAGCTCTACGAAGCTCTCGAGCGCCAGCAGGACGAGGTCGAGCGCTACATTGCCGCATCCGAAGAGCTGGCGCAGCCCCGCATGGCCGCCTGGATGTACGAGATCGGCATGGAGGACGTCGCCGAGGTGGGGGGCAAAGCCGCCGCGCTGGGTGAAGTCAGCCGCAAACTGGGCGTCCCGGTGCCGAGCGGTTACGTACTAACCACGGAAGCCTACCGCCAGTTCTGCGGCGTTCCGAACTGGCACAAGATCCGCGATTCGATCCACGAGCTCGAGCCGAACAACCTGGAGGCGCTCCGGAAAGTCTCGCAAATACTTCAAGAGATGGTGATGGAGACGCCGCTGCCGCGGGCCGTGGAGGTCGCATTGCTCGACCGGGCTCGCGCCGTGGGGGCGGACCGGTTCGCGGTGCGCTCCAGCGCCGTCGGCGAGGGTCCCGAAGGCGGCGCGCGGACGCTCGCCGGCCAGTTCCTGAGTGTCATCAACGT
This sequence comes from uncultured Solibacteraceae bacterium, assembly GCA_964461995.1. GTDB lineage: Bacteria > Acidobacteriota > Terriglobia > Bryobacterales > Bryobacteraceae > JALSRK01. The sequence continues at coordinate 30,327 of CAYWXL010000042.1, forward strand.
CCCCGAAGAGGGCTTGGTCGATGCCTACAAGCGCGTGATTGCCAGCCGTTTCAGCGAGCGCGCCTTGGCGTACCGGCTGTCCACCGGTTTGCTGGAGGTCGAAACCCCGATGGCCGTCCTGGTGTTGCCGGTGATCCGCGCAAGGGTCTCCGGAATCATGTACACCCGGGATCCGGGCAACCCGAAGAGCAAGGAGCTCTGGATCACCGCCACCCGGGGACTCGGCCTCGACATCGCCAGCGGCAAGATGCCGGCCGATCTTTTCGTCGTCTCCCGCAAGCGGCGCCATGAAGTGATCGAGGCGCACATCGCCGAGAAGCAGCAGGAGATCCTGCTGCGCCCCGAGGGCGGGGTGGAACACCGCAAGCTCCCGCCGGAAGAATCGAAGGCTCCGAGCCTCGAGCCCGAGGCCGCGGCCAAACTGGCCGAGTACGGCGTGAAGCTGGAGGAATATTTCAAAGCGCCCCAGGACGTCGAATGGTCCCTGGACGAAGAAGGCCGGATCTGGATCTTGCAGACGCGGCCTCTGGCGGTCGTCGGCGCCGGCAAGGCCCGCAGCAAGTCCAGGATCAAGGAGACGCCCGTCGTTTCCGGCGGCCGGACGATCTACCCGGGACAGGTTTCCGGACCGGCCTACGTCATCGAAGACATCCACCGCTGCGCGGAACCGCCCGAAGGAGCCGTCGTGTTCCTGCGCCGCGCCTCCCCGGAGATCGTGAAGCTCTTCTCCCGGATCTCGGGGCTGGTGGCCGAGTGGGGAAACGTTGCCGGACACGCGGCGGCCTTGCTGCGGGAATTCAAGATCCCGTCCGTGTTTCTCATGGAAGGCGCGCTCGAGAAGGTCACACCCGGAGAAACGGTGAGCCTGGACTCGATCCGCGCGTCCGTCTACTCCGGCCGGCTGTGGGGGCGCCGGCCGGCGGACCGGACAGAAACGGTCTATCAGCAATCCACCGCCGACGATCCCATCAGCAAGAACATCCTCCGGTTGAACCTGCTCGACCCGCAAGCCCACGACTTCCGGCCTGCAGGCTGCAAATCGACGCACGACATCCTGCGGTACTGCCACGAAAAGGCCATCGAGGCGATGTTCACGGTGAATGACGTGGAGCTGGAGCACGGAGCCGTAGCCGCCAAAAATCTCAAGACCGACCTGCCGTTGAATTTTTCCGTGCTCGATCTCGGCGGCGGTTTGAAGATGAAAGATCCTACCTCCGGCGACGTGACCCCGGAAGAAATCGTCTCCCTTCCCTTCAAGGCCCTCTGGCGGGGCGTCACCCACCCCGGGGTGAGCTGGAAACGGGAGATCCCAGCATCGCTCAGCGATCTGGCCTCGGTCATGGCAAGCTCGCTCAAACCGCAGGACTACCTCACCCGGCCGCTGGGCCGGAAGAGCTACTTGTTGGCGGCCGAAGAGTACATGAATCTGAACGCCCGCCTGGCCTATCACTTCACCCTCATCGATGCCAGCCTCACCGAGACCCCCAGCAAGAACTACATCGCCTTCCGCTTCGTGGGTGGCGGCACCACGCCGTTCCGCAAGAATCTGCGCGCGATCTTCGTCGAGCAGGTGCTAACGCACTATGGCTTCCTCGTCGATCGCCGGGGAGACCTCGTCAACGCCTGGCTGAAAAAGGCTCCCGCGCCGGAGACGTTCGACGCCTTGGACATCCTGGGCCGCCTGATCGCCTGCGCCAGCCAGCTCGACATGTTCATGAGTTCCCACGAAGTGATGCGGTGGTACGTCCGTCAATTCCTGGAAGGCAATTACCGGTTCGTTCAGAACGAGGAAGTGGCCGAAGCCGGCGGGAACCGTCCTGCTTGACCGGCGGAAACGGCCATCGTTAGCCTGATCATTGATACCTGAAAGCTGCAATCCGCCCCGCATCGCCTTGGCCGGTCTGACCGGCGATTCCGGAAAAACCCTTGTGTCCCTGGGCCTGCTGCTGTTGGCGCGGGAGTCCGGCCTGCCCGTGGCCGCCTTCAAAAAGGGACCGGATTACATCGACGCCGCCTGGCTGCGGTGGGCTTCCGGCCGCCAAGCGCGGAACCTCGACACCTATCTGATGGGCTTCGAGAAGTGCGCCGCCTCTTTCGTGCGCCATGCGGCGCGCGAGGGTCTGAACGTCATCGAGGGCAACCGCGGACTGTTCGACGGCGCGGATCCGGAAGGAACGCACTCCACCGCCGAGCTGGCCAAGGCTCTCGGCGCTCCTGTCCTGCTGATCCTCAACGCCACGAAAGTTACCCGGACGGCGGCCGCATTTGTACTGGGCTGCCAGTACCTGGATCCCAAACTCCGGGTGAGCGGGGTGATCCTGAACCGCGTCGGCACCGTGCGGCAGGAGCGGATCCTGCGCGAAGCGATCGAGAACGCTTCCGGGGTTCCCGTGCTCGGCGTGCTGCCCAAGGTGCGGCCGGAGAGAGCGTTGCCGGGACGCCATCTCGGCCTGATAACCCCGGCCGAGCATCCTCGCATCGCCGAAGTCGAGGCGAACGTGCTCGCTCTCGTGCGGGACAACGTCGATTTCGGCCGGATCATGGAAATCGCGCGCAACACGCCGCCGTTGCCGGGGCAGGCCGGTGAAACGGACCCGCTGCCCGACGGTTCCGGCCTCCGGATCGGCTTCGTCACCGATTCGGCTTTCACCTTCTATTACCCGGAAAATCTGGAAGCGATCGAGGAGTCGGGAGCGGAGCTGATCCCTGTCTCACCGCTCGAGTCCTCCGGTGTGCCCGGCGGCTTACACGCGTTGTACATGGGCGGCGGCTTTCCGGAGACGCACGGCCTGCGTCTGGCGGAGAACCGCGGGTTTCTGGCCGACCTCCGGGAGGCTGCGCTGAGCGGGCTGCCGGTCTACGCCGAGTGCGGCGGCCTCATGTTGCTCGCGCGGGCGATCCGGTGGCGCGGAGAACGCTACGAAATGGCGGGAGTGCTGCCGATTGAGGTCGAGGTCACTTCGCGCCCTCAAGGCCACGGCTACACCGAGCTGACGGTGGACCGTTCGAACCCGTTCTATCCGGAAGGGCTGCGCTTTCGGGGCCACGAATTCCACTACTCGCGCATCGTCCCCGGTGAAGAGATGCCCCTCACCGCCTGCGCCGTCACCCGGGGCACGGGCTGCTACGACTTCCGCGACGGGATCGTGGTGGCGAACACCTTCGCCGCCTATACCCACGTCCACGCTCTGGCGACGCCGGAGTGGGCCGCCGGCCTGATCGGGGCGGCCCGCTGGTTCGCGGACAGACGGTAAGCCCGCCGGCCGTCAGTCAGCGCGTACGCTCGAGCACCGACTCCATCAGCACTACCGTGTAGGGCTGCCACGTCGAGAGCAGCCAGTT
>CAYWXL010000043.1:0-33596 GCA_964461995.1 uncultured Solibacteraceae bacterium
GAGCTCGAGGAGCTTCTCGACGAGCGCAAGCGGCGGTTCGAAGAGGAGGCCCTGCGGGCGCGCCTCGAAAGCGAGTGGGTGGATTTGACGCTGCCGGCGCCCGGCCCGCGCCCGGGAAGCCTGCATCCGGTCACCCAGATCCAGGCCGAGATCGAGGACCTGTTCGTCTCGCTCGGCTTCACGGTGCTGAGCGGGCCCGAGGTCGAAACCGAGTACAACAACTTCGACGCGCTGAACATCCCGCCGGAGCACCCGGCCCGGGACGTCCAGGACACCTTCTGGGTCGAGGGCGGCAACCTGCTGCGGACGCACACCTCGCCGGTGCAGGTCCGGGGCATGGAGCGGCTGGGGCCGCCGCTGCGCATGATCGCGCCGGGACGCGTCTTCCGCAACGAAGAGGTGGACGCCTCCCACGAGCACACCTTCTATCAGCTCGAAGGGATGATGGTGGACCGCGACGTCTCCATCGGCCACCTGATCTACTTCATGAAGACGCTGCTCAGCGCTATCTTCCACCGGGACGTGACGGTGCGCCTGCGGCCGGGTTATTTCCCGTTCGTGGAGCCGGGTTTCGAGCTGGACATCCATTGCCTGATCTGCGGGGGGAAGGGCTGCTCGGTCTGCAAGCAGTCGGGCTGGCTGGAGCTGCTGCCCTGCGGGCTGGTGCATCCGAACGTGCTGCGGATGAGCGGCATCGACCCGGAGGAGTGGAACGGCTTCGCCTTCGGCTTGGGGCTGACGCGCCTGGTGATGATGCGCTACGCGATCGACGACATCCGCCTGCTGCAGAGCGGCGATTTGAGGTTTCTGACCCAGTTCTAGACGCCCGCGGGCGCCTGGAGCCGGAAGTGTTGCACCAATGAAGTTCTCTTACAACTGGCTTTGTGAACTGGTCGAAGGGCTCGACGCCACGCCGAAGGAGCTCGGCGAGCTGATCACCATGAAGACCGCCGAGTGCGAGGGCGTGGAACCCTACGCCCCGTGGCTCGACAAGGTCTGCGCGGCGCGCCTCGTCTCCGTGGAGCCCATCGCCGGCTCCAAGAACAAGAAGGTGGTGATCGACGCCGGTCCCCACGGCGCCAAGACCGTCGTCTGCGGCGCGCCCAACGCCCGGCCGGGGATCGTCTCGGCCTATGTGCCGCCGGGCGTGGCGCTCGAAGGGGGCCGCGAGATCCGTTCCGTCGAGATCGCCGGCGTGTTGTCGGAGGGGATGCTCGCCTCCGGCGCCGAGCTGGGGATCAACCGCGACGCCGCCGGCATCCTGGAGTTCGAGGCCGAGCCCGGCGAGCCGGTTCCCGGGTGCCGGCCGGACTACATCATCGAGATCGACAACAAGTCGATCACCCACCGCCCCGATCTCTGGGGCCACCACGGCCTGGCGCGGGAGATCGCCGCCATCCTGGGCAAGAAGCTGCGCGACCCGGTGGACATGAGCCTGCTGCCCGAGGGCGAGCCGGAGATCGCCGTCAGGATCGAGGACTACGACCTCTGCCCGCGCTATTCGGCCCTGGCCTTCGACGGCATCCAGGTGGGGCCGTCGCCGCTGTGGCTGCAGTACCGGCTGCAGGCGATCGATCTGAACCCGATCTCGAACGTGGTGGACGTCACCAACTGGATCATGGCCGAGATCGCCGAGCCGATGCACGCCTTCGACCGGGATGCGCTGCGAGGCGAGACGATCATCGTCCGGACGGCCCGGCCGGGGGAGACGATCACGGCGCTGAACGGCGAAACCTACGAGCTGGACGAGGCCACCCTGGTGATCGCCGACGAGAAGGGTCCGGTGGCCATCGCCGGCGTGATGGGCGGTCTGGACACCGGCGTGGTCGAATCGACCCGCCGGATCGTGCTCGAGAGCGCCAACTTCCACCCGGCGAACATCCGCAAGACTTCCGTCCGCCTGAAGCTGCGCACCGACGCCTCGATGCGGTTCGAGAAGGCGCAGGACCCGCACAATACCGTGAGGGGACTCGCCAGGGCCGTCGAGCTGTTCCGGAAGGTCTCGCCGGGGGTGCGGATCACCGGCGGCCTGGCCGACGCCATGCGCGAGCTGCCCCCGCCGCCGCGGATCGCGCTGGAGATGGGCTGGCTGGCGAGGAAGCTCGGCCGCAAGGTGGAGCAGGGCGAGGTGAAGCGGATCCTCGAGGCGCTGGAGTTCCAGGTCAAGGAGACGGGGCCGCGCTCGATCTCGGTCACCGTGCCCTCCTGGCGGGCCACGCGGGACGTCTCGATCAAAGACGACCTCGTCGAGGAGATCGGCCGGATGGTCGGCTACGACACCGTGCCGGTCCAGGCGCCGCTGATTCCCTCCACCGTGCCACCGGCCGATCCGGAGCGGGCGCTGCACCGCAGCCTGCGGGCGCTGGTCTCCGCCCAGGGCTTCACCGAGGTCTACAACTACTCCTTCATCGGCGAGGAGCTGGCCCGGGAGTTCGGCCTGGATCCCGAGGCCCACTTGCGGATCGTGAACCCGATCGCCGCCGAGCTGACGCTGATGCGGATGAGCCTGGTGCCGGGCATCGTCCGCAACATCCGCGAGAACGCCAAGCACTACGAGGCGTTCCGCCTGTTCGAGATCGGCTACGAGATCCACAAGAAGCCCAACCCCGAGGGCAAGCTGCCCGCGCCGCTGCCCGACGAGATCGACCATCTCGTGGCGGCCATTTACACCCGCGAAGGCGACGGCTCCGCGGGGCTGTTCGAGATGAAGCGGCTGGCCGAATGCATCATGCCGGGGGCCGAGGTGGTCCAGGCCGAGGCGCGTCCGTACGAGCATCCCTTCCGGAGTTTCGAGGTGCATTGGCGGGGCCGGCGGCTCGGGCGGATCTTCGAGCTGCACCCGAAGATGCTCGAGACGGGGCGGGCGGCCCTGCTCGATATCGACCTGGATGTGCTGCTCGAGCTGGGTCCTCGGGAGAAGAAGTACAAGCCGCTGCGGCGCTACCCGGCGAGCGCGTTCGACCTCTCGGTGGTGGTGGACGCGCGGGAGTACGCGGGCTCGGTGCAGAAGCGGCTGGCGGAGCTCGCCGGGGACTCGCTCGAGTCGATCGTCTTCCTGCGCCAGTACTCCGGACCGCCGCTGCCCGAGGGCAAGAAGTCGCTTTCGTTCCGCCTGACGGTCTTCGCGCCGGACCACACGCTGACCGCCGATGAGGTGAGCGCCATCCGCCAGCGGATCATCGACGGGATGCGCGCGGCCGGCTACGAGCTGCGGCTCTAGGCGGACGCCGTCCCGGCGGCGGAGCGGCTACCGCGTCGTCCACCAGTCGTGCGGCGGCTGGGTCTGCGGCCGGGGATCGTACCGGGCGCGCTGGAGGTATTCCTCGAACTTCGCCAGGATCTCGGGCTTCTCCGCGGCGAGGTCGCGGGTCTCGCCGGGATCCTCGGCGAGGTCGTACAGCTCGAGCGGACCGTCCGGTTTCGGCCGCACCACCTTCCAGTTGCGCCACCGCGCCGCCTGCCGCGGCGTCTCCTTGGCGAACTTACCGGTCTTGGCGTTGTACCGCGGCAGCTCCCAGTAAAGGAACTCGTGGCGCCGCCGCTGCTCGCCGCCGAGCAGCGTTTCCCGGATCGACTCGCCGTCGGCGTGGGGCGGTACGTCCAGGCCGGCCAGATCGAGGGCCGTAGGAAGGAAGTCCCAGAAGGCGGTCTGGAAGTGGGTCACCGAACCCGGCGGCACATGGCCGGGCCAGCGGGCGAGGAACGGCACGCGGATGCCGCCTTCGTACAAGTCGCGTTTGTGTCCCCGCAGGCCGGCGTTGGAGCGGAAGAAGTCCTCCGGATCCAGGGCGGGGAACATGCCGCCGTTGTCGGAGGTGAAGATCACCAGCGTCTGTTCGTCGATGGCCAGCTCTTTCAACAGATGGAGGATGCGGCCCACATCGCGGTCCATGCGAGTGATCATGGCGGCGAAGGCGGCGCGGGGCGCCGGCTGGTCGGCGTAATGGCCTCGGGGGTCATGGCGCGGCTCGGGCTCGGGGAATTTGCCGAGGTACTCGCGCAGCGAATCTTCCGGCACGAGCAGTTCCAGGTGCGGGATGGTGAAGGGGATGTAGCAGAAGAACGGCCGGTCCTTGTTCCGCCGGATGAAGTCGAGGGCCTGCCCGGCGATCACGTCGTGGGAGTAGGTCCCGCGGCCGCCGTTCTCGTTGCCGGGCAGCGGGAACTCCTCGCCGTTCTTGTACAGGAAGCGCGGGTAGTAGTAGTGGGCGTGGACCTGGTGCAGGTAGCCGAAGAACTCGTCGAAGCCCTGTTTCCACGGCACGCCGTCGGTACCGATGTCGCCGAGTCCCCACTTGCCGAAACAGCCCGTGGCGTAGCCGGCGGGTTTGAGCAGCTCTGCCACCGTAACGTCTTCGGCCAGCAGGGGCACGCCTCCGGTATTGGCGCGGACGGAGGTGTGTCCCATGTGCAGGCCCGTCATGAGCACGCTCCGTGACGGCGCGCAGACGGTGCAGCCGGCATAGGCGTCGGTGAACTTCATGCCTTCGGCGGCCAGCCGGTCGATGTTCGGCGTGCGGATCTTCCGCTGGCCATAACAGCCCAGGTCCCCGTAGCCCAGGTCGTCGGCCATGATGAAGACGATGTTGGGCGGGCGTTCCGGCTTGCTACGGCCGCAGGAGAGGATCGCGGGAGCCGAAGCGGCGGCCCCGGTCAGGAATTCGCGGCGGCTTAAGTGCGGCATCGCCTACCGATTCTAGTCCAGCGGTTCCCGACGCGCCAGATCGGCCTCGGAACTGGGTGTACACTCTTAACAGAATCGACCCTGGTTTGGTAAAGCGATCATGTCGAGATTACACAAGAGCATCGCTGTCTTTGTTTTCGCGGTAGTGTCCATGGCGGCGCCGCAGGAGCTGGCCATCGAGGTGCGGGTTACCTCGAATGGGCAGCCTGTCACCGGGCTGGCGGCTCCTGATTTCACGGTCCGTGAAAACGGAAAGTCGCAAAAGATCACCGGCGTGGAGTTCATCCAGCCGCCGCCGCGATCCGGCCAGCCCACTAAGGGCCAGCCGGTTTGGCTGTACGTGGCGGTCCAGGTCACGCCTCAAGAATGGCCCCGCGTGAAGGAGGGGATCCAGAAGTTTCTCGACGAAGAGCTGCGGCCTGAGTTCCAGATATCGTTAGGCGGATCCCCGTTTACGACCGACCGCGACGAGCTGGCTCGCGTCCTGGAAGCAGGACCGGAGGAAGGCCCGTTGCCGGTGTTGTGGGAGATCAGCGACAACCAGGTGACGTTGCAGGGGCGCCTCGCCCTTTCCCGCTATCGGGCGATCGTGCGAGCCCTCAGCCTCAAGCCAGGCAAAAAGGTGTTCGTGTTGTTCCGTCATGGGTTGAGCATTGAGGAGGAGCAAAAGATCGGCCGTTCAGGCCCCGGCGTTTCCAGCTCCCGGATCATGGAGACCCAGCGCGGCCAGCCGGGAATGACGGTTTACAAACCAGATGAAGATCCAGCTCGTAACCAACTGTATATACAGAGGTTGACTTCTGAGGCGGTCCGTGGAAGGGTGACCATTTTTGTGGCCGACACCTCCGGCGTCGAGTCCATCGCGGGCCGCGGCCAGCTCGGCGTTCTCCAGCTCGCCGAATCTACCGGCGGCCACGTCGTGTACTCGAACGACCGTAGTGCCGTCTTCCAAAAGGTGAGCGAGCTAGCCGGCGGGTATTATTTGGTGCGCTACCGGCCGTCGGACACCCGCCAGCGAGGCCGATGGAGGAAGATCAGCGTGGCGGTGGACCGGAAGGGCGTTGAAGTAACAGCGCCTGGCGGCTATTTGGAATCCAAGCCGTTCAAGAGCATGAGCGACCTCGAGCGCTCGCTGCATCTTCAGCAGGCGTTGATGTTCGCGGGCGACCGTGCGGGATTCGACGTCCGCCTGAGCCACGCAGTCTTTCGGGGCGTGAACGGGCAGCCTTTGGTCGTCTACAGCGCTGGAACCCACCCCCGGAACCTGCGGGGCAAGAAGACCGGCAAAGGTGTGGAACTGGCTTACACGCTCGCGGTGCAGCTCACCGATCCGGCGACGCAACGGGTGGTGGCTTACGATGAACGTGTTTCCCGCCAGATCTTCCGGCCGGAAGCCTTGGAAGCCGCAGGAGCCGATGAGAACGTGATGGTGGAGACGGCCTCACTGGTGGAGGCGCCGCCGGGGCGATACCGGCTCCGGGCGGTGCTGCGGGACGACCGCACCGGCGAAGTGGGGGCCATCGCTCGGGACATCGAGATTCCAGACCTCAGTTCGCCGTTGTCGGCGAGTACGATTTTGGTGACCCGCCGCGGGGTGATGGGCGATCGCCGCGGGCCGGCGCAACCCCCTATTGGCGACCTCCTCGATATCGGGCAGTGGCGTTTGACGCCTGAGTGCGGCCGCGTTTACCACGTGGGAGACCCCGTTTTCCTGCTTTACGACGTTTACAACGCTACGGACGAGCTCCTGAAATCGCCCCCTCCGCTCCAGCTCGCGTTGGAGCGCGACGGCCAACAAGTGACGTTCCAAGGGGCCGGCCAGCCGGTCGCGTTGGCGGGCGAGCGAAAGATCCGCTACATCGCGGCTCTGAATACCCAAGGGCTTGCTCCGGGAACTTATGAGCTTTTCGCCGGTGTTCCAGCCGCGGATGGGGGAGTGACGGAGCTCAAGGCCGAATTCACCTTGACGAAGGCTGAGTAAGAGCGCGGTCTTTGGGGCGAGCGGAAGCTAGCGGCCCGAACATCCCTATGATTCCCTAGGGAATCGTGCCGAGGGACCGATTTGTTGCTTATGGAGGTCCGATTCGCGAATCTTGAGAAAATCGACAATTTACATCTGGGAATGGGGCTTCTTTGTAACAAACGGTTGAGGAATCACGTCTCAGTGTATAGATCACCGGCAGTTGATGCGGAGCACTGCGCCAGAGTCACCGGTCGGCAGTGTGTTGATGACTTTCAAATTTCCCTTCGGCGCGGTGCGAGGGCGGCGAGTTTGACGGGTCCGGAGTGAGGGTGCCGTGCACCGCGCTCGCTTGTGGGCGTGCTGCACAGAACATGCGCCCAGCCGGGTCCACGAAGATTCGTGCCTTGCCGGTCTCCGGCGGGCACGACCGCCGGGAAGCTCCTTCTTCTCCTCCGGGGAGTTCCCGGCGGCCCCCCTTCAGACCCCCTGGCCTGGTGCGGCCGGCAAACAAGGCCGCACCGCTTTTTTATTTGCGGGCCCGGATTTCCCGGGTTGTCTGGATGATCAGTGTCGGATCGACTGGGTACCGTCCGGTCCGCGCTCCGTAAACGCTCAATCCGGCGGCCTCCGGCCCGGCCGAGACTTCAAACGTGACCCGGATCTGCGGATCCCGCCGGAGTCGTGACAGAAAGCCTGGGGCCCCCTCGGTAAGCATTTCTGCCTGGATCAAATATCCGTAGCTGCCGTGATGGAACTTCGCCATGTGCGACAGCACGCCACGCGCGTCCGCGGGGTCGTCTTCCAGCGCGACCGGCTCCAATGGGTAGCCGTTCATGTAGATGCCCACCGCGCCGGGGTACTTGCGACGGTCGGTCTGCGGGTAGTCCAGCGGATGGATTTGCTGAGGCCAGTCCAGGCGCTCGTCCCGGGCCTTGGTCCCGAGCTCCACCACCAGCCCGATGCGCTGCGGCTCCGCTTCCACCACCTCCGGCGGCACTCGGAAGACATATTCGACGATGCCCGTGCCATAAATGAAGAATTTGCCCGCTCCGCGCCGCCGCGCCAGCCGGGACGGCGCGCCCGCTCCCGTCCAGTAAGCTGCGTGGATGTCCATCGGGGAGACCCGGAGCACCGCGTGGCGGGGATCGAGCAGCTCGTAGCGCCACTCCGGGGCCTCCACGCGTGCCGGAATTACCACGTTCACGAAGTTCGCCGCCAGCCGCTCTCCGTTTTCGCCCACCAGCTCCATCGCCATCGCCCCGGCGAACGGCCGTTCCGGCAGATTCACGCCCAGCGGCTCCTGCTCCGTCACCCGGTAGCGCTCCCACTGGACGACGCGGGAGTCCAGGTTCACCCGGATCTCCCGGCCTAGGTCATCCGCACCGATCAGCCAGCGCTTCAGCAGGACCTCGCCCTCGTAGCCGGACCAGTGGCTCACGAAGACTGGGATGCTGAGGTCTTCGCCCGGCTCGGCGATGATCACCGGCGGCGTGTCGAAGCCGACGAAGTCTTCGCGCTGCAGGTCGGCGACCGTCATGTTTTCGACCCACGTGTCGTAGCCGAACTCTTTGGGCGAGCGGTCGTAATTGAAAAACCCGTTGTGCTCGAACTCGACATCGGTGAGTTCCGTGTAGACGTAGCCCTGGATCTTTTCGTACCGGCGAAGCCGGGTGGTCAGGTAGCGGAAGCCCCACGAGATGTCGCGGTCGCCCCCGCCGGCGCTCACTGCCCCGTACTCGGAGTTGATCAGCGGCTCGGTACCCTGGCGGTGGCCCGGAGCGTAATTGAACGTCGAGCCCGGGTATGTGTTCCGCACGACTTCCTCGATATGCTTCCACGCCCGGTCTTCATCGTCGATGTAGAAGTGCCAGGAGTTCAGGTCCGTGATCACGTGGTCCCGGCGGTTCGGCGAATTGTCTTCCACCAGCCGGGTGGGATCGATCCGCTTCGCCTCGTGCCACATGCTCTTCACCCACTCCTGGATGTCGGGCCGGTTCTTGTATTCGTTGCCGCCGATCCCCCAGGTCTCGTTGAACAGGCACCAGGCGATGATCGAGGGATGGTTGCGGTCCCGGGCGATGGCCTCGCGCATCGTCGCCTCCCAGGCCGCCTTCGCGCGCTCGCTGTAGCGCCAGGTGTTCGGCATGTCCTGCATGATCAGGATGCCCAGTTTGTCGGCCCAGTAGAGCCGCCGCGGCTCATCCGGCTTGATATGAATGCGCAGGAAGTTCAGGCCCACGGACTTGGCGCGCTCGATGTCGGCTCGGAGGAACTCGTCGCTCGGCGCAGTATAGATGCCGTCGGGATTGAAGGACTGGTCCAGCGCCCCGCGCAGGTAGACGGGCTCGCCGTTGAGCAGGATCGATTCATACGGCAGATTGCCGTACTTGCCGCGGCTGATGGTCCGCAGGCCGAAGTAGGTCTGGACGGCGTCGGTGACGCCGCCGGGGCCGGTGACTTCGACGGTCAGATCATAGAGATGCGGCGTCTCGGGCGTCCAGAGCTTGGGGTCGCTCACCGCCAGCTCGGCTTCGAAGACGCCGCGCCCTTCGGTGAGTTCGACTTCCCCTTCGGCGGCGGCCACTGACGGATCGGGGGATGAGATCCGCACCCGCGCCGACGTCCCTTCGCCCGCCACCTCGGCCTCGACGGCCAACGACCACTTGCCGTCTCTGTTTTGCGGGATCAACTTCAGCGACTCAAGGTAGGTCGTGGGCCGGGCCTCCAGCCAAACTGTCTGCCAGATGCCGCTGGTGAAGGTGTACCAGAAGGCCACTTGTTTGCCCGTCGGGAGCTCCGGGTCCGTCGGGTCGTAGGCGCGGACGACGATAGTGGCCGTCTCGCCGGGCTTGGCGTACTTCGTGATGTCGAGGGCGAAGGGCGTGTAGCCTCCCTCGTGCTTGCCCACCGGCGCGCCGTTCACCCATACCTGGGCTTCCCAGTCCACCGCCTCGAAACGCAGCCAGACGTGCTTGCCGGCCCATTCGGACGGGATGTCCACCTTGCGGCGGTACCAGCCGATCTGTTGGCCGCTGAGGTCATGAATGCCGGAGAGCTTGCTCTCCCAGCAGAAGGGGACGGTGATCTCGAGCGGCCAGGGCAGGTCGGACCGCTGCCAGCCCTCATCGATGCCGCGGTCTTGAGGATCGAAGCGGAACTCCCAGGTCCCGTTGAGGTTCATCCACTCGGCGCGCTGGAAGTCCGGCCGGGGATGTTCGGGACGGGGAATCGGTTTCTCGCCGCAGGAAGTCGCTGCCAGAGCCAACAGGAACGTTACAACCGCGTGCCGCATGCATCCACGATACCCCAGCCGGGGTCACGGTGGAACCTTGGGAAGGGGGAAAGGGCGACTCGGTCTTGCGGCGGCGTCGAGAAACGACGGAGGCTGGGGTGCCTAGTGGGATTTGAACCCACGGCCTCCAGGGCCACAACCTGGCGCTCTAACCAGCTGAGCTATAGGCACCACAGGTGGGATCCCTCTCATTATATCAATTGCCTGCGCTAAGGCACGTTTCCTAAATCGAGGTCGCCCTAAGGGAGCGCCCCGGCGTACCCCTTTACCGTCGCTGCGGGCTCGCCGCCAGCGGGTCCTCCGGCCAAGCGTGTTTCGGATAGCGCCGGCGCAGTTCGCGGCGCACGCTCGGGTAGAGGCGCTGCCAGAAGCCGGCCAGGTCGGTGGTGGTCTGGACCGGCCGCATATTCGGGGCTAGTAGCTCGAGCGTCACCGGGACACGGCCGGCGGCCACCCGTGGGGTCTCCTTCATGCCGAACAGCTCCTGGATCCGGACCGCCGCCCAGGGCGGCTTGCCGGGCTCGTAGCGGATGCGGAGCCGGCGTCCGCCGGGCAGGCGGATGCGTTCAGGGGCCAGCTCTTCGACGATGCGCCGCTGCTCGGGAGGGATGCGGGAGCGCAGCAGCTCCAGGAAGCCTCCGTTGGCGGCCGCGGCGGCCAGTTCGCGGAAGCTTCGCAGGCCGCGGCAGAGCTCCTCCAGGGCCTTGCGGAGATCGTCCTCGCCGATTTCGGGGACCGGCCCGTGAGCGGCGGCGAAGTTCACCCGGTTACGGAAGGCTTCGACGGCGTCACGATCGGCGAAACGCTCCAGGCCCGCGGCGAGGGCCTTTTCGGCGAGCATCCGGGCCGCCTCCTCGGGGTCCGGGGCGCGCCGGGACTCCTCGATGACGATCTCGCCGAAGAGCAGGGCGCTGGCGGCTTCCACACGCTCGGCCTCGCGGTTCCAGACCAGGCCGGACCGCTCGGCGATGCGCTCCGGGAACAGATCCAGCAGCCACTCGGCCTCGATGGCGCTGGCCAGGCGGACCAGGGGCAGGCCCAGCTCGCTCCGCTTTTCGACATCGACGGCGACCAGCAGCTCGGCGTCGCGGACGACGCTCGAGGCGGCCAGGCGGGCCGAGCCGCCCGAGGCCAACAGCAGCTCGTCGCCTCGCCGGCGGCGCGCCACGCGGTCGGGGAAGGCAGCCAATACGGCGAGGAGCACGGCTTCGTCGGACTCCGCCCCTTGTTTGCGGCGCGCCTGTTCCGGCAGAGCCCGCTCGATCTGTTTCGCCAAGCGCCGCACGGACGGCGGCAGCGGCCGCTCCACCAGAGCTATCAGGTCCGAGGGGCCCGAGGCGGGCGCGGATTCGGGCAGCCGCAGTCCTTCGCTCAAGGCCGCCGCCACGGCGCAACCCGTTTCCGGCGCGCCGCGCCGGGCGGCTTCGACGGCCAGCCGCGCCAGCCGGGGATGCACCGGCATCCGGACCATGGCGCGGCCCACGGACGTGAGTCCGCCGCTTTCGCTCAGCGCCCCGAGGCTCCGCAAGAGCGCTTCCGCATTGCGCACCGCCTTCCCCGGCGGCGGGTCCAACCACCGGACCTCCGCGGGCCGGCTTACCCCGGTGGCGTGGAGCTGCAGGAACAGCGCCGACAACTCCCGGCGAAGGATTTCCGGCGTCTCGTGGAGCGGCCGGCGGACGAAGTCGGCTTCCGGGTAGAGCCGGATGACGCGGCCCGGGCGCAAACGTCCCGCGCGTCCGGCGCGCTGGTGGGCCGAGGCCTGGCTGATGCGCGCCACGCGCAGCGACGGAAGGCCGGTCCAGGGAGAGTCGGCGGCGACGCGCGCCAGGCCGCTGTCGATCACCGCGGTGACGCCCGGCACGGTGATGGAGCTTTCGGCCACGTTCGTCGAAAGAATCACCTTCGGCCGGTCTTCCGGCGCCACCGCCCGGTCCTGTTCGCTCGCCGGCAGGTCGCCGTGGAGGCGGCAGACGTGGAGCCCGGCCCGGCGGGCGACGGCCTCGCAAGCCACTTGCGCCCGCCGGATCTCCGCCGCCCCTGGCAGGAACACGAGCACGTCGCCGTCAAGCCCTTCGCGGACCAACTCCTCGAGCGCCCGGGCGACTTGCTCTTCCAGCGGCGCCGCCGAGTGCGGCGTGTAGCGGATCTCGAGCGGAAACGACCGGCCGCGGCTCCGCACCACCGGGCAGCGGCCGAGGAACTCCGCCACCGGCAGGGCTTCGAGCGTGGCCGACATCACCACGATGCGCAGATCGGGCCGGCGGACCGCCTGCAGGCGCGCGAGCAGCGCCACGGCGAAATCGGTTTCCATGTGGCGCTCATGGAACTCATCGAGGACGACGGCGTCCACCCCCTCGAGCTTCGGATCGCTCGCGAGCCGCCTGACGAGCACGCCTTCGGTGAGGTAGTGCAGCCGCGTCCGGGGCCCGGCGGCGGACTCGAACCGGACGTGGTAGCCCACCGTCTCACCCACGCGTTCGCCGCGCTCGGAGGCCACACGCCGCGCCGCCATCCGGGCGGCGATCCGCCGGGGCTCGAGCACTAGCACCTGCCCGGGGGCTATTTCGAGCAGCGCCGGAGGCACGCGGGTGGTCTTGCCGGCGCCCGGCGGCGCTTCGATCACCAGGTTGCCGGCGCACGCCAGGCGCTCCCGGATCTCCGGCAAGACCTCGTCGATGGGCAGTGGCTCCATTTTCGCGGGCTGTGGTTGACGGCGGCTGTTCTTTATTACCAGACTAGGACGTTATGCCGGAAACGTACGCACCATTGAATCCGCCGCGCCGGTTGCTGATGGGGCCGGGGCCGAGTCCCGTGGAGCCCCGCGTCTATCAGGCGATGACGAAGCCCATCGTGGGCCACCTGGATCCGTATTTCTTCGAGGTGACCGGGGACGTCCGCTCGTTGCTCCAGGAAGTCTTCGGAACCGCCAACGAGTTCACGCTGGCCATCTCCGGCACCGGCACTTCGGGAATGGAGACAGCGGTGTCGAACTTCGTCGAGAGCGGCTCGAAGGTCTGCGTCTTCGCCAACGGCTACTTCTGCGACCGCATCTCGGAGATGGTCCGCCGCCAGGGGGCCGAAGTGGTTCGCTTGGAGAAGCCCTGGGGCGAAACCTTCTCCGACGAGGAGGCCCGCAAGTTCATCCTCAACGAGAAGCCGCAGGTGGTGGCCTTCGTCCACGCTGAGACGTCCACCGGAGCCGTCCAGCAGGGCAAAGCGATCTGCGAAGCGGCGCACGAAGCCGGAGCCTTGGTGATCGCCGACACGGTCACCTCGCTCGGCAACATTCCCGTGAACGTGGACGAGACCGGCATCGACATCGCCTACAGTTGCAGCCAGAAGGGGCTGGCGTGCCCGCCGGGGCTGGCTCCGGTGACCGTCTCGCCCCGGGCGGTGGAATGGCTGCGCGGGCGCGGCACGATGAACCGCTCCTTCTACCTCGACCTCAAGCTCCTCGACGAGTACCTGCTCAGCGCCCACAAGTATCACCACACGGCGCCGATTTCGATGTTCTACGCCCTGCGCGAGGCGCTCGTCATCGTGCACGAGGAGGGGCTCGAGAACCGCTTCCGCCGCATCGAGCGGAACCACAAGGCCTTCGTCGCCGGCATCGAAGCCATGGGCCTCCGGATGCACGTCGAAGAAGGCCGCCGGCTCTATCCGCTGAACACGCCGTGCGTGCCCGAAGGCGTGGACGACGCTAAGGTGCGCGCCCGGATGCTCAACGAGGACGGCATCGAGATCCTGGGCGGCTTCGGACCCCTCGCGGGCAAGGTGTGGCGGATCGGCATCATGGGGGCCGGCTCGACGAAGGAGAACGTCCTGCTGCTGCTCGACAGCTTCCAGCGGGCGCTCGAAGCCGAGGGCTACCGGCCCGCGGGCAACGGCCGCCAGGCCGCCGAGGCCTTCTACGCGCAGGCCTGACACGCCGCGGACCATCGCGTAAGATGGTCCACATGGACCGCAGAGACTGCTTGAAGGCGATCGCCTTGGCCGGAGCCGCGGGCTTGGGGCAGGCTCGCGCCG
Organism: uncultured Solibacteraceae bacterium; assembly: GCA_964461995.1. Lineage (GTDB taxonomy): Bacteria > Acidobacteriota > Terriglobia > Bryobacterales > Bryobacteraceae > JALSRK01. The sequence continues at coordinate 13,969 of CAYWXL010000043.1, forward strand.
CCAGCCGCCCAATCGAGCTGCACGTCGATCTCGAAGTGGATCCGCCGCGCGAGGAAGAGATGCTGGCGAACTTCCACACAAAGTTCGAGCCGGTCATCCGACAGCAGCCGGGCTTCGTCGCGGTGAGGATGCTCAAACTGCGCAGCAAGCTCACGGAGAAGGGGACTGCGCCCCGGTACCGGCTCGTGATCAGCTTCGAGACCGAGGAGCAGCGGCTCGGCTGGGTGGCTTCGGCGGACCACCAGCGCGTCTGGCCGGAGATCGAAAAGACCCTCACGGACGGAAAGTACACGGCCGTTCTCTACGACGAAGTTTGAGGCCGCATCTGCTCTTTGGCCGGCGCACCGAGCCGGAGCGGAGACGTCCGGGGAGAGCTTTACCGCGTTCCGCCGGCGGCCGGCCTCAACTCCTGTTCGAAGTATTCCTGCAGGGCTACGGCGTTGTTGTGCTGCGTATCCCTGGCCGCATACAGCAGGGTTACGGTGCTCGACCGAGCGAACTCCTGGATCGCCTCCAGCGCCACCCGGGCACGGGCGAGTTCCCGGTAATACCGCTTCTTGAACTCACCCCACCGTTCCGGCTTGTGCGCGAACCACCGGCGCAGTTCGGTACTCGGAGCCAGGTCCTTGAGCCAGAGGTAGACGCGGGCGTCATTCTTCGACAGGCCGCGGGGCCAGAGGCGATCGACAAGGATGCGAACCCCGTCACTCTCCTCCAGGGGATCGTAAACGCGTTTGACACGAATCATGCAGGCCACGAAACCGGCGCCGGGCAGGCTGCCGCCCCTCTACTCGATCGCCGCTACCAGAATGCCAGTAAGTTCGGCGGGGGTCAAGACGATCGGGTTGCCTTTCATGCTGCTGGCTCGGGCCGCCTTCTCCACCACGGCGCCGGCGTCGTCCGCGGTAAGCCCGTAGGCGCCGAGCGGGGGAATGCGCAGTTTCCGGACGGTAGCGCGAACCCATTCGATCCCGTCTTCGGCGGATGCGGCCTCGTCGCCGATGAGCAGGTAGGCCACGGTGCGGTAACGCTCGAGCGACGGATGCTCCGGGTCGCGCTCCCGCAGTGCGCGGACGTTCGCCTCCATGACGTGTGGTAGGAGCGCGGCGCAGACGGCTCCATGCGGGGCAGGGAACATGCCCCCCACCGGCGCGGCGAATCCGTGAACCGCCCCAAGGCCCGCGTTCGCCAAGGCCAGGCCGCCCAGCAAGCTGGCAAACGCCATGTCTGTGCGGGCCGCGATATTCCGGCCGTCCTCGTACGCCTGCACGAGGGAGCGCGAGGCCCGGCGGATGCCTTCGAGGCAAAAAATGTCGGTCATCGGGTTCGCGCGGATCGAGACGTACGGCTCGATGAGCTGTGTCAGCGCGTCCAGGCCCGTCGCCGCAGTGATCTCCGGCGGCAAATCCAGCGTCAGCTCCGGATCCACGATCGCCAGCCGCGGCAGCATCAGGGGGCTGCGCAGGCTGGCCTTGACGCGGTGTTCCGGCGAGGCGAGCACAGCGTTGCGGGTCACCTCGGAGCCGGCGCCGGCCGTCGTCGGGATGGCGATGAACGGCGCCGAAGGCTTTACGATCTTCCGGCCCTTGCCGATCACCTCGATGTAGTCGAGCGGATCGCCGCCGTTGCCGAGCAGGGCGGCCACGGCCTTGCCGGCGTCAATGACGCTGCCGCCGCCGAAGGAGACGACGACGTCACAAGAGTCCCGCCGTGCGGTTTCCGTCGCCGCGCGCACCATCGGGATAGTCGGCTCGCCGGCGACGCTGAAGACGGTTACCGTTAGGCCCTCGCTCTCCAAGGCGTCCCGCAGCCGCTGAGCTCGTCCGGGCGAGCGTCCGGTCATCAGGAACACGCTCCGCCCCATCGTTTTGGCCGTGGGCGCCGCCTCGCCCAGCTTGCCCGCGCCGAACAAGATCCGCGTTGCAGTGGCGAATTCGAACGCTTCAGCCATCTTCCCGTTCACCAGCCAGAATCGTCGGGAAAAATGTTCGTGAACTTCACGCTTTGCCGCGGCTCGGCCATCATGTCGGCCACCGTGTCCCGCCACTTCTTGTAGTGGGCGGTCTCCTTGTGGCGCGCGGGATCGTCCGCGGTGCGGTAGACCTCGACGAGGATGAACCGTGTAGGATCGTCGTTCTGCTGGATTACGTCGAAGCGAGCGATGCCCGGCTCTTGAACGCTGTTACGGGCGTTCTCGACGGTGGCTTCCTTGAACGCCTCGACGGCTTCCGGTTTCACGTGTACGTGGACATGGACGATGAGCATGGCCAGCCTCCGTGGTACCTATTATTTCTGAAACAAGCGTCGCGGGGCGCGCCCGGCGCTACGGCATGTTAGGGTTGGTGGTGATGTGGAACCGCAGAGAGTGGCTCGCCGCGTTGGCCGGCCTGGCCGGTTGTTCGTCCCCGGCGCCCCGGCCGGCGGCGGTGACGTCGGGCCGGGCTCCCAAGAAGCTGCTGCTGAGGGCCGGCTGGCGCAGTGACAGCATCGGGGACACAGCCCAGGTGGCCGGGATGGTGCGGCTGGTGCGGATGCACGCGCCCGAGGCGGAGATCTTCCTGTGGTCGAACGCTCTGGACCGCGGCGTGAAGCCGATGCTGCTCCGGGCCTACCCGCGGCTGCGCTTCGTCGAGGGTGATACCGGCGCCTCGGGCGAGCCGGACAGCCCCGCGCTAGCGGAGGCGTTCCAGGAGTGCGACTTCCTGCTCCATGGCTCCGGCCCCGACGTTGTCGCGCGGGACCATCTCCGCGCGTGGCGCGCCGCGACCGGCAAGCCGTACGGCATCTTCGGCGTCTCGATTCCGGCGGCCGAAGGCGGAGGCGCGACGCTCGACCAGGAGCTGAAGCAGATTCTCGACGGCGCCGCTTTTGTTTTCGCGCGGGAGAATGTCTCGCTGGAGTATCTGCGCCGGGTTGGCGTCACGACCCGGATCGGCACGGCCCCGGACGCTGCTTTCAGCCTCAAACTCGCCAACCGCGAGGCGGCGCTGGAGTTCCTGAATCGCTACGAGCTCGCCCCCAAGCAATTTCTCGCCGTCGTGCCGAGGCTGCGCCAGGAGCCCTCGGGCGAACGTCTGGATGTGGAGACCGGGGGCGCCGACGTGACGCAGGAATCGGCTGCGGCCGATCATGCGAAACTGCGGCAGGTGATTGTCCGCTGGGTCCGCGAGACCGGTTACAAAGTCGCCCTCTGCGCCGAGAAGAAGCACCAAATGGATTTGCTCTACCCGTTGCTCTTCCGGGCGCTCCCCGACGACGTGAAATCGAAAGTCGTCCGGCAGCCCCTCTATTGGCTCACCGACACAGCTTCATCCGTTTACCGCCGGGCGGCGGCGATCCTGACCCTTGAGTGCCACTCCGGCATCATCGCGGCGGTCAACGACACGCCCGGCATCTACGTCCACCAGCCCGAAGCGGGCCTGGCGGGACAGTTGTGGCAAGATGCAGGGCTCGGTCGCGGGTACTTTGAGGTCGAGGAGGCCACTAGTCAGGAGATCGCCGGCCGGTTGCTCGAAATCCACGAAAACCCGAACGCGTCCCAGGTGGACGTTCACGAAGCCGTCATCTACGCCAGGAAGCTCCAGTCGGATGCGATGACGGTGCTGCGGCAGCTCCTCTGGCCCGACAGCGCTTGAAGGCGCGCCGCGGCCCCGGCCATCCGCTGTCGGGTTCCGCTTAGCCGGTCTGGCTGATCTCGATCCGCCAGCTCCCCTTGGCCGGTGGCGCCTTCGCCACCAGCAGCGTGCGGTAGAGCCTTTCGCCCCAGGAGTTCCGCAGGCGCGAGTCGGTGATTTTGACCTCTTCGGTCTGCGGTTCGAAGCGCTCCGGGTCGAACTCGATCCATACCGGACCGTTCGCGAACTCAGGCCGCTGGAGTTGTAAGCGTCCGCGTCCCGCGGCTTCGGGCCGGACGTGCGTCATGAGCGTCAGGGTGATCTCGGCGGGGCGCTTGCGCAGGTCGTAGTCCTCGCTCAGCGTGAGGCGGTTCCGGCGCCGGTCGAGTCGAATCTCCCGCCGCCAGCTTACGATACCCGCTTCTTCCGGGTACGCTTTCGCTATGTCGAGCGAGAAAACCGCCGCCTCGTCGTCCGCCGAATACTCGACGTCCCGCGCCGCTGCCTCAATACCTGGCTTCTGCACCACGCCGCCGATGGTGGGCAAGTTGTGCCAGTCCGAGCGCATTGTCCAGATCTCGTAGCGCTGCGGGCTAAACGTCTTGCGGGTGTAGCTCTCCACGCCGATGTCGATGATTGCCGGGGCGCCGTCGGCGTAGACGATGAAGTCGCCCACGTCGTTGTGGTTGTGGCTTTCGGCGTTGTGGCCCCCGTGGGCGGCGACGTACAGGCCTCGGGGCGATCCGCCTTGGGCTCGGGCCGCCATCATTTGGATGCCGGGCAGCCAGACGTCCCGCAGTAGCGGCTGGCGCTTCGCTGCACCAGCCAGGTCCTTCAGTGTGAACAACGCCGGCAAGGCCCGCTCGAAAGTGCCGCCGAGCGTCCGGGCGCCCTGGCCGTAACGGTCTGCCGCCCAAGCGCCGAGTTGCTGCATGTCGGCGTCCTTTACCGCCCGGCCGTAGCGGTACACCAGCGCCCCATCGATGCGCACCTTCGCCGAGGCGTCAGCAAAGTTCACGAACCAATCGTCGTAGATGTGCGCCCGGACGATGTAGCGTCCCATCTCACGGATCAGGAAGTCGTCGAAGACGTCGATCGCCCCGCCGCTGGCCGAGTGCAGCAGTTCCAGGCAGTCGAACAACGAAGCGCCCGCGCGGCCCCAATAGCTCGGACCTTCGTCGCAGCCGCCGTCGTCGGCGTAACCTTCGAGGAAAATGTCGAGGCTGCGGAGGATCTTGTAGACGTGGCGCGCGCGGCGCACCTGGTCCGTTTCGAGCAACAGCACCGCGGCCAGCCAGTTGGAGTTGATCCAAGGGTTCCAGTTGTTCGGGGCCCGCCCATCGGGCCGGCTCCGGAACCCCATCCACCAGAAATCGGTACGCGCCTCGCACGGCTCGAGCACGCGGCGGTTCACTTCCGTTCGGATCCGCTTTCGCACCAGCGGGCTGATGCGGTCGAGCTCTTCGCCCAGTAGGTAATCGCACCAGGCGAGCACGGAGGCTGTCTCAGCGGCGAACAAGTCAACCGTCGGTTCCGTCACGTCCGGGAGCCCATAACCGGCCTTCTGCATCGAAAGATGGGCCGGGGACCCCCAGTAAGTCTCTTCGCAGATCAGCCATATGCCGTTGAGAATTTCGTCGAGAAACCGCCCTTTATACTCGGCGCATTCGGCCAGCGCGAGCGAGGTGAGTTTCGTGCGGCGGCTGTGGCGCTTACGATCGGCCGTACCGCGGTCGCCCGTTCGGACGTAGGCCAGGAAGTCGGTGGCCCGGATCTCCGGCCACGGCAGCGCGAACCGGTCGGCGCCTTCGCCGACCAGAAACTCGAGCGTTTCGCTCGGCAAGGCTCGCCACGCGTCCCGTTCGGAGGCCCGGGGAAAAGGATGCCAGTCCGCGCGGGCCTTCAGCGCCCGTTGGAGTTTCGGCTCGTCCCACGGGCCGCTCAACAGGCGCCGTCCCCGGTAGTTGCGTTTCTGTGCCGCTGCGGCGGCGTAAGGAGCGGCGAGGGCGGACGTCGCAACGAACTGGCGGCGAGTCATCTCAAGCATGGCAACACCAATCATATAACCCCCACATAACCGCCGTCTGTCGGGAGGGCGCTCTGGGAGAATGCGCGGCCTGAGGCGGGGAGCGCAGCTGCGGCTGCCTCCGGACGGCGCTTACTTCTTCTTCAACCGCTCCCGAAGAACCTCGACCCAGCCCCTGGCGATCTCCGCGTTCGGCGAGTCCGGGTGCCGCGCCAGGAAGTCCTCAAGCTCCTCGAGCGCCCGCTTGTCGTTTCCCCGGCGAGCGTAGAGCTTGGCCAGCATCAGTTGCGGCTGCGAGAAGTGGTTTGGGTCGATCTGTTTGGCTTTTTGCAGATAGTTCAGCGCTTTCTCCTCGTCGCCTAAATACGCCCAGTTGAGCCCGAGCTGCGAATTGGGGAGCGCTTCGCCCGGCCGGACTCTCACCGCATACTCGTTATATTTGAGCGCCTCCTTATACCGCTTGAGCGTCAGCAGCACGCCGCCGAGGTTCACGGTGGGGGAATAGGCTCCGGGCTCGTGCTCCAGCGCTGTCCGGAAATAACGTTCGGCGTCTTCGTAGCGCTGCTCCCGGTAGGCGATCGTGCCGAGTTCGTTCCATGCGCTCACATAGCCCGGCGCGATCTCCACCGCCCGCTTCAGGTGTTCGATGGCGCCCTGCGTGTCACGCCGGCCTAGCTTCTTCTGCGCCTTCTGATACTCGGCCCGGGCGGCTTTAGGGATCGACAGCTCCTTGGCCGAGATGGTGGAAGCGGCTTCGATTCCGCCCCCTGACGGGTGAAATGGAATGGTGACTTCGACGCGGCCTTTCTCGTCGGCGTGGCTGGGCGTCACCGGCACGGTTCGCCGCACTTCGCCCCGGCCGGGCAAGAACACGATGACGGTGTAGAGTCCCGGATCCAGCTTCTTGAACCGGAACCGGCCTCCCGGACCTGTGACCATGGTGGCCGTGAATGGGAAGTCGGACCCGTATAGCGTCACCGAGCAAAACTTTCCGGGCCGTGGCTCGATGCGGCCGTGCAACTCCAGCTTACGGTCCGCCGCGAATGCCGTACCCGCTAATAACAACAGAACCCAGCCGCTCCGCCGCCCCATGGTCTCCAAGGCCATCGTACTTCCCAAGGCCCGGTCGGACAAGAGGGAAAGCCGTAGGGAGCCCAACCCTCCTGATTGTCACGGCGCTTGGAGTGGTCCAATGAGAGCTGGGACCGCCGCCGCACGTCCACGGCTCACCCGGCGGTTCCAGAGCTGAGAAATTGCGCCATGCTATTTCGCATCCTGGCCTGGACGGCGCTCGCCGCCCACCTGACCTTCATCCTTTGGGTGATCTTAGGTGCACTGTTCACCCGCAGAAGGCCGTGGCTGGCCGCCGCCCACATCGCGTCGCTTGTCTACGCTATCCTCATCGAGGTCGCCTCCCGGCCCTGCCCGCTGACGGCGCTGGAGCAGTGGGCGCAACGGAAGGCGGGCCTCGTTCCATACGAGGGCGACTTTCTGGCCTATTATCTCGGGCGCATCATCTACCCGGACGTGCCGTACGCGGTGCTCGTGCCGGCCGCCGTTGCCGTCTGCCTGTTCAACCTTGGGATCTACGCGCGGAGAGGCTGGCGCGCGTGGAAGCGGAATGCTCCCGGGCCGCCCAAAACAGCCAGTGGCGCCGCCGCTCAGCGCAATACGTTGCGAAACACGCCTGCAGGGAACAGCCGGGCGGGGAAGCGTGGGTTCCGCCCCAGGTAAAGGTCCGGCCTGCCGTCTCCGTCGTAGTCCGCGATGGCTCCACCGGCGTAGTTCGCCGGGTTGCCCGCGGCGGGCAGGCGCGACCACAAACGGAACCGCTTTCCGCCCTCGTTATGCAAGATGATGCTCGGCTCCACCCGGTCGGCCCCGAAACCGCCGTTGACGAAGATCAGGTCCTCCCACCCGTCGCCGTCGAGATCGGCCGCCAGCGCCTCCATCACCCCGTAACTGGCCCTCAACCCTGCTGCTTCTGAGACGTCTTCAAACCGGCCGCCGTCGTTGCGGTAGAGCCGGCTCGATGTGGCCGCCGAGCGGAACTCGGGCTGCATCAGTGACCGCAGCGCATCCTCCCACGGCGCGTGCACGGCCAGCAGCAGATCGGCGTCCCCGTCGCGGTCGAAATCGAACAGCAGCACGCTGGCCGCCGCCGCCGGCGCATCTGCCAGCCCCGCATCTGCGGTCTTGTCCGTCCATCCGCCTCCCGGGTCGCGTTTCAGCACGCGGACGCCGTTTTCCCACACGGCGGCCAGCAGCTCAGGCTTGCCATCGCCGTCCAGATCGGCGGAGCTCAGATCCGTGACCGCAGCCTCGGCCTGGAGCGCTGCGCCGCCCTGGGCCTGGAACCTGCGGCCGGCGTTGACGTACACCCGCACCGCCCAGCGCCCTTCAGCAGGACTGACCTGGATCAGGTCCACATCGCCGTCGCCGTCGATGTCCTCGAACAGCGCGTGCTCGACAGACTCTCCGCCTAGGCCCACATCGCGGCTGACATCCCGAAAGCCGCCGCCGAGGTTTCGGAACAGCCGCCCACCGGCGCTGCCGAACGCGTAAAGATCCAGGTGCCCATCCCCGTCGTAGTCAATCCAGAGGATTCCTTCGGCTCCCCGGACCCCGGCTAGTCCCACGGCTTTCGTCACGTCGTGGAACCGCCCGCCGACGTTCTGGTAGAGGACGAGCGCCTTTCCGGCCACGGCCAGGTCAAGCCCGCCATCACCATCGTAGTCGCCCCAGGCGCCCGGCCCGTGGACGCTGGCGTCCGCGCTGGCTGGGCGGAAGATCGTTGGCAACGTTTCGCCCCCACCCTGGATCACCCGCGAAAAGAACAGCGAAACGAGTGCCGCGCGGTCCAACGCCGAAAGCGGCTTTCCCGGCTCCGGTAAGATGTCGCCTTCGGCCTTGATGCCCGCCCCGGCGAGCCGCCGCTCGCGCTTCTCGATCTCGATCGGCCCGCGGAACATTTCGAGCGCCTCGGCCTGCCGGCCCCGCAGCCACGCCGTGTAACCGGCCCAAGCGAAACCCTCCGGCGAGCCTGACCGTACCGCTACGCCGAAGTGCTCCGCGGCTTTGGCGAACCGGCCGCGGTTGAGCTCGAGCAGCCCTTGCTGTAGGAACGGGCCGGCCTGCTCCCGGTTCACCTCTTCCAGCCGCAGCACCCACTTTTCGGCTTGTTCGAAATCGAGCGGCGCGCCCGGCGCCGGCGTGGACAGCAGCGCCACCAACTGCGAGAGCGCCCGGCCGCTTTGCGGATTCACCTCGATGAGCCGTTCGTACTGCTTCCGCGCCTCCCGGTACCGGCCCAGGTGCTCCAGGCTCGCTCCCAGGTAGTAGAGGGAGTCCTCGTGCTCAGGGTCCAACTCCAGGCATTTCCGGAACAGCGCGATCGCTTCCCCGTAGCGCCCGTCCATTCGCAGGCGCGTCGCCTGGCGGTATGCAGTCCAGAACTCGCGGATCTTTTGCTTCTCGCCCGCGGCCTCTTCGGTCGTCTTTTCCGGCGCCGTGGAACAGGCCGCCATCAGCAACAGGCCGGCCCAGGCGAGGGGACGGATAAGCGCGCGGGAGACCATCGGTTCCTTACTCCTCGACGACCAGCGTCTTGCCAGCGGGGACGTTGGTGAACTCCCGCACCGTTCCACTCGGGAACCGTACCCGGATCCGGTCCGCCTGCCGAGCCTCGCCCAGCCCGAAGTGGATCTCCGGGGCGTTCTGTGAGAGATACGACGGCTGAGCCCCGTAAAACCGCGTCTGCGTCAGCTCGCCGGCGGTGAGTTCGACAATCGTCCCGATCGCGTCCCGGCCGCTTTGGCGGCCCCGGAGCCGGAGCTTGATCCAATTGCGCCGGTTGCCTCCCTCATTGCGCAGCAAGTAGACGCCCTCGCCGTATTGCAGAATGGCCAGGTCCAGGTCGCCGTCGCCGTCGTAATCCGCGTAAGCGCCGCCGCGGCCGACATGGAGTTCGGTGAAGGCCGGACCTGCCACCGGGCTGAGGTCGAAGAAACCGTCCTCGGGATTCTTCTGCCAAAACAGGAAATCGGCCATCGGGACCAGCCGCGTCGGATCGCTTTCCTGCTGGAAGGTACTGCCGTTGACGACGAACAGGTCCAGCCGCCCGTCGTTGTCGAAATCGAAGAACGAGGTGGCCCAGCCGATGCGGTCCAGCGCCTGCTGGCCCAGCCCCAGCATGTCGGCGACGTCCATGAACTGCAGCCGGCCTGCCGCCTCGTCGCCGAAGGCCCGGAGCATGTTCCAGAACAGGGCGTTCTCCTGCGCCACCCAGTGCGTAATGAACAAATCCGGGTCCGTGTCGTTGTCGTAGTCGCCCACCGCCAGTCCCATCGCGCCGCGATAGTCGGACACCAGGGCGCTGTGCGAGACGTCCTCAAATCGCCCGTTGCCCAAGTTTCGGTACATCGCGTTGTCGGAGACGTCGTTGGCGATATAGAGATCGATGCGGCCGTCCAGGTCGAAGTCGCACCAGGAGACCGTCAGGCTCCGGCCAGCCTCGTTTGCGACGCCGGCTTCCACCGCCACCTCGGTGAACGTGCCGTCTCCGTTGTTGCGAAACAGAGCGTTCGGCTGCGGCGGATAGGACGATGGGTTCAGCGTGTACGGCACCACCGTTTCGAACTGCCGCGAGACCTTGCCCGCATCCTCGGCCCGGTAGCGGTACTCCACGTAAGCGCACACGTAAAGATCGACGAAGCCGTCGCCGTCATAGTCGCCCCAGGACGCCCCCGCCCAGTACCGTTTGAGCCCCGCCAGCCCGGCGGCCGCAGAAACTTCTTCGAAAGTGCCGTCGCCGCGGTTTCTGTAAAGCAGGATCCGCTGATAGGTCGTGACGACAAGGTCCTGATCGCCGTCGTTGTCGTAATCGGCCCAGGCGGCCGCCATGCTGATGCCCCGATGTTCGAGGCCCGCCTCGACGGTGACGTCAGTGAACGTGCCGTCCCCATTGTTCCGGTAGAGCGCGTTTGTGCCGGGCGACGCGGCCACCTCTTCAGAACTCGCCGTGAGGGGAGCCGCAATGTTGCAGACGAACAGGTCGAAGTCCCCGTCGCCGTCGTAGTCGCCCCAAGCCAGGCCCGAACCCATGTCCTCCGGCAACTGCGTGGAGCGGGTTCCGGGAAAGTGCCGGAAATGGATCCCAGCCTCCCCGGACACGTTCGTGAACGAGATCTTCGGATAATCCTCCGGGAGCTTGCGGGCCAATTCGCTCGTGATTCCCTCGACGGCTTCGCCAGGAGCATAAGGCTTCTGGTCCGACCGGCGGCCGGAGACCGCCACAACAGCGATGACCACCACGGCCGCAGCCGCGAGCGAGTACTTCAGAATCAGCCTCCGGCGGGCAGAAAGTGGATGGCGAGACGGCATCCGGTTTCCGGCTTAGTCTCCCGCACCGCGATTGCGGGGCAGCACGTTGATGGTGGCGGCCTGTTCGGTCATCGTCACGATGGGGGAACTCAGACCGGCGTCTTCTCCGAACAAGAAGTTCACCAAGTACTGATCCATCTTGCGGTACTTCAGGCGGGCTTCGACCCGGAGCGCCCCGGTGGCGCCTTTCGGCACCTGCCATTCGAAAGATACGTCCTGCGGCAGCGCCTTCTTGTCCACGGGATTCAGCTCCGGGCAGAAGAAATCGAACTCCGCCGTGTCCGAGAAGCCTGGGAACAACGATCGCCGGTAGCGCACGCCCACCATTTCCCACAAGTTGTGCCGGTCGATCAGGTTGCCGTAACGGTCCACCGGCTCCGCCTTGAACATGAAGGTGCCGGGAGCGATGAAGCCTTTTTCGTCCACTGTTCCGCTGGAGAAGACGGTCTTGCCGGTGTGATCTTTCACGATGATCTCAAGCCACGCTTGGATAATATCCAGCGGCCCGGTGGGGAAATCGTGTCCGACCTTGTTCGAGGTCAACACCAGTTTCAGTTTCACCTTCTCGCCGGGCCGCACGCTCTCGGGGGCCTGCAGCTCCATCGTCACTACCGGACCCTTGTTCCACTTATGCTCGATCTCGGGAATTTCGTACTCGCCGCGCAGCCACTTGCCGGTTAGCTCCACTTGCTCCTCCCAGCCCGGCAACTTCAGGAGCTTGGGCATCATTTGATTGGCGGCGACGAAACGATGGCTGCGGTGCTTGCCGTCGTCCGGCGAGCGGTTGTAGTCGCTTGGATCCCCGGCCGCCGGGTCCTTGGAATCGACCAGCGGCATATGGCACTCGCGGCACTCAATGGTCCGTGTCGGATCCCCAGGCTTGTTCCAGTGGCTCTGCCGCCAGTTGTCGTATTGGTTCTGTAACTGCACCCACCCGAGGTTGTTGATCTCTTTGTCGATGAACTGCTTGTGGCAAGCGGCGCAATACTCTGGAGTCTTGAAGAGACGCTTGCTGAGGTCCTCGACGTGCTTCCAAGGGTAGGCGCGGATGAGGAAATCGCGCAGGAAACGCGTCACCTCCCGCTGGTTCTCCTGATACTCGATCTCGAACAGGTACCGGGCCGGCTTGTGAACCACGTAGTTGGCATTGCCCTTGACGTCCACCTGCCGGACGGCATGACACACGAGACAAGAAACGCCTTCCTGGTAGCCGGCCAGCGAAGTGAGCTTTTCCGTCTCCGTGAAGAGGTTCTTCGTGCCGGAGAACAACGAGATCGGATCGTGACAGCCGCCGCAATAGCGCGTCGATTCGGGGCCGTTCAGACGCGCCATGTTCATCTGGATCTTTTGGAAGCCCAGGTCCATGGCGGCGAAGCGGTGCGCGCTGGGTTCCCATTCCTTCACGATCTGCTCGTGACAGCCGGAGGTGCCGCACGTCAGTGAGCCGGAGAGCAGCCGCGGATCGATCACCTCGTTGTTCGGGGTCTGCGCGAGACTCGGAGCGAAAGGCCGGTCCTCGCCGTAGACGTAGCTGTAGTCGTCCGGCAGCTTGGTCTGAAACTTGGGTTTCGGATAAACCAATGAAAGCCCAGCTACGACGACCACAGTAGCCGCCGTTCCCGCGGCTACGCGCTTGCCGTAGTGACCGACGAAGCCCGCCACGGCCCGCGCGCCCGCCCGGATCGCCCTCTGGTCGCGCATCGCGACGAGGACGACGTGCATCAACCCTAGCGTCAGCAGGGCGATGGTCGAGGCCAGATGAATTGAGTCCCAGGTGTAGCTGATGCGGGAGCCGAACGCCGCCTGCCACGTCAGTACGATCCCCGAAACGAGGCAAAGAACTGTGGCTCCGCCGGCGAGATACCCCAGCACGAGCAAGTGGCTAAGCGTGTGCTTCCAGTAAAGAAGGAAATGCCGGACCAGGTACCATCCGCAGACGGGCAGAAGGATCACGCCAATGACCGTGTGGACGAGAACGGTAATCTGGCTGGGCAAGCTGAACGGGAGCAGCCAGATCGCCAGGCCCGTCAGTCCCGTGGCGGCCAGATAAATCGCGGCCCATACGGCTAACTGCGATTTCCAACGGGCGGCCCGCTCTTCCCAGTGATGTGTCTCATTCCCCGGCATGGCAGCCCACCTCGCACCCCTGCGCGAAGGTCATTCAAATTATAGCAACTGGCTGGCAGCGTTCAACGTGACTGGTGTCACATGGTCCCCCCAACGCTCCGCACCGCTTCTGGCGAGTGATCGGTGTCACTGACTTGCCGGACTGCGGCCTCCACAATTGGACCTGGAGGTGGAACAAAGCGTGTCAAATCCCGTTGAAGAACTGATGAACGACCACCGGGTCATCGAGCGGGTGCTCGACGCACTCGAGGAACGTATCGTCGCCGGTGAGGGCGGCGAGATCCCGCTTGAGTTCGTGGAGGAGGCGCTGGACTTCTTTGCGGAATTCGCCGATAATCATCACCATTTCAAGGAAGAGTCTGCGCTGTTTCCCGCTCTGGAGCGTCGCGGCGTCCCTAAAGAAGGCGGCCCCATCGGCATGATGCTGTACGAGCATGACATGGGCCGGGCTGCGTTGAAAGGGATTCGGGACAACCTGCCCCGCGCAAAGGAGGGTTCGGGCGAAGCCGTGGAGGCGATCCGCCGCCACGCCGCCGACTATGTGAACTTGTTGCGGAATCACATCTGGAAAGAGGACAACGTCCTGTTCCGGATGGCGATGGCGCATTTGAGCGACGAGGACCTGAAGGAACTCGAGTCCGAGTTTCATAATCCTGACAACCCGAGAGTGAACCCGGAGCTACGGGAAAAATACCAATCGTTCGCCCGCCGCCTGGACCAGGCCTCGGGCTAATCTTTTGCGATAAGAAGGGAGCCGTGTCCTGCCCGGACTGCCTGACCTCGCCAGAGGAGTCCCCCGGCGCCGGGGCGCCGTTGTGGTTCGATAGAAGTATTACATGGATGCACACGGTCACGGTGACCCGACGGGGTGCGCAACGGCTCCAACATGGACATCTGTGGGTGTACGCCGCCGACGTGGCCGATCGCGGCGAGGCGGAACCGGGCGAGACCGTTCTCGTTCGTGATCCCGGCGGCCGGACCCTCGGTGTCGCGCACTATTCCTCCACCTCGGCCATCACGCTCCGCTTGCTCTCCCGCCGCGAGGAGCCGGTGGATCGGGACTTCTACCGTCGGCGTCTGGAGGCGGCGCTCAACTACCGTCTCCGGTACGTCTCCTCCACTGAGGCTTACCGCCTCTGCCATGCTGAGGGTGATCTTTTGCCCGCCCTCGTGATCGACCGCTATACGGATTACCTTGTCGTGCAAACCCTGTCGCAGGGGATGGAGCGCGTCCAGGAAGACATCATCGCTGTTCTGGAGGAGCTCGTCGCGCCTAAAGGGATCGTGCTGCGCAACGACGTCCCCCGACGGCAGCGGGAAGAGCTGCCTTTGGAGGTCCGTGTCGCGCGGGGAACCGTTCCTGACGAGGTGCCTTTCCGCATGAACGGCCTGCTGTTTCACGCCGACCTGGTCAGCGGTCAGAAGACCGGCGTTTTCTTGGATCAGCGTGAGAACTACCTGGCTGTCCGACGCTATGCCCGCGGCCGGGCGCTCGACTGCTTCACCTCAACCGGCGGCTTCAGCTTGCACATCGCACTCCAATGCGAATCAGTCGAGGCCGTGGACACTTCAGAGCGGGCCCTGGAAATCGCCCGGCGGAACGCCGAGGCCAACGCTCTCGCCGGACGCATCTCCTTTCGGGAAGCCGACGTGTTCGACTTGCTCACCGGCTACGCGGTCTCGGGCCGGCGCTTCGATCTCGTCATTCTGGACCCGCCGGCCTTCGCCAAGTCCCGCGCCGCCGTGCAGAAGGCCCGCGAGGCGTACCGCACGATCAACTTCCGCGCTCTCCAGTTGCTCGGTCCCGGGGGCGTTTTGGTCACTTGCTCTTGCTCGCATCATTTCACGGAGCAGCTCTTGTTGGAGACCGTTCTCGCCTGCGCTCGTGAACTCGGTAAGACCCTCCGGTTGCTGGAGAGGCGGTATCAATCCTGCGATCACCCGGTGCTGCCCGCCGTCCCCGAGACGTTGTACCTGAAGTGCCTCATCTTCGAGGTGCTGTGAATCGAGCGCGGCGATCCGGCCGATTGCAATCCGGCGGACGATGTAGATAGACTCTTGGTAGATTTCACAGCACTTTGTCTGATTACTGAGGTGAATCCCTGATGGCAGAACAACGTGACGTCACCCGCCGCGATGTGATACGGATGGCAGGGGCCGCGACTGCAATTGCTGCGGCGAAGAAGTTCCACGGAGCTCCGGCGATCCAGAAAGTCCGCGCCGCCAATGAGGTGGTGAACTTCGCCGTGATCGGTACCGGAGGGCGCGGCACCTATCTCCTGCGCCACTTCAACGGGCTCGACGGGGGCCGTTGCGTGGCCGTCTGCGATATCCTCGACGAGGCCCTGAAACGGGCGATCGAGACTTCGAAGGACAAGCCCGAAGGTTACAAGGATTACCGCGAGGTCCTCGCCCGGCAGGATGTAGACGCCGTCGTGGTCACGGTGCCTCTTTACCTCCATTTCCAGATCACCCGCGACGCGCTCTACGCCGGCAAACACGTCTTTTGCGAGAAGAGCCTGGTCTTCAAACCGGAAGAAGTCCATGCGCTGCGGCGGATCTGCCAGGAGCGGCCGAACCAGATTCTCCAAGTCGGCTTGCAGCGCCGTTACAGCCGCTTCTACCAGACAGCCAAGCAGATGATCGACAAGGGCATCCTCGGTGAGGTGACGCACGTCCGCGCTCAGTGGCACCGGAACCCCGGCTGGCGGATGAAACAGTATCCCGAGAGGCAGCGTGAGCGGAACTGGCGCTTGTTCCGCGAATACTCGGGCGGCCTGACTGCCGAGCTGGCATCCCACCAGATCGACGTCGCGAGCTGGATGTTCGGTATGCATCCGGACTTCGTAGTCGGCGTCGGCGGGCTCGATTTCATGCACGACGGCCGCGACGTGTACGACAACATCCAGCTCATTTTCAGCTACCCGAAGGGACGCAAACTGGTCTACACATCTATTTGCACCAACAAGCATCTGCCGCTCTTCTACAGCCAGCGGACCGAGTTCGGTGAGATCATCATGGGCACCGAAGGTACCATCCACATCACTGTCGGCAGCGACCGCGAGCCCGCTATCGGCCTGTGGTTCTACGAGCCGAGACCTGAAGAGCTGAAAAAGGCCGAAGAGGCGAGCGAGAAGAAACCCGCCGTCGCCGGGGCGACCCTGGAGAGCACCGGTAAAGGCGCGCGCGGCTTCCCGATCATCTTCGAGAGCGATCAGCCTTCTGACAGGGATTCGTTCCTTGCCAGAGAGATCAAATACGCCAAGATGTGGCTCTACCAGAAGGGCGTCATGGTGCCTGAGGAACGCAATCCGGTGGACACCGAGCTGCTGGGGTTCTTCGAATCCGTCCGCACCGGTAAACGTCCGTTGGCGGACCTGGAGGTGGGACTGGCGGATTCGACCGCTGTCATGCTGTCCAACCTGGCCATGGACGAAGGCCGCCGCGTTTACATGAAAGAAATCGACGAAATGGGTCTCGACAAGGTGGACGAGATCCTCAAAGGCGCCTGACTCTCGTTTCCAGTCGAAATACCCTCGCCCGGGCCCGTCGCCTGGCGGGTCGCCCGGTCAAAATGTCGGGTTTCCTCGAAACTTCATCCGGCTCAGGTCGAACTCGACGCGCCGGAACGGCAGGGGGACTCCCGGCACGTAGAGCTGGAACCGAAGTGAACCGTTCGAGGACGGCTTTACCCGCGGAAAGACCAGCCGCAGGTAGCGGTCGTTCGGGGTCGGAGGAAAATGGCCGACCAGCTTGTGTTTCTTGCCGCCGGCGATCATCACGCACCGTTCTTCCATTCGTCTTGTGGCCTTTTCAGTCAGCAAGTACTGTGGCAGCAGTATGTGCACGGCGAGGACGATATAGCGGTCGCGGTTCTCCTCCAGGAACTCGAAGTATTCCTCCAGGCTGTCGCTGGTCTCCCCGCCGGACGGCGGCCGCCGCCGGTAGCGCTCCCGCTCGGCTTGCCAGACGGGCCATGCGCTCGCGAGATAGATCTGCGCTCCCTTTTCGTGGTACGCCCACGCCGATTCCCTCAGCAACCACTCGATTTGGGAGTCGCTCCATTCGGCGGGCGGCGCCGCTTCCCAGAAGGGCGGGCCGAGGAAGAGCAAAAGCATGAAAATCGTCACGGGTTCCACCGGACCTCCCAGGTTCCCCTATTGTTGCATCCTGCGTTGAATCCTTCGGCGGGGATTCGTCATCATGTAGGTTTAGAGAGAATCAAATGGCATCAGAACACACTGTTACGCTTACAGACGCTAATTTCGACCAGGAAGTCTTGCAATCCGACATTCCCGTTCTGGTGGATTTCTGGGCCGAGTGGTGCGGCCCTTGCCGGGTGATGAGCCCCACGATCGACGCGATCGCGGAGGCGTACGCCGGCAAGCTGAAAGTCGGCAAACTCAACGTGGACCACAACGGCAACACAGCCATGCGCTACCGGATCCGCGGCATCCCCACGCTCTTACTGTTCAAGGGCGGAGAAGTGGTGGACCAGCGGGTCGGCGCCATCAGTAAGGCCGAAGTCGAGCAAATGATCCAGCCGCACGTTTCCTAGGCCGAAGCGTCTCCGTTGTTCCTCAAGCCCCGCCCGTGATCGCTCCATCGGCGGCGGAAGCCACTTCAGCGGCATATTTCGCGAACACGCCGCGCCGGTACTTCGGCGGCGAAGGCTGCCAGTTGCGGCGGCGCTCGGCCAGCCGTTCGACGGCGACGTCGATCGTCCTCCGGTCCAGGTCGATCTCGATCCGGTCGCCGTCTTCGACCAGGGCGATGGGACCGCCCGCGGCAGCTTCCGGGGCGACGTGCCCAATCATGAACCCGCGCGTGGCGCCGCTGAAGCGGCCGTCGGTGACCAGAGCGACCGACTCGCCGAGGCCCGCCCCGACGATGGCCCCGGTGACTCCCAGCATCTCGCGCATCCCCGGACCGCCCTTCGGCCCCTCGTAACGAATGACGACGACGTCGCCGGCCTGGATCCTGCCGCCGGTGACCGCGGCCATCGCCTCCTCTTCGCAGTCGAAGACGCGGGCGGGCCCCGAGTGCCGCCGGCGGCCGAGTCCGGTGACCTTGATGACGCAGCCCTCCGGCGCCAGCGATCCTCTGAGGATCACCAGGCCGCCGTCGGGCTTGAGTGGATCCGAGAGCGGGCGGATCACTTCTTGTCCCGGCGTCTCGCGGGCTTCGGCGGCCTCCTCGGCCAGCGTCCGGCCGGTAACGGTGAGCGCCGATCCGTCGGCGTAGCCGCCGTCGATCAGCCGCCTGGCGATCACCGGGATGCCGCCCGCCTTGTCTACGTCCACGGCGACGAAGCGCCCGGCCGGCTTCAGGTCCACCAGCAAGGGCGTCCGCTCGCTGATTCGCTGGAAGTCGTCCAGCTCGAGCGGGACCCCGGCTTCCCGCGCCATGGCCAGCAGGTGGAGCACCGCGTTCGTCGAGCCTCCCGTGGCGGCCACCGAGGCGATGGCGTTCTCGAAGGCCTTCCGGGTGGCGATCCGCCGGGGCGTCAGGTCCTGATTCACCGCCTCCACCACGACGCGCCCGCAGCGGTGCGCCACACCCTGCTTGCGGGGATCCACCTGGGGCGTCGAGGCGGTGCCGAGGGGCGAAAGCCCGATGATCTCCATCACCGTGGCCATCGTGTTGGCGGTGAACTGCCCGCCGCAGGCCCCCGGCCCCGGACAGGCGGCGTTCTCCAGCTCCAGCAGCTCTTCGTCGCTGATCTTGCCCGCCGCGTGGGCGCCGATGGCCTCGTAGACGTCCTGGAGCGTGATGTCGCGGCCGCGGTAGCGGCCAGGCAGGATGGTGCCGCCGTAGAGGACGACGCCGGGGACGTCGCAGCGCAGCAGCGCCATGGCGGCCCCGGGGATGGTCTTGTCGCAGGCCACCAGGGCGATGACGCCGTCGAACATGTGGCCGCGGACGAGCAGCTCGATCGAGTCGGCGATCACCTCCCGGCTCACCAGCGACGCCTTCATCCCCTCGGTCCCCATCGTCACGCCGTCGCTGATGGCGATGGTGTTGAACTCCATCGGCGTGCCGCCCGCTTCCCGGATTCCCTGCTTGACGTGGGCGGCCAGCTCCCGCAAGTTGTAGTTGCAGGGCATCGTCTCGATCCAGGTGTTGGCCACGCCGATGATCGGCTTTCGGAGATCCTCGTCGGTGAAGCCGATCGCCTTGAGCATGGCCCGCGCTCCGGCGCGGTCGCGGCCCTGGGTGATGGTGTAGCTTTTCAAAGGCATCATCCCCTCCTGCGCCTCCTGAGTAGTAGTTCCCCTATTGTACGGCGGCCGCCGGTTCGGCCGGACGTGGGCGGCTCACCGCGGAATCACCGGCAGCACCAGGGCCGAGGGGTGCTCGGCGTCGTGGTAGATCGTCTGCGTGGCCGCCTCCGGGGCGCGGGCGAACCGGGGGAAGTTGCTCGAGGAGATGTAGAGCCGGATGCGGTGTCCTTTCTTGAACACGTTGCTGGTGGCCCA
>CAYWXL010000044.1:0-26100 GCA_964461995.1 uncultured Solibacteraceae bacterium
AAATGGAGTGGCCGCCGCGCTCGGGCAGGATGCAGAAATTTCCGGAGGTAGACCGCGGCGCCTGGTTCCCGCTGGAGGAGGCACGGGTGAAGATCGTCAAAGGACAGCGGCCGCTGCTCGAGCGATTGGAGGAGGCGCTCGGCGGGTGAAAGCCGGTGAAGTCCGCCTGCCTCAGGTCGCCTGGACCCGTGTGGTCCCGGAGCCGCTGCCGGCCCGCTTCCTGGAACGCCCGAACCGGTTCACGGCTGTCGTCGAGCTGGCCGGCGGTGGTCGCGTCCGCGCTCACCTGCCCAACCCCGGCCGGCTCACCGGCACGCTGGCGCCGGGCTGCGAAGTGCTCCTCGACGGCCCGTACCCTCCGCCTCGGGCGCTGCCCTACACGGTGGTGGCCGCCCGGGAAGGCCGCACGCTGGTCTGCACCGTCACCACCTACGCCAACAGGCTCTTCCCGGTCCTCCGGCGGCTGGAGCTGTTCCCGGAGCTTCCCGACGGCGAACTCGCCGCCGAAGTCGCCCACGGCCCCAGCCGGTTCGATTTCCGGGCCGGCGGTGCGCTCGTCGAGGTCAAGTCGGTCACGTTGCGCCGGAGCGGCGGCTGGGGGTTGTTCCCGGACGCGGTCACCGCCCGGGGCGCCCGGCATGTCCGGGAGCTGGCGGAGCTGGCGCGGAGCGGCCGGCGGACGGCGATCCTGTTCATGGCCCAGCGCGGCGACGTCCGTCGCATCGCCCCGGCCAAGGACATCGACCCGGCCTTCGCCGCCGCCCTCGCCGAAGCCGCCTCCGCCGGTGTCGTTCTCCTCGGGTGCGCCGTGCGGATGCGCCTCAAGGGAGCCGTCTCGGCCCGGCGCGTTCCCGTCCACTTGGATTACGAGTGAGCCGACTCCGCGCCGTTGCGGCGCGCCCGAAGGAGGTGTCATTCTGACTGTTTCCATGAGCGTCCGGATCGAGGACATCCGGCGGGCGGCGGAGCGGATTCGCGAGATCGCCCACCGCACGCCGGTGATGACCTGCCGCAGCTTCGACGCCCGCGCCGGCGTGAAGACTTGGTTCAAGTGCGAGAACTTTCAGCGCGGCGGCTCCTTCAAGATCCGCGGAGCCTCGAACTTCATCTTTTCGCTAAGCCTCGCCGAGCGCCGCGCCGGCGTCGTGGCCTACTCCTCCGGCAACCACGCCCAGGCCGTGGCCATCGCCGGCGAATGGGTCGGCATTCCGGCCACCCTGGTGATGCCACAGGACGCCCCGCGGGCCAAACTCGAGGCCACCCGGGCCCATGGCGCCCGCATCTTCACCTACGACCGGCTCCGGGAAAGCCGCGAGGAGATCGGCCGGCGCATCGCCCGCGAGACCGGCGCGGCCCTGGTTCCGCCTTACGACCATCCGCTCACCATCGCCGGTCAGGGCACTGTGGCGCTGGAGTTCCTGACCGAAGCCCAGGACCTGGACGCCCTCGTCGTGCCGATCGGCGGCGGCGGGCTGATCTCCGGCTGCTCCATCGCCGCCCACGCCCTGCGGCCCGGCATCCGGATCTTTGGCGTGGAGCCGGAAACCGCAGCGGACACTTACCTGAGCCTCCAGGCGGGCCGCCGGGTCGAAGTACCCAATCCGCCCACCATTGCCGACGGACTGCGCTCGCCCACACCGGGCGAGATCACCTTCCCGATCATCCGGGAACACGTCGAGGAAGTGCTGCTGGTGAGCGAGCAGGAGATCCGGGAGACGGTCAAGTTCCTGCTGATGCGGATGAAAATCCTGGCCGAGCCGAGCGGGGCGGTGGCAGCCGCCGCGGTGCTCTATGGGAAGCTCCCGGCGGGCGTGGAGCGGGCCGGGGTCGTCCTCAGCGGCGGCAACGTGGACTTCGAGACGCTAGCCTCCCTCTAACGGCCCGGCGCGGTTACGGGAGCCGCTCCGGGAGCGAATCGGCGGGCCAGACGGCGGCGCGGTACTCGGCTTCGACCCGCGAACGGGCGGGGATCCACCGGAAGGCCGGCGCGCCGAACAGGCTCCCCCGTTCCACCATTTGGCGGCGGGTCTCCGGCATGGGCGAGACGCCGAACTCCATTCCGAGGGCGATGGTCCGGCCGTTCCAGGGCGGCTGCTCGCGGCTGAGGTTCTCCTCCCAGCGGCCCAGCCACGGAAAATCGGCCGGCTTCCACTGGTAGCCGATGGCCAGCCGGTGTGTGGGGGACCAAGCGATGAAGAAAACCTCGTGGCGCGCCGGGTCCATCAGCGTCGTGGTGAAGCCGCCGGAGACCGGGGCGCTGGTGAAGACCTCGAGGTCGTCAGTCCCGCCGTTCCGGAGGGGCACGTGGGGCCAGTCGAACTCGGCGCCGGGCTGCTGCAGGCCCCGGCCCTCGGGGGCGAACTCGCCTTCGTAGACCTTCGACCGCGTGCCGGTGACCCGGAACTGCGTCCGGCCCTTTTCTAGAAACGGCGGGCCCAGCGTGACATGCTGCGTCCAGCCCACGGGGTGGTCCACACCACGCAGGTTCTCTACCGTCTCGTGGATCTGCAGGATCCGGCCCTTCAGCCGGAGCCAGCGGGTGAACCGCAGCCCGGCCTCGGGAAGGTCGGCGCGGCAGGAGAGCCATTCCCCCTCGCGGGCTATGGAATAGACCGCAGTGGATGCCTCGCCGTGGACGTCCAGGCCGGCGACCGCTTCCTCCTCGGAAGGGGGACCGAAGATGTCCAGGCAGATGTTGTGGCCCAAAATGCCGGCCAGCAGCCGGGCTTCAGGGCCGTCCCCGTACTCGGGGTGCTGGTCCGGTGAATAGGCCGAGGGCTCGATCGAGGGCCAAGGCGGCGTCCATAACGGGTTGATTCCACTGGCCTTGTCGCGAATTACCGCGATGTGGCCCCCTTCGACAGTGACCACCAGTTCCAGGGCGTCGGATTCCAGCTCATAAGCGCGGCGGCCGCGATATTCCACTTCGTGCATGACGCCCGTAGTCTAGCACCCTCGACAGGGCTGTCACCTCCGGACCAGCTCGCGCATCCGATGAAGTGAACAGCGGTCTTGCCGTGGCGGCGCGACCGCCATCCGTTTATCATTAGCTGAATCGATCATGCCCATTTACGAATACCGCTGCAAGGACTGCGGAGCCATCTACGAGAAGCTGCGCCGGGCCCAGGACGCCGACCGCGACCTGCAGTGCCCCAACTGCGCGTCGCGCAATGTGGTTCGGACGGTGTCGGCCTTCGCCACCTCGGGGCCTGCTTGCAGCCCGAACGGCGGCAGCGGCTTCCGTTGAGGGTTCTGAACGGGCGCCCGGTCGGGCGCCTCCAACACCGGTTACCCCATCTCCTGCCAGATAACCGCTGGGGGTGACTGTGTTTAAATGTGGGGTAACCGCTTTATGAAGATCCGCCCAGGATCCCCCTACCCGCTCGGCGCGACGTGGGACGGGGTGGGGGTCAATTTCGCCATTTTCTCTGAGCACGCCACCAAGGTCGAGCTGTGCCTGTTCGACTCGGCGGATGCGACCCAAGAAACCGCCCGAATCCCCTTGCCGGAACAGACCGACATGGTGTGGCACGGCTACGTGCCAGACTTGATTCCGGGCCAGCTCTACGGTTACCGGGTTTACGGTCCGTGGGACCCGGAGGCGGGCCACCGGTTCAACCCGAACAAGGTTGTCTTCGACCCTTACGCGAAAGCAGTCGGGCGGCCCCTGCGCTGGGCGGACGAACTCTACGGTTACACCCATGGCCACCCAGAGGCCGACCTGGAGATGGACGAGCGGGACAACGCCGCGTGGGCGCCGCTGGCGGCGGTGATCGATCCAGCCTTCACCTGGGGCGACGACCGCCGGCCGAACACACCTTGGCACAACACCATCATTTACGAGGTCCACGTCAAGGGGTTCACGAAGCTGCATCCCGAGATACCCGAGCACCTGCGCGGAACCTATAGCGGATTGGCCTCGGAACCAGCCATCCGGCACTTGAAGGAGCTGGGGGTCACGGCCGTGGAGCTGATGCCGGTCCACCACCATGCCTACGAGCGGCACTTGGTGGAGAACAACCTGAGCAACTACTGGGGTTACAACACGCTGGCCTTCTTCGCCCCGGACACCCGCTACGCCGCCGCCACCCAGCCCAGCGAAGCCGTCCGCGAGTTCAAGCGGATGGTGCGGGTGCTTCATGCCGCCGGGCTGGAGGTGATCCTCGACGTGGTGTACAACCACACCGCCGAGGGCAATCATTTGGGTCCGACGCTGTCGCTCCGCGGCATCGACAACGCCTCTTATTACCGCCTCTCGCCCGAGAACCGCCGCTACTACGTGGACTTCACCGGGTGCGGCAACACGCTAAATATGGTGCACCCCCGCGTACTCCAGCTCATCATGGACTCGCTGCGCTATTGGGTGCTGGACATGCACGTGGATGGTTTCCGCTTCGATTTGGCCAGCACCCTGGCCCGCGAGCTGCACGAAGTGGACAAGCTCGGCGCCTTCTTCGACATCATCCACCAGGATCCGGTGCTTTCCCAGGTGAAGCTGATCGCTGAGCCGTGGGACCTGGGCGAAGGCGGCTACCAGGTCGGGAATTTCCCGGTCGGCTGGACAGAGTGGAACGGCCGGTACCGCGACACGGTCCGGGCCTTCTGGAAGGGCGACGGCGGGATGATGTCGGAAACGGCGACGCGGCTGGCCGGCTCTTCGGACCTTTACGAGCACAGCGGCCGGCGGCCTTACGCCAGCATCAATTTCGTCACCTGCCACGACGGGTTCACGCTGCAAGATCTCGTCAGCTACAACGAGAAGCACAATGAGGCCAATCTCGAGGGCAATCGCGACGGCGAGAACAACAACTTGAGCTGGAACTGCGGCGTGGAGGGGCCGACGGACGATCCGGCGATCGTCGCCCTGCGCGAGCGGCAGAAGCGCAACTTCATCGCGACCTTGATGCTCTCCCAGGGCGTGCCGATGATCTCGGGCGGGGACGAGCTGAGCCGCACGCAGCGGGGCAACAACAACGCCTACTGCCAGGACAACGAGATCAGTTGGTACGACTGGCAGCTCGACGAGCGCCGGCGTGACTTCCTGGAGTTCGTCCGCTACATGGTGAAGCTCCGGAGAGAACACCCGGTGCTCCGCCGACGCCGGTTCTTCCAGGGAAGGCCGATCCGCGGCTCCGGAGTGAAGGACATTGCTTGGTTCGAGCCCTCCGGCAAGGAGATGGACGATCGGGCCTGGCACAACCCGGCGGCGCGCTGCCTCGGTTTTCTTCTGGAAGGCTCGGCGATCGACGAAGTGGACGAGCAGGGCAACCCGGTAGTGGACGACACGCTGTTCGTCATGCTGAACGCGAATCCGGAGACGGTGGTCTTCCACTTGCCCCCGCACGAGCCCGGCACGCGGTGGGAGCGCCTGCTCGACACCCATGACACCAATTGGGGGCGGCGCTACTGCCTGCGAGACAGCCGCTACCGTCTCCGGGGCCGTTCCGTCGTGGTTCTCCGGCTGGTCCGGCCGGGCGGCGAATGAAACCGCGGCCCGCGGATTGCGGTCCGGCACAGCCGCAATAGGGCCGGACCGCCGGGTGCTAGAATAGGCCATTCGGAGGAGGCGCCGCCCTGAGCCGGCGCGGCGCAGAGAACGTTGAAGACGCCAGTCGTCATCATCGGCGCGGGCCCCGCCGGACTGAGTGCGGCCTACGAGCTCACCAACCACGGAATCCGGTCCCTCATCCTGGAAAGCAGCGATACGGTCGGGGGCATCGCGCGCACCGTCAATTACAAAGGTTATCTGTTCGACGTCGGCGGGCACCGATTCTTCACGCGCGTCGAACTCATCGAAAAGATCTGGCGCCAGGTTCTGGGAGAAGACTTCCTGGAGCGCGACCGGATGTCGCGCATCTATTACCGCGGCCGTTTTTTCCACTACCCGCTCCGTCCGTTGGACGCCTTGCTCGGCCTGGGCGTCTTCGAATCGCTCCGCTGCGCCGGCAGCTATCTACGCAGCGCCCTCCGTCCGGTCCGGCCCGAAGACACGTTCGAAGCGTGGGTTTCGAACCGGTTCGGCCGCCGGCTCTATGAGATCTTCTTCAAGACGTACACCGAAAAGGTCTGGGGGATTCCTTGCGCCGACATCGCCGCGGAGTGGGCGGCTCAGCGCATCAAAGACTTGTCGCTGCGCACGGCGCTGTGGGAGGCGGTGCGGCCGTCGAAGAACCACGACAGGTCGAAACAGATCAAGACGCTGATACACCGTTTCCACTATCCGCGCCGCGGGCCGGGAATGATGTGGCAGCGGTTCCGGGAGATCGTCGAGGGGAAAGGCAGCCGGGTGCTGCTGAACGCCCCGGTTGACAAGATCCGGTGGGAGCCGGGCCGCGTAGTCTCGGTCACCGCACGGGGACGAGAGTATGCCGCCGAACACCTCATCAGCAGCATGGCGATCCGGGACCTGATCCACGCCCTAGACCCCCAGCCCGAAGAACTCGAAGGCGTCGCGGAGGCTTTCCATTACCGGGACTTCCTTACCGTCGCGGTGATCGTGCGGCAGCGCGAGGTCTTCCCGGACACCTGGATCTACATCCACGAGCCGGACGTGCTGGTGGGGCGCATCCAGAACTTCAAGAACTGGAGTCCGGAAATGGTCCCGGATCCGGAAACCACGTGCCTCGGGATGGAATACTTCTGCTTTGAGGGGGACCATCTTTGGTGCCGCCCGGACGCCGAACTGATCGACCTTGCTTTCGCAGAACTTGTCCGTCTGGGTCTGGTGCGCCGGGACAGCTTCCTGGACGGCGCCGTTCTTCGCATGGCGAAAGCATATCCCGTCTATGACCGGCACTACCAGCGCGGATTGAGCGCCGTCCGGGCGTTTTTGAGAAAGGTGCCGAATTTGCAGCTGGTCGGGCGGAACGGCATGCACCGTTACAACAATCAGGACCACTCGATGCTGACGGCGATCCTGGCGGCGCGCAACGTCCTCGGAGCAAACTACGACCTGTGGAAGGTGAACGTGGACGCCGACTATCACGAGCAGGCCAGTCAAATCGACGAGACAGACCTCGACCGCCTCGCAACGACGCAGCCGTTGGTCCCTCAGCGGGCCGGAGATCCCGGTGGCACGCCAGCGGCATCCGAGAAAAGCTTCGGCGCGACGGGGCCGCAGAACCCCGGCGCCTGATCACCTCGCCCGGCGCATCTCCGAAAATAACCCTTGGCCTCCGAGCCGCACAAGACGAGCCGGTGGAGCGCTCGGCGACTGCCGTCCCGGTCAGTTGGCCGGACACGCCGCTTGCATCCGGGAGATTCTCTCATACTATAGGCGCATGGAGTTCGTGAAGATGCAGAGTGTTGCCCTTGCCGCCGGACGCCGGACGCCGGGAACCCAGCACGTGCATGCCGCCGCGATGACACGATTGCGGCGCCTTTGGGTTTTGGGCATGGCCCTCACCTTTTTGACCATCTCGTGCGCCGCCGCGTCCGCGCCTGCCGAGGCCCGCATCGCAATCGACGCTTCGGTCCGCGCCAGGCCCATTTCACGTTATCTGTTCGGAAAGTTCACCGAGCACCTGGGCACAAATGTCTACCAGGGGGCCTGGGCGCAGATCGTTGTCAACCCGGAGTTTGCTCCGGCGCGGCTATGGCCCCGGCGCGACGTGTTGGAACGTGATCTGAAAGAAGCGGCTGCGCTGTTCCGCCAGCCCAATCTGCTCGACGACGTGCGCCGCGGCCTGACGCCGTTCTGGAGCGCCACGGGCCAGGTGCGTGGACGCTGGCTTGAGGCGCGCCGGCACTATGTGCAGGAGCTCAAGATCCTCGACGGTGGCGGAGGGATCGAAACGGGCATCTTTCCGCCGCTTCACCGGACGGCCCAGTATCAGCTCACCGTGAAAGCGCGGGCCGCCCAGCCCGTCGAACTGCGCGCGGAGATCCTGACCGTGGCTCGTGAAAAAGTCGGCGAGATCGCCTTGCCGGTACCCAACACTTGGGCGGAAATCCGGCGCGACTTTAAAGTGCACGCGCCGGGTCACCGCAAGGGCGATCCGTACCTGCTGCGGCTCACGTTCCCGGGCAGGGCCTCGGTCGAAATCGACCGCGTGTTGCTGTTCCCGGCGGACCATGTCGAAGGCTGGGACCCCGAGGTGGTGGACTTCATGAAGAAGGCCCGGTTGCCCATGCTGCGGTTCCCCGGAGGCAACTTCGCGAGCGGCTATCACTGGGAAGATGGCGTCGGGCCGCTCGACTCCCGCCCGGTGCTGCCGAACCCCGCCTGGCCGATCATCGAGTGGAATCACGTCGGCGCCGACGAATGGCTGCGGCTGTGCGAACTCGTCGGAGCCGAACCGCTGATCTGCATCAACGCCGGGAACGGCTCCGTGGAGGAAGCCCGCCGGTGGGTGGAATACGTCAACGGTCCGGCGGACAGCCCCATGGGCCGGCGCCGCGCGGCCAACGGGCACCCCAAACCATACGGAGTCCGCTACTGGGAGATCGGCAATGAGCTTTATGGCCGCTGGCAGATCGGCTACACGGACGGGGAGGGCTACGCGCTCCGTTACGCCGAGTTCATCGAAGCGATGCGGAAAGCCGATCCGAACCTACTGTTCATCGCCAACGGACTCGGCGGGCTGCGCCGGACGCCGGACCGCAAAGCATACCAGCGCCCGGAGTGGAACTATGCCCTGGTAAGAGTGAATGGAGCCGAGGTGCGGTCGATTTCTGTGCACCCGCTCATCGGCGGCCGCACGGATCCCAGGTCGGATCCCGTAGACATTTGGAAGGAACTGGTCGCTTTCGCCGACGGTTACGGAGACTATCTCGAGACGCTCGTCGCGAAACCGATGCGCCAGGCCGGGCTGGAGCCCAAAGTGGCGATCACCGAGATGCAGATTTTCACCCACCAGCCCGCCTTGCCGAACAACAAGAGCATCGCCGAGCCACTCTGGCTGGCGAGCGTGCTGCACACCTGCTTCCGCAGCGGCGGCCTGGTCGAGCTGCTCACGCACTCGGCCCTGCTCAACCACGGCGGCGGGCTAAGTAAGAAGCGGGGAATCGTCTATGCCGACCCCGTGTGGTGGGCCACGCATCTGTACAGCACGCAGCCGGGGACGATCCCGGTGGAGGTCCGAACCGAATCGCCCGTTTTCTCAAGCAAAGGCAGGTATAGCGCGCCGCGCGAGAAGGTGCCGTACCTGGACGCCGCCGCCCTGCTTGACTCGGAGGGCGAGACCTGCACGGTCTTCGTGATCAATCGCCATGCAGAAGCGGCGATGCAAACGACTTTGGAGTTGCGCGGCTTCGTGGCTGCCGACGCGGTGGAAGCGGTCACTTTGAGCGCGGGATCGATCACTGAGCGCAACACCTGGGAAAACCCGGACCGAATCCGCCCGGTCCCGTCGCGGTTGACGCTGACCGGACGCCGGCTCACCCATACGTTTCCGCCGCTCTCTCTGACGCGCCTGACATTCCGGCGGAAGTAACCGGGATGCGGCACGCGGCCCTTAGGGGACGACTTCGAAAGTCCGTTCGAGATCAGCGACCATCAACTCGAACTCACCCGGCTCCACCACCCACTCCATGTCGGCGTTGTAAAGCCCGAGGGAGCGGTACGGGATTTCCAAAGCGACTGTTTTTGTCTCGCCGGGCGCCAGCGCCACCCGGTGAAACGCCTTCAGCTCTCTGACGGGGGTGGTCACGCTGCTGACAACATCATTGACGAAGACCAGGACCACCTCTTC
The DNA here is from genome assembly GCA_964461995.1 of uncultured Solibacteraceae bacterium. Classification (GTDB taxonomy): domain Bacteria; phylum Acidobacteriota; class Terriglobia; order Bryobacterales; family Bryobacteraceae; genus JALSRK01. The sequence goes on from CAYWXL010000044.1 coordinate 9,693, forward strand.
ACCGGCCCGGCTTCCCGTGTTGGTCACGTCCACTTTGACGCGCAAGGTTTCGCCGGCTCGCAGGCGCCGGGGCGCCCGCAGATTCGCGTAACGAAACTTCGTGTAACTCAGCCCGTGGCCGAAGGGATAGAGGACGCGGAACTTTTCGTCCTTGAAATCGACGATCAGGGCCGTCGGCTTGTGATTGTAATAACAATACGGCTGGCCAGCGGCGGAAGGGAAACTCACCGGCAGCTTCCCGCTGGGGTTCACTTTGCCGAAGAGCACTTCGGCGATCGCGACGCCGGCCATCTCTCCGGTTTCCCAGGCGTTGACGATCGCCGGTACGTTGTCGGCGCACCACTTGATAGCCAGCGGCCGGCCGTTGATAAGCACAACGATGACGGGCTTGCCAGTTGCGTGCAGCCGTTGGATCAGCTCGAGCTGGCGCCCATAGAGTCCCAGGGTGGAGCGGTCGCGGTTCTCGCCGCAAAAGGCGCGGCCGCGATAGGAGCGCAGCGAGATGCTTCCCACCACGGCGACCACGGCATCGCATGAGGCCGCCTTCGCCACTGCCTGCTCGATGTCGCCGTCATCCAACTCTAGCGCGTCCCCGCTCGGCGAATAGACGATCTCAACGCCCTTCGGCGCGATACGGCGCAGGCCCTCCACAACGGTAACGGCGTTCTTCTCGTGGTTGCCCAGCACCCAATCGCCGAGCTGCGCCGGGTGGTCGGCGTTGGGTCCGGTGACGAGGATGCGCCGGAATCGGTTCGAAAGCGGCAACAAGTCTCCTTCGTTCTTCAGCAGAACGATGGACTTCCGCGCGGCCTCGAGGGCGAGGTCCAGATGCTCGCGGCTGCGCAGAACCCTCTGGGATTCTTCCTGGTCCACGAAGCGGTCCTCGAATAGGCCGAGCTGGAACTTGACCCACAACACGCGCCGGGCGGCATCGTCGATCATCGAGACCGGAATGCGGCCGGACTCGACCAGGTCCTTGATGACACCGAAGTAGCGTTCCCCAAGCATGAAAACGTCGATGCCGGCTTTGAGCGCCAGCTCGGTGGCTTCGTGCAGATCCCGCGCGATCCGGTGGCGGGACGCCAGCCGGTCCACGTCGTTCCAGTCGCTGATGATCACCCCCCGAAAGCCCCACTCGCCTTTGAGCAGGCCGCGGTTCAGCTTGACGTTGGCGTGGCAGGGCACGCCTCCAATTTCGTGATGGGCAGCCATGGTGGTATAGGCGCCCGCGTCGAAGGCGGCTTTGAACGGCGGCAGGAAGGTGGTGTAGAGGTCGCGCTCACTGGTTTCTAGCGGCGAATGGTTCAATCCATTCCAGTGAGGCTGCCCTTCGCCCACCCACACTTTCGGGCAGGCGGCGACGCGCTCGCGTTTTGGCCCGCCCTCCTGATAGCCTTTGACCATCGCCACACCCATGCGCGCGTTGACTAGGGGATCCTCGCCGAAGGTCTCGGCAATCCGGCCCCAGCGGGCATCCCGGGAGACCGCCGGATAGGGTGAGAAATTCCACTGGTAGCCGACGGCGCGCATTTCGCGGGCGGTGGCGCGGGCGACGCGGCGCAGCAGCTCCTCGTCGAAACTCGAGGCCATGGCCAGGGGGGTCGGAAAGATCGTGGCTTCGTCCCGGGTGTAGCCGTTGCCGTGGATGGCGTCGGTGGCGATCAGCAGGGGTATTTTCAAACGGCTCTCGAGGGCGAGCTTCTGGAGCACATTGGCCTCTTTGAGGCCGCTCACTTGGAGCAGCGAACCCACGCGGCCCTGGACGATGGCGGCGGCCAGTTCGTCCTGGGTAACGGCGCGGGTCAGCTCCCGGTCGAGGAATTCCACCCGCGCCAGGAACTCCGACCGCTCCTTCACTTCCGCCATTCCCCGCAGATGGATAAGCTGGCCGATCTTCTCATCGAGCGTCATCCTCTTCAGCAAGTCATCGAGACGCGCTTCGACCGGGGCGCGCGGATCCAGATAAAGGGGCGTCTGGGCGGCCATGGACGCGGCGAGCAGCAAGACGGCGATGAGAGCACGAAGAATCGGAGAAGCAGACATAATCGAATTTCCTCATTTCCCCCCGGGCCTGGCGCCCTCCGGCTGGACCGGAACAGATCGAGGCCCGCCGGGCCCAGCCATTCTACTCCCGCAGGACCGGGATGCGGAGATCAGCTTCGCGCTGGGAGAAAACCAGGTCGCAAGGGAGCAGCGACACTCGGAAAGATCCGGCGCCGTTCCGAGTCGCCACGCGCATGAAAAGGATCGGAGGGGCAGGAGGTCTCCGGCGCGGGCTCGGCCCGGGCGGAGGAGGAACTGAGGCGGGCGCTACTGCAGCAGCTTGTGACCGTTCGACGGGCCATTGGTAAGACCGCGGGTCGAGAACACCGACGCCGCCTGGACGAGTTGACGGATGTCGCTGTCTTCCTCCACGGTCATCTCATGGGTGACCCAGTCCGACAACGGAATGTTCCGGAAGAAGAGCCGCTCCTGCAAGACCAGCGACTTCTGCTTCAAGAACAAAGACTTGCTCTCTTTCATGTAGTGGCGCTCTTCCACGCGGAAATCCGAAAGGAACTCCTCCAAAGACTTGCGCCGGACTTCTTCTTCCACGGCCCGGACCTTCTCCTCCATCAGCTTCTTGCTGGCTTTCACCTGAGCGCGCACCTTGGCCAGCTCCTGCCGCTCTCTGGCGATCGCCACTTCCATCCGCGCCTGCATGATGAAGAAAGCCAGCAAGGCGGACCCCCCCGCGGTAAAGACCGGCAGGAACATCCACATCAGAGCATCCATAAACCAACCCTGGACGCTTATCGGACGGGGGAAGCGAGAACTTTAGAGCTAAGAGAGACACCTGAACTATTCGTCTCTGAGACCCGATCAGATTTTTCCGAGCCGCGGCTCCCTCGGCCGGAGCCGGCGCTGTCTCAGTCGCCCTGCGTGGGCGCGACATCCCGCCCGGCCGACGCGGTAGGGGATCGCCACACGGAAACGCGCCTCACGAGCGGGTCAAGGCTCTTTTCCTGGCGGCGGCGAGAATGGCGCGGAGGCGCTTGCCCACGATGCGGTCCTCGCCGGGCTGTAGAGTGAAGGAGACGATCTGCAGGCGGTCCCGGCGGCTGGCGGGCTTGCCGCTCGCCGCCTTGGAAGGTTGCCCGGTATCTTCGCGCACCGCTGGCACGAGGCTGGGATTGTCGGAACTCAATACCTCGATCCGGGGCTCGCCTTCGCGCAGCGCCCTGACGCAGTCGGCTACGCTGAGGCCGAAGGCTTCTTCGTCCCAGCGCACGGTGAGGGTGGGGTAGCGGTTGCCCCCCTCAGGAATCTCGATCTCGGTGGTGACGCCGTCCACGGTCTCCACCATTCGGGCGATCCGTTCGACGCGATTGTGCCATTCCTTGTAGAGCGCTTCGTAGTCGGTTTTCAGCCAGGTCTCGACGGCGGCCAGCATTCCCATGATTTCTTCCTTGCCGACCTTCATCGGCCGGCAGACGGCCCCCTCCCACGGGCTGCAATTGGCCAGCGCCGCCTCGATGAGATCCTTGCGCCCCAGCAGCAGGCCGGCGCACTGCGGTCCGCAGAGGCCCTTGCCGCCGCTGAAGGTGTAGAGATCCACGCCCATCTTCGCGTAACGCGAGAAGTTCTCGATGGGGGGAATGCCGGCCGCATCGTCGAGAAGCAGCGGCACGCCGGCCTTCTTAGCGATGGCCAGCGCTTTCTCGAGACTTTCGCCGAGGGCGGTGGTGTAAATCATCGCCGTCTGCGGGCCGATGGCACGGTTGAGCTCGTCGTGGGTGTGGACAACAACGAGACGCGCGCCGGCGAGCCGGATGGCGCTGTCGAAGGCGTTCCGCCCGCCGAACATGATGACCTCGTCGGGCAGGCCGGTGGTGTCGGGAAGCTGCCAGATCTTCTTCGGGTCGGTTCCGGCGATGCAGGCGGCGGTGGCGGCCGCCATGGCCCCCGCGGCGCCCGAAGTGACCAGGCCGGCCTCAGCTCCGGACAGCTCAGCGAGGCGCCGGCCCACGGCCCGCTGCAACTCGATGATATCCACGAAATGCATGGCCGCCTTTTGTTTGGCCTCCCGCACCTCGGGAAGCTCGAGCGAGCCGCTCAGGTACGTCCAAGTGCCACGCGCATTGATCAAAGGACGCACCCCGATGCGCCGGTAAATGTCCGCCGAGGAGTCTTTGCCGAGCGCCGCACGGGCTTTCGCGGCCAGCTCCTCGGCGGCGCAGGCGGCGAAGAGGGGAATCGCGGTGATAGTGCGAAAGAAACTGCGGCGGGTGGAGAAGAAACCGGACGGTTTCATGAGACCTCCTTAGTAGGGTGCGTTGGATCCGCCCGGCCCGGGGCGACTGAAGCGGCGCGGCGAATCCTCGCCCAGCAGTATACACTGGAACAGCCGAAAGGGATCAGACGGTTCTCTGGCAAACGCGCCAGCCGGAAGCTCCTTACGGCTGGGATCCGTCGATGATCCGGCCGCTGAGCACGCCGGCGAGGAGGCCCAGGTCGAACCGAACCAGCGCCCGGAAGACAAATCCAAGTTTCACGCGCAGCCAAGCCGCCCAGCCATAGTGCTTGCCCGTATAAGCCGAAATGCCGTTGGCGTAATCGACGAGCTCTTCCGCTCTCAGACGCCGCGCCTCAGCAGCCGATCCGAGCGCGGCCCTGGCCGAGCGCAGCAACAGCAGTTTCTTGGAGGCCTTGTAGGCCTGAGTGAAAAAGTCGAGTTCCGAGCCGAAGTCGCCGTAACGCTCGTCGAAATAGTTCATGCCCCGCACGGCCTGCGTGCGCACGAGAAACGCTCGGGGATCGAGGCACTCGAAGGGCTGCTCCTCCGGGCCCGACTCCACCAGGGGCAGCGTTTCGTACCACGGCTTCCCCTCCGCCCAGGCAGCGGCGAGCGCCTGAGGCGCAGGCAAGGCCCCGCCGCGGGAAGCAGGCTCGCCAGCATCGCCGGTGAGCAGCGGCGCCACCGCCGCCAGTTCGCCGGCCTCCCGGATCCTCGCCGTGAGCCGGACCACCACATCCGGCTCCACGCGCACGCCGGGAGTGAGCAGGAACAGAAACTCACCTTTCGCTGTGCGGACGCCGATGTTGCGCGCCTTGGTGAGGCCGAAGTTCCGCGGCAAACGGAGAACGGTGACATCCGGGTATACCTCGTCCACCGTCGCCGACCCATCCCGGGAGCCACAATCGACTACAAGAATCTCGAAAGAGTCGCGAGCGGCCGATGCTTCCAGAGACTGAATCGTGTCCTTGAGTGCATCCAAGCAGTTGTGGGAAACGAGGAGAACGGTTGTTTCGGGAGAGGGGGTTACAGGTACAGAAGATTCGGTTTCCTCAGGCTCCATTGCTTTCGTAGCATACCGCACGCGAGGTTCCGGGCGGAACCGCAGGCGAAGCCGGGCGCGGAACAGCTTGGGCGGTGGCGAGCCGCCCTTCCGCTTCCGGCGTCAGTCCGGGATAGCGAGGACGCTGCGGTCCGGGTTGAAGACGACGCGCAAGGGACGCTGCGGAAGGGCAAGTTCGATGGTCACCGGCTCATCGCCGGTGCGGAGCCAGCGGCGGCGCACCTCACCGCCGGGCAAGTGGAGATCCACGGGAACCACGGCGCTGAAGTAATCCGGCACCTCGGATTGCGAGACGGTAATGGAAACCCGGACGGTCGGCGGCCGTCCGCGGACACGGTGAGAAAACCGCAGGCGGGGGATGCCGATGTCGTAGACCCACTGCTCGAAAAACTCCTCTAACGAAGCGTCCGGCCCCCCTTGCGGCACGTAGGCGGCGGCGTGGCGGCGGAACTCCTCGGTGGTGAGAAACGAATAGCGGTATTTCCGGCACAGATCGCCCAGCATTTCGAGGAACCGCTCGTCGCCCATCCGGCGGCGGAGCATATGGATGATCCAGGAGCCCTTTTCGTAAAGGATCACCCGGTAGGCCCGGGCACGGGACGAGTTCAACCGCGGTCCCCAGATGATGGGGCCGGCGGATTCCATGGTCTGCCCCGCCTCGTTTTTGGCAAGCAGGTCGTTGCGGTAGAGGTCGAGTACTGCATCGAGGGCTTCGGACCCGCGCCTCTTCTCGAGAAGCATCAGAGCGGAGTAATTCGCCAAGGCCTCCATCAGCCACATGTCGCGGTAACTGTCAGTGGCGATGAGGTTGCCCCACCACTGGTGCGCGGTCTCGTGAGCGTGGAGGATCTCGGAGTAGAAGTATTCGTTGTACAAACTGCGCGCGGCCTCCGGACGCTCCTCGGGGCGGAGATAGGAGATCGTGGACACGTAGAGCAGGCCGGGGAAGCCTTGGCCAAAGCTGCCGGGGATCGGAGACACCATCAAGGTGGGGACAGGTGGACGGCCGAAGTGCTTCCGGAAGAACAAGAAAGCTTCCGCCACCTCGTCGGCCAGGGCCTCGAGGCGCGCCGTAGGATCCACCTCGGGCCTCTCGTTCGGCACGGCGACCAACTCGGGGATCTTCGCTCCCTTGCCGGGGCCTGGGAAGGTCCGCCGAGGTACCAGCACGAGCTTCCGTTGCGGCGCTAGCGCCTCCTCCACCTCGGTGTTCGCATAGACCTCGACGGTAAAGTTTTCCTGTTCGGCGCGGATGTGTTCATACCGGCCCACATTGAAGCCCAGCAGGCGGATCGGCTGCGCCGTCTGCCGCCGGGTGATCCGCACGCCGTCTTCGACGCGGTCTTCGAGGATGTCGCCGGGGAAGACGAGGTCGAGGCCGTCCGGGTAGCGGAACGTGACGTCGAAATAGGAGAAGTCGTAACGCAAATAAGGGTACCAGGATCCGCGAGCTCCGACGTAGTAGACGCCGTTGCTGGCTTCAGAGACGACCTTGCCCGCGTGCCGGAACCGGATTCGGTGCTCGCCCGGGGCAAGCGGTTTCGGAGTGACAACGAGAAACAGTCCCGTCCCGCCGCCAAAGAGATTCGCCCGCAACGCGTCGCGCTGCCAAACTTCGCACGGCATGTCATCGACAGTGACTTCGCTCACTTTCTCGCGGGGGGAGATGTCAAAAAAGAAGACGCGCCTGGGGCGCTCGTCCACCTGTAGCACGGCTTCGGTGGTAGCCGACAGGTTCAGGGCTTCGTCGAGAGTCGCTTGAATCCGGAAGTCCGCCAAGTGGAAGCCGTGCTGAAACCGGGGCCGTTTGCCGGTGCGGAATGATCGCGCCGGGAAGCTGGTCCAAACGTCGAAGAACGCACGCTCACCGCGAAACCGCACCTGGCCGGCCTGGACCTGTTCGTTAGAAGTGGGGTCATAAACGACATCGAAACTTCCATACCGGGAAGTTTGCACCGCGGCGTAGAAGAACCGCTCGCCCTCTGGACTCTCCGAAAGGATGTCGTAGACGAGGCGCGTGGCGAAGCTCCGGGAGAAGTTGTTGACCACCATGCCCCACTGCCGGGCCAAGAGCATACCCCGCTCGGGATCCTTGCGCACGCGCGGCTGCTTCTGGACAGCTTCCATTAACTGTTCGGCGGTGCGGTCGCTGAAGATCATCACCGCGGAGCGGAAATGCTCGTTCAAGTTCGGAGAATCGGTAAACAACGCCAAGGAGAGGCGCTCGGCGCGGGCCGGCGGCATCAAGAGAATCTCGCCGTCGCCGCCCTCCACCTGAGCGGAAAAGACAGCCGAGTAGCGGTGGCCGCCGACCGGTTTTCCAAAAATCAGCAGACCTTCGGTGAAGTAGAGACGGATGTCCTCTTTGTAAAGCGCGACGTCCCGGACCCGGTAGCACTCGTCCGGATCCAGTCCCGCAGTGCGCAACTGCAAGGCGAGATCGGCGGCGAGCCCCTCAGCCGCGGCCACCGCAGGCAGCGCCAAGGCGGCCAGTACCAGGAAAAGCCCCCTCACACCTTCAGGATAGCGCGGCGTCTCTACAGGCCGCCGACGCCGGATGGCGAGAAGGCGCGGCCGTGGCACGCCGGTGTTTCGACTGGAGCCGGAGAAGCGGACGTGGTCGGTTGCGGGCGGGTGATAATCTGGTTCCGATGCGGAACCCACGAACCTACTTGATCCGCGCCGCCCTGCCGGCGGGACTGCTTTTGGCGTGGACGCTGGCGACCCAGGCTGAAAACGCCAGCGGGACACAATTCCGCTGGTACAAGGGCAATCTCCACACGCACACCACACACAGCGACGGCGACAGCTCGCCGGACGCCGTCGCGCGCTGGTATAAGGAGCACGGATATCAGTTCCTGTTCCTCAGCGACCATAACTACTTCACCGACCCGGAAGGGCTGAATCATTTGTTGGGGGCGAAGGAACGCTTCTTGTTGATTGGCGCCGAAGAAGTGACCTCGCACTGGGAGAAGAAACCGGTGCACGTGAATGCTTATGGGATCTCTCAGTTGGTGCCTCCGCAGTTCGGACCATCGGTGCGGGAGACGATCCAACGGAACGTGGACGCGGTGCGCGCGGCGGGAGGCATCCCCTCGCTGAACCATCCGAACTTCGGCTGGGCGGTGACCGGCGAGGACGTGGCGGCGGTCCGCAACCTGCGCCTGATCGAGGTCTACAACGGCCATCCGACAGTGCACAACGAAGGCGGCGGCGGCAAGCCGAGCGCCGAACAGATTTGGGACATTGCGCTATCGGCCGGGCGGGAGCTATTCGCCGTGGCAGTGGACGACGCACACTACTTCAAGCGCTTTGGTCCGGGGTACTCCAATCCCGGCCGGGGGTGGGTGATGGTCCGGGCCCCTGAATTGACGGTTCGCGCGATTCTCGCGGCGCTGCGCACCGGAGAGTTCTACGCCTCGACAGGAGTGGAATTGGCGGAAGTGATCCGAGGCGACAACCGGCTGCGGGTAAAGATCAAGCCGGACCGGAACTTCGCCTACACGACGCGATATTTCGGCGACGGCGGGAAGCTGCTGCTGGAGAGCTTCGAGCTGGAGTCGGAGTACGCCCTGAAACCGGGTGAAAGATACGTCCGAGCGACGATCACCGATTCGATGGGCCGCCGGGCGTGGACCCAGCCGGTGTTCCGGCGCTAGCAGTTCGAGCCTCCGGCGGGCTGTGAGCCGCAAGGCCGGCAAGGCACCTAGAGCGAGACTATCGAGCATGTTCCCTCTGGCCAAGATTCGGGAAGCCCTGCGCCGGCACCGGGCGCGGAGGTTGCGGAGCGAGGCGGAGGCTTGTGGATCGGCAGCAGTGGCGCTGGTGCTGGCCGGGCCGCCGGAAGAGCTGCGGCTGTGCTTCATCCGTCGCGCCCAGCGCGAGGGCGACCACTGGTCGGGGCACATGGCTTTTCCCGGCGGTCGGGCGGAACTTTGCGACAGGACGCCGCGGGACGTGGCGGAACGCGAGACCCGGGAGGAAGTTGGACTGGACCTGCGCAAGGCGGAGTTCCTGGGCCCGCTGTCCGAGATCTGGATCCGCCACAGCGGGCGCATCACGCGGGACGTGCTCTCCCCGTTCGTCTACTATGCGGGCGAGCGGCCGCCGGAGTTTGAGCTCAGCCACGAAGTGGCGGAGGCGTACTGGGTACCGTTGCGGCACTTGTGGGATCCGGCCAACTGGACGACGATCGATTACGAGCGGCTGGGCAACCCGGTGGAGCTACCCGGCATCCGGTACGGGGAGGGAATCATCTGGGGACTGACGTACATGATGCTGCGGTCGCTGGGCGAGATCCTCGGGGCGCCGCTGCCTGGCGAGTGAGAGGGCGCCTCAGTTGCGGTGGTTCGGCTGGAGCTGGTCGATAACGCGGCGCTCGCCGGCGGAGCCGTGGCAGATGGCGCAGGACTCAGCCCCCCCAGCCCCAAGTTCCGAGACAAGGGAGTAGTGCAGGCCGCGGTCGGTCCAAGAGATCACGCGCAGGCCGTTCTCGTCGGTGAAGTGAAAGATCAACCGCCCGGAGCGGTAGATCTCGCCGCCGGACGGGGCGGCGTCAGGGCTGGAGCTGAGCAGGAGGGAAATAGGCCTCCCATTCATCTCGTATGCCAGGTAGGCGGCGATGTCGTTGCCGTAGGCCAGGCGGCGGGCGCCGACGAGCCGGTAAGGCTTGTGTTCTCCGGCGCCGACGGGGTAGTCGGGCAGGTCGATGTGGAACGGCACGTGGAAACGCAACCAGGCCGAGACGGTTTCGGGGTCTGAGGAGACAACGTCCAGGGGCAGCCGGCCCGCCTCGTACTCCCGATGGGTTTCAGCGGCGAGTGCGGCGAACCCGCCGGCGCCGGCGTTCTGCGACCACCACAGAAGCAGCCCCCCAGCGGCGGCCAAGATCACCGCTGCGGCCACAGCCTCGAAGCGGATAAACCAGCGGCGGCCCCGGTTGTGGCGCTCGATGAGCGCTGCGGCCTTGCGCAGCGAAGCGGCCGGGGTTTCGTATAGCGGACGGGCGCCGCGCACGGTGTCCACGACGGTGCGAGTGTTGTGATACTCGGCGCGGCAGCGCTCGCAGTCCATCAGGTGGTTCTCGAACTCGAGGATCTCCTCGGGCGAGAGCTCGCCGTCGATGTAAAGGTGGACCATCAGCCGGGCTTCGTCACAGGCGTTCATCGTCCCACCTCCCGGCCCGCGGGGGCGTACCGGGTAAGCGCCCGGCGAAGCAAGTTCCTGGCGCGGGCCAGCCGGCTCATCACGGTGCCGACGGGGCAGGCGGCCACGCGGGCGATCTCGGCGTAGGAGAGGCCTTCGATCTCGCGGAGGATCACGACCTCGCGGTAGGGCGCCGGCAGGGAATCGATGGCGCAAGCGATCTCGGAGCGCAGCAGCTTGCGCGCCAAGAGCGTTTCAGGAGTTTCCGGACCGTCCTGAAGCGCGAGGGCGTGTCCGGCGGCCTCCGCCGCTACCTCACGGTTTCGCCGGCGGAGCTCGTTTTGCCAGACGTTGCGCATGATGGTGAAGGCCCACGGCCGCACCTCGGCAACAGTGGGCGCCTGCGGCCGGCGGCCGGCGCTGAGAGCCCGCTTGATCGTCTCTTGGACAAGGTCGTCGGCGCGGGCTGGGTCACGGCACAGGGCGCGGGCGTAGCGGTAGAGCGAACCGTGACAGGCCAGCAGCGATTGTCCAAACGGGCTCAGTGCGCCATCCCCTCCGTTGCTGTCAACCGCGAAAGCCGGGAAATATTCCCGGAATAAAGCCCCGGATGCGGTGTTGTCCACATGAGCGGCGCCGGGCGTCCACGGCTCCGGCGCTGCCGCACCGAGGAGGATTATTAGATGTTCAACTCTGTCCGAAAGTCTCGAAATGCAGCCCTGGCGGCGCTGCTGGGTCTCACCGCGGGGGTACTGCTCGTCTACGCGCAAGCGCGGCGCCCGTCCAGCTACGCCCGCGTGGTGATCGAAGAGGATTTCAGCACTATCCTGAACCGAATGCGGGCTGCCAAGCCTGAGGTAATGAAGCGGCAGATGGCGCTTCTCGAGGAGCGCTACGACTTGTCGAACCGGCCGGCCCCGGGGGTTACGATGTCGCGGGGCAAACCAATCCAGGGCGGCGTGCGGGTGAAGCTGCCGGCGGGCGTCACCTGGGAGCAATTGGCTTCCATGACGCCGGACCAGATCAAGGAGAAGGATCTGTGGCCGGCGGGTTTCTACCCGCTCCCGCATCCGAACCACGCCGAAGGCGGCATGGTCTTCCCGCAGTTCCACATCGACGAGGTGAAGCGGCAGACGGGCCGCGACCTGACCCGCTTCGATCTCGACTACGATCTGCCGGACCACTTCCTGCCCGAGTACCCGCCGCCGATCTACCTGACGACGCGCCTGGACCTCGGCGACGTCTCCCAGGGCGAGCTGGTGACGATAAAGAACTACTACCGGCTCTTCAACGGGATCCTGAACCCGAAGCAGTTGGAGGGGCTGCGGCTGTTGGTAACGCCGTTCCCGCAGCAGCAGTTCAACATGACCGAGGACCGGCGCTCGGAAGAGCCGAGCCGGGGGGTGACCTGCTTCGATTGCCACGTGAACGGCCACACGAACGCCGCCACGCACCTGGTGGGCGACATCCGGCCGCAGCAGTTCCGCCACCGGATCGACACGCCGTCGTTGCGCGGGGTGAACATCCAGCGGCTGTTCGGCTCCCAGCGCGCCCTCAAGACGGTGGAGGATTTCACCGAGTTCGAGCAGCGCGCCGCCTACTTCGACGGCGACCCGGTGATCGCCACCAAGAAGGGCGTCAACATCCTGGAGCGCGCCAGCCAGGTGCACTTCATGGCCGAGTTCCAGGCGCTGCTCGACTTCCCGCCGGCGCCCAAGCTGGGCATCGACGGCAAGCTCGACCCGGCCAAGGCCACCCAGGAAGAGCTCCGCGGCCAGGAGATCTTCTTCGGCAAGGCGAAGTGCGGCATGTGCCATCCGGCGCCCTACTACACCGACAACCTGATGCACAACCTCCGCACCGAGCGCTTCTACAAGCCGAAGATGATCAACGGGCGGATGGCTTCGGCCGACGGGCCGATCAAGACCTTCCCGCTGCGGGGTCTGAAGGACTCACCGCCCTACCTGCACGACGGCCGGCTGCTGACCATCGAGGACACGGTGGAGTTCTTCAACCTGGTGACCGGGGTGAAGCTGACGACCGGCGAGAAGAAGGCCTTGGTGGCTTTCCTGCGGGCGCTGTAGCGCCGCAAACAGGGAATCAGCCTGCACGGGAGGCGCAGGACCGGGTTCCGGCGCCTCCGGCTGCGATACAATAGTTGCTGGCGGGCCGTGGCGCAGCCTGGTTAGCGCGCTTGCTTGGGGTGCAAGAGGTCGCCGGTTCAAATCCGGCCGGCCCGACCAGCCCTCCTTCTTTCCCCCATACGAATTCCCCAGAGGGGCCAGACTATGCGCTGGCGTCCGGGCGCCGGCCGCGTCCCCGGGGCGCTCATTCAGCGACGATCTCGTACCACGGGCTGAAGTCCTGGCCATCGGCCTGAAGGTGGATGCGGTAGCCTTCGTCCACGCGTTCCACGAACCGGCTCTCCAGCGGAGCGAGGCGCGCTCCCGAGCCGTCCAGCGGGTAGACCGCCAGGTTCGGGACACGCGTGCGCAGGGTGACGTAGCTTTCCACCCGCTCCATCCACACCGGGGGCTGGGCGCGGCGGGAGCCGGAGGGCTTGTCCGGGTGGGCGGGATCCTTTTCGATGGTCCACCACGCCGGGTCGCCCTCGTAATGGACGAGCTGCAACGGCCTGGCCGGGCCGGGGCCGGGACGCGACCCGATGACGAAGCCAGGCGTGCTCAGCAGCAGGCGCCGGGAATCCTCGATCGCTTTCCCGTCGAGCGAGGTGAGCAGGATGGCGGCAAACCCCCGAGCCGATGGGGCAAGCTCGACTGTCAGCGATCCTGCCGCGGCAGCGCGTCCGGAGCCGAGGAAACCGAATACGCCTGCCGCACGCGCCGCGTGGATCTTGAAGATCCGCGCTTGCCGGTCATAAGTGAGCTGGCCGGTGTCGGAGCGGAACGGCGAGACGAGGCGCTTGCGGGCTGCGTCCGGCAGAGGGCGGCCAGCCTCGTTGACGACGGCCACTCGATGCAGCAACGCGACAGCCGGCTCGTAGGAAGCCACCCTGGCGAGGTAATCAGCCAGGTTGCGGCTCCGCCTTTGCCGGGCCGCGGCCATCTTGCGGTCCCGAGAGAGGGGGATCTCGACCAACAGTTCGCCGGGACGGATCACGCCGGAGCGGAACAGCCAGGCGGACTGGGCGATGAGGGCGTACTTGGTCCAGTCGCCGTTGATGTCGAAGCTGGATGGGACCGGCGCGTCCCAATTCCGGTCGTGGGCGTAGGCGAAGTGCATGATGGCGTCCCAATCCTGGAAGGCGCCGAAGGCGGCCAAGGTGGGATCGATCTCGGCCGCCTGCCGGTTCGGATAGGGCTGGTTGTACTCGCTGACCGTGTATGGGCGGCCGCTCTCGCGGTAGAGAGCAATCTCCAGGAAGCGCTGCAACCCCGTCCCCACCGAAGAAGTGTCCCGGATGCGCCAGTCATAGGGATCCCAGCGGCGGTTCGGGAAGTTGTAGTGGTCGATGTAGAAGTGGTTGTCCTGGTAGTCGAGAACAGCGTGGGTGTCGAAGTTGAGGGGCCCGCCGAAGCGCAGTTGGGTGCCGGCCACGGGCACGAGCGCGTCGGTTTCCGCGCGGACCACCTCCAGCATTTCTTTCAGATAGCGCCGGTCGGCGTCCTCCAGGAAGCGCACGTAGTCGCGAGTCCGGGCGGAATCGGCCAGATCCCGTGAGCCGACAAGCGGCATGTTCCCGTTCTCAATGGCGGCGCCTGCCGGGCAACGCTTCCAGACCCGGCAAAGAGCGGCCGTCGAGCCGTAGCGTTTCCGCAGCCAGGCATTCCATTGCTTCCGCAGCTCCGCCCGGTAAGCGCCGGAGATCTCGCGGTCGATCTGTCCGGCCTGCCAGGAGAACAGCAGCGAACTCTCGTTGTTGATTTCCATCATTCCCAACACCGGCTTACCCTTCAGCTCCAGCGCGCGGATCACCTTCCGCGCGTACTCCTTCTGGAGCTCGACCATGCGCGGGAAGAAGATGTGGAGCGGTTTGCTCTGCCGCGGAATCTCCCGGCCGCGGGCCATCGCTGGGACGCCGTCCACGAACGGGCGGAAGCGGTAGCCGACGTGGAGGTTGAGGTTGACGTAGATGCCCTCGGCGGCCAGCGCGTCCAGGAAGGCGCGCAGCCGCTTCACCGAAATGGGATTCAGCGTGGGATACGGACCCGTGGTGAGGATGCTCCGGGCCCTCTCCGGATTTTCATCCGGACTCGTATCCATATGGTGGAGCCGCACCAGGTTGACGCCCATCTTCCGGAGGCGGCGGGCGATGCGGGCTGCGTCGCCGGGTTCGGGAAAGCAGGCGCCAAAGACGAGGTTGATGCCGAACAGGCGCACGCGCTCGTCGTCGGAGGTGAACGGCTCAAGGTCGTCTCCGACGCGGTAGAAATGGCCTCCGCGGACGAACAGACGGTCAGCAGGGCCCAGCGGGTGATTCAGCTTGCTGAAATCCGGTGCGCCGCTGAGGCGGTCCTGATCCACCGAGAACTGGAAATAGCCGGGCTGCGCCAGCGCCGCCGCTCCGGCCAGTAGGAGGACAAACAGTCGTCGTGGCACGGGCGCATTATAGCGCCCCCGGGCAAGGCGGTTGCCGAAGGCGGGGCCTGAGAGGAAGCTTTATCCCGTCAGTCGGATGCCCGTAACTAGCTGATGCGGCTCGGAGAAGCTCGCAGTCGCCGGTCGCCGTTCAGCCCTAGACGGCCGCTATCCGGGCCGGGAACTCTTCTGTTCGCCGCAAAGAAGCTGCAAAATCCAGATCCTTTTGTATGATTGGTTATGGCACGCCGCTGCTGGGCGCTGTAGTCGGGACAGCCGTACGACGAGCGAGACGCGGAAATGGGCATCAACATCGGGTTGGACATCGGCGCGGTGAGTCTGAAGCTGGCTGCGGTCGGGGGGCCGGGGGACTGGGGTCTGCTCGAGAAGCTGTGCGCCGCGCAACCGGCGTTCCGGCTCGAGGAGTGGACCGACGGCGGCGAGAAGCTGCCGCTGGTGCTGTCGGACTACCGCCGCATCGCGGGCTCGCCCATCCAGGCGACCTACGACCTGTTGGTGGAGTTCTACGAGAAGGTGCCCGAAGAGCGGGTCGAGGGCATCCGCGTGACCGGCTCGGGCAGCCGGACGATCGCCCGGCTGCTGGGCATCTATTTCGAGAACGAGTTCAAGGCGATCGCCCACATGATCACCGCGTTCCACCCCGAGGTCCGGACGGTTTTCGAGATCGGCGGCGAGAGCTCGAAATGCATCCTGCTCGAACCGGACCCGGCCACCGGGCGGCTGACGATCGCCGACTACGACCGCTCGGGCGAGTGCGCCGCCGGCACCGGCTCGTTCCTCGACCAGCAGGCGCTGCGCCTCGGCTACTCGGTGGAGGAGATCGGCGCGGTGGCGCTGGGGGCGAAGACGGCGGCCCGCATCGCCGGGCGCTGCTCGGTCTTCGCCAAGAGCGACATGATCCACGCCCAGCAGAAGGGCTATACGCCGGCCGAGATCCTGCGCGGGCTGTGCGACGCGGTGGCGCGCAACTTCAAGTCCAGCATCGTCAAGGGCCGTACGGTGAAGCCGCCGGTGGCTTTCGTGGGGGCCGTCTCGCAGAACCAGGCGGTGGTGCGCGCCGTGCGCGAGGCCTTCGGGCTCCAGCCCGCCGACCTCTTCGTCCCCCACGCCTACGCCTGGTGCGGGGCCATCGGCGCGGCGATGCTCGAAGCGCGGGAGACGAAGAAGCGCAGCTTCAAGGACATCCACCAACTCCGCCAGCACGAGTCGGTGAAACGCCGGCAGGTGGCGAGCACGCCGCTGTCGATGGAGAACGTCGTTCTGCTGCGCGAGCACACCAGGCCCTATGAGCCGCCGCCGGGCGACGGGCCGATCCCGGCCTACCTGGGAATCGACATCGGCTCGGTCTCGACCAACCTGGTGGC
>CAYWXL010000044.1:26200-33137 GCA_964461995.1 uncultured Solibacteraceae bacterium
CACGTGAGCCAGACCCTCGGCGACCGGATGGTGGACACGATCTTCGAGATCGGCGGGCAGGATTCGAAGTTCATCTCCATCGAAAACGGCGTGGTGGTGGACTTCGCCATGAACGAGGCCTGCGCCGCCGGCACGGGCAGCTTCCTCGAGGAGCAGGCCGAGAAGCTGGGCATCTCGATCAAGGGCGAGTTCGCGCGGCTGGCGCTGGCGTCGAAGTCGCCGTCGAGGCTCGGCGAGCGCTGCACGGTCTTCATGGAGCGGGATCTGACCGGCCTGCTGCACAAGGGCGAGACGATCCCGGATCTGGTGGCCGGGCTGGCCTACTCCATCGCCCTGAACTACCTGAACCGCGTGGTGCGCGGGCGCCGGATCGGCGACGTGATCTACTTCCAGGGGGGCACGGCCTACAACGACGCCGTGGCCGCGGCCTTCGCCAAGCTGACCGGCAAGACGATCACCGTGCCGCCGCACAACGGGGTGATGGGGGCGATTGGGATGGCGCTGATCGCGCGGCAGTGGCATCACGCCACCGGGGGCAAGACGCGCTTCCGCGGCTACGACCTGCAGAAGCTCGAGCTCAAGACCCGCGACTTCGTCTGCAAGGCCTGCTCGAACCATTGCGACATCAAGGAGTTCACGATCGAGGGCCAGAAGAGCTTCTGGGGCGACAAGTGCTCGGACCGCTACCGCAAGGCGTCGAAGACGGGCCGGCAGCCGGTGATCGAGGACTTGATCGCCTACCGGGACAAGGTGATCGAGGAGATCACCGGGCAGCCGCTGCACCCGCGGAAGGTGAAGCTGGAGCCGGGCGTGTTGAACGTCGGGCTGCCGCGTACGATGTCCACCTTCGACCGCTACCCCTTCTGGCACCGGTACTTCACCGAGATCGGGATTCGCCTGGTGCTATCGCCGCAGACTGATGCGAGGATCGCAGCCCGGGGCGTGGAGCTGGCCTTGGCGCAGCCTTGCTACCCGGTTCAAGTGGCCCACGGGCATCTGGAGTGGTTGCTCCGGGTCGGCGTGGACTACGTGTTCGTGCCGAACATGCTAGACGCGGAGACCCACGAGGAGTCCGACTGCATCTCCCACTACTGCCCGTGGAACCAGACGCTGCCCTTTGTGCTGCAGTCGGCGCCGGGCATCGCCGAGCACCGGGGGAAGTTCCTGGCGCCCAGCCTGCACTTCCAGCTCGGCCGGGAGCAGATCAAGCGGGAGATGGCCAAGGTGGCGGCGCGGCTCGGGGTGAAGCGGGCGGTGAGCGACCGGGCGGTGGATGCGGCCTACGCGGCGCAGCGGGAGTTCCAGGAGCGGCTGCTCGAGGCAGGGCGCCGGGCGCTGGCGGTCCTGGAAGAGACGGGCGAGCCGGGCCTCATCCTGCTGGGGCGGACATACAACATCTACGACCGGGGCATCAACTGCGACATCCCGCGTAAGCTGCGGCGCCAGTACGGGGCCAATGTGATCCCGCTCGACTTTCTGGTGAGCGGCCGGGAGTTGGTCGAGGACCTGCACCCGAACATGTACTGGACCTCCGGGCGAAAGATTCTCGAGGCGGCCCGGCTGGCGGCGGCGCGCCCGCACCTGCACCTGATCTACATCACCAACTTCAAGTGCGGGCCGGACTCATACATCAAGTACTTCGCGCGCAAGACCGCGGGCGCTCCGCTGCTGGTGCTGCAGTTCGACGGCCACGGCAATGACGCCGGCTACATGACGCGCTGCGAGGCCTACCTCGACAGCAAGGGGATCCTGAGATGCTACGACTCCGGAACGGAACTCGTCGAACCGAAGACGCTATCGGCGGGAACCCGCTAGCCGGCAAGAAGGTGCTGATTCCGCCGATGGCGGCGGGAAGCGCCGAGCTGTTCGCCGCCGGCTTCCGCGCCCTGGGGGTGGACGCCGCCCCGACGCCGCCCTCGGACGCCCGGACCCGTGAGCTGGGTGAGCGCTATACCTCAGGCGACGAGTGCTATCCGGCCAAGGTGACGATCGGCGACTTCATGAAGTATCTGGAGTCGGCCGAGGCCGACCCCGAGCGCACGGTCTTCTTCATGCCCACCTCGGACGGGCCCTGCCGCTTCGGCCAGTACGCGCCCTACCTGCGGCGGATCCTGGACGAGAACGGCTTCCGGGCCGTCCAGATCCTCTCGCCCACTTCGGGTAACGGCTACGAGGGCCTGGGCGAGCTGGCGCGGCCCTTCTTCCGCACCCAGTGGCGGGCGCTGGTGGCGGCCGACATCCTGCAGAAGATCCAGCTCATCTACCGGCCGTACGAGCTGGAGGAAGGCGCGACGGACCGGGCCTACGAGGCGTCGCTGGCGGACCTCAGCGAGACGATCGCCTCCAGCCCGCTGGATCCGCCGAAGCAGCTCGAAGCCATGCGGGCGGCGATGGAACGGGCGCGGGACCGCTTCCGCGCGGTGCCGGCCCACCGGGACCGCTCCAAACCCCTGATCGGCGTGGTGGGGGAGATCTTCTGCCGGCTGAACACCTTCTCGAACGACGACCTCATCCGGCGGCTCGAGGAGTATGGCGCCGAGTGCTGGGTCTCGAACATCACCGAGTGGGTCTGGTACACCAACTCCGAGCAGTTCCGGAAGCTCCGGCTCATCGGCAAGCAGTATTCGATGGACGCCTTCAAAGCGTGGATCAAGAACCGGATCCAGCACCGGGACGAAGAGACGCTGATGGAGCCGTTCCGCGAGCACTTCATCGGATATGAGGAGCCGCCGATGAAAGAGGTCCTGAGGGCCGCCGAACCCTATCTGCCGCCGGAAGGGGCGCTGGGCGAGATGGTGCTCAACGTCGGCAAGACCGTCTGCCTGGCGGCGATGGGCGTGGACGGTATCGTGGATATCAGTCCGTTCACCTGCATGAACGGGATCGTGAGCGAGGCCATCTACCCGCGGCTGAGCCGCGACCTGGACGGGCTGCCGATCCGGGTGTTCTATTTCGACGGGACCGAGAGCGACCTGGACCGCGACCTCGGCGTCTACATCGAGCTGGCGCGGGGCTACCAGGCGCGCAAGAAGACCCCGCGGCGGTACCCGCCGTACCCTCCGGGCTGAGGTCCGGTGGGAACGGAGTCGTAAAAGCCGCCAGGTTGTGCGGGAATACCGCCTGGCCGCTCAGCCGCGGTTCGGGATGGTGCGATCTCCGGAAGCAGTACCGCCAGAGACCCGAGAAGAAGCCAAGCGGCTCGCTAGCTGGCGATGAACTCCCGCAGCTCGGAGATGAGCCGCGCCAACGCTTCTTCAAGCTCGCGCAAAGCGTCGGCGCTCCCGGCCAGGTCGCCAGCGCGGCCCATGTCCTCGAGACGCAAAGCCGCCTTGTGAGCCGTTCTTTCGCCGAAGTTGCTCACGGCGCCTTTGAGCGAATGCGCCGCCCGCTGTAAAGCGGCCGGATCCCCGGCGGCGACGGCAGCCCGCACCGCCTCCAACGAACCCGGGCACTCTTCCAAAAACAGCCCCGCAATCTCTTTCAGAAGTTCCCGGTCTCCGTCCACCCGGGCCAGCGCGGCATGTAAATCAAGTTCCGACACGATCTCTGCTCTCACCGTCTACTCCAACAGAACGCATCTCGCAACTGCGAAGTCCCCCCGTGACCGGACGAGCCTCCGCGCGCGGTGTGCGGTCCCGTTACTTCGATCGGCAAGCCGCTGAAAATCTTGAGGTGAATTTCCTATCCGGCCGGCTTCAAGTGTAAAGGAACTCGGCGGTGACCGTACAGTCGCGCAGCGGGACCAGCCGCACCCAATGGGCGCTGAAGCCCGGCGGGAAGACGTGGTAGGCGTAGCCGGCCACGCGAAGC
This sequence comes from uncultured Solibacteraceae bacterium, assembly GCA_964461995.1. Classification (GTDB taxonomy): domain Bacteria; phylum Acidobacteriota; class Terriglobia; order Bryobacterales; family Bryobacteraceae; genus JALSRK01. The sequence goes on from CAYWXL010000044.1 coordinate 30,011, forward strand.
CGGGTGTACTCGTCCCACTCGCCGTTGCCCAGGAAATCGACCTGGATCGAGAACTCCGCCGGGCTGGGGGTGTGGACCTTCAGGTGAAGGACTTTCTTGTCGAAGCCGGTCATCAGGAACGGATCCGAAGCCTGGTCCTTGACGACGGCCGTCCGGCGCCACGGCCCGCCCCAGCCCTGTGGCTTGCCCCAGCTCCAAAGGTCGTCGGTCTTGCCGAACCAGATGCCGGACTGCGGCTGGCCGGCGGCGATGTTGTTGTCCCCGTTGGGCGACGTGGTGTTGCCGCCGAGGGCGAGCAGGCCGCGGAAGGAGCAGTAGTCCGGAATGATCCGCAAGTGATTGCAGATGGGCTTCACCCCGCGCACCACATTCTCGAAGACCATCGGCTGCAGCTCGTAGAACTGGCCGACGATGTCCATCAGGAAGTGCTCGGTCTCGACCTCGCGGATGCGCATCCACTCGGTCTGCCAGGCGTGGTCGAAGGCGTGGCTGCCCTTGGGCAGCCGGTAGCGCTGCCAGCGGCCGTCCACCAGGGCCCAGAACAGGACGGAGGACTCGTCCCAGCCGGTGCAGAAGACGACGTTCTGCATGTTCTCGCGGCCGGCGCAGTCCATGTGGGGCTTGCGCATCAGCGCGCGCCAGCGCTTGCCGTCCCACTCGAAGAGCCCGCCGGAGGCGTCGCCGTACTCGTAGAAACTATTGTTGGCGACGACGACGCGGCCCTGGCCGGTGAAGCCGCCTTTGAAGTGGGGGCGGCCGGCGATGCGGAGATCGCGGACGAGGTCGGCCAGCAGCCGGGGCTCGAGCGTCTCGACGTCGAGCTCGAACAGCAGCCCCTCCATGGTGAGCATGTAGACGCGGTTGGCCGGATCCGTCAGGTGGCGCATGGTGGCGGTGAGCCGGTGGTTCTTGAAGGCCGCGATGTAGCGGAAGTTGCCGCGCATGTCGATGGCGTAGGGGCCGATGAAGGCGGTGTTCGACTCCCGGTGGACCATGCGATTGGCGTAGGTGCCGTTGTGGACGTGGACCCGCTCGCCATCGAGGCGTTCGTCGATGCGGTAGAGTGCGAGCCCCGTTCCGGTAGCCTCCATGTGGGAGTTGTAGGTGACCGCCCAGAGCGCATCGGCCCAGGGCAGCAGCGCCCCGACGCCGCATTCCGAGCGCGCGGGGCCGGTGTCGGCTTTCAAACCGATGTTGGGCAGCCCGGGCGTGCGGGTCTGGCCCCGGAGCGCGCTCGGGGCGAGGCCGGCCGCCGCGGCCAGGCCGGCGCAGGATCGCAGGAGGTCTCGGCGCGTGGTCTTCATTACTTGTTGCGACTCCTCAATCGGCGTTTCGGCGACCGGCAGGCTCGGCCGCTTGGTTCGAACTCAGCCGTCATTGTTTCACCGCGCCCCGCCGGACGCAATCGGCTTCGGGCCCGGGTCGGCACCGACGTCCAACAGCGCCGGGGGCCGGAGCACGCCCGCATGGATCTCCGCCATCTATAAAAGGTCCGGAGCCTTCAGCGGGTGCCCCGCCCGTGGTGTGACGGGTGGCGCGTTTTCGACGAAAAACGTTGAAAAGGACAAGCGCCGTATTATCAGCCGGTTGGCGCGACGTGTGACGCGTCGCGAGGCGCACCGCAGCCACTCCGGTACCGGTAAGTAACTGGCGAAGAAGGGACGAAGACCGCCCGGGGCTCGGGGTCCCCGTCGCCGGGGATTCGGTGCTTGCGCGGCTGGGGCCCGCGCGAAGACACACCACAGGCGTTTGCTCGGTTCGATTGTCAAAGACCGCCAGCGGACAGCAAGCCCGCCTGTCCAGGTTGTAGCACGCCCGAGGGTGCCGGGGCGGTCGGGGTGGGGCATTTTCGCTGTTCGATCAAAGAGATCCGGCGAGCGGAGCCGGTGTGACCGGGCTTCGGGCGGCCGGAGAAACGGACGGTTCTATCGATGACCGTTGGCCCACGCACCTCAAGAGGCAGCATCCGCAGGGCAGGAACGCCTCAAGGCAGTCAATCGCCGGGAGGAGACCGGCATCAAACATTTTGCTTGACGTTTGTTTCAGGTAGATGCATAATAAGTCCGTTGGAGGCGTCCATTCCGTGGGCCTTTTCAGGTGTGGGACACGATGAGAGCGATCAAACCGCTTGGGCCTTATGCGGACTACATGCTAGCACCATCACCGCTTGACCCTGAAAAGAATGTGAAGTTGGGTGTGAGGGAGGCCACGTTCCGGAGGCACAAGGAACGGGGGCTGACGACCGCCATTGCTCAGTACTACGGACTGGTACAAGATGGTCTATCGTCGGCCCGGCATCTTTTCCAAGGTGTGAGGCGGCCCCTGATGCGGGACGGCAACATGGAAGCGGATAGGCGTGTGCTTGTTTATACTTGGTGCCCTCCAGTGGATTACGTATGGATCGGAACGCCTTTTGATGGTCACCCCGAAATCCGGACGCCTCCTCGCGGGCGGGTCTTTGCGGTGCTGGTGTGCCATGAGACCGAGAATGAGTATAATGTTGTTGGGTCCATCGAGAAGTGGAACTGGATCAGAGAGGATGAGAGATTTCCGCACGCACCGATAGACTGGGAAAACCGCTACGAGCGGAGACTCTGGAGCCGAGGGATATGAAAAACCAGGACCTCTACAAACTTCAGACACAGGTCAGAGAGGCATTCTCCGGGAAGACATCGAGTTTCCGACCATGTGCGTTCTTTGACGATCGTCTTGACTGCATCCGCGTCATTGCACGGGATTGCAGTGTCCTCGAAGAGCGCGTCAACGATAGGCTTACGGTGTTGATCGACAACTACGCCGAACAACAAGAGAAGAAGTATGTTGGGTTCACACTGAAAGGTGCGAGGCACTTCTGTGAGAAGTACGGGTTGGGCAGAACGACGTCTATCAAGATGAGCGAGCTCCTCGACGCGATCCTCCGTAGCTCGCCCGAGATAGCGGTGGAATGGTTCATTAACTTCGTCGCCAGACCATTGGTCGAACGAGAGGGGATTGACCACGTGGCGATGGAGCCGCTCCCCGAGCCGATCTAAAGCTGGATATGGTCTGCCTGTGCCCAGCGGGGGATCTCCGGACACCGGGGGCGCCTTCGGGCTGCTAGGACGCCTCAGGGGCAGTGTCAGAAATT
>CAYWXL010000045.1:0-32395 GCA_964461995.1 uncultured Solibacteraceae bacterium
GCTTCGAAGGCCAGAGCGCCGTTGTGCGACAATTCGGAGCGCGGAGCCGGCTGAATTCCGGAGGTGGATCCAATGCAGGAGCTGCTTACCTTCACGGCGACAGTATTCTTCGGCTTCTTCGCCATCATGAACCCGATCGCGAACACGCCGGTGTTCCTGGGGCTGACGGCCGAAGACCCGGAGCCGGTGCGTCGTTCCGTGGCCCGCACGGCGGTGCTGCTGGCGTTCGTCATCGTGGCCGTGTTCTGCGTTGCGGGAAAGGCGATCTTTACGCTGTTCGGCATCACACTGCCTGCTTTTCGCATCGCGGGCGGCATCGTGGTATTCGTGATCGGCTACCACATGCTGCAGGGCGAGCCGTCGCGGGTGCACAATCCCACTCATGAAGACAATCGGTCCAGCCTGGAGGCAGAACTGGGAATCGCCGTTTCGCCGCTAGCGGTGCCGATCCTGGCCGGGCCGGGAACGATTACGACGGCGATGAGCTTCGTCGCCACCGGCGGCCTAGTAAAGTTCTTGATCACGGTGGGGACTTTCTTTGTGCTTTGCCTGATCACCTACGCCTTCTTTGTCGGCGGGGAGCGGGTTGTCGAGTACATCGGGAAGGCGGGCACCAAGGTCGTAACCCGGCTCATGGGCCTTATCCTCACCGTGGTCGGCGTCCAGATGGTGATTCTGGGCCTGCAAGGAGCGAAGGCGCTGCCGGGGAGTTGAGCCGGGCGGCGAGGGACGAAGAAGCCGCGCGGGCTGCGGTTTCCGATACAATCGAAGGTCGCGGATTCGGGCCGGCGCCCGGGGCGCCGCGCCGCCTGCTGTATTTCTACCAGCTTCTAGACGCGCCGGCGCCACGCCCGGCGCGGAAACACGACAGAAAGGATTCGTCGATGAGCATCGAACTTCGGAAAGACTGCCAGTACGCCATGGTGGTGCCCACGAGCATGGGCGTCCGCATCACGCCGGTGAACTCGCAGCCGGTACACACGAGCGACACGTTCATCATGCAGGCGACCAGCGCCGAGTCGAACGTGGCGAGCGTCTCCTCGTTCCTGGGGCTGCGGGTGAAGGTGCTGACGACCTTCGTCAAGGGCAGCCCGATCGCCCGGTTCATCAAGGACAACCTGGCGAGCCGCCACATGGACTACGAGGGTCCCGAAGTCGAGCAGGGCGGCCCGTGGGGCTACCGGCACCAGATCAACGTGGCCGACAGCGGCTTCGGCTCCCGCGGACCGCGCGTCTACAACGACCGCGCCGGCGAGGTGGGCCGGACGCTGAATGCAAAGGATTTCGATCTGGACCGGATCTTCGGCCGGGAGGGCGTGCAGATCGTCCACATGTCGGGGCTGATCGGGGCGCTCTCGCCCCAGACCGGCGAGTTCTGCCTGGCCATCGCCCGGGCGGCGAAGAAGTACGGCACGCGGATCTCTTTCGACCTCAACTACCGGGCGTCGTTCTGGAAGAACCGCGAGAAGGAGCTGCGGGAGATCTTCACCGAGATTGCGAGCGTGGCCGACATCCTGGTGGGCAACGAAGAGGACTTCCAGCTCTGCCTGGGCATCGAGGGGCCCGAGGCGGGCGGCAAGGACCTGGCGGCGAAGATCAACGACTTCAAGACGATGATCGGCCGGGCCAAGGAGCGCTTCCCCAACGCCACCGTCTTCGCCACGACGCTGCGCGAGGTGGTGAGCGCGAACAAGCACTTGTGGGGCGCGATCATGTCGGCCGGCGACGAATGGCACGTCATCGAGCCGCGGGAGATCGGCGTGCTGGACCGCATCGGCGGCGGCGACGGCTTCGTCGGCGGCATGCTCTACGCGATTCTTCGCGGCTGGGAGCCCGAAAAGTGGGTTCAGTTCGGCTGGGCGACCGGGGCCCTGGTCGTGACGCTCTATACCGACTACGCGCAGCCGGCCGACGAGGCGCAGATCTGGACCATCTGGAGCGGCAACGCCCGGGTGCAGCGGTGAGGCGGCGCGGCGGCTCTTCTCAAGAGTCCTTGCCGCCGGAGAAGTGCTTGTAGAGCGCCCAGGTGACCCAGCAGGAAAACAGCAGAATCACCGCCGGGATGACGACGCCCATCCAGGGGGCGCCGATGCGCTGCGAAGCGTAGACGAGCAGAATCAACGTCATCGATTGGCCTCCTTCTGGGGCGGGCGGTTCGCGGAGCACAAGCGGGCGCCGGCGGTCCTCACTTTTCCTTCTCCTTTTCGCGCTGATGTTTGCGGTGCGCGTACCACGCCAAAGCGAGGCCGAGAAACGAGGCGACGTAGGCGATCGTCATGCCGATCACCATGGCGAGGCCTTTATCCATCGTTCTCCTCCCAGCGGGTCTTGCGCTCGACTTCCTCGAGGTATTGGCGCTGCCGCTTCTCGTACTCCGATGAGATCACCTTCAGTTTAGGATCAATCACCCAGTGCATGAAAGCGGTGGCGAGGACGCCGGCGGCAAGGACCAGGTAGCCGACCGGCAACAGGAGCATGCTGAGGGCGACGCCCACCATCAGCAGCATGTAGGCGATCGGGGAAACGACGATGGTGATCCAGTCCTCACGCGTCCATTCGTCGGCGGACGCCGGAGTCCATTGTCGTCTGATCCAGCTCATAAGGCCTCCCTTTCGGCCATGGCGTCACGGGACGTCATGAGCAAGCCGCGACGCTCGGCCTCGCGCCGCACCGGCCCCCAGAAGCCGATGGGCCGCGACATGACGTAGTAGCGCACCAAGTGGTCCATGTCGTCGGGCTTCGTCAGGAAAGTGATGGGGAGATAGATCAGCGCCCCCAACACCATCAGCACCCAGAACTGCTGGTAGTCGGGTAGCTCGGGGATCACGCCGAACGAAGGCAGCACCCAGACCACGAGCCAGCTCAGGCCCAGGTTGGCGATCCAGGAAGAGAGGTAACCCCAGGCGTTGAAGCGCCACCAGATCACCTGCAAGATGTTCGGCAGCCAGATGCCGGCGGCCATGATCCAGAGAGCGAAGATGAGCCACGAGGTGATCTCCTCCATGATCAGGCCGTAGAAGAACGAGCCGAGCAGCAATACCAGCGTGGCGATGCGGCCTACCCAGACGAGCTCCCGCTCGGTGGCGTCGCGCTTCCAGTAGTGCAGGTAGAGATCGCGGGTGAAATACATCGCGCCGAGGTTCAGCACGGCTGAGATAGTCGAGATGTGGATGGCGACGATGCCGGCGAAGAAGAAGCCGAGCATGCCCACGGGCAGGAAGTCGAAACCGATCCGGAACCAGGCCATCTCGTAGTCAGCGGTGGAGCTGATGTTCGGATAGAGCACGTAGAAGCCGAGGATGGCGACGGCCCAGATGGAGTTGCGCATCAGCACCAGGGCGGTGCCCCACCAAATGGAATAGCTGGCGTCGCGCACGGTGCGGGCGCTCTGGATCCGCTGGGCCTCGACGTACCAGTCGATCGAGGTGCCCATGCCGAAGCCGCCGAGGACGGCGATGAAGATCATGGTGGCGAACCAGGCGATGGGGAAGTCGCCGGTGAACCAGCCGGTGAAGGCGAACGGGTTGAGCCGGAAGGTCTCCCCCATGGTGCTGAGCTTGTCCACGATGGCGGCAGGCCCGCCGGCGGCCACCACGCCCCAGACGGACACCAGCAGGATCACCGCGAAGGCGATGACGCCCTGCAGAAAGTCGGCCATGATGACGCCCCAGTAGCCGGCCGCCATTACGTAGATGGCGCAGAGCGAAGAGAAGAAGACGAGGCCGAACCAGACCGGCCAGTCGAAGACGTAGTTGCAGACCTTGCCCATCGCGACGCCCACCCAACCGAGGATGAACATCGACATGAAGACCTGCCAGCCGGACATCCAGCCGCGGAGCAGCTCGGCGCCGAGCCCGCTGAAGCGGATGGTGTTCCACTCGGCCTGGGTGTAGGCGACCGAGCGGCGGAAGATCCTGGTGGAGACGAAGGCGCTGATGGCGCACCAGGCGGCGAAAAAGGAGTACCAAAGGCCAGCGAGGCCGTGGCGGTAGATGACGCCGGAGACCCACATCGGCGTGTCGGTGGCCGTGTGAGTGGCGTAGACCGAGGCGGCGGGCAGCCACCAAGGCAGGCCCCGGGCAGCTAGGAAGAAATCCGATTCGCTGCGCTTGCCAAGGCGGTAGAAGAGCACGCCGGCCCCGATCATGATGAACAGGTAGAGGACGATCCAGAGCCAGTCGAGGAATCCGAAAGCAGCCATATGCGCTGTCAGCGCCGGACGCGGCCCGGCGGTCGCGAGCGACGCGGTTTCCAGCATACAGGCCGGCGCCACCGCAAGACAACCCGAGAGGGCCGGCTTCGAACAACCACGTCCAGGAGCGTGGACGTTCCCAAGCGGGGCGCGCCGAGGGTCGCTCAAGCGGGCAAGGAAGCGATAGAGTGGATAACGCTGAGGATCCGGCAATGATGAGGAACGTCACGCTCTTATCTGCAACTCTGGCGGCCACCGCCGTCCTCTTTTCGGCAGGCTGCTCTCCGGCGGCGAAGGAGGAGCCCGCTGCCAAGCCGAACATCGTGCTGATCATGGCCGATGACTTGGGCTGGAAGGAGCTAGGCTCCTACGGCCAGGAGAAGATCCAGACGCCGAACCTGGACCGGTTGGCCTCGCAGGGCATGCGGTTCACGAACTTCTACGCGGGAGCGCCGGTATGCGCTCCGGACCGCTGCACCTTGATGACCGGCAAGCACGGCGGCCACGCCGTGGTGCGGAACAACTTCGAAGTGAAGCCGAGCGTTTTCGGCGACACCTTCGGCGGCCAGTATCCGTTGCCCGAGGGCACGGTGACGATCGCCTCGCTGCTCAAGGAGCAGGGCTACGTTACGGGCGCGTTCGGCAAGTGGGGGCTGGGCGGCGTCGGGACGTCGGGAGACCCGCTGAAGCTGGGATTCGACCGCTTCTTCGGCTACAACTGCCAGCGGCACGCGCACAACCTCTACCCCCGCTACCTGGTGGACAACGACCAGCAGCGCTTCCTCGAAGGCAACACGCGCGGATTGACGGGCAAGCAGTACGCGCCGCAGGTGATCGCCGACGAGATGCTGAAGTTCATCCGCGAGAACAAGGACCGGCCGTTTTTCGTCTACTACCCGACGGTGCTGCCGCACCTAGCGCTGCAAGCGCCCGAGGAATACGTGGCGCGCTATCGCGGCAAGTGGCCCGAGACGCCGTACAACGGAAAGTCCTACCTGCCGAACCCGACGCCGCGGGCGACCTACGCGGCGATGATCAGCTTCATGGATGAACAGGTGGGGCGGCTGATGGCGCTGCTTGACGAGCTGGGGCTCGCCGACAACACAGTGGTGCTGTTCACCTCCGACAACGGCACGACGCTGCTCAAGGACCAGGTCGATTACGAGTTCTTCGAGAGTGTCGGCCCGCTGCGCGGCCTGAAAGGGTCGGTCTACGAAGGGGGAATCCGCGTGCCGCTGATCGTGCGGTGGCCGGGACGCATCCGGCCCGGGACGGTGACGGACTTGCCCGCGGCCCAGTACGACATCATGGCAACGCTGTGCGACATCATCGGGATCGAGCCGCCGGCCGACACCGACGGCATCAGCTTCCTGCCAACGCTGCTCGGGCGCGAGAACAAGCAGGAGCGGCATGAGTATTTGTTCTGGGACTTCGCCGGCTACGGCGGCCAGATCGCCGTGCGGATGGGGAAGTGGAAAGCCGTACGGCGCAACTTGAGGAAGAACCCGGACGCCCCGCTGGAGCTCTACGACCTGGAGAAGGATATCGGCGAAACAGCGAACGTGGCGGACCAGTATCCGGAGATCGCCGCCAAGATGGCGAAGATCATGATCGAGGCGCGGACGAAGCCGGCGGAAGAGAAGTTCCGCTTCTGGCGGTATCCCGAGGACGCGGAGGGTACGCCAGGTGAGCCGCAATAAGCGGGCGTCCGCGAGCGGCGCCGTTGGCAGCAACCGAGGATCCCCCATGAGCACGGACCAGCCCTGCGTGTCCGGCGGGGCGCCCATGACCAGGAGAGCGCTGCTCGGCGCAGGTGCGGTGGCGCTGGCGGCGTGCCGGGCCCGGCCGGCTGAACGGTACGGCTGGAAATACGTCGTCGTTCCCCCGGGCACGCACCCCGGGATCCTGTTCAGCAAACAAGAGCTGCCGGCGCTCCGGCGGCGAGCCCGGGGTAAAACCATGGCGGCGGCCGCCTACCGCAAGGTGCGGGAGCTAGCCCACAGCCCGTACGACGCTGAGCTGAGCATCAAGGAGGCGGTGGGCCGTCCCGGGGAAGCATTGGCGCGGCATCTGGAGGCCATGGCGCTCGTCTACCAAGTGGAAGAGGACGAAGCGCTCGGCGCCCGGGCCATAGAGTTGTTCCGGCGCACGGCAACGGGAATCGATCCGGTGGCGTTCTACCGTGAGGTGGACGCGGACTTTTTTGCCACTGAGCACTGGCCGAAAGCGTTCGCCGTCGCCTGGGACTGGCTCTTTGGACTCATGGAGCCAGCAGTGCGCGCGGAAATCCTCGAGAGCCTGGAGGCATGGAACGCGGCGCTGTTTGACCACACCGAGAGCTGGTGGTGGCGCGAGGCGAGCTACAACTGCGGGGCGATCCCGACCGGGGCGCAAGGCATGCTGCTGGCGGCGATCCAGGCCGAGACGCAGCACCCGAAGTTCGAGCACTGGTTCTCGGAGTGCTTCCGGAAGATCCGCGACAACTACTACCGTTTCACGTGGCGCGAAAGCGGGATCTGTACGGAGGGTCCCGGCTATGCGCACTACCACAAGAACCCAACACAATTCGCCGAAGCGGTGCGGCGCACCGGAGGGCCGGACATCATCCCCCAATCGGGCGCCGTGCGGGCCATGCATTACCTGCGGCACCAGTGGATGCCCCAGGGCGGCTGCGGCCCGATCGGCGACAACACCGGCTACGGGCGGCGCGTCTTCCAATCGATCTACCTGCACGGGATTCGCGAGCTTGGCGACCAGGCGGGTCTGTGGACGTTCGTCAACTTCACAGACTTCGAGCGGATCAACCCGATCCTGATCTTTCTGTTCTGGCCGGACGGGCTGGAGCCGGTCTCGCCGGGCACGCTCGGCCTGCGCACCTCAGCCTATTTCGAGACGGACCGCCACCGCGCCGGCACGGTGTTCGCGCGGAGCCGCTGGGACGATGAAGAGGCCGCGTGGTTCGCCTTCGTGACGCGCTACGGGGAGGCGAACCACACCCACTACGACATGAACACCTTCCTGTTCAGCGCCTTCGGGGAGGCGTTCGCCACGCACGCCAACATCTTCCCCTACGGCCACGAACACCACGGGGTGGACTTCGAGCACAACATCGTGATCATCGACGGCGGCGGGATGCCGGCGGCGGACCGGCGCAACTCCGCCGGAGACGACGGTTCGCTGTGGGGTTTCCTGACTGGGCTGGCGCTGGGAGAGTTCGCCGATTATGTTCGCGGCGACGCGCATCGCTCGTACAAGGACCGTTCGGTGCCGGCGAGCACCCCCGCGCGGCGGGCGGACCGCTCGATCCTGTTCGCCAAGCAGGGGCCGAACCCGTACGTCGTGATCGCCGACGACATTCAGAAAGACGGGAACGAGCACGACTACTGGTGGCAGTGGTACACCGAGGCGCTCGAAATCACGGGAACCGGGATTCCAGGCGATCCATTCCGGATCGAGGGCAAGAAAGCCCGGTGCCTGGTAGCGCTGCTCGAGCCGGAGAAGCCCGACTTTGCCTTCCAAGGGACCAAAGGCGGCACCCGGCGGCATCCCATCGAGCTGGGCCTGTTACGAGTGAAGCGCCGCGGCGTACGCGTGCGCTACCTGGCGGCGGGGGTGGCGTTTCGCAAAGGGGCGCAGGAGCCGCGGATCCGCGAGGGTCCGCAGATCAGCGGGCCGGCGGGTGCGGCGAGCTTGGTGGTCGAAGGCGATGGATTCCGGGACATCGTCGTGTGGCAGCCGGACGAAGACCGGGCCGGCCGCGGCAAGCCGCTGACGTGCGGTCTTCTGGAGACGGATGCGCTGATGGCAATGGTGCGAACGGACCTTGGCGGGAGGATCACCGGCTACGTGATGGGAGAGGGTACCCGGCTGGCGTTCGGCGGGCGGACGCTGGCGGAGGGCCCGGAGGCGTTCAGCGTGAGCGCCGGCCCCCAGGGGGTTTTCGTCTCCGGAAAACGGAGAGCGCTTGACGCGCAGCCGCCCCTGCCTGCACGAGGGACGGTCTGGCTGCCGTCGGCGTCGGCGGCGGTCTGGGCCGACGAAGAGCGGACCGGCCTCACCGTCGGCGGGGACGGCACGGTGCGGATCGAGCCCTCCGGCCGCCCATAGGACGCGTGTGGGAGCATAGAATAGAGATCCACGGAGTTTGCATCGCGCCTGTGCGGGAATAACGAGAATTGAAGACTACGGGCGAGATCTTTCCATCGGGAGCCGCGGCCGGGACCCCCTGACTATGCGGCGCGCCACAAACCAGCGATCACAGATGTGCAGATGAGGGTAATCGTCGAAGTGGAGAGGGTGTTATGGGAAACGGAACACGCCGGCAGTTCATAAGCGCAGCGGCGGCGGCCGCGGCAGCCAAAGCGGCAATGGCCCAGTTGGGCGGAGAACGTCCTCCGCGGGTGGCCGGAGTCGAGGTGCTGCATCCGCGGGCCAGGACACCGGTTTCGCTGATCATCGATGATTCGACCTGCCTGGTGAACCTGAACCGGTTCGCTTTTCCGCAGTTCGCCGCGGTGGGCCGAGACAAGTGGGGCCGGGTAGACTGGCGAAGCATGCCGCACGAGATACCCGACGACTTCGTGCGCAAGTTCGGCGAATGGGCGGCCGAGCATGGCGTCAAGGGCAAGTACAGCATCGTGCCATACCCGGCTTTGGTGGGACGGCTGGACCGGGAACTGCCCGGCTGGACGCCGCAGGAAGTGAAAGCCAGCATCGACCTTGTCCGGGAACTGATGGTCCCGAACTGGGACATCCACCCGGAGATGGTGACCCACACCCGAGTAATCGATCTAAAGACGGGGCAGCCCTACCCGGCGCGGTCGGTCCATTTCATGGAGAACTGGCGGTGGAGCGACGAGAAGTCCGTGGACGAACTCGCCGCCTACATTGCGTACGCGCTGCGGATTCTGCGGAACATCGACCTGCCGTGCGAGGGAGTGACCTCGCCAGGGGGGTTCGGCGCACGAGTTAGACCGGAGTACGCCCAGGCAACGCTGGAAGCCTGCCGGGATGTCTTTTCCGCCGAGATCCCACACTATTTCCAGGATGTGATCTCGTCGGGCGACAAGAGCGTCGCGCCCCGGGTCTACTATGCCTCGGATCTGGAAGGTCCGGACCCGAAATGCGTCGTCTCGATTATCGGTTGTACGGGTGACTGGACGGGCGGCTGGGACGCCGTTGGGAAGCCGGATCCAGACCGTTTCATCACGAAAGACCTCTCCAGGGGGCGGCTAGTGGACGTGATCGAGCGCGGCGAGCCGGCCCTGCTGGTTTGCCACTGGACAGGGATTTATTACAACGGCCGGGAGCTGGGTTTCCAAGCCTTCCAGGAAGTCGTGCGTCGTCTGCACGAGAGGTACGACAATCTGATCTGGATGAAGCTCAGCGAGGTCGCCCGTTATTGGGCCGCCCGGGAGTTGACGCGAATCGAACCGGAGGGTGTGAAGGTGAAGCTCCAAGCGCCCTTCGCCTGCCCGTCGTTCACGCTGCGCATCGCCGGAGCGGCGACGAAGGCTCCGGTAGTTTTGCGGGGCCGGAAGTCCACGCCGCTCAAGGAGGTCCACAATACGCGGCAGCTCAAGCCTGGCACGTGGTTGCGCGGCCAGAGCGAGACCACCGTCTGCTTCGACCTCGACAAAGGCCGCTCGGAAATCAAGTTGTGAGGGCCACAACACTCAATCGGGCGGCTTCGGGATCCTGAGGCGCTCGGGGCCCAGGCACGGCCCTCGAGCGCCGAACCGCACACCTTCTACCAGCGCCACGCCAACGGGAAGTCGATTAAGTCGGCGATCTTGATACGCTCGCCGGTTTGAATCGAGCGGCGGGCGGCGATGCCGATGAGACTGGCCATGACCCCGGCGCGGGAACCGGCGGCTTTTCCCAAGGGATCGGGCGTGCCGGGCTTAAAGAGCAAATCGCGGAGCTTGGCATCGGCGCCGCCGTGCTCGCCCTGGCTGGCCTGGACGGTCCAGGTCTTGGTGCCGCCGAAGCTCTTGGTGAGGCGGAAGTCGGCCTCGCCCTTCACCTCCCACGGCTGCCGGTGATACATGCGGACGTCGAGCCGGCCCTTCTCGCCGTTGAAAGCGATGCGCTGGCCCTCGTAAGGCATGTAGGCGTTGAGGCTGTAGCTGAGCAGGACATCGTTGGCGTAGCGGACCTCGACGGTCATCGTGTCATAGGTGTCAATCGCGTTGTCCCACACGCAGCCGTCGCGATGGTAGCCGTCGGCGTCCTCGCACTCGACATAGAGCTGGACGTATCGCTTGTTCTTGGTGATGTCCCAGTAGAACTTGCAGCGGTCCGTGAAGGGGCATTTGCGGCAATAAGAAGCGCGGAAAGAGTGGTTCTTGCCGTAAAAGGCGACCCGGCCGAAGGCGTGCACTGCGACGGGGTCAGCGTCGAGCCACCAGTTCATCTGATCGAAGTGGTGGGACGCCTTGTGACAGAGCAGCGAGCCGGAGAAGCGCATCTTGCCGTGCCAGCGCCGGAAGTAGTCCGCCCCGTGGTGTATGTCGAGGTACTCCTCGAACTCGGCGGAGATGATACGGCCGAGCTCGCCGCTCATCAGCACTTTCTTGATCTCCTCGTCCGGGTTACCGTGGCGGGCATTGAACGTCACGATGGTCTTCTTGCCGGTGCGGACTTCAGTTTCCAGAAGGTCCTGACATTGTTTGGCCTCAGTGGCGAGCGGCTTCTCACAGATAGCGTTCACGCCGAGTTGCATGGCGCGGATCGCGTAGTGGGTGTGAAAGCAGTCGGTCGTGGTGATAATGACAGCGTCGGGCCGGGTTTCTTTCACCATACGGTCGAACTCGTGCGCCAGATACGTGGGGGCGTCCACTCCCGTGAGTGCGGGCGCTTTGGCGACACGCTTCGGGTTGATGTCGCAGAAGCCGACGAGTTCGACATAGTCGCCGTGCGTCCTCATCATGTTGCGGCCCCAGGTAGCGGTGCCGCGGGAACCGGTACCGACCATGGCGAGGCGCATCTTTCGGGATGGAGCGGCGCGCGAGCTGTCCAGCCCGGCGAAGGCGAGGGCAGCCAGGGCAGCTTTGCCGCTATGGCCGAGAAAGGTGCGGCGGTCGAGGGTATGCGGTCGCATCTTCATCCAAGCAATCTCCATCGGAAAGTTCTCATCAGTAGCACTGAGGGAATTATACGCGCCCCTCTCGATGTCGTGGCGCGACTCCAGACACACCTGGGTTCCGGCGGGCGTCAGCGAGACAGTGCGACAACCCGCACCGGCGAGTCGGCGAATCGGAGAGCGGCGCGTCCGGGAATACCGAACATGCAGCCGGGTCACGTCTCGTTGGCCACGCGGTGCCGAGACAAGTGAAATTCGGCGGTAAGGCGCTCGCGGCTCCGCCGCGTTTGCCACATGCGGTCCCGAGCAGCGCTGACCACTTCCCTCAACTGCACCGCGCTCATATCAGCCGCGCCCCAACTGAACATCACCGGCTGGCGGGCGACAGAGCGGATTTGGTAATCCCACAGCCGCTGAGAAATGTATTGCAAACGCCGCTGTGAGGCGGCGCCTGTCTCGCCAGGCAGGATGAGAAGAAACTCGTCCTTGCCGGAGCGACAAGCGAAATCGGCGGGAGTCAAGAGCGAGCGGAGGAAGTCCTCGATCTCCTTAAGTGTTCCCGACTCGTCAGCGCCGGTGACGGAAAGCGCAACGACAGTCCCTCGAAAGGCGGCCTGAGAACTCAGCGCCTCGGCGAAGACTGAGTAGTCATGGAAACCAGGCGGCAACTGGAGCTCGCCCAGCGACGGGGTCTGGGCTCCGGGTATCCGGACCGTGCGGCGGTCGCCGGTTTCGGCGCCGGGCGTCTCTGCTTCGCGAGCCTCGTCCGAGCCTGCCGCGGCTTCCGAATGGAGCGTGTCCGCTGTTTCCGCAACAGACTCCTCGGGCGGCGTCGAGGTTGCGGCGGTCTCTCCCACGGCTTCGGAAACGGTTTCCGGGGTAGCGGGCTGATCGGCTTGAGCCTTCTCACCCGACTCGCCCGAAGCGTTGTCGCCAACGAGGCCAGCCACCCGTTCCAACTCCCTCGCCAAACGGAACGTGTCGCGTGCAGCGGCTCGTCCGGCCGCCAAAACGTCGATCGGGGTGACTTTCCCGAAGACCGAGCCGCTGGGTTCCACGCTCTCGGAGAGCTGCGATGAGGCCGGCCCTCCCGCTTCGTTCTCTTCGCGGGCAGCCTCCCTACTGGGAGACTCGACCGGTTCACTCGGCTGGAGTTCCGGGGAGGACTCGTCACGTTCTGCTTCCGTACGAGCCTCGGGAGCCGGCTCTTGCGCCCGTTCCGAGTCCTCCCCTGGGACCGTTCCCGCAGCCGTTTGGAAACGGACCTTCGACGCCGTTTCGTCAGCGCCGTCCGCGGCAGCCGTTTCGGCCTCTTCTTCTGCCGCTGAAACCTCCTCCTCGGCTTCCACGCCGGCGCCTGGAGCGGTCTCGGCGTGACCCGGCTCGGTTTCCATGCGTTGCTCCGTCCGCCGCGCACGCTCAAGTTCGGCTGCCAGCTCTTGGGCCAGCGGTCCTCCACTGGCTTTGTCGGGCTGGGCGAGATCGCCGATTGCCTGTGGTCCACCGAGTTCTCCAGGTTCGGCGACCGGCTTCTCTATATCGGGAGCGGTTGGGTGCGACGGATCGAGGTGGACCGGGTAATCCACGGGATTCACCGCCGCCCGTTTCCGGATTCGATCCGCCAGATAGTCCACCTCACCCAGTTCCGCCTCGGTGGCCCAGCGCTCCGGCTTCGGCTCGATGCGAATTTCCGGCGGCTCCGTCTCCTCGAATTCGGGCGCCGGACGCATGGGTCCGGCATCCGGCGGCGCGGTGGAGAACACCGGCCCGGCTTGCTTGCGGGGAGATGCCGGGGGTGCGGAGGGCGCGACCGACTCTTGCCGGCGAAAATATCGCTCCCGCTCCTGCTGCCGAACGAGCAGCTCGATGTTCCGCTCCCGCAGGGCTTCGTTGTTGCCCTTCAAGAAGTCGGTGAGCAACGCCACGAACACGGCGCCGAGCACGAGCGCGAGGCTCACGAAGATCTGAATCTCCAGTGTGGTGAGGTCCATTGCCGGCTGAGACTCTAATCGGACAAAACAGCTCGTTTGAATAGGGGGGACGGCAAATTTCTCGGTGAAAAACCCTCCCCTCTCTAATGGAAGGACCGGAGAAAAAGCCTCCCCGATGCGGCGAACGATCCTGGCGCCCCTCCGGAGGAGACTCAGCCGGGAGCGCCGACCCTTTACAGGGGAAGTCGGCGACCGGGAACCGGAACTCTCGGGCCGCGGCCTTTGCGCTGGGGCGGCGGACCTTCTCCGGAGCTATGCCGGCCGGGCCGGCGCATCATGGGGCCAAAATCGATCTCCTCTTCGGTGAACGTGAGCGGCCGGTCGAGGACCATTTCCAAAGTTGTTCCTTTCGCCAGCACGGCGTCGGGCCCACGGGAGAGCAAAACGCCGACGAGGCCGGCAGTCGCTCCCGCCGCGGCGCCGATTCCGGCTCCCATGCCGGTGTTGCCGCCGATGGCGCCGGCGATGGTGCCGGCCGAGGCTCCCGCGGCGGCCGCTTCGCCGACCGTGCGGGCATCACTGGCCTTGTTGCCCTCGCTCCGGATCTTGCCCTCTTCGCGGTCGAGATCCTCCCGGGCGCGACCGTCGAGGCTACCGATGCGCGCGCGGAAGTCCCGGGTGACGCCGTTCGGCAAGGTGAGTGAATCGAACCGGACGTACAGCTCACCCCGCCCTTTGATGCGTCCGGGCCGTTTGACGCTTGTGACGGTGCCCGCCACCCAAGAGCCGGGCGGAATCACGATCCGCCCGTTCACCATGATGGGGAAGACCGTCTCCAGGTAAATCCGATCCCCTACAGCGGCGTTTTTCGTACTGACGCTGTTGATCATTGCCAAGGGGATCCGCGTTCCTGGCTCGACCACATATCGTCCGGAGTCCGAGCGCTCGGCAAGGTCGCGCGGCTCCTGAGCGGCCTGCTGTCCCTGCTGACGGGCCGGCTCCTGGGCGCTCAGTGCGGCCGTCAAGACCCCCACTGCCACCAGCCATTTCCCTCGCATCCGGTCCTCCTTACGCCATTCTAGCCTACACCCGATTAAACGGCTCCTGAATTCAAGAAGTTGCGAGGGATTTCGGGACGCGCCCGGATTTGTCACGGCGCAGCGGGCAAATGGACCTCAGGAGGGCTCAGAACGCCGGAGGCAACAATGCGGATTTCGGGGCGCGGGGCAATCCCCTCCGGCAGGCGCAGGTTGATCTGGTAGAGGCCGGCGAAGCCCGGGGTGACGCCCGCATAAAGAACGTTCTCCGCCACCACCGGGGCGCCGTCCAGCCAGAGGCTGAACTCGTCCCTCTTCTCGAGTTCGGCGGCGAACGGCGCTAGGACTCCCGGAGGAAAATCCGGCCGGGTGGGGCCGAAACCCGTGCCATAGAGGACGACGACCTCGCCGGGGCGCGCGGGATTGTCAGCGGTGGCCACTGAGCCGTCTGGGCGGACGGCGATGGCGGTGGTTTCATCGAGCAGGTACAGCGCCGGGGCGGCCTCGCGAAGCCGCAGGCGCACCTTCGGCCCGGCCCGGCCGTCGCGGACGATCTGCAAGTGCACGGTTCCCGGCAGGAGATTGCCGGGGATCAGCAGGTTGATCTGCGTGGGCGAGACGAAGTAGAGGGGCGCGGGCACATTGTTGATGAGCACCCAGACGCCGGTGCCGGTGAGCATCGTGGGCAAGGAGCCCTGGCGCAGATCGTCGGCAGAGACGGCCCGGGTCGTCCAGGAGAGGTTCTGTCCGTAGAGGGATGCGATGGTATTGGGCGCGAGGGGGCCGGACGCATTGGTGGCGGAGTTAACGATGCTGGCGGAAGAATACGTGGGGGCCGAGCCGCTCCCACCGTTCTCGGCCGCAGCGCGTGATCCGAGACACGCGAGCGCCAGCAGACAAGCTGCGACCCGCATACCGGGAAACGTGCCTTCTGGGGCCAGTGTAGCGCCGGATCGCGAGGCGGTCTATATCCCGGCCTATTCCGTGGTGATATACAGTTCCTGGCCGGTGGGCTGCCCGTTGAGGATCAGTTCGATGCGGTGATCGCCCGGCCCGACGTTCGGCACCTGCACGTTGAACTGATACAGGCCCACGAACCCAGGGGCGAGGAAGCCGTCCGCGCTCTCAGCGGCCACGCCGTCGAACGTGAAGCGGAACTCGGCGATGATGCGGGACAGCGCCGTGGGGATCTCGCCGGGGGGAACCGGTGGAGCGACGGGGCCGCAGCCCAAAGCGTAGAGAATGATCGTCTCTCCGGGATGGGCCGGACGCAGCACGACGCCGTTCACCAGATCCGGCGGGCCGACGAAGGTCTGGTAATCCGGAGGAAACAGCGCCACGACGTATTTCTTGCCGTCGCGCTCCCAGAGGGGGTGTTCCTGTAGTGCGGGCGTCGCCGGGAACATGTTGACTTGAACCGTATTGCTCTCGCCGCCGGGGTGGCGGATCTGGACGGAAACCGGCCCCTGATGGTCGTCGTCCGGCACGACGGCGTTCACCTGGGTAGGACTCACATAGCTCACCGTGGCCGGCTTCCCGTTGATCAGGACCTCCACGCCGTCCACAGATTTCGGTCCCACGCCGCCGGGCTCAAGCCCGGGTGTGAAGTCGGCTGCGGTCCACTGCCGCGTGGTGGCGGCGAGGTTCTGGCCGAAGATCTGGACGTAAGTGCCGGGCGAAAGCCGCTCGCTGTTGTCGAAGGCCTGCAGGACCGGCTGGGCCTGCCGGATCACGGGGGCGCCGCTGAAAGTGACCGGCTCAAGCGTGTAGTTCGCGGTGTAAATCCGGTCGCCGGTAGGCGTGCCGCTAGCGTCGGCGGCGTTGGCCGCGATGTAGACTTCGACGGGGCCGGCGTTCTCGTCCGGCGGCGTCCACTCGACGCGGAAGGTGTTCTTGGGCTTTGCGTCGCTGTGTTGGATGAACTCGACCGGGGACGTGTCCGGGCAGGCGCCGCCGGCAGGTTTTTCGGCCCCGTCTTCACAGATGACGAGGGTGTCAGGACCCGGTGCATGGAAGGAGCCGGCCTGGGCGAACTCCGGATTGGAAGCCAGCCGGGCGGTGGCCTGGAAGCCGAAGACTTTGGCGTCCGGATCGGCGATGGTCACGATCCAGGACTGTTTCTGGGCCGGAATATAGACGAGTCCAGAAGGGAAGGCGATCTGCACGCTCCCGGGGCCCGAATCCGGCGGGCCCGCGTGGCAGGTTGCCCGGGCGCAAGTCTGGTCGCCAGGGGCGCCCGTGTTCCTGGGATCCGGCCCAAAGCGGGAGTAGGCCAGGAGAAGCAACGGTGCGACGGCCCAGACGAGGACGGCGTAGCGGGCGGGGGACTTCGAAACCATGGATTCTTCCAATTATCTTTCAACGCCTTCGGCAGGGGCGGGTTGCGCCGGCTTTTCGGCCAATGCGAGGGCCTTGCGGGCCATCGTGGTCAGGGGCAATTCGCCGAGCCGGGATTTCGACACCCACCGGAGCCCGTCCGGGGGCGCTTTCGTCAGCCGGGCGCGGACGACGCGGACCTGGTAACGATGATTCGTGATCGCGTGGCGGAACTCGCCGCAGAGCCCGTCCAGCCGCGCTTGCGGAACTTCGCCCGCCTCGGGCAACTCCCAGAAGCCCGGCAGGCGACTCTCGGCCGAGGAGCGCGGCCGCAACAGGAGATCGGAACCACGCTCGATGACAACCAGAGTCGATTCGATGCGCTGAGGAGCACGGCCTGCGCTCCGCACCGGCAACGAGTCTTGGGCGCCGGCGCGGCGAGCGGCGCAGAGGTCCGCGAGTGGGCACGCGCCACACTCCGGCTTCCGCGGCAGGCAGATGACGGCGCCGAGCTCCATCATCGCCTGGTTGTGCTCACCGGGCCGCCGGGAATCGAGCAGCTCCTGGGCGAGGGCGGCCAAGCGCTTCCGCACAGCGGACGAGCGAATATCGCCCCGGTCGTTCTCGAGCCGGGCCAACACGCGCATTACGTTGCCGTCGGCGACGGCGTGGGGTTTGCCGAAAGCGATGCTGACTATGGCGGCGGCGGTGTAGTCGCCCACGCCCGGCAGCCGGCGCCAGCCGTCGTAGTCGTCCGGGAAGCCGCCCAGCTCGACGATGCGCCGCGCCGCGCGTTGCAGGTTGCGCGCCCGGGAATAGTAGCCGAGGCCGCTCCAGAGGGCGAGCAGCTCGTCCTCGGGGGCGCGGGCGAGGCTTTCGACCGTTGGGAAGCGCCTGAGAAAGCGCTCGAAGTAGGGGATGACCGCCGCGACGCGCGTCTGCTGGAGCATGACTTCGCTCACCCAGACGCGGTAAGGATCGGGGTTCGCGCGCCACGGCAGAGGCCGGGCGTGGCAGCGGAACCACTCGCGAAGGCGTTTGCGGATGGCTGTTTGGCGCCCCACTGTTATACTGTAAATGACTTTCCCTCCTTCGGCCGGGAACCGTGCAAGAGGCGATCATCATTCGGGGCGCGCGCGTCCACAACCTGAAGAATGTCTCCCTGGCCATCCCCCACAACCAGATGACCGTGGTCACCGGCGTCTCGGGCTCGGGCAAGTCGTCGCTGGTCTTCGACACCATCTACGCCGAGGGACAGCGGCGCTACGTCGAGTCGCTGTCGGCTTACGCGCGGCAGTTCCTGGAGCGGATGGGCAAGCCGGACGTGGACGAGATCGACGGCATCGCGCCGCCGGTGGCCATCCGGCAGAAGAACACCTCGCGGAACCCCCGCTCCACCGTCGCTACCACCACGGAGCTCTACGACTACCTGCGCCTGCTCTACGCGCGGGCCGGACGCACCTATTGCCCGCACTGCGGTGAGCGGGTGCGTAAAGACACCGTGGACCGCGTGGCCGCCGAGATGCTCGCCCAGCCGGAGGGCTCCCGCTGGTATGCTCTGTTTCCCTTGCCCTCCGGACTCGAGACCGCGGCCCTGCGCGATCTACTCTTCGAGCTTCGCAAGAAGGGATTCAACCGGCTGTTCCAAGAAGGGCGTACGTTCGAGTTCTCGACGCCGGAATCGCTCCTCGACATCGACTTCTCCCGGCCCGTCTACGCGCAGGTGGACCGGCTGGTGATCCGTCCGGACCAGCGCCAGCGGATCGTGGACACGACGGAGATCTGCTACCACGAAGCTGGCGAGGTGGTCTTCGAGGCGGCCGACGGCTCCCGGCGGCTCAAGTTCAGCGAGAAGTTCTCGTGCTCACGTTGCGAACGGGAGTTCACTGAGCCGGAACCGCGCCTGTTCAGCTTCAACAGTCCGTACGGGGCCTGCCCGCGGTGCCAGGGCTTCGGCAACGTGGTGGATTACGACATGGGCCGGGTGGTGCCGGACCCGTACCTCTCCATTAGCCAGGGCGCTATCGACCCGTGGAACAAGCCGCACTACCGGCATTTCCTCACCGAGTTCCGGCGGACCCACCGGAGCAAGGTGCGTTTCGATGTGCCATTCGCCGAGCTGAGCGAGGAAGAAAAGAAGCTCGTCGAGGAGGCGGTGCGGCGCTCCTTCGAGCGCATCGAGCGGAAGAAGTACAAGGTCCACGTGCGGGTCTTCTTGAGCCGTTACCGGGGCTATGCCGACTGCGCCGTCTGCGGGGGGTCCCGTTTGCGGGCCGAGGCGCTGTTCGTAAGGGTGGGGGGCAAGACGCTGGCGGAAGTAGTGCGGATGAACATCGCCCAGGCGCTCGAGTTCTTCCGCGAGCTGGAACTTGAGCCGGAGGAGGCCGCCATCGCTGGCCCGGTACTGGAAGAGATCCGCCAGCGGCTCAAGTTCCTGAACGACGTGGGGCTGGATTACCTGACCCTGGACCGGCTCTCGGCGACGCTCTCCGGAGGCGAAGCGCAGCGGATCCAACTAGCCACCTGCCTGGGTTCGCGGCTGGTGGGAGCCACCTACGTGCTGGACGAGCCTTCGATCGGCCTGCATCCCCGAGACACCGGCCGGCTAATCCGCATTCTGAAAGAGCTACGGGACATCGGCAACACGATCCTGGTGGTGGAACACGACGTGGACATCATGAAGGAGGCCGACCACATCGTGGACCTCGGGCCGGGGGCGGGGGAGCTGGGCGGCCGCGTGGTCTACGAGGGGCCGATGAGCAAGATGCTCGACGACGGGGTGCGATCGCTCACCGCCCGATACCTGCGCGGGGAGCTGGAAACCTCCCGGATCTTCCATCGGCGGCCGGTGCATTCGGCTCCGGCGTTGAAGATCCTCGGGGCCCGAGCGCACAATTTGAAGAACATCGACGTGACGATCCCCCTGAAAGCGGTGGTCGTGGTGACCGGGGTCTCGGGCTCCGGCAAGTCGTCGCTTGTCCAGGACGTGATCTACCGGGCTTTGAAGGCGGAATTGATCGAGCGGAAAGCAGGCCTGGGTGGAGAAGACGAGGAGACCAGCAAGCGGACGTGGCGGGAAATCAAAGGCGTCGAGCACCTGCGTCACGTGGTGCTGGTGGATCAGTCGCCCATCGGCCGGACGCCGCGGTCGAACCCGGTCACTTACCTCAAGGCGTTCGACATGATCCGGCAGATCTTCGCCGCAACGCCGGAGGCGGACCGGAGGGGCTACGCAGCGGGCCATTTCTCCTTCAACATTCCCGGCGGGCGGTGCGAGACGTGCCAAGGCGGCGGGACGGTCACAGTGGAGATGCAGTTCCTGGCTGACGTGGAGCTGGTGTGCGAGGATTGCGGCGGCACGCGGTACAAGAGCAGCGTGCTGGAGGTCCGCTACCGGGGGCTGAACATCCACGAAGTGCTGCAACTGACAGTGCGGGAAGCGCTCTCGTTCTTCGGGGACCACCCGCGGCTGGTACAGCGGCTCAAGCTGCTCGACCAGGTGGGATTGGGATATCTGCGGCTCGGGCAGTCGGCGACGACGCTCTCGGGCGGCGAGGCGCAACGGGTGAAGTTGGCGGCCCACCTGGGGGCGAGCGATTGCGACGGCACGCTCTATATCTTCGACGAGCCCACCACGGGACTGCACTTCGACGACATCGCGAAACTCCTGCGGGCGCTGCAGGATCTGGTCCACCAAGGTGGCAGCGTCCTCATCATCGAGCACAACCTGGACGTGATCCGCGCGGCGGACTGGATTATCGACCTGGGCCCGGAGGGAGGCGACGCCGGGGGGCGAGTCGTGGCCGCCGGCACGCCGGAAGAGATCGCCGCGTGCGAGACTTCCTATACGGGACGTTACCTGCGGAGCCGGCTGCCCGGCGCGGGGCAGGGGGATCAGAGCGGGCGCGGCAGCGAAGCGGCCGCCGGAGCGAGGCGCTGAAAACCGCCCGGCTTCTTACTGGCGGAGCGCGTTTCACGAGCCGCTGCAGGCTTGCGGAGAGTGGCGGCAAACCGCTAGAATTACGGCTTTGTGAGTCGTTTGGAGGATTCATGGCTGTTGCTGAAAAAGTAAAAGAAATCATCGTCGAGCAATTGGGCGTTGACGAGAATCAAGTGGACGAGTCCGCCTCGTTCGTGGACGACCTCGGGGCCGATTCACTGGATATCGTCGAGCTTGTCATGGCGTTCGAAGAGGCGTTCGACCTGGACATTCCTGACGAAGACGCCGAGAAAATCACCACGGTCAAGGACGCCATAGAGTACATCAAAGAGAAGTCCGGTAAGGAGTAGCAGGCGGGCCCGGCTCTCTACAAGCTTCCGGCGCGGGGGTGTGCTTCCTTGTCTCGAAGAGTTGTTGTTACCGGTGTCGGGCTGATCTCCTCGGTGGGGATCGGAACAGAGGAGACGTGGTCTGCCATTCGTGCCGGCAAGACGGGCATCCGCCGGATTACGGCCTTCGACCCTGAGGGATTCAACTGCCAGATCGCGGGCGAGGTTCGGGATTTCGATCCACTAGACTACATGGACCGGAAGGAGGTCCGCAAAGTCGGCCGGTTCATTGTGTTCGCCATTGCCGCTTCGGACATGGCGATGCGGTCGTCGGGGCTGGAGATCACCCCGGAGTGGGCCGAGCGCGTAGGCGTCTTCATCGGGAGCGGCATCGGTGGGTTCGAGATCATCGAACGGGAGCACAAGAACCTGCTGGCGAAGGGTCCGGGGCGCATCTCACCTTTCTTCATCCCCGCGACGATCATCAACCTGGCTTCCGGGCACGTCTCCATCCGGACGGGGGCGAAAGGGCCTAATTCGGCAACAGCCACAGCATGCACCACCAGCGCCCACTCGATCGGAGATTCCTTCAAGATCATCCAGCGGGGCGACGCCGACGCGATGATCTGCGGGGGAGCCGAGGCGGCCATCACTCCCATGGGGATCGGCGGGTTCGCTGCCATGCGGGCGCTTTCGCAGCGAAACGACGAGCCGGAACGGGCGTCTAGGCCGTGGGACAAAGACCGTGACGGGTTCGTCGTCGGTGAGGGCGCCGGGATCCTGATCCTGGAAGAGCTGGAGCACGCCCGGAGCCGCGGCGCCCCGATTCTTGCGGAAATCGTCGGCTACGGCATGAGCGGCGACGCGTTCCATATCACCGCGCCGGCCGAAGACGGCGACGGAGCGATCCGCGTGATGCGGTACGCCTTGAAGGACGCGGGGATTACCGCTGCGGAGATCGACTACATCAACGCCCACGGCACTTCCACGCCGACCGGTGACCGCGTCGAGGCGCTGGCGGTGGCGAAATGTTTCGGAGAGCACGCCCGGAAGCTGGCAGTCAGCTCCACCAAATCGATGACGGGACATCTTCTCGGCGGCGCCGGCGGACTCGAGGCGGGCCTGACGGTGCTGGCGATCCGCGACCAGATCGCCCCGCCGACGATGAACTACGAAACGCCCGATCCGGAGATCGAGCCCTTGGGGCTGGACTTCGTGCCGAATCAGGCCCGCCCGATGACGATTCGTTACGCGCTGACTAACTCGTTCGGTTTCGGCGGGACGAACGGGTGCCTGATCTTCAAGCGGTACGAAGAATAGCCGCCGGTCCGGATCGGTCGCCGGAGGCGCAGGCCGGCAGAATTGCCAAACACAATGAGGATCGTAGTCGCCCTGAAGCAGGTCATCGCCCGGGATTCTATCCTGCGGGTGTCACCGGATTCACGCTGGGTGGACGAGAGCGACGCGGCGTACGAAATCAACGAGGCGGACGCTTACGCCCTGGAGGCCGGCCTGCAATTGAAAGAGAAGCACGGCGGGGAACTGGTGGCCCTGTGCGCCGGTCCGGAGCGCGTCTCCAAAGCCATCCGCGAGGCGCTCGCTAAAGGAGCCGACCGGGCCGTGCACATCTTCCTCGAGCGCCCCGAGCAGCTCGATTCCCTAGCGACGGCTCGTTTGTTGGCTGAAGCCGTCCGGCGGGAGAGCCCCGACCTGTTGCTGACCGGCCTGCAGTCGGACGATGTCGGCGCCGGCCAGACCGGCGTGGTGGCGGCGGAGCTGCTCGGCTGGCCGCACGTGACCCTGGTGATGGGAATCGAGCCTGTTGACGGGGGCCTGAAGGTGCGGCGCGAGCTCGAAGGTGGCTGGTTTCAGCACGTCGAAACGCCGTTGCCGGCGGTGCTCACCATCCAGTCGGGCATCGCCCGGCTCCGCTACGCGACGCTCATGGGCATCAAACGGGCGCGCTCGAAAGAGGTGAAACGGCTGGAGGCCACGGAGCTGGCGGCGGAGAACAAAGTTGCGGCTCCGATCGAGCGGCTACGCGAGGTGGAGAAGACGAAGCAGACCGAAATCCTCGACGGCCCGCCGGCTGAGGCGGCGGCGAAGCTGGTCGAGAAGCTCAAGTTCGAGGCGAGGGTGCTATGAGCGTGCTGGTGGTAATGGAAGAGCGCGGGGACGGCTGGCACCCGGCGTCGCTCGAGGCTCTGGCGGCCGCCCAGCAGTTGGCCGCAGCTACGGGAGTCAAGGCTTCGGCGGCGGTGCTCGGCGCGGATCCGGCCAACCGCGCCGCCGAGATGGCCCGGTATGACCTGGACCGCATCTACTCGATCAGCCACCCGGCCCTCGCACCATACACGGCGGACGCTTTTACCGCTGCTCTCGAGCAGGCGATCGGCCGCCTCGGCCCCGAATACGTGCTCTTCGCCCACACTTACCGCACGCGCGACTTCGCGCCCAAACTGGCCACCCGGTTCGGCCGGCCGTTCGTCAGCGACGTCACCGCCTTTGGGGTGGAAGACGGTGGGCTCGTGCTCAGCAGGCCGGTTTTCCAAGGCAAGTTCCTTGCCGACGTCCGCATCGCAGCCGGGGCTCCGCGCTTCTTCTCCGTTCAGGCCGGGGCGTTCCGGGCGGACGCTGTCGCCCCTGGCTCCGCCGCCGTCGAAAAGATCGCCGCCGACGTGTCGGCCGAGGCGGTCCGCACGAGGCCGGGCGAGCCGTTCCGGGAGGACGCCGGGGCGGTGGACTTGAGCGCTGCGGAACGGATTGTGGCCGCTGGACGCGGCGTCAAGAGCGAATCGGACCTGGAGCTGATCCGCAAGCTGGCCGAGGCGCTGGGCGCCGAAGTGGCCGCCTCGCGCCCCGTTTGCGACGCCGGCTGGCTGCCGCTGTCACGCCAGGTCGGCTCTTCGGGACAAACAGTGGCTCCCAAGCTTTACGTCGCGGTGGGGATCTCCGGAGCTATCCAGCACTTGGTGGGGATGAAAGGCTCCAAGGTGATCGTGGCGATCAACAAGGATCCCGGAGCGCCGATCTTTGAAGTGGCCGACTACGGGATCGTCGGCGATCTGTACGAGGTGGTTCCCGCGCTCATCGAAGCGCTCCGGCAGGGCTGACAGCCGCCCCGGGCCGATCCCTCAATCCGGCAGCGGGACTCGGGCAAGTTCCTCGAGTAGCCGCCGTTCGCGGTCATCGAAATTCCTCTGGAACTCCCCGCTTTGGAAGCGCTTGCGGCGCTCTTCCGGAGCCATCCGGCGCAAACGGCGCAACTCGGCCGCCACCACGCGGCGGCGGTCGCCCGGCAACCTGTTGAATTGCTGAAAGAGCCTGCGGTAGTGCTGCTGCCGCTCCGGGGGAAGGCGGCGGAACCGCTGGTAGTCCCTCCGCAGGCGGCGGCGCTCCTCGGGGGTGAGCTTCTCCAGACGGCGCAGGCGCTCGACCAGCATCCGGCGGCGTTCGGGCGAGAGACGCTGGAGGGCTTTCTGACGCTGCTGAGGACTCATCCGGCGCCAGCGCTCGAGTATAGCGTTTGGGTTTGCCGGCCGCTTCACCCGCGGCGGCCGGGACGCCTGGGCGCGCGGAGGGCGGTGAGCCCGGGCCGCCGGCGGCTTCTGGGCCGCCTGGGGCGGACGGCTTCGGGGCGGCTGGGCGCCCGGCCGCTGTGCGAAGGCC
Organism: uncultured Solibacteraceae bacterium; assembly: GCA_964461995.1. Classification (GTDB taxonomy): domain Bacteria; phylum Acidobacteriota; class Terriglobia; order Bryobacterales; family Bryobacteraceae; genus JALSRK01. The sequence goes on from CAYWXL010000045.1 coordinate 24,499, forward strand.
GCTTCAAAAGGCGCCCAAAGCAACATGACCCCGGCAATCAAGTAACTCAAGCGCATCGCTTCCGCCCATGCCCGCCGGTGGACATCCCGATCCTTTCCGGCCCGGAATGCACCGGAGTCTCCGGCGCTTCTTCGAGCGCCGCAGGATCCAACAGATAGAGCATTTCGAGGTCTTCAACCGCCTGCTCGACCTGCTCGACGTCGATTACCTCGGCGCCGCCCGAAGCGGTCTCCGGCCCTGCCGGCCCCGGCATCCGGAGCAAGACGGCGGCAAAGAGCACCACCGCGACGGCGGCGAAGGCCGCAGCCGGTTTCAGAACTCCCGGACGAAACGGAGCCAGCAGCGTCTTCCACCACTTCCTGTGGGCTTCCTCTGCCGCGATTCGTTCCTGAAGTCTGCGGTCAAATCCCAGCGAGACCGGGGGCGCCTCCCAATCATCGAGAGCCTGCCAGACCGCGACCCCCGCCGTGAAGTACTCCCGGCACGGCCGGCACTCTCCAAAGTGCCGCTCCAGCTCCGCGGCGACTTCCAGGTCCAGCCGGCCGCTGAAATAGTCCAGCGCCAGTTCGGAACTCCGTCCGGTTTTCATTGGGCACTGCATCGTTTCCTTCCCTCATCTATTCCGAGACCCTGCCTTGCCGGGCCGGCGAGCCTCGTTCGGGCCTCCCTTCGCAGGGGACACCGCCAGGTGCACCAGCCGCTTCCGCAGCGTCTCGTACGCCCGGAACAGCAGCGACTTCACCGCCGACTCCGAGCATTCCAACACGGCCGCTATCTGCGAGTACTCCATCTCGGAATACTTGTGCATCAGCACGGCAGCCCGCTGCTTTTCGGGCAAGCGGGCGATCGCCCGACGGATCTCCTCGCACCGCGCGCGCCGAATGAGCTCCTCTTCCACGTTCGGCCGTGCGTCGGCGAGCTGCAAGGCCGGACCCTCCACCGGTTCCTCGTCGAGGCTCGTGTGGTTGGCCAGCTTCTTCTGGTTGTCACGGATCCAGTTGAGGGCCAGGTGAGTGGCGATCCGGAACAACCAGGTTCTGAATTTGGCCGTCGGCTCATACGAGCCCCGCGCGCGGTAGATTCGCAGGAACACCTCCTGGGCCAGTTCTTCGGCCACCGCCTGGTCCTGCAACATGCGGTACAGGAAGTGGACCACGGGCCGGCGGTGCCGCTCCAGCAACAACGCGAAGCTCTCCGCATCGCCTTCGCGGACGCGCAACATGAGTTGGGCGTCTCGCTCCAGCGCGGCCACCGCTGCCATATTCCTATCAACCCGGCTGCCAGTGAAAAGTTGCGCCAACGATGCAGGTTCCTTCGGGATTGAGATCGTCACTTTGCGATCCGGAAAACAGGTTCCGTGCCTTCGCGGAGCCTCCGGATGTTGTCGGCGTGGCGGTAGAGGATCAGCAGCGCCGCCACGGCCACGAGCGCGACCGGCGCCGGACCAGGGTGCACGATGATCCAGATCGCGAAAGGAGCCGATATCGCAGTGGCGATCGAACCTGCCGAGACGTGCCGTGTGAAAGCCACCGTGGTCACGAAAACGACCGCCAAAGCGGCCACTGGCAAGGGGGCCAACGCAAGCATCGCTCCGGCGGCGGTGGCGAACCCTTTACCCCCGCGGAGATGCAAAAACACGTTCAGCGTGTTGCCGGCCACCGCGGCCACCATCGCCGAGGCCATCCAGGCGGGAGAATCCTCCCCGATTCGAGCCGCCAGCCAGACCGCGAGATAGCCCTTTCCAGCATCCAGGAAAAGCACCGCCAAGCCCGCCTTCCACCCCGCCGCCCGGACGACGTTGGTGGCGCCGATGTTGCCGCTCCCGATGCGGCGCACGTCCTGGCCCTTTAAGGCCCGCACCAACAGCAGCCCCGAGGGCGCTGCCCCAAGCAGGTAGGCGAGAACCAGGCTCCAAAGATCACCCATGACGGCTATCCGCCCGCCGGAGTCCGTCCGATCTCGAATTCGTCGAGACTGGTGTAAATCGAACCCGCGGCTGTGAGTTCGCTCAAGTAAAGATGAAACCGGTCCGCGACGAACGAGCCGAATTCAGTGGACGGAAGGGCCGCGACCGCCTTCCGCAGTGGATTCAGGTCAGCGGGGCCCTTGATGCGCGCCAATGTCAGGTGGGGCGAGTACTTACGCCGTTCGATGGGAACGCCCAGGCGGGCGAGCCGATGCTCGGTGCGGCGGGCCAGTTCCGCAAGGCCCGGTCCCGCTTCGATCCCGGCCCAGAAGACGCGCGGGGCGCGCTCGTTGGGGAACCAGCCGAGCCCCCGAATCGCAATTTCGATGGGCCCGACGGGCTCGATCTCTTCCAGGGCCTCGCGCAATTCATCCAGGCGCTCTTCCTCCCATTCGCCGATGAACTTCGTCGTAATATGGAGGTTCTTCACCGGACTCCATTTGATCCGCGCCGTGGGCCGGAGGGCAGCCAGCAGGCGTTCCAGGTTGCCCATCACTTTCACCGGCAACGCGATTGCGGTAAACAGGCGCATATATTCCAACTATGACCGCGAGGATTCCTGAGCGTCAATCGCGCGGTTCCGCCGCCGCGGGGGAGCCCCGGAGCGGGGCGCGATGGCCAGACCGGACACCCTTCGAGGAGGTGGAGCGAGCGCGGGTGCTGCCGAGATCTTTCTACGAGCGCCCGACGGTCGAGGTGGCCCGGGACCTGCTCGGGAAGATCCTCGTCCACGGGAAGACCGCCGGGCGGATCGTGGAGGTGGAGGCCTACCTAGGCGAGGACGACAAAGCCGCCCACGCCTCCCGGGGCGTCACCGAGCGCACGAGGGTGATCTTCGGGCCGCCCGGGCACGCCTACGTCTACTTCGTCTACGGCATGTACGAGTGCCTGAACATCATCGCCGAGCCGGAAGGCGTGCCGGGCTGCGTCCTGATCCGGGCGCTGGAGCCGCTGTGTGGCCTGGAGACGATGCGGAAGCGGCGGCCGAAGGCGCGGCGCATCGAGGAGCTGGCCTCGGGCCCCGGCCGGCTCACCATGGCGCTGGCGATCACCCGCCGCCATTATGGCTGCGATCTGACGCGCGGCCCGATCACGGTGCGGGAACTCGAAGACGCGCCGACTTTCGAGATCGCCGTCACGCCCCGGGTGGGCATCCGGCACTGCGCCGACTGGCCGCTCCGCTTCTACATCAAGGACAACCGGTTTGTGAGCCGCTAGCGCCTCACGGAGCCGGGCCCACCGCCACCGTCACCCCTTCCTGGCTGGCGAAGGAGCCGACCCGGATCGTCAGCGGGACGGCGCCGGGGGCAAGGCCCGCCGGCAGCGCGACGTTGACTTGAAGGACCCCGTTCGGCAACAGCGGGGCCGCCCCGGCATAGAGCACCTCGGCTTCCTGCCCGCCGATCTCGACCTTCACCGGCAACGCCGGCCGCGGCAGCAGGTCGGGCTGCGTGACAGGGATGATCGCCCCGTCCGGATGCGCCGGCGACATCAGACCAGCGCCGGTCGCAAAGATGCTGATCGCCTCGCCCGGCTGAGCGGGATTCGCAAGGCTGTTGATCGTGCCGTTCTGGTTGATGATCGCTCCCTGGCCGGAGCCGTCGGCGGTAAAGACGCCCGGAGCGGCATCAGCCACCGCCGCCGTCACGACGTTCGACGCGACGCCGCGATAGACGAGTTGGACGGCCGTCTCCCGCTTGCCGGCGATATCGCCGGGAGCGATCACAGCCACCTGCCCGTCGAGGGTGTAAATCAGCGGCGCAGGGGTCTCGTCGAAGAGCACGCGCGTTTCAGCCAGGTCGGTGGGAAGCAGCCCGTCCTGACCGGCTGTGGCGGCGGCGAGGCGGTCCGGCCCGAGATGCCGTCCGAAGAGCACCAGGATCTCGTGCGGAGCGATCGGACCGGCGTGGAAGCTGCCGGCGTTCGTCACCGCTTGGATGGCCGGCTGCGGCTGCGGGATCTGAAGGACTACGATCACTTCTTCCCTCGCTTCCGGTTTGTCGCTGCGCTCGATCGTGATCACCCCCCGGTAGGTTCCCGACAAGAGCCCCACGGGGTTTACGGCGACGAAGAGGTTCGCCGGGGTGGTGGGTGCTGTTGGCGTAACGAAGAGCCACTCGCCTCCGGTCTCAGTCCGCACGGTGACGGCGAACGCCACCGGGGCTCCGCTGCTGGCCACCGAGATCACCTGCTGGGTGGGTGGCGGCGCGCCCTGGCTGATGGTGAACCCCAGCGTCGCCGGCGAGACGACCAGCTCCGGCTCGCCGGCAACAATTAGCGTCACCGGAATGCGGGTGGGCGCCGCGCCGGGGGTGTCTGGTTGGACGGTGATTTCGCCGAGGTAGGTGCCCGGATCGAGCTGCGCCGCGGGCGAGACGGCGACGGTGAGGGTGGCAGGAGTCGTTCCGGCCGCGGGGGTAACGCTCAGCCAGGCGCTGCCCGTCGAGGTGGTTGCCGTGGCGTGGAACGCCTCGGTCCCCGCGGCGCTCAACTGGATCGTTTGCGGGGAAGGAGGTTCGCCGCCCAGATTCCTCTCGAACGTCAGCGAAGCAGGATCAGCGGCAATCGCCGGCTGGGGCGGCTCGCCGCCCGGCCCGTTTACAGTGATGACGAACACCCGGCTCGCCACCGCGCCGCAAACGTCTCGAGCTTCGGCAGTGAACTGAAAAATCCCGGTTTGGGAAGGCGTTCCGCGGATCGCGCCGCCGACGATTTCCAGCCCCGGTGGCAATCCGCCTCCGGCGATCGAGAGGCGGGCGGGGTTGAAGGGGGAAATGCAGCCTCCCTGGACCACGATGGCGGCGAAGTAGTCTTGTCCGACGACGGCGCCGGGCAGGCCCTCCGTGGTGATCGTCAAGGTCTCCGGCGGACCGCCTTGGGAGACGACCGTCAGCGTGAAGGTCTGGCTCGTCTGGGCGCCCGCGCTGTCGGTCACCGTCACGGTGAACTGTGTCGTCGAGGCGGAAGCCGGCACGCCACTCAACTCTCCGGTAGCGGGGTTCAGCTCCAATCCTTCCGGCAGCGTCCCGGCGACGCTCCAGGTGTACGGCGGGACGCCGCCCGCTGCAGCCAAGAAGGTCGAATAAGCCGAGCCAGCCGTGGCCGCGGGCAACACCGGCGGCGTGGTGATCGCCAACGCGGTGGGCTCCCCTCCGGGTCCGCCGCCGCCCGGCTCGTTGATGACGAGCCGGAACCACGGCGTGATAGCCATCTCCCCGACGTAGGCGGCTAGACGGTAGTTGCCCGGTTGATCTCCAAGTAACAGATCGCAGCGCGCCAGCCCGTCCACGCCTGTGAAGACCATGCCGCCCGGGGCCGCGCAACTCACCGGCACCGGCTGGTTCGGATCGGCAGCGCTGACAATCCGAACGCCGACGTCAGGGATTGGCTCACCGACCTGGATGCCGCTTTGCACCGTGACGCGTACGATCACCGCCTCCGGCAGGCGCTGCCCTGGCTGCCCCTCGAACGGAGGCGCGGTCAATCTCGGAGCGAGAAGCTCCACCAGGGGAGGAGCGGCTGGTGTACCGCCGGGAAGCCGGATGATCGCCGTGACGACGCGGAACTGGACCGAGCCGAACGGGGCGGCCGCGGTGACCGGAATCTCATCGAACGAAAGCCCCCCTTCGAAAGAGGTCGCGACGAAATAAGCGCGAGCGAGCCCCTCGGCGTCGGTGACCATCTCCTCGCCGACGACTCCGCCCCTTCCGAACGGCACCGACCAGGTGATGGGCACGCCGGCTGCCGGCGCCCCGTTCTGGCCGGTGGCCCGGACCACCAGCGGCGCAGTGGAGCGGAACTCCTCGAGGACGATCTGGCCGTCGCCGGAGACGATCTCCAGCTTCTGGGCAGCGGCGGGCGCGCCGAGCAAGACGAACGCCACCAAAACGCATTTTCGGACAGGGGGGAGCATATCTACCTCATCGGACGGGACGCGGGCGAGTACCCTTCTATTTTGCCCCAAGATGTAGTGGTATATTCAAGCAGAATACGCCAAATGTCGGATCGGACGTGAGGTTCTGTGTCTACCGGCTCGTTGCCGGGCGGCCCCGGACCGGCACGGGCAGCAGGCACGGAGACGATTCCGTGGTACGTTACTGAGTGAGGCCATGCTGAAACCCACCATCTTTCGCGAGTACGACATCCGTGGAATCGCTGACGAGGAGCTGCTGAGTCCCGACATCGAGACTCTGGGGCAGGCGATCGGTACCTACGTCCAACGGAACAAAGGCAGGAAGGTGATCGTCGGCCGCGACTGCCGGCTGAGCTCCGAGCGCCTCGCGGAAGCCATCGCCACGGGGCTGGAGCGGTCCGGCTGCGAAGTGGTGGAAATCGGCACCGTGCCCACGCCGGTTCTCTACCACGCGGCTTACACGGGCGAGAGCGACGGGGCGGTGATGATCACCGGAAGCCACAACCCGCCCGAGTACAACGGCTTCAAGATCATGTGCGGCACCGCCACGCTGCACGGAGAAAAGATCCAGCAGTTGCGGCGGATGATCGAGGCCGGTGATCTCGCCACCGGCCAGGGCTCGCGGCGAAGCCACGACGCCATCACCCCGTATGTGGACGACGTGACGTCGCGGTTCTCCTGGGACCGGCGCATCAAGGTCGTCCTGGACGCCGGCAACGGCACCGCCGGTCCGACCATGCACCGCCTCGTCGAGCGCCTGAACGTGGACGCCGTCGAGCTCTTCTTCGAAATGGACGGCCGCTTCCCGAACCACCATCCGGATCCCACCATCGAGAAAAACCTCGACGCGCTCAAGAAGGCCGTCCGCGACCACGGCGCGGAGTTGGGCATCGCCTTCGACGGCGATTCGGACCGCATCGGCGCCGTGGACGAGAACGGCAACGTGATCTGGGGCGACTACTTGCTGCTGATCTACGCCCGCGAGATCCTCCAACGCAAGCCCGGGGCCACTTTCATCGCCGAGGTGAAGTGCTCCCAGGTGATGTACGACGAGATCAAGAAGCTCGGGGGCAACCCGATCATGTACAAAACGGGCCACTCGCTGATCAAGGCCAAGATGAAGGAGGAAAAGGCCGAGCTGGCCGGCGAGATGAGCGGCCACATGTTCTTCGCCGACCGGTATTACGGGTACGACGACGCGATGTACGCCGCGTGCCGCCTGATGGAAATCGTGGCCCGCTCAGGCAAGCCGCTCTCGGCGCAGGTCGCCGGATTGCCGAAGATGGTCGTGACGCCGGAGATCCGGGTGGACTGCCCCGACGAGATCAAGTTTGACGTGGTGGCCCGGGTGGCCGAGCATTTCCAGAAGACGCACGAAGTGATCACCGTGGACGGCGCCCGCATCCTGTTTCCGCACGGTTGGGGACTGGTGCGGGCCTCGAACACCCAGCCGGTGCTAGTGCTGCGTTTCGAGGCTGACACGGAAGAGCACCTGAACGAGTACCGCTCAGTGGTGGAATCGGTGGTTGCGGACGCCCGTGCCGGGGTGGGAAAGGCTTGACGTCCTGATCAGCGTCGAGCGCCGGCCCCCCTCTCCTCCGCTTACGGGGGGCCGGCCTCAAATTGCACAAGCAAGCTTGCCGACGCTGATACTCCAACTATGCCACAACCCGGATTTTCCGGACAGGCCCAGAAGTACCAGATGAAATCACCAGTAGTACTAGGGGGTATGACCGCCTCGGCCGCAATCCTCGGGCGGTGGAGGTCCGCCGAGGGCCGATTGTATCCGCCACGCCGCTGATGGACGCGGACGGGCAATCTCGTACCGAAAGCGTTCCGACAGATAGCTGGGTAACGCTATTGAGGAGGTCGAGCCCGATTTGCTACCATGGCGTTGAAGACATCTCACCACTCTCAAGCGCGGGGACGTAGTTCAGATGGTCAGAACGCCGGCCTGTCACGTCGGAGGTCGCGGGTTCGAGTCCCGTCGTCCCCGCCATGATATTTCGGCTCTCCGC
>CAYWXL010000046.1:0-32379 GCA_964461995.1 uncultured Solibacteraceae bacterium
CACGATCCCATCGTTGTCGGCGTCGGCTTTCCGTTCCGGGTCTTGCTTGGCGTCAAGGAAACTGTCGAGAAGCACACTCATACTGCGTCCCATCCAACTCACATGTTCGTCATCCGTGTCGGTTATGATCGTGCCGGTAAATCCGTATCCATTGAAGTAGTCTCGAGACGAACCTGAATATGAGGCCGATATGAAGGTGCACAGCTCGACTCCCCCTAACTTCTCCGCGAGAATGGCCGCCAGATCGTCGTATGAGAGGACTTCGCGCACAGGACCGAGCGGGTCGAGGTCGCTCCTCTTCAGTAGAAAGCCGCCGCCCTGACCCAGAGGTATCCCGTGAGCGGAAATGAACAGGCAGACCTTCTTGCACCCGGCTTGTCGCGCCTTCTCGACAAGCCGGATCAGCTCCTCCGGGCTCGCCGGGGCCTCGATCCTCTCGATGCGTCCGTCGAGTTCGATTTCAATGAGGTTGCGGAAGACTCGGTCCGGGCGAACCTGACCGGAATTCACGAGGTACTTCTCGTATTCGCTCACCTCCCGGGCCCCTGTCCGTACGCCGGGTCCGTAGATCAGGATGGCGCAGACATCGGCGGGGGCTTCGGCGGCCCGGTACGGGTAGGCCGCCGAGGATGAGCCAGCCGGCTCAAAGGACTGGGCTTCTTCGCCGGCAAGGAAGGCGCCCGGGGTGTCCGCTCCGGGCGGCAGCAGGGAATAGGACTGCGGGGCGCCGGGGATGGATACCACCGGCCACAAGTTCCGGTGGAGCACCCTAGCGCTTTCTCCCACGGCGGCGGCCTCCGTCTCCACGCCGATTACCACCCACCGGACGCCGTGAGTGAACTTCGCCCGCGGCACATCGTCGATCCACAGCACCCACGACGGCTGTTCCACGACGTGCGGCGCCGACTCCGGATACGGTTCCGGGGTCAAAGGCGACCAGATCTCGGCCCCTGCCGGCGCCAGCACCGGACCGTGCAGAGCCACGGTCTCGCCGAGTTGCATGCCGCCCAGGATCTGCTGGTGGACCGCCTCGCGGATCTCGTCGGCCGACGAGGCGGTGATGGGCGGATCTTCGACAATGGTGAAGGCGAAGCTGACCGACGCGGCGGCGTCCGCCACCCGGGCTTCCACCAAGAAGACGCCCGGGATCTGGTTCGCCACGAACGTTGCCGACGCGTGGCCGGAGGCGTCGGTCTGGACCCGGACGTAGGTGGGCGGCGATGCCGAACTCTGGGGGAAAGTGCCTCCGGAGCCTTGCGGCGGGGCGACGAACACCACCGTTTCACCGGCCGCCGCTCCTCCCCCGTCTTCCCAGACGCGTACGGTGAGGGTGCGCGATTCGCCAGGCTGGAGAACGAAGGCGCTGTTCGTCCCAGCAATCTGGATCACATGGCCGTTCTCGCCGGCATGGACCGTGTAGGAGGCGCCGGCCAGCAAGAAGACAAAAACAAAGATGACCACAGCGGGTCGAGATGCGGAAACCCGGGTAGACATAGACTCCTCACTGAGCAAGTTCCTCTGAGGCCGTGGAGGCGGGCTTGCAGTCCCCGAGCGGGGCCGCTGCCTGCACGACGAAACAATTATAAACGAGGATCGCTCATAAGTTGACACTTATTTGCATCTACTAGATCCGGCTGCTAACGCCGCTGCCGCAAAGTACAGGGAGTACCGGAGGGAAGCTACAGTGTGTTCGTTGAATTACAGCGAATGGGATCCGATATCTCTTGTTCTTGGATAGATCCAGGCGCAGCAGTTCCACTCTCCGGCGGGCCGGGGGGGCGAGGTTGTTCGCGCTGCGGCCCTGGCGGGCTCCGGAACCGGGGGCCTCCGAACTAAGTTGCGGGACAGTGGAGACTTGTCCTCCATTGACGACGACACTGTTTGTTTGCAGCCTTCCCCCGGCGGACGCCTTTCGGAGGGGATTCGCAGCGGCTGCCGGAATTCCGCGGAGAATGGAACGAGCCGGCAGCCGGTTCAACTTTCCTTCTTGCAGACCGGTTGCGTGTAGCTGGTCCAGAGGTGCGGTGTGGGAGTGGGAGTGGGAGCGGCCCCGGTGCAGCAGGCCGGATAGGACCGGCATCCCCAGGACCAGCGCGAGCCCCTTCTTGCGGCGGCGCGCTGAACGGTCACCGCCGGAGACAGTTCCGATACCATTACGGGAGACCAACGCGCCATGTCTCATCGCCGACAATTCGCTTTGTACGTTCTCCTGGCCGCTCTCGCCCAAGGGCTCTGGGCGGCCGATATCACGGGTTCTTCCACGCCGCCCGCCGAGCCGCTCTCGTTGTGGTATCAGCAGCCGGCCGGGACATGGGTGGAGGCTCTGCCGGTGGGCAACGGCCGCCTTGGAGCGATGGTCTTCGGCGGCGTACCCGAGGAGCGGCTCCAGCTCAACGAGGACACCGTGTGGGCGGGGTATCCGCTCGAGCGCGACCGCGACGGCGCCTACCGGTACCTGCCCGAGATCCGGCGGCTGCTGTTCGCCGGGCGCTACCTCGAGGCCGAACGGATGGTCGAGGAGCGCATCCTGGGCGAGCGGATCTACCCGCGCAGCTACCAGACGTTGGGGGATCTGAAGATTCAGTTCGCCCACGACGGCCCGGTCACCGACTACCGCCGCGAGCTGAACCTCGACACCGGGATCGCCCGCACGCGGTACCAGGTGGACGGCGTCACCTACATCCGCGAGGTCTTCGCCAGCGCCCCGGACCAGGTGATCGTGGTGCGGCTGAGCGCGGACCGGCCGGGCGCCGTCTCCGGCCGTATTACGCTGAGCCGTCCGGCCGACGCCGTGGTCACGGTGGAATCTCCCGACACGGTGAGCCTGCGGGGCCGCGCCACGCATTCCGGCCACCACGCTGGAGTTCGTTTCGACGCCCGGCTGCGCGTGATCGCCGAGGGCGGCGAGCTGGAGCCGATCGTCGGCGGCTTCGAAGTGAAGCACGCCGACGCGGCGACCCTGCTGCTCGCGGCGCGGACCGACTACCGCGGTGGATCCTTCAGCCGCGGAGCCGTCGCCGACCTGGCCCGGGCGAGCCGCCGGAGCTACGGTGAACTCCGCGCGCGTCACGTGGCCGACCACCGGGCGCTGTTCGGCCGGGTGTCGCTCGAGATGGGCAGCCACCCGAACTCGCGCCTGCCTACGGACCGCCGCCTGGAAGCCATGAAGCAGGGCGCCGAGGACTTGCCCCTCATCGCCCTCTACTTCCAGTTCGGCCGCTACCTGCTGATCGGCTCCTCGCGGCCGGGCGACCTGGCGGCGAACCTTCAAGGCATCTGGAACGAGCACATCGCCGCGCCGTGGAACTCCGACTACCACCTCAACATCAACGTCCAGATGAACTACTGGCCGGCCGAGGTCACCAACCTCAGCGAGCTGCACGAGCCGTTCTTCGATCTGGTCGAGAACCTGATCCCCCGCGGCCGGCGCACGGCGCGCAAGGTTTACCATTGCCGGGGCTTCGTCGCCCACCACACCACCGACGCCTGGTACTTCACCAGCCCCATCGGGCGGGCCCAGTACGGCATGTGGGTCACCGGGGCGGCCTGGGCGGCGCGGCACTTCTGGGAACATTACTTGTATACCGGCGACCGCGAGTTCCTCCGCCTGCGGGCCTGGCCGGTCTTCCGCGAAGCAGCGCTGTTCTTCTTCGACTGGCTGGTCGAGAACCCGAAAACGGGCAAGCTGGTGAGCGGGCCCGCCACCTCGCCCGAGAACCAGTTCCTCACGCCGGAGGGCAAGCCGGCGCGGCTGACCATGGGCCCGGCAATGGACCAGCAGATCATCCGCGAGCTGTTCACCTACACGCTCGAGGCCGCCGGCATCCTGGGGATCGACGGCGCCTTCACCCGGGAGCTCCGGGCCAAGCTCGACAAGCTGGATCCGGGGCTGAAGATCGGCCCCGACGGCCGGCTGCTCGAGTGGCCGGAGCCGCTGCCGGAACGCAACCCGGGCCACCGGCACATCTCCCACCTCTACGCCCTGTATCCAGGGTTTCAGATTTCGCCCACCGTCACTCCGGAGCTGGCGGCTGCGGCCCGCAAGAGCCTCGAATACCGGCTGGCGCACGGCGGCGGACACACCGGCTGGAGCCGGGCCTGGCTGATCAACATGTGGGCGCGCCTGGAGGACAGCGGCCAGGCGCGGCAGAACGTGCTGGCGCTGCTGCGCAAGTCCACGCTGCCGAACCTGTTCGACACCCACCCTCCGTTCCAGATCGACGGCAACTTCGGCGGCACGGCGGGCATCGCCGAGATGCTGTTGCAATCGCATGACGGCGAGATCCACCTGCTGCCAGCCTGGCCGGAGGAGTGGATGAAGGAGCCCGGTTCGGTCCGGGGCCTGCGCGCCCGGGGCAACTACGAAGTGGACATCGCCTGGGAGAACGGCGAACTCTCCCGGGCGGCGATCCGCGCCGGGGCTGACGGGCGCTGCCGGGTGCGAGCGTCGCGTACGCTGCGGGTGACATCCGGAGGACAGCCCGTGGAGACGACCAGCCCGGAACCCGGCGTGGTCGAGTTCGACGTCTGGAAGGGGACCGAGTACGAACTGCGCTGACGCCGCCGCCCGGCTGCGGATCGGCGCCGGCGGCGGATCCAGGGGCCGGTGGGGCCGAGCCGGTGAGGGGCGCGCCGCGACGCTGGAGCCGGTAAAGCTGCGCCATGTGACGTGACGGGTGAGCGAAAAAGGCCGCAAAAGGATGAAATTTGTAACTTTCGTGTTTTGTTGTTGTTGCCGGGACGTGTGACGCGTCCGGCGGGTTCTGGAACGGTTCGTCGCGGCAGTTAGTAACGCGAAGAGACGGCGAAGGCCAGCCGGCGCGGCTGGCGCCCGGCAGCGCCCGGTCCCGGCGGAGAAGATCCGCGGGCGGCGGGCTGCCGGACCCAGGCACAGGACGGCTGTGCCGGCTTTGCGGTGGTCAAGGATCGCCGGCGGAGGGCCCATGAACCGTGCTCCCTGATCGCGTTGTAGAACGCCGAGCGGTCCCAGCCAGCGGCCGATCCCGGCAAGCGATTGTTTTGGAGAGAGATTACGGCCGGAAACTTGCGGTGACCGGTAGCGGACTGGCAGCGTACATAGCGATGCATGAATTGACACCATTGATATGTATGAAGACCACGGTCGAGATTTCCGATGCCTTGCTGCGGGCCGCCAGACAACTCGCGGCCGAGGAGGGTACCAACGTGCGGGCGCTCATCGAAGAGGGGCTGCGGAGGGTGATCGAACAACGCTGGCGGACTCGGGGGTTTCGCCTGCGGAAGGTCACGTTCCGCGGCAAGGGACTGCGACCCGAGGTCCGGGAAGGCTCCTGGGAGCGAGTCCGGGAGCTGATCTATGAGGGGCGGGGCTCATGATCGCGGTGGACACCAACATAACTCGTGTATGCGCACCAGAAAGACTCCCTGTGGCACGAACAGGCCTGCTCGGCGGTCCGGCGGCTCGCCGAGGGCCGCGGGGGCGTGGGCGCTGCCGTGACCGTGCCTGCACGAGTTCCTCGGCATCGTGGCCCACCCGTGGATCTACGATCCCCCAACCCCGCTCCAGATCGCGCTGGAACAGGTGGCGGCGTGGCTGGAGGCTCCGAACCTGGTTGTGCTCTCCGAGCACGGCGGTTATTGGGACCAGTTGCGGGAGATTGCGGTGCGGGCCCGGCTGAGCGGAGCGATGATCCACGACGCCCGGGTGGCGGCGCTCTGCCTGTTCCACGGGGTGGAGACGCTATGGAGCGCGGACCGGGATTTCAGCCGCTTTCCAGGCTTAAGAGTGGTGAATCCCCTGCTGGCTCGCCAGCAGTGAGCAGGCGGGGAACCGCCACCCCTGGCGGACGTGCGAAAGCCGGTTCCCGAACACTTGGCGGCGAGGTCGGCCGGCTGGCGCTCCCGCAAGAGCCCTTCTCCATCCCGCCGGCCGCCGCTAGCAGGAATCCATCCGCTGCCCGAGACAGGAAAATTTCAGCCAATGGAAACCTATGTCTCTTTGCGGTGTCTCAGCGTAGGGGTCCCCACTAACTTACCCCGTTTCCGCCGTTCCACGGTAGGGGATGCGCCATTCTCTCCCCGGGATTTCTTCCAGACCTCCAGCGCCGCTTCCTTCCTTAGCGCCGCTCGAGAAGCGAACGGACTTTTTCGAGGAGTTTGGTCAGTGAAAACGGCTTCTGCAGGAACTCGGCTCCTTCCGGCAGCCGGGTCTCCTTGCCGAGTTCCTCGCCGGTGTAGCCGGAAACCAGGAGCACTTTCATTTCCGGCCACTCGGCCGCCAGCCGCCGGGCCAGCTCGTCGCCGCCGAGGTCGCCCAGCAGCACGTCGGCGATGAGCAGGTGGACGGGGCCTTGTTGGCTCTCAGTGAGCTTCAATGCCTCTGCGCCGCTGGCCGCTTCGAGCACTTGGAATCCTTGTTTGCGGAGAAACTTGGCGACCAACTTGCGGATGCCCCCTTCGTCTTCGGCCACGAGCACAGTTGGGGCTGGCTGGGCGGAAGGCTCTGTCTCTGCCGGCGCCGCGTTCCGTTCACGGCCGCCGGCATCGGCAGACGGCACCAGGATCTTGAACCGTGTACCGCCCCCCGGGCCCGCGTCTACCTCGATGTCGCCACCGTGCTCCCGGATGATCCGGTACGCAGCGGCGAGGTCGGGGCGCGGCTGGTCCTCCAGCGCCGCGGGTTCGAAGATGCTCCGGCGCGTTTCCTCATCCAGCGCCGGCCCGGAATCGGTAAGAGAAATCGCGGCGTACCAGCCCGGCTGCAGCGCTCCCGCCGCAGGAGGCGTCCCTTCGTCCAGAGATACGCCCCGGGTTTCGACGACCCATTGGCCGCCGCCGGCCATCACTTCCCGGGCCCGTGCCGCGAAGGCCAGCAGCGCGTCGCCGAGAGCGTCCGGGTCCACCGAGACTTGTCCTGCCTCGGGCGCGAGCCGGAGGACCAAATCGATGCCGCCGCCCAATTCCCGGCGGATCGCTTCTTCGTGCTTCCTCACCAGCACATTGACCTCGATGGTTTGCACGGAAAGCTCCGGCCGGCGGGTGAACCGGAGAAGCTCGCCCGTGAACCGGGACAGCCGGTCAGTCGCCGCTATGATCTGCTCGACGTTTTCCCGGAGCGGGCTGTCTGGAGGGAGGTTGGCCAGCAGATCCTCGCTGTACCCCCCGGCGATCATCAGTAGATTGTTGCACTCGTGGGCCACACGGCCCGCCATCCGGCTCGATGCGGCGAACCGCTCGGCGCGGACCACCTGCTCCTCAAGCAGCTTGCGCTGCGTGATCTCCGTGGTGACGCCGGCGAGCTTCAACGGCTTTCCGGACTCGTCCCGGATCACCTGGAACACGTCCCGAACCCAGATCGTCTTGTTCCCGGGACCCAGCAGGCGATATTCGCAACTACGCCGTCCCCTGCTGGTCACCGAGGCGCGGTAGAACGCGGGGACCCAGTCGCGGTCCTCGGGGTGGAGCCGGTCAGTGAAAAAGGTCGAGGAGACGAGCCAGGCGTCCGCCGGAAAGCCGAGGACGTCCTCGACGCGCCCGTTCAGAGAAGTAAAAGCCAGCGTTTCCGGGTGCCTTTCCCAGACGGCTGCATCTACTGCTTCGACGAGGGTTTGAAGAACCGCCGCCCCGGTTGCGGCCGGCTTTCCGCGGCCGGCTTCGAGGTCGAACGCCACGAGAAGCAGCTCCGGCTCCGCGTCTTCGTCCCAGCCCCGGAACGGCAGCAAGGAGATTTGCAGCGGCTTGGCGCCGCTTTCAACCCGATACTCGACGCGCACGTTCAGCCGGGGAGTCTTCTTCTCGAGCGCTTCCCGGGCCCATTCCTGGATCTCGTCGCCGGGAAACAAGTCCCGCAGCCGCGCCCGGCCCAGCCCTTCGTCGGTGAGGCCGAAGATCGAGCGGAATGATCGGTTGGCCATCAGGAATCCCAGACGAGCGTCCAAAATGGCGACGCCCACCGGGATCGCGGCGAGGATGTCCTGATAGTAGCGCCGCTCGCCCTCCACTAGCGCCAGCAGCCGCGCCACCTCCCGCGCGCGCCAAAACTCGAGGTCGGTCCGCTGCATGCCCTCGTGCTACCTACCAGTGTCGGACCTCGGCCTTATGCCGGCAAGAGTACTATCTCTCAAGGGGTTGCGGTACCAAGGAACCAGACGGCTCTAGTACTTCAATGGGTTTCGGTTCGCAGCGAAGACGAGGATCTTGGGGCGCCGATATGGCGAAAGCGATACGCCCGGGGGTGGAGTACCGCCGGAAATCCGCGGTCACGGGTTTTGCGGGATCGTTTCTCCCGGAGCTTCATCGGGGTTGTGGACCGGTCCGGCTGCCGGGCGCCACGGATGTGCCAGACTAGCGATGGCCGCGATTTCTGCCGCCCCCACTGCCGCTCGGGCGGCGCGGGGTGACGGCTTCGGCGACGGACCCGTCACACCTACTGGCAACCAATTGAAACGACGCAAGTTGCTGTTTTGCACCCACCAGCGCTACAGGGGCCGGCCGCCGTCACGCGCAGACGGGGCGGAGGGGGTGCTGGTTCGTGTTACAACAGATTCGAGGAGCGCAACCAGATTATGTATGAAGATCTCTTTTCTTTGAAGGGCAAAGTAGCCGCCGTGATCGGGGGCGGCGGAGTCCTGGCCGGGGAAATGGCCCTCGGCTTGGCTTCGGCGGGAGCCGATGTGAGTATTCTCGACTTCAATGTAGAGAATGCGGAGAAAAAGGCCGAGGCCGTCCGGGCCTTGGGGCGGCGTGCACAGGCGCTCAAGGTTGACGCCACCAGTAAGAGCGATCTCCAGGCTGCACTGGACGCCATCTTGAAAGAGTTCGGCCACGTAGACATCCTGATCAATGCCGCCGGAATCAATTCCGCCACGCCGTTCTTCGAGATCACCGAGGAAGAGTGGCAAAAGATCCTCGACGTGGATTTGAAGAGCGTGTTCCTGGCTTGCCAGGTGTTCGGGAAGCAGATGGTGGAGGCTGGCAACGGAGGCTCGATCATTAATATCTCGTCTGCCTCTTCGGGGCCCCCGCTATCGAAGGTCTTCACCTACAGCGTCGCCAAGGGCGGCGTGAACCAGATCACCATGTTCCTGGCCCGGGAATTCGCCCCGCACAAGGTGCGGGTGAACGCGATTCTCCCGGGGTTCTTCCCGGCCGAGCAAAACCGGAAGGTGCTGACGCCGGAGCGGGTGAAACAGATTATGAACCACACCCCGATGAACCGGTTCGGAGAGCCTTCGGAACTCGTCGGGGTGACGATCTTCCTCGCTTCCGACAAGGCGGCCTCCTTTGTCACCGGGGCCATCGTCCGGGTGGACGGCGGCTTCATGGCCATGACGATCTGACCCGGCTGCCGGAGGTTCCCGGCCCGGGGGATATCCCCCTGGTGTGAAGCCCCACTAGTGGGGGAGGACCACCACTTGCCCGGAGGCTGGGGCGGGAAACCGCACGTTTGCGTGCAAGTTGCATCATGGTGATGAATTTGCTTTAATATTCGCAGTCACACTCGAGAATGCGTAATCAGCCCGGTCCGGAACAGCTACCGGTTCCGGTCCGGACTCCGACAGGCGGAGGCGTTGGCCAGGGCATTCCTCCTCCGTGCTACTGGCGTGTACCCTCCGAGGGCAGACTTCGAGCCGGTCAGGGCTGGACGGCCGCTCGAAGTCGGCTAACATGACGCCTCCGCCCCCTCCCTTACGGTAACGCTTTGATATGGTCCGCGCCTCGTGTGGCCGGTGGATTCGCCGCCGGGCGCCAAGGGTAGTATTCTGGGGTGTTGTTTCGCCATCCGCTGCTGCTTCCCTATGCCGCCCTGCTGTCAGTCTGCTTTTTCTGGGGCACGACCTACCTGGCGATCCGGATGGCGCTCGAAAGCTTCCCGCCCTTGCTGCTCGTCGGGGCCCGCTTCACGATCTCCGGGGCGCTGCTGCTTCTCGGCGCTTGGGCGGCGGGCCTGCCCCGTCCCGCGCGGCGCGACGTTCTTTACTCGGCCCTCTACGGGTTTCTCGCCCTGGGGCTGGGCAACGGCTGTCTGACGTACGCGGAGCTCTGGATACCCAGTAGCCTGGCGGCTCTCTTGGTGACGACCTCGCCGTTCTGGATGGTAATCATGGAGGCCGTCAGCCCGCACGGCGAGCCGCTGCGGGCTGCCACGGCAGCGGGCATGCTGGTGGGGCTGGGCGGCACGGCCCTGTTGGTAGGTCCCGACGCCTGGAGCGAAGGCTTTTCAGGGGATGTCGTCAAGGGCTTCCTCGTCTTACAGGTGGGTTGTCTGGCGTGGGGCTTTGCTTCCGTGGCCCAGCGGCGGCGTATCCCACATCTGCACGCCATCCTCAGCGGGGGATTGCAGCAGCTCGCCGCCGGACTGGCGTTCCTGTTACCGGCCCTCGCTTCCGGGGACGGGCCCCACAACTGGGATGCCCGGGGCGTCGGGGCGGTGCTCTACCTGGTGGCTTTCGGCTCCATCGTCGGCTACACCTCGTACGTGTACGCGTTGAAGAAGCTCTCGGTGGCCGTAGTCACGTTGCACACCTACATCAACCCGGTGGTGGCGGCCGTGCTGGGGTGGTGGTTCTACCGCGAGCCGTTCGGCTGGAGAGAGACGGCGGCCATGGTGGTCATCTTCGCCGGCGTCGCCCTGGTGAAACAATCGGCCGGCGCTCGTCCCTCCCCGCTCGTGAAGGAGAACGCTACTCCTTCTCGAGAACTTTCGCCCCCATCATCCCGCCCAACGTCGGCAGGAGGGTGAAGAGGAGGAACAGCACCGCCAGAGTGAACAGCAACACCGACGCCAGCCCCGCCGGCGTCTCGAGCACCGAGACGAGTTCCTCGACGTCGATCCCCGAGGCGGCCTGCCCGGAGAGCTGTTCGCGGTAATATGCGGCCAGCCCGCCCTGCGTCGAGATGATGATCACGGTGATCGTGAAGAACACCGTGGCGATCAGGAAGCAGAACACGCCGGTGATCCAGCCCATCCGCGCCCCCATGCGCGCCGACAGATCCTGGCCGGTGCGCCGGCGATAGAGGTAGACAGCGAAGAAGCCTGCTCCGATCAGACAGACAGTGAGCCACAGGAAGTTGATGAACATCGGCATGGGTACCGACGTCAACAACGAAGTCAAAGCGGCGCTCAGCAGTCCAACCCGGACCGCCATACGGTTCCGGAAACTGATGCCCGCCGGTGTCTCCACGGCGGCGGTTGGCGAAGGCGCTGGTACGAGGGGGACGTTGTCCTCCTCGGCGGTCTCCTCTTCGATCGGGGGCTCTTCGAATTGCGGTTTGCCGCACTTGTGGCAGAAACGCGCGTCAGGCGGCAACTGGGCTCCACAGGTGCAGAACTCCGGCACACGTTCAGTTTCGCGCAGCGGCGCGTTGCGGGCAAGTGGGAGCCGACTGGGACGGGCGACCCGGGGGAAAGCCGCGGCTTGCAGTCTCAGTACCGGCCGGCGGGATGCGGATGAAACAACGGTTCGGTCGCCGGGGAGAGCAACACCCAAAGGCCGTATACGCCGAGGGCCGTCCCCAGCGGCACGTTGAGTAGCTCGATCGCCGACAACACGATGGTCAGCACCCGCGCCCACGGCCGGAACTTCAGCAGCCCAACGCCGGCGATGATGCCGGGCAGGCTCAGCAGCACCAGCAGCAGGCAGATCGCTCCCCCGACTAGGCTGAGGATTGGAACGGCGACCAGCGCTTCCGGCGAGGGTTCGGCCCCTCTCAGTCCGATCAGCCCGGCGATGCCGCCGAAGACAACCAGTACGGCTAACCCGACCAGCATCCCGAGTACTCCGAGTGCGATGTGCAAGATTGCCAGGATCCGGACATGGTTCTCCATTCCGCTCTTGCCTCCTCGGGTACGATGATCTGCAGCCGCCCGTTCATTGTAATGCACGGCGACCGAAACGCCTAATGGCGGGGCGTCCACCCGGGCGTTGGTTGTGCCGCCGCCGTCCCCCATACGAAACTACTGTCAGGATGTCCATTCTCAAGTTTCTTGGTTTGGAGGGCAAAGCTTCTGAAAGGGCGGTGCAAGCGGCCAAGACCGAGGCGGTCCGGGAGATCACCCGGCAACTGGAAAACTTGCCTCCGGACAAGGCGCGATACGTCGCCAAGTTTGCCTACATCCTGGCCCGGGTCGCCAACGCCGACATGAAGGTCAGCCGCGCGGAAACACGGGAGATGGAGCGTATCGTTCAGCGCGTCGGCGGACTTTCGGAAGAGCAGGCCGTGGTCGTGGTCCATGCCGCCAAGACCCGCAACCTCGTCTTCGGCGGCACCGATAATTTCCTGGTCACCCGCGAATTCAACAACGTCGCCTCCCGGGAGCAAAAGCTGCGACTGCTGGATTGCCTCTTCGCCGTCTCGGCCGTCGAAGGCGGCATTAGCAGCGTCGAAGACAACGAGATTCGTCAGATTTCTCGGGAGCTGCAGCTGGAGCACCGGGACTACATCGCGATCCGGTTGCGATACCGGGATCACTTGGCGGTGCTGAAAGATCTCCCGGGACCCGACACAGCGACCAATGCCAAAGAATAACTCCGCCCCGGCCGCTGGCTGGAAGCTCGTGCTGGCGTCTGCATCGCCGAGGCGCCGCGAAATCCTCGCCAACGCGGGTTTCGAATTTGACGTCCGGCCCGCACCGGTGGACGAGGCGCCCCGCCCGGGCGAAGATCCTTTGGAGCACGTCAAGCGGCTGGCCCGGGAGAAAGCCCAGGCCGTGGCGCTCGGCCCCGGCGAGGTGGTGCTCGCCGCAGACACGATTGTGACCGTTGACGGCGAGATCCTGGGCAAACCCGCCGGAGCGGCCGAGGCGCGGGAGATGCTTGAAAAGCTGTCCGGGCGGTGGCACGAAGTACTCACGGGCGTCTGTGTGCGGCACGCCGACGGTTGCGTCGTCGATGCCGAACGGACGCGAGTCTTCTTCCTCTCTCTGACCGCCCGGGAGATTGATGACTACATAGCGTCAGGCGAGCCGATGGACAAGGCTGGCGCTTATGGAATCCAGGGATTGGCCTCAAAGTTCGTTCACCGGCTCGAGGGGTGTTATTTCAATGTCGTGGGTTTGCCGGTGGCGCTGGTTTACCGTCATTTACGATCGCTTTGCGTCGGCCGGTCCGCGGCGCCGTTTCCGCAACGCCCGAAATAGAAAAGCCGGGAAAAGCTAGCCCGTTGCAGGCGGCTTCCTAGTACTGCTGGTCTATAGAATTCTTGCGCAGCCGGCGAGAGCCGGCCCGCATTTACAACGGGTTACGGCTTTACCCCGCAACTCTTGCTCTCCGGCCGGCGGCCCGTGAAACCTTTGGATTGTTGCAGGGGTGTGTAAGAATATTAACCAGAATGGGTCTGACTGCGCGGTGAGTCGGACCTCAGGATGATCGATGCCTGGCAAAGCCAGCCCACGGGGAACGATGAGGAGACTGGAAGTTTCGCTGCTGGCGTTCTTAGTGGTCCTTTCCGCGGCCATCTTCCAGCCGGCGATGGCCCAGCAAGAACAGGAGAAACGCCCCCAAACGCAAGTAGAACCGCTCGAGCCGGGTTCTGAGCTAAAGCCTCTGGATCCGAATGCTCCCGCGGCTCCTGTAGATCCCAACTCTTACAAAATTGGTCCGGAAGACCAGCTCGCGATCCGGGTCTGGCGCGAACCGGAAGTCTCGGGCGCCGTTATCGTGCGTCCCGACGGCAAGATCAGCCTGCCCTTGATCGGCGAGGTGCAGGCCGGCGGCAAGACTCCGGAGGAGCTTCGGAAGGTGATCACCGAGAAGCTTTCCGATTTCCTCACCAGTCCCGAGGTCCTCGTCCAGGTCACCGCGGTCCGGAGCAAAAAATATTACATTACCGGGCAGGTGATGCGGACAGGCGCCTTCCCTTTGGTCGTCCCCACGACCGTGCTGGAAGCGTTGAGCAACGCGGGCGGCTTTCGCGAATGGGCGCAGAAGAAGAAGATCATCATCCTTCGCGGGAACAAACGGCTGAAGTTCAATTACAACGAGGTAATCAAGGGCAAGAACCTGGAGCAGAACATTTACCTGCAGAACGGGGACCACATCATCGTCCCGTAGCCGGTCCCGCCGCGCGAGGGGCCGGTTTGGAGCGGGCTAGCGACAGGAGGAGAGCCAGGAGATGCAGTTGAATCCGTACCCCCAACAGCAGTTGCAAGATCCTTTGCGGGTACCCCGCAGGCAGCTCGACCCGGAAGACATCCTGGACATCATTCGCCGGAACAAGTCGTGGATTGCGGGACCCGCTCTCGCCGGGCTGGTGCTCGCCGTCGTCACGGCCTTCCTGTGGCCGGACACCTATATTTCCACGGCCGTCATCCGCGTTGTGCCCCCGCAGGTGCCGGCGAGCTTCGTTCCGCCCAACGTGACGATGGAAATGTCGCAGCGCATCAACTCGATGGCGCAGGAGATCTTGAGCCGGGCGGCTCTGACGAGCATCATCGAGACCTACAACCTGTACCCGCGCGAAAGGCAGCGGCTGCCGCTTGAAGACGTCATCGAGAAGATGCGCGACGCCATCAAGATCGGCGACGTCCGGACGATCCAGCCGGCCGGCCGGGGCGGCAACCTGACCGCGTTTCAGATCTCGTTCGCTTATGAGAACCGATACCTCGCCCAGAAGGTTACGGCGGACCTCGCCAACCGGTTCATCACCGAGAACATCCGCGAACGCTCCAGCCAGTCCGCCCTAACGACCCAGTTCCTGCGGGATCAGTGGCAGGCCGCCAAGAACGAGCTGGAGGAGATCGAACGTAAGATCACGGAATTCCGCATCAAGCACGCGGGGCAGCTCCCGGATCAGTGGAGCGCCAACGTGCAGCAGGCCACGGCGCTCGAGACTCGGGCCGCTACCCTTCACGGCGCTCTCGGCCAGTTACAACAGGAGAAGCTGGTGCTGGAGTCCGAGATTCGCGTGCTGCGGGACCGCATCAATTCCATCGCGAAGGCGCCCGGCAGCGGCACGGGCCCCTATGTCGATCCGCGCCTTGCAGTGCTCGACGAGCAGATCCGGGCGGCGGAGAAAAACCTGGCCACCTTGCTGCAGACCTACACCGAGAACCACCCGGATGTGAAGCGCTTCAAGGCTCAGATCGAGGTTCTGCGCAAGCGGAGGGCGGAATATCTGGCGAACCAGACGCCGGTGGAGAAGGACTCGGGGCCGGTCTTGACCCCGGAGCAGGCCGCGGAGATCCGCCGCCTCAACGATGAGCTTCAGCGCAAGATGATCGAGGCCCGGGCCAAGGATCTGGAGATTCAAAACACCCGGGAGCAACTGGAACAGGTGAACGGGCGGATCGCCGAAGTGCAAGCCCGCTTGCAGCGCGCGCCCGTCGGCCAGCAGGAATACACGGCCCTGATGCGTGAGTATCAGTTGAAGCAGCGCCGCTACGACGAACTGAGCCTCAAGATGAAACAGTCTGAGCTGGCCACGAACCTTGAGAGCCGGAACCAGGGTGAAGGACTGGAGCTGCTCGATCCCGCGTCCTTGCCCGAGCGGCCCGCACAGCCGGTACGGTCCGTGATCATTTTGATGGGGGTCTTCGTCGGATTCGGCGTCGGCGGGGTGCTGGTCTTCTTGCGGGAGGTCAAGGACACTTCGCTCAAGACGCTGAAGGACGTGCGGGCCTACACGCAGCTCCCGGTCTTGGGATCGATTCCGCTGCTGGAGAACGACGTCGTCGTGATGCGCCGCCGGCGCATGGCGTGGCTGGCTTGGGTCGCCGCCTGCCTGTTCTCAGCGGCCGCGATGGGCGGGTCGATTTATTATTATTATGCGACCAAGGTCTAAGTAGCCCCGAGTCGGAACCCGCGGATGATGGAGGAGGAGGAATGAGTCGAGTTCACGACGCCCTACAGAAGGTTCAGGGGGTGGAAATACCAGCCGGTTCGGCGATTTCTCCGGAAGCGCCGAAGGCGCGGGCGCTAGCTCCGCTGCCGCTGGACGGCCTGTTGGAGAAAGTGGAGGAGATTCCTTACAAGCCCCCGCCGGACATGCACCTGCTGGATCCTACCGGCGAGCGGCGCTCCGACGGGCCGGTGGAGGAGTTCCGCACTTTGCGGACGCGGATCAATCACCTGCAGACGTTGCAGCCGATTCATTCTGTGGTCGTCACCTCGCCATCGCCGGCCGAAGGCAAGTCTTTCACGGCGGCCAATTTCGCTCTGGCCGAGGCGCAGTTGGTGGGCAACCCCACGCTGCTCGCGGATTTCGATTTCCGCCGGCCGATCCTGCACACCTACTTCGGCATCGAGCGGGCTCCGGGCCTGACCGACTTCTTGCAGGGGAAGGTCGAACTCCACCAGATCATGAAAAAGATCGCCGGCATGGAGCTGTGGGTGATGCCCGCCGGCGAGCCCGTCATGAATCCCCTCGAGCTGCTCAACCTGGCCGAGGCCCGCCGCCTGATCGAGCAGTTGCCGCGCCTGTTCAACTGGGTAATCCTCGACACCCCGCCGCTGCTCTTCGCGGCCGACGCCAATCTGCTGGCCACGCTATGCCACGGCACCTTGCTGGTGGTGCGGATCGGCTCGACGACGATCGATTCCGTCACCCGGGCGATGCAGTCCCTTTGTGAGAATAATGTGCTCGGGATCGTAGCCAACGGCGCCCGCCGGGGCGAGCTGTACAGCAAGTACACGTATTACCACTCTTACTATTACAAGTCCGAGAGCGACGACGTCGAAGACGTCGATGAAGAGGACGAAGACGAGGAGGAATGAGTCCCACCCGCCGGGTGGCCGGACCACAAGCCCTCACCTCATGACCGCTGGCGCCCGCCCTTATCCGCTTTCGGTGTGGGAATCACCGGCGGGGAGAGAATCCGACCAGAGAGGCCGGAGCCTCCTTAGTAACGCCCCGGAGGGCCCATCAGCAGATCCGACGGGCCCACCAGGAGGGAAAAGGAGAACAGTTTTCCCAACAACCCTTCGGCGTCGTTCACGCGAACCCAGCTCACCAAGGCCCGTTCGCCCGGTTCAGCGAAGAACCCGATGCCGCCCTGGCGATACCGGCTGTCGCGCCACGTGTCCACGATCTGGCCGTTGATCGCCGTGGTGAAACGGTCCTTCTTCACGAGCACCCGGACCTTGTACGGCGTGTTCGCCTTGATGTGCAGCGGCAGGGGCAACTGGACAAGGTCGGTTTTCTTCCCGCCGACCATGACGTAGCGGACGATCTCGGGGCGCGGCGGCCCGCCCGGTCCCGGCACCGCTAGCTTGGTGGCGTAGTAGTGCTGCGCGTCGGTCGCGCGGAAAGCCCAGCCCATGGCCTTCGATTCGATCTCGGCCTGGAATACCAACTGGTAGTCGGACATCGAAAGCGTCGGCTTCCACAGCCGCAAGTCTCCCAGGCGGACTTTGCCGGCCTCCCGCGACCAGCCCCGGGCGGTGGAGCCGGCCGCCGCCAACCAGTCGTCGAACCCGCTCCGGAAATCCTCGATGTAATCCACGCTGGGCGCCCCGGGAATCCACTGCCGGATCTGGGGCGGGAGAGTGAAGGTTCGCGACCGTTTGGGCGGAACCGGGGGCGAGGAAGTCCGCTGCGGCGGGACCACCAGAACGCCGAATATGATCAAAACGAGCAAAAGTATCCCCGTGGCCGGGCTGACACCCGTCCCGGAGGCCCGCTTCCGCTCGTCTTTGAGTCCGGGCGTAATCAGCCAGGGCTCTTCCAGGTCATCGAAGTCCTGTAACTCCCGCAGCGCGCGCGCCGAGAGCCGGCGCGCCGTCCTGCGATGACGGTCACTACAGTACTTGCGGTCCCAAAGACGGCGAAAGAGGCCGATCTCTTTGCCGCAAACGAGACAGCGCATCTCGGGCGTTCTTCGCTTTCAACTGGTCCTGCCAACTCTCATTGTAGGGCCAAGAACCTGACATTCCTACTCGCTAGGTGGGAACAGGCGGCCAATTCAGGGGTTTCCATTAGGGAGGCGGAAGCTCAGCCTGCCGAAAAGAACCCCGCCGACCGCCCGGCAGACATGCTTTCGCCGCTCTGGGCTAGGATATAAGGGGGTCCGAACCGGAGCCGCCGGACAACGCTGGATCCGGCCTCCAAGGACGCCCCGCCGGCGCCGATGTGGGAAGAACCTGTCCGTATCCCGATCACGGACGTCTTCGATCTGCATAGCGTCCCGCCCCGGGACGTGAAAGCCATCGTCCAGGCCTACCTCGAGGAAGCGCATTCCCGGGGCTTCAAGGTTTTGCGGATCATCCACGGCCGGGGAATCGGCGTGCAGCGAGAGATTGTCCGGTCAGTCCTTGCCGCCACCGATTTTGTGGCGGACTTTCGCGACGCGCCCCCTGAGGCGGGCGGTTGGGGCGCAACCATTGTGACACTCCGATAATCCTAACTAGTGTAATGAGGGGCTGAAACGATGTTGGGTCCTCTACCGGAACGCGAGTACGACCGCAAGATGAATCCGGAGATCGAACGGCTCCTGTACCAGCTCGACGTCGTCGTCACCGACGTCGAGGGGCTGGCCGAATGCGCTGGGGCGGACTTCACGCTCCGGCCGGCGCCGGGCCGTTGGTCGCCCGCTGAGGCGATCGAGCACTTGAACCTGACGGCCCGGCTGGCGCTGCCGAAGTTCCAGACGGCGATCGAGAGGGCCCGGGCGGCCGAGAAGCTCCATCCCGGCCCGTATACCTACGGCGTGGTGGAGCGCTGGTTCCTGGGCAGGATGGAGCCGCCGGTGCGGGGCTTCCGTTTCAAGGCGCCGCGAGCGATGCAGCCCGGAGCGAATCTGGATGCCGGCCGGGTGACGGCCGATTTCGCTGATCTGCACGGGCGCCTGCGGGAGCTCCTGAAGTCGGCCGACGGACTGGACTTGGCGGGGGTGAAGGTGGAGTCGGCTTTCAGCCGGTGGGTCCACTACAGCCTGGGGATGGGCTTCTGGCTGCTGCTGGCCCACGACCGGCGCCACATCTGGCAGGCGCGCCAAGCGCTACAGCAGGTCCAGAAGACCGGCCGGAAGGCCGGGGCGGCGGCCTGAGGGTGCGTCCGCCCGAGGAAGGAGAGGCGGTCTTCGGCGGGTCCGAAGCCTCGGTTTGAGAGTCCAGTGTCGTTTGCGCCGGACGCTACGGAAACGGTACGCTGAGTGTATCCAAAGGGATACGGCGCGGGCCGGGCCCGCCGTGAACCGAGGACTCCACCCGCGGGGGGAATGGACGTCCGTCGCTGCCGACCCGCAGCCTCGGGCGTAGTCGTTGGAAAATCACACGGCCATGTTGCAGAAGAAAGTGGAAAAGTCTCCCGACCTCAATCCGCAAGAGACGGCGGAATGGTTGGAGGCCCTCGACGAGGTTCTGGACCAGGAAGGGCCGGACCGGGCGGCATACCTGCTGGAGCGCCTCATCGACCGGGCCGCCGTCGCCGGCGCCGCTCCGCCCCTGGGGCTGAACACTCCTTACGTGAACACGATCCCCGCCGAGGAGGAAGAGCCCTATCCGGGCGACCGGGAGATCGAGCGGCGGATCAAGAGCCTGGTCCGGTGGAACGCCATGGCCATGGTCGTCCGCCAGAACAAGTACGACGACGGCATCGGCGGGCACATCTCGACCTTCGCCTCGCTGGCCACGCTGGTTGAAGTGGCCCAGAACCACTTCATCCGGGGTAGCTACGGCGACCAGCCCGGCGACTTCGTCTACTTCCAGGGCCACGCGGCGCCGGGCATGTACGCCCGGGCGTACCTCGAGGGACGGCTGACCGAGAAGCACCTGGAGAACTTCCGCCATGAGCTGCGCGACCATCCGGGGCTCTCCTCTTATCCGCATCCCTGGCTGATGCCGGACTTTTGGCAGTTCCCCACCGTCTCGATGGGCATCGGGCCGATCAACTCGATCTACCACGCCCGCTTCATGCGCTACATGGAGAACCGGGGCATCATCCCGCCGACGCCGCGCAAGATCTGGGCCTTCGTCGGCGACGGCGAGACCGATGAGCCGGAGACCCTGGGGGCCTTGACGCTCGCTTCGCGGGAAAAGCTCGACAACCTGATTTGGGTGGTCAACTGCAACCTCCAGCGGCTCGACGGGCCGGTCCGCGGCAACGGCCACATCATCCAGGAGCTGGAGGCGGCCTTCCGCGGGGCCGGTTGGAACGTGATCAAGGTGATCTGGGGCGACGACTGGGACCGCCTGCTGGCGAAGGACAAGACCGGCCTGCTCGTCAAGCGGATGTCGGAATGTGTGGACGGCGAATACCAGAATTTCCAGGTTCGGGGCGGTGCCTACATCCGGCGGGAGTTCTTCGGCAAATATCCAGAGCTGCTCGAGCTGGTGGCCGACATGAGCGACGAGCAGCTCGCCAAGCTGCGGCGCGGCGGACACGATCCGCAGAAGGTCTACAACGCGTACAAGCGCGCCGTCGAGCACAAGGGTCAGCCGACGGTGATCCTGGCCAAAACGATCAAGGGCTACGGCCTGGGCGAGGCGGGCGAGGGCCGGAACCCGACGCACCAGCAGAAAAAGCTGAACGAGCAGGAGCTCGAATACTTCCGGGAACGCTTCGACATCCCGATCCCGGAAGAGGCGGTGCATACGATCTCCTTCTACCGGCCGCCGGACGACAGCCCGGAGATGCGCTACTTGCACGAGCGCCGGAAAGCCCTGGGCGGTTATTTGCCCAAGCGGGAGGTGAAGCGGATCGAAATCCAGGCGCCCGGACTCGATCTGTTCGCCGATGCGCTGAATGGCTCCCGTGGCCGCGAGGCGATGACCACCTCCGGCCTGGTGAGCATCCTCCGCGCGCTGCTGCGGCACAAAGAGCTCGGCAAGTACATCGTACCGATCATCCCCGACGAAGCCAGGACATTCGGCATGGAGGCGCTGTTCCGGCAGGTGGGCATCTACGCCAGCCAGGGCCAGCTTTACAAGCCGGTGGACAGCGACCTGTTCCTCTATTACCGCGAGGCCAAGGACGGGCAGATCCTCGAAGAGGGCATCACCGAGGCCGGCTCGCTGGCCTCCTTCACCGCCGCCGGCACCGCTTACGCCAACTACGGGGTGCCGATGATCCCGTTCTTCATCTATTACTCGATGTTCGGCTTCCAGCGGGTGGGCGACCTGATCTGGGCCTTCGGCGACTCCCGGGGCAAAGGCTTCCTGATGGGCGGCACGGCGGGGCGGACGACGCTGGCCGGCGAGGGCCTCCAGCACCAGGACGGCCACAGCCACGTGCTGGCCAGTACGGTACCCACCTGCAAGGCCTACGATCCGGCCTACGCCTACGAGATGGCGGTGATCATCCAGGACGGCATCCGCCGGATGTACGAGCGGATGGAGGACTGCTTCTACTACATCACCCACTACAACGAGTTCTACGTACAGCCGCCGCTCGCCGAGGACCGTCGCGAGGAGATCATCGACGGAATCATCCGGGGCATCTACCGCTACCGCCGAGCGCTGGAGGGCGAGGCGGCGGTGCAACTGTTCGGCAGCGGACCGATCCTCAACGAGGCGCTGCGGGCGCAGACGATCCTCGCCGAGCGCTACGGCGTGGCGGCCGACGTCTGGAGCGTCACCAGCTACAACGAGCTGCGCCGCGAGGCTCTCGAGGCAGACCGGTGGAACCGCCTTCATCCCGCCGCGGAGCCGCGAAAGCCGTATGTCGTTCGGGCGCTCGAAGACACCCAAGGACCGATCATCGCGGCGACGGATTACATGAAGATCGTCCCCGACCAGATCGCCCCGTGGCTGGGCGGCCGGCTAACCTCGCTGGGGACGGATGGCTTCGGCCGCTCCGACAACCGCCTGCATTTGCGGCGGCATTTCGAAGTGGACGCTGAATCGATCGTCGCGGCGGCGCTCTCGCGGCTGGCCAGGGAAGGGAGGTTTCCCGCCCCCAAGGTTGAACAGGCATTTCGCGACCTCGGCGTCGATCCCGAGAAAATTGACCCCGTCCGGGCGTGAGTCCCCGCCGGGGGCCGCATGGACGGCCAAGGAGGCCCTGAGATGCTGCTGATTTCCGAAGAAGAGGTCCGCCGGCATCTGCCGATGCGGGACGCGATCGAGGCGGTCCGGGAGGCATTCGCCGGGCTGGCGAAAGGAGCGTCGCTGAACCAGCCCCGTCGGAGGCTGGTCTTACCGACTAAGGCGGTGCTCCACTCGATGGCCGGCTCACACGGCGGCTGGTTCGGGACGAAGATCTACAGCACCCACCCCGAGCACGGCGCCCACTTCCTGGTGGCGCTCTACGAGGCGGAGACGGCGCGCCCCGTGGCCTTGTTCGAAGCGAACGCCCTCGGGCAGATCCGGACCGGCGCGGCCACCGGCGTGGCGACGAACCTGCTCGCGGAGCCGGAGGCGTCGGCGCTGGGCATTATCGGCTCAGGGTTCCAGGCCAGGACCCAGGTGGAAGCGGTGATGGCGGTGCGGCCGATCCGGAAGGTTCGGGTCTGGAGCCGGACCGCGGAGCGCCGGGAAGAGTTTGCCGCGTGGTGCCGGGAGCAGTTCCAAGTGGACGCCACCGCCGTGGGGTCGGCGCGCGAGGCGGTCGAGGGGGCCGGCGTCATCGTAACCGCGACCAACGCCCGGGAGCCGGTGCTCGAGGCCGGCTGGGTGAAAGAGAACGCCTTCGTCGCCGCCATCGGCTCGAACCAGCCGAAGCGCCGAGAGCTCCCCACGGAGCTCGTGAAGCAGGCGGCGCTGATCGCTGTGGATTCCCTTGAGCAGGCGAAGATCGAGTCCGGCGACTTGCTGCTGGCCTTGCCGGTGGAGCGATGGAAAGAACTGCCGCTGGCCGAATTGGCCGAGCTGGTGAAGTGCGGCGAGGAATTCTGCCCGCCGCCGGGAGTCAGAATCTTCGAATCGCATGGGCTGGGGGTGCAGGACGTAGCGGTAGCGGCGCTGGTCTACGAACGGGTGAAGGAAACGGGACAAGGGCGGCAAGTAGACTGGTTTCAATCGATGGCGGGCATTTGATGGTCCGCGTCCCGCCAGGCGGAAATTTTGAGCCGACGGCAGACCCAGCAGAGCTCCTCGGTAGAGGTGGGCGCCACCTCGTCGCCGCAGACTTTGCACTTGCCGCGGCGCGCGGGCCGCGCACGGTCCGGAGTCACGGAACGGCGGGCGCCGTCCATGATGTCTGGCGGCACCACCGATTCCTGCTCCTGCTTCTTCCGCCTCATGTCTGCTTCCTACTTCAAATATAAAACAATTCGGAAGCGGGCGGGCTGAACTTTACCCGTTCAGGCCGCCCGGTCGTGGCCCAGTACGTGCGCGGCGTCCAATAGCGAGCCGCACCGCGGGCACCGCTGCCCCGGCTTGACGAACTGCTTCTTGCGGGTGGTGACGATTTGCGCCTCCACCGTGTGGGTGCAAATCGGGCAGTATACCAGGCCGGAAGTGACGTTCGCGATCGCTTCAGCCTCCCTGAGCAGGTTCATGGCCGTGCCCTCCTCTCAGTGCTTCTGATGCATTCGACGCACAGTACTCGCCGAAAGATTGCAAGAAAATTCGTCTTGTTGTCTTGGAGTACGAAATCAGGGATCCGCAGCGCCGGCGAGTCCCGCCGATGTGGCAGTAGAGAACGGGTAATCCGCCCGGCGGCTCCGGAATGGGAGACGGCTTTGAGCAGCCGTCTTATCTAAAATAACCGAAAGTCCCGGCTTTGGCAAGCACTGAGCGGCGGCTGGGTCAGGCGGCTCCAGAGATCGCCGTAATCGTTTGGTACTAAATCAGTTATCCGTTTTCCCCAGCCCCTTTGCGAATCAGGGGTGGGAGAACTCATGGGCCCGGGGGACGAGTCGGAAGTAGACCTCGTCCGGGAGATTGGTGTGCCAGTGGCCCGTCAGTTGGGCGTAGAGGACGAAGCCGAAGAAGATCACTCCGAGTCCGGCGGCGAAGACCCACGCCGGCAGCTTGCGGTGGCCGGCCGCCGACATCTCCAGGGCCCCCTCCGCCGGGCAGACGGCCACGCACTCGTAGCAGCCGGTGCACTCGGGTGTGCGAACCGAGAGAAGCTGGTCCACGGGGATCCAGGACGGGCAGGCGGCGGCGCACTTGCCGCAGTCGATACAGGCGTCCGCCCGGCGGCGGATCCTGACCGGGCTCAGCCGGGCCAGCAAGCCGAGCAGGGCCCCGTAGGGACAGAGGTAGCGGCACCAGAAGTTCTGGACAAAGACCGACAGCAGCACGAGCACGCCGATGGTGACCGCCGCGACGACGCTCAGGTGCCGGAAGAAGTTCATCATCTTGACGTCGGCGATGATCCCGTAGGGGCCGTCCAGGAAGGCCCGGATCGCCGGGACCGACATCGACGCCACCGCCCAGAGGAAAAAGCCCAGAAGGATGTACTTGAAACTGCGGAGCGGAATATCGGCCCAGCGCGGCAGCCGCCAGTTCTTCCGGAACGTCGAGCGACCGAGCCTCCACAACCATTCGGAGATCGTCCCCACTGGGCAAAGCCAGGAGCAAAAGGCTTTGCGCAGCAGGAAGGACATCGACAGGAAGGCCGCCAGCAGGAACATCCCGGCCGGATGTACGGCGGGAATCTCACCGGTGAGCAGCCAGGCCTTCAGGTTCATCAGCGAGGCGATGGGCAGCCAGCCCTCGACGCCGGGTGGGCGCTCGACGGCGATACCCCGGCCGCCCGTCTCGTAATACCGGACCCAGAGATAGAACTCCACTCCGATCCACACGTTCAGGGCGAAGAAGACCCGTTGGACGTACTTGCGCAGCAGTTGGGATCGATCGCGTTCCTGGCGGCGAACGAACCTTTTCTTGCTCGAGGAGGCCGTGGCAGGCCCGGTATGAGAATCCGCTGTTTCCGGCGGCGCCGTTTGGGCGGGGCAACCCATCTCACCTACAGGTTACGGTTTCACCGGAGCGGCGTCAGTGACAGCGGTCACGCAGGGGCCGCCGCGATGCTCTCGAGGAGGCGCTCCGGTTCAAGCCTCGGCCTTGCGGCGTTCCGCGAGCGCCTTCTCGTAAGCGGCCTGCAGGCGCGCCCGGGCGGGCTCGGGCAGCGGGCCGGGCTGCTCGGAGGGAGCGCACTCGCGGCAGAGCTCGATACTCTTCTTGAGGCTTGCAACGAACTGGACGCAAGGCGGGCAGCCCGCGATGTGCGTGTCGATCTCCCGGCAGATATCGTCCGGCAGCTCCCGGTCGAGGTATTGCGACAGTAAAGCAAAGATTTCCTTGCACTCGGAGACTTTCATCGGCGCCCTCCGTTTCCGCCACGCAGATAGTGGTCGAGGCGCTGCCGCACCGCGAGCCGCGCCCGGTGGAGACGGGTCTTGACCGTATCTTCGGTGATGTCCAGCACTTCCGCCGTCTCCTGGGTGGAGAGTTCCTCCATGTCGCGCAACAGGATCACGGCCCGGTAGATCTCCGGCAGTTCCTGTATCGTCTTCCGCAACAACTGCTGGAGCTGCGAGCGGATCGCCTGGTCGTCGGGCAGCGACGACCAGTCGGCGATCTCCAGCTTGCGTTCCTCGCCGTCGCCCCGGAACGTCGGCATCAACTCGTCGAGGGAGAGTTCGTAACTGGGGGCGAAGGTGCTCTTGCGGCGCTTCATGAAGCAGGCGTTCCGGGCGATCCGGAACACCCAGGCCTTCATGCGCTCCGGTTCGCGCAACTGATCGAGCTTCTCGAAGACGCGGAGCAAAGTCTCCTGGGCGACCTCCTCGGCGTCCTCGCGGTGACCACACATCAAGTACGTGTATTGGAAAATCTTCGGCCGGTACGTTTCCACGAACCGGTCGAAGGCTCCGGGCTCGCCGGCCAGAAGCGACCGGGCGAGCGCCACATCGGATTCAGCCCCACTTGCCACATTTTGATGGTAACAACTTGGGGCCAGGACAGTATTCCCAATCTCCCGGTGTGAGATTCGGCGCTTTTGCGATACGCCGGTAGGCGCGTTAAAAATGATGCAGCACGGTGCGAAAAGTGACGTGCCTCGGCTTGTCACCTCCCTGCAATAATTGCATCGTCAACGAATGACAACCCACGTGGAGATCCCATGAAACGCCTGAAGACGGGTTTGCTGATTCTGTGTGCGCTGCCGCTCGGGGCTCAACAGCCGCTGAGTTTGCCGGAAGCAGTGAGGCTGGCGCTCGAGAAGCATCCGGCCCTCGAAGCTAGCGCGGCAGAGGTCGATGCCGCGGCTACCAAGGTGAAGCAGGCTCAGGCCCATCACCTGCCAAAAGTAACGTGGCAGGAATCCTGGGCCCGGAGCAACAATCCGGTGTTCGTCTTCAGCAGCCTGCTCACGCAGCGGCAGTTCACCGAGCAGAACTTTGCCATTGACAAGTTGAACCGGCCCGATTTCCTGAACAACTTCCAGTCGGTCATCGCGCTGGAGCAGGTGATCTGGGATTCGGGCCGCACCAAGAACGAAAAGCGTTCGGCGAAGCTCGGCCGCGAGATCGCCACCGAGCACGCCCGCGCCACCGAGATGCATGTGATCGCCAATGTCGTGCGGGCCTACCATGGAGCGGTGGTGGCGGCCGAGACTCTGAAGGTGGCCGAAGAAGCGGTCAAGAGCGCGGAAGCTGATCTCGCCCGCGCCGAAGCGTTGCGGGCGGCGGGCATGGCGACAGACGCCGATGTCCTCTCGGTGCGGGTTCACCTTGCTGCCATGCGGGAACAACGCATCCAACGCAGTTATCAGGTGAAAGTGGCGAAAGCGGCGCTGAACGAGGCTCTCGGCTTGCCGCTGGACACTCCGCACGACCTGGTGACGCCGCTGACGGCCCTCGAGCAGATCGAAGGAGACTTGGGTGAATACGAGCAGAAAGCCGCGGCGGAGCGTCCCGAGCTGCGCCAGGCGTCCTTCGCTACCCGGATGGCGGAATATCAGGCCAACGCGGCGCGCTCCGGCTACTGGCCGCAAGTCTCTTTCCGGGCGGCTTTCGAGACCGATCGGCAGGAGTTCGTGAACAAGGGCGGCGCCAACTGGTTCTTCGGCGCCACGATGCGCTGGAATCTGTTCAACGGAAATGAAACCCGGGAAAGGGTGCGCGAAGCGTCCCACCGGCTGCGGGCCGCCCAGGCGAAGAAGCGTCAGGCCGAGGCGGGGGTCCGCCTGCAGGTGCGCCAGGCGTACGCCGACCTGATGGCGGCCCAGGAGCGCGTGAAGGTGGCGACAGCCGCTGTCGCCGAGGCCGAGGAATCGCTCCGCATCATCAAGAACCGTTACGAGGCGGGCCTGGCTACGGTGACCGACCTGTTGCGGAATGAAACCGCGTTGCTCGAGGCGCGCACCAGGCGCCTAGCAGCGTTGTATGACCAGCGAGTGGCGGCGGCGATGCTCGAGCTTGCCACCGGCACCTTGACGGTCGATTCCGAAGTTCTCAAATAGGCATACAGTCCCATGAAACGAGCAGCAATTTTACTGTCGTTGATTTACGCCGGCTGGCTGGCTGGCTGCGGCGGCGAGCGTCCGGTCCGGGACAGCGCCGAGCTGCCGCGGATCACGGTGGCGACGATCACCACCGAACGGACCGAATGGCCGCGGGTGCACGAAGTTACTGGGACGGTCCGGGCTCGGGTGACGGCGGTGCTGTCGGCCAAAGTGATGGGCTACGTCCGGGAGATCACCGTGGACGCGGGAGACCGGGTAGAGGCCGGCCGCCTGCTCATCAGGCTGGACTCCCGCGGTCTGGACGCCGGCTACGAGCGGGCCCAGGCGGCGCTCGAGGAGGCCCGCAGCGCCATGGCCGAGGTCGAGAACGCGATTTCCGCGGCGAAAGCGCAGCTCGATCTGGCCCAGGTCACTTTCAAACGGATGAAAGATCTTTACGAGAAGAGGTCCGTGACCCAGCAGGAGTACGACGAGGCCTCGGCGCGGCTGCAGATGGCGCGGGCGAACCATGAAATGGCGCTGTCGAAGAAGCAGCAGCTCGCCCAGAAAATCCGGCAGGCCGAGAAGGCTGTCGAGTCGGCGGAAGTCATGCGCAGCTACGCCGAGATCAAAGCCCCGTTCGACGGCGTCGTCACCGAGCGCATGGTGGATCCCGGAAGCCTGGCGGCGCCAGGCGTGCCGCTCTTGAAGCTGGAACGGGCGGGCAGTTACCGCTTCGAAGCGCGGCTGGAGGAATCCCTGCTGACGCAGATCCACGTCGGCGACAGGGTGCGCGTCGAGTTCGACGCGCTCGGCCGCGGCCTTTCGGCCCGGGTGAGCGAGATCGTACCTGCGGTGGACGCCGCCTCGCGGGCGTTCCTGGTGCGCATCGACCTGCCGGCGTCGCCGGGGCTGAAGTCGGGCTTGTTCGGGCGCGCCCGGTTCGAGATGGACGGCGAGCCGGTGCTCGCGGTCCCGGCCGAGGCGGTAGTGCGGCGCGGCCAGTTGCGCACGGTGTTCGTCGTCGAAGAGGGGCACGCCCGGGCCAGGCTGGTGACGCTGGGCGACCAGCGTGACGGCATGGTGGAGGTGCTTTCCGGACTGGAGCCGGGCGAGCAGATCGTCGCCCCCGTGCCCGCCCGGCTAGTGGATGGATCCCCGGTGGAGGTCCGGCCGTGAAAAATCCGGAGGCACTCGGCATTGCGGGACGCGTCGCCCGCGCCTTCATCAACTCGAAGCTCACGCCGCTGGTGATCCTGGCCTCGGTAGCGGTGGGAGCCTTCTCGATCTGGCAGTTGCCCCGGGAAGAGGAGCCCCAGATCATCGTCCCGATGATCGACATCTTCGTCCAGATGCCCGGGGCCTCGGCCAAAGAGGTCGAGGAACGCGTTACCAAGCCGATGGAGAAGCTCCTCTGGGAAATCCCCGGCGTCGAATATATCTACTCCACTTCGATGCCGGGGCGGGCGATGGCCATTGTGCGGTTCTACGTTGGCGAAGACGAGGAGGACGCCATCGTCCGGCTGAATCAGAAAATGTTCGCGAACTTCGACCTCATCCCGCCGGGCGCCTCGCGGCCGCTCATCAAGCCGCGCTCGATCGACGACGTGCCCATCCTGGCGCTCACCTTTTGGAGCGAGCGCTATGACGACTTCCAGCTCCGGCAGGTCGCGGCCCAGGTGCACGACGTAGTCAAGCAGGTGCCCGACGTCTCGGTGGTGGAGATCATCGGCGGGCAGAGGCGCGAAGTCCGGGTGACGCTCGACGCCAACCGGCTGGCCGCCTACAACCTCTCGCCGCTGCAGGTGATGGGCGCGCTGGGGCTGTCGAACCGGCGGTTACCTTCTGGGGCCTTCGCCACGGGCAACCAGGAGTTCTTGCTCGAGACCGGCGAGTTCTTGCAGACTGCCGAGGACGTGCGCAACGTCGTGGTCGGGGTGGCGAATGGCAAGCCGGTGTTCGTCCGCGACGTAGCCACGGTCACCGACGGCGGCGAGGAGCCGGTGCAGTATGTGCAGTATTCCGAAGGCGACGTCTTCCACCCGGCAGTGACGCTCTCGGTAGCCAAGCGGAAAGGCACCAACGCCATCGACATCGCCGACGCGGTGCTCGAGCGGGTGGAGAGCCTGAAGGGGACGGTGATCCCCTCGGACGTCCACTACGAAATCACCCGCCACTACGGCGAGACGGCGGCCGAGAAGTCCAACGAGCTGCTCTTCCACATGGCGATCGCCATCGTCAGCGTAAGCGTGCTGATCTGGCTGACGCTGGGGCTGCGCGAGTCCTGGATCGTCTTTACCGCCATCCCGGTAACGCTGGCGCTGACGCTGACCACGTTCTTCCTCTACGGCTACACGCTGAACCGGATCACGCTGTTCGCCCTGATCTTCTCGATCGGCATCCTGGTGGACGACGCCATCGTGGTGGTGGAGAACATCGCCCGGCACCGGCGACTACCCCAGAACAAGGGCCGTCCACTGGCCGAGGTCGCGGTGGAGGCCGTGGACGAGGTGGGCAACCCGACGATCCTGGCCACGCTCACTGTGATCGCGGCGATTCTACCGATGGCCTTTGTCAGCGGCCTGATGGGGCCGTACATGCGACCGATTCCGGTGGGCGCGTCGGCGGCCATGGCCTTCTCGCTGGCGGTGGCCTTCATCGTCACGCCCTGGGCGACGATCCGGGTGCTCAGCAAGCACCACGGCGAACATGAAGAAGGCGACACCGAAGACTTCTTCACGCGGTTCTATCGCAACGTGATGGGACCGTTGCTGCACCGGCCGCTGCTGAAGTGGGGCTTTCTAGTGATGGTCGTGCTCCTGCTGCTGGCAGCTTGTTCGCTCGTCTACGTCGAGTTCGTCAAAGTGAAGATGTTGCCCTTCGACAACAAGAGCGAGTTCCAGGTGATCGTGGACATGCCCGAGGGCGCCACGCTCGAGGAGACGGCCCGGGTGACGCGGGAGTTGGCCGAGGCTGTCTGGCATCAGCCGGAGGTGGTGAACCTGCAGACCTACGTCGGGACCGCCGCTCCGTATAACTTCAACGGGCTGGTGCGGCACTACTTTCTGCGGCGGGGCTCGAATGTGGCCGACATCCAGGTGAACCTAGTCCCGAAAGGTGAGCGCGACCGCCAGAGCCACGAGATCGCCAAGGCGGTGCGCGAAGACCTGCAGCCGATCGCCGAGAAATGGGGCGCGCGCATCAAGGTGGCCGAGGTGCCGCCGGGTCCGCCGGTGCTGCAGACGCTGGTGGCCGAGATCTACGGGCCGGACCAGGAGCGCCGCATCGAGATCGCCCGCCAGATCCGGGAGATGTTCGAGAAGCTGGACGGCGTGGTGGACGTGGACTGGTACGTCGAGGACGACTACCCGAAGTACCGGCTGGTGGTCGATGAGGAGAAAGCCGCGCTGAACGGCATCTCCGAGGAGGACATCGCCAAGACGCTGGCCATCGCCTCGGCGGGCCAGACGGCGGGGCTGCTCCACGACCCGGCGGCCAAAGAGGACGTGCCGATCCGGGTGCGGCTCGACCGGCCGACCCGCTCGGATCTCGAGCGCATCCAAACGCTGAAAATCATGGGGCGCAACGGGAATCTGGTGCCATTGCGGGAGCTGGTCCGCATCGAGAAGACCGTCCAGGACCGCAGCATCTACCACAAGAACCTGCTGCCGGTCACTTACGTCACCGCCGACGTGGCCGGGGAGATCGAAGCGCCGGTCTACGCCATCTTGCCGTTGATGGAGCAGATCGACCAGATCGAGCTGCCGGAGGGCTACCGGCTGGAGCAGCACACGGCGTCGTTGCCGAAGGACGCCTGGAGGTATTCGCTGAAGTGGGACGGCGAATGGCACATCACCTATGAGGTTTTCCGGGACCTGGGGCTGGCCTTCGCCGCCGTGCTGGTGCTGATCTATGTGCTGGTCGTCGGCTGGTTCCAGAACTTCATCACGCCGATCGTTATCATGGCCGCCATCCCGTTCTCGCTGGTGGGCATTCTGCCGGCGCACGGGCTGATGGGAGCGTTCTTTACCGCCACCTCGATGATCGGCTTCATCGCTGGGGCAGGCATCGTGGTCCGGAACTCGATCATCCTGGTGGACTTCGTGGAGCTGAGGCTGCGCGAGGGGATGCCGCTCGACCAGGCCGTGATCGACGCCGGGGCGGTGCGCTTCCGGCCGATGATGCTGACCGCCGCGGCGGTGATCGTCGGCGCCAGCGTCATCCTGTTCGATCCGATCTTCCAGGGACTCGCGATTTCGCTGATGGCCGGCGAGGTGGCTTCGCTGTTGCTATCGCGCATGACGGTTCCGATCCTTTACTTCATCGCCAATAAGAGGAGGGCTCAAGCATGACTGTGAATCGATGGCTCCGCCTGATCGCGGGCGCCTTCGTCATGGCGAGCGTCGCATTGGGTTACTACGTTCACCCGGGGTGGTTTCTGTTCACCGCCTTTGTCGGGCTGAACCTGTTCCAGAGCGCGTTCACCAACTGGTGCCCGATGATCACGCTGCTGAAGAAGCTGGGTATTCGTGACGATACTCAGACCTGCTGAACAAAGGGTTCCGAGAAACGTGCGCGGGGAATGAGAGACCCCGCCGGGGCAGGATGCAGGCGCCGGCGGGGTCTTGGCCTCTTGGTGCGAGGAGCGCGCGCTACAGCAGGTCCGCCGTGCTGAAGAAGAAGGCCAGCTCGGTGGCCGCCGTCTCCGGAGCGTCGGAGCCGTGGACGGCGTTGCGCTCGATGTTCGTGCCGTAAAGCTTGCGGATGGTGCCCTCGGGGGCCTTGGCCGGGTCGGTGGGGCCCATCAGCTCGCGCCAGGCGGCGATCGCGTCCTCGCGCTCCAGCGCCATGACGACGCAGGGGCCCTCGGTCATGAACTTCACCAAGTCAGCGAAGAACGGCCGCTCGCGGTGCACGGCGTAGAAGCCCTCGGCCTGCTTGCGCGTCATCTCGATCTTGCGCATCGCCAGGATTTTGAAGCCGTTCTCCTCGATCATGGCGATGATCTTTCCCGTGTTGCCGGCCGCCACGGCGTCCGGCTTGATGATGGCGAACGTTCTTTCCATGCTCATCTCTTCCGATAGGTCTCCCGAAGCGGATGCGGTTCCTCTCGCCCCGCGCCCGGCG
>CAYWXL010000047.1:0-29172 GCA_964461995.1 uncultured Solibacteraceae bacterium
TGTCCGGCGGTCGAAACCGTCCAGAGCGAGCGGCGGACTGTGGCATCATGGTGCCGCGGAGACATGAGAGCGATGCCGCTGCATTCCCCTTATGATGACTCCGGCATCGTCAGCCGGGCGCAGGGTTGCTTGCTCGGGCAGTTGGCCGGAGATGCGCTCGGCAGCCTGGTGGAGTTCCAGACTCCGGAAGAGATCCGGCGGAAATATCCCGGTGGGCCGCGGGAGCTGGCCGATGGAGGCGCGTGGGACACGATCGCAGGCCAACCGACTGACGATTCCGAGATGGCGCTGGCGCTGGCGAGGACGCTCGTCGCGCGGCGGACCTACGATCCAGAGGCGGTGCGGCGGGCGTACGTCGAGTGGCTCGATTCCGGACCGTTCGATTGCGGAAACACGGTCCGGAGCGGCCTGCGCGGGGATCCGAACCCGCTCAGCCAGGCCAATGGGGCGCTGATGCGGATTTCTCCGCTGGGGATCTTCGCGGCGCAGCGTGATCCGACCGAAGTGGGCGAGTGGGCGCGCCAAGACGCCGAGCTGACGCACCCGCACCCGGTCTGCCAGCAGGCGAACGCACTGTTTGCGATGGCCGTTGCTCACGCCGTCCGGGAGGGCTGCAGTCCTGGAGACCTTTACACCCAGATTTGCGAATGGGCCAAAGCGATGGGGGTGGATCGCCGCCTGCTCGAGGCGACGCTGGGCGCGGCCGAGGCCCCGCCGGGGGACTACGTGCGGCAGCAAGGCTGGGTGCTAATTGCCTTCCGCAACGCGCTCTGGCAGCTCCTGCATGCGCCGGATCTGGAAGAAGGCGTCGTGGACACGGTGATGCGCGGCGGCGACACAGACACGAACGCGGCGATCTGCGGGGCGCTGCTAGGGGCGGTCTACGGGCGCGAGGCGGTACCGGAACGATGGACAAACCGGCTGCTCGGGTGCCGCCCGGAAGAAGGACGCCCGGGAGTGCGATGGCCGCGACCGCGGATTTATTGGCCGGTGGATGCGCTGGAGCTGGCTAAGGCGCTAGTTTCCGCGTTAGGTTAGAGCACGCCGAGACAGGCCAGCAGGGGACGCACCGCAGCACGAGCCACTGTGCAGACGGCCGGGTCAGGGCCCCGACAGCCAGGTTCCTGGCAGCCTTTCAGTTGCGCCTTGCCCTTCTCTTGGTCTGCGCCGGCCGGTCGGAGACGGCATTCCGCAGGCAGCTCAGACAACCGGCAGGAGGTGTTTTCTCGCTGGATTCGCGGCGTGAAAAGGTATAGAAGATATTGGCAGGTTATGAAGGCTCTGCTGCCCCTGTGTGGGGGCCGGGGCGGGAGGGAGAACCGCCGTGCGGACATGTGGGATCCTGGTCATGCTCGTCTTGTGGTCCGCGGCGCCAGGCGCTGCCGGCAGTGCGGACTCGGCCGTCCGGACGCTGAGAGAGTTTCGTTTCCAGCCGCTGCGGGAGGCGGTGGCTGACCTGTGGCGCACCTTCGGGGACAAGTACGGCATTGGGCCCGAGATGTTGAAGCGCCTCGATGAGCTGGAGGCGCTGCGCACTCAGACGCTGGAGGCCTGGAGTTCCGGCGGGGCCAGGGAGGTGGACCTGGTTCGGCTGGCGGCGGAACTCGAGAGAACGCGTGAGAGGGCGCTACTGGCCAATCCCTTGCTCGATTTCGACAGTCTGCTGGTGGTGAAGCGGGCCTGGAAGCTCCCGGCGATCCGGCCGCCGAAAGGTCCGCGGTTTGGGATTTCTCCGCTGTGGTCCCAGTACGGGGAGCGGTTGGCGTTGCCGTTCAACCACACCAGCCTGGCGAGCGTCAGGCCAGACGGATGGGACAACGAAATTGCGATATTGTCGCCAGTGAGGCGTGACGGCAAACTCCGGACGCTCTACCGGCCTCCGAGCGGCGAATACGTCGGTGAGATCGAATTGCACTGGGATGCCGACCGGCTGCTGTTCACCAGTTCGCCCCAAGGGCGCTACCGGGTTTTCGAGATCCGCACCGACGGCACGGGGCTCCGTCAAATCACGCCCGATGACCAACCCGACGTGGACAACTTCGACGCCTGCTACTTGCCGGACGGCAGAATCGTCTTCGCGAGCAACGCCAGCTATCAAGCGATCCCGTGCTGGAACGGACTGCAAACCGTCGCCTGCCTCTATTCGATTCGGCCCGACGGTACGGGCATGCGGCAACTCACCTTCGATCAGGATGAGAACTCGCATCCGAGCGTGCTGAACACCGGCCAGGTCATTTATCACCGGTGGGAGTACACGAACACGCCGCACGTTTTCGCCCATTTACTGTTTCAGATGAACCCGGACGGCACGGGCCAGCGGCTTTTCTACGGAACGAATTCTTACTGGCCGAACGCTCTTTACTATCCGAGAGCAATTCCCGGCGAGATGTCGAAGATCGCCGTCATCGTCTCCGGGTACCATGGCGACCGCCGGATGGGCGAACTCTTCGTGATCGACCCTTCGAAGGGCCGGTCGGGCAGGAGCGGCGTGGTGGCCAAGATCACCGGCGAGGGGCGGAAGCTCGAAACGCCCATCCGGGATTTCCTGACTTCGGGAAGCTGGCCGAAGTTCACGACGCCGTGGCCGCTGAGCGAGAAGTACTTCATCGTTTCCATGAAGCCCTCGCCGCAGCGCCCCATGGGTATCTACCTCGTGGACGTTTTTGGAAACACGCTGCTTCTACACGAAGTGGAAGGGTACGCTTTGCTCGATCCCGTGCCGCTGCGCAAGAGCGTACGCCCGCCCGTGTTGCCCGATCGGGTGGATCTGAAGCAGAAAGAAGGCACCGTCTATATCCATGACGTTTACGCCGGGCCGGGGTTGCGCGGGTTGCCCCGCGGCGAGGTGAAGAAGCTGCGGATCCACGCGTACCACTTCGGCTACCGAGGCCTGTCAGGGTGGGACAAGATCGGGATCGACGGGCCCTGGGACGTGATGCGCATCTTAGGGACCGTGCCGGTGGAGGAGGATGGATCGGCGATGTTCCGCGTGCCGGCGAACATTCCGATCGCCGTACAGCCATTGGACGCAGATGGAGCGGCGCTGCAGGTGATGCGGAGCTGGTTCACGGTGATGCCCGGCGAGTTCAAGTCGTGCGTCGGCTGTCACGAGTCGCAAAACATGGCGCCACCGGTCAAAGCCACGATCGCCGCCACCCGCGAGCCCGCCCGCATTGAAGAATTCTACGGTCCGGCGCGCGGATTCGATTTTGAGCGTGACATCCAGCGGCCGGTTCTGGACCGTTATTGCGTCAGTTGCCACAACGGTGAGGACGCTCTACCGGACTTGCGGGGCGAGGAGCATTTCCCGGAATACAAGGGGATACTCGCAGCGGTTCCCGGCTGGTGGGGCGAAGTGGACCACGGGACTTACCGCCCGGAACTGCTGCGCCACCGCCGTCGCAAGAACGTCTACGTGAAGTTCACGCCGGCCTACGAAGCGCTCCACCCCTATGTGCGCCGTTACGGCCTGGAAGGCGATTATGTGCTTTCGAACGTCGCTGAGTACCATGCCTCGACGAGCGAACTTGTGCAGATGCTCGCGAAAGGCCATCACGGCGTGAGGCTGGACCGCGAAGCCTGGGAACGCATCTACACCTGGATCGATTTGAACGTGCCCTGCCACGGAACCTGGAGCGACGTGTTGGAGGTTCCGTTCCGCGGACGGCAGCGGCGCGTCGAGCTGGCAAAGCTCTACGGGGGAGCGGCGCAGGACTTCGATGAGGTTCCGGCGCTTCCGGCGGCCAAGGTGGAGCCGGTGGCGCCGGAGCCAGAGGAGCCGCGCGGTGAGCCCCCGGTTGTTCCGGGATGGCCTTTCGACGTCCTGGAGGCATTCGAGCGCCAGAAAGCCGCCGGGGAGCAGCTTGGGAAGCAGATACAGCGGGAAGTGGATCTCGGCGATGGACGCAAACTGACTTTGATGTTGATTCCGGCCGGCGAGTTCGTGATGGGATCGGCCGTAGGGGCCCCCGACGAGCGGCCGTTGCACCGCGTCAGGATCGAGAAACCCTTTTGGATGGCCGCGACCGAGATTACGAACGCCGAATACGCTCTATTTGATCCTGACCACGACAGCCGGTACCTGAACGTGCTCCACATCAACACCGAGGAGCGGGGATTTCCTCTGAACCGTCCCGAACAGCCGGTGGTTCGAGTGAGTTGGGAGCAGGCGATGGCGTTCTGCGGCTGGCTTTCCGAGAAGACCGGTTTGCGCTTCACGTTGCCGACCGAGGAGCAGTGGGAATGGGCCGCGCGGGCGGGCACGGCCACCCCGTTTTACTATGGTTTCCTCCGCACTGTATTCAGTCCCTTCGCCAACCTGGCCGATGCCAGCTTGAAAGGCATCGTCGAGGAGGCGATCCACCGCGAGACCAACCACGGCGCCTGGGGGCCGCCGAAACCCGGACGCGACGTGTTGCGTGCGGGGCAGCCGGATTGGATCCTGCGGGTGGACGGAG
Source organism: uncultured Solibacteraceae bacterium (assembly GCA_964461995.1). Lineage (GTDB taxonomy): Bacteria > Acidobacteriota > Terriglobia > Bryobacterales > Bryobacteraceae > JALSRK01. Next base: position 4,458 of record CAYWXL010000047.1, read on the forward strand.
TCAACGACAAACAGATGCTCACAGCCCCGCCCGGGCGGTATCTCGCCAACGCTTGGGGCCTTTACGACATGCACGGCAACGTCGCCGAGTGGACGCGGTCGGAGTACGTTTCTTACTCTGATGGCAAACCAATCGGCCGTCCCGGCCGGATGGTCGTGCGGGGCGGCTCGTTCATGGACCGGCCGCACCGGGCCACCTCTGGGTTCCGGTGGGCCTACCCGAAGTGGCAGCCGGTCTATAACGTGGGCATCCGGGTGGTTGCGGAGGTGGACTGAGCGTTGCTCGGCATTTGGATTTGCACCTGGCTGGCTCTTTCGACAGGAGGCGACCGGATCACGGTGGCCTGGCGAACTCCGGGCGAGGCCATCGTCGTTGAAACAGCCTCGGGCCGGATCCTTGGACGCCAACCGGTTCCACCGCGGGAACCCATCTCGGCGCCTTGCCGGGAGCCGTTCGCCAAAGCCGGCGAAGTGATCGCTTGCGCCCTTCCGGACCAGCCGGCGCTGGCGCCCCATGTAGCAGCGAAGGTCTGTTTCGTCGAGGGGCCTTGCATCCTACTCCCCAACGGATCGACCAGCGTGCGGGGCCTGGCGCTCTCGCCAGACGGCCGCTGGGCGTTCCTGACCCACATCGTGGCGCGCTTTACGGCCCACACGACCCAACTTGAGCAGGGCTGGATCAACACCAATGCATTGAGCATCGTCGATGTGAAAGCGCGCCGGCTTCATGCCACAGTGCTACTGGACGACCCCGCCAACGGAGCTGCGAACCCATGGGCTGTCGCCGTCAGTCCCGACTCCAAGCTGCTATACGTAACGCACGCCGGCACTCACGAACTGAGCATTATCGACCTAGCCGGATTGATGGAACGCATTGCCGCCACGGGGGACGACCGGATCAACATGTTGGGGTTTCTTGCGGGCATTCGCCGGCGTGTGAAGCTCCCTGGGAAGGGCCCCCGTGCACTGGCCGCGGACAGCAAGGGAGTGTGGGTGGCCGAATACTTCACGCGAACGCTGACGCAGGTGATACCAGGCGAACCGCCCGCCTTGCGAACGTTCCCGGTGGGCCCGGAAGAACCGATGACGCTCGAGCGCCGCGGGGAAATGCTGTTTCACGACGCGACCATTTGCTTCCAACGGTGGCAGAGCTGCTCGTCGTGTCATCCCGACGGTCGAGTGGACGGACTGAACTGGGACCTGGCGAACGACGGCATCGGCAATCCCAAGAACACGCGGAGCCTTGTGAATTCGCACCGCTCCTCGCCGGTCATGTGGACGGGAGCGCGGCCGGACACCGCACACGCGGTTCGTGCGGGCCTCCGTCACATTTTGTCTAGCAAGGCTACGGAGGAAACGGCTCGGGCGATCGAGGCTTACATCAGATCGCTACAGCCTGTGCCGGGTGTGATCTTGGACCCCGAGGCAGTCGAGCGGGGCCGGAGACTGTTCTTCTCCGGCGAAGTGGGCTGCAGCTCTTGTCACCCCCCGCCGCTCTACACGGACAACCGGCTTCATGACGTGGGTACCCACGGCAGGTTCGACTTCACGCTCGATGAGAACGGCGCTCGCGTGCCCCAGCTACACTTCAAGACTCCGTCGCTCATCGAGGTCCGCCGCACGGCTCCGTATCTGCACGACGGCCGCTACGCTGATCTGGAGGCAGTGATCACCGAGGGGAACCATGGCGACCTCCGCGGCAGGACCTCGCATTTGACATCGCGGCAGATCGCCGACTTGCTTGCTTTTCTGCGCTCGCTGTGAATTGGAGAGCTTGGGGCGGAGGCCGCGGGAGAATCATGCACTACTGCGGACTGGAGGAGATATGACGTTCTGCACCGCGGTGAATTGCATGGACGGCCGGACAGAGATCCCGGTGATCGATATCTAGGCGAGCGGTTCGGGGTGGAGTTCGTGGACATGGTCACCGAGCCGGTGGCGAACCGACGTATTGGCGGAGGGCGATGACGCAGCCCGGGGGGCGATTCTGGCCCGGTGCGACGTCCCCGTTGAGAAGCACGGCGCGGCAGGGATCGCCGTGGCGGGCTGCCACGACTGCGCCGGCAACCCAGTGGCGAAGTAGCAGCGGCTCGTGCACATCCGCAGCGCGGTGCGCCTGCTCCAGCAACGTCACGCCGTTTTGCCGATTGTCGGCTTGTGGCTGGATGAGGCATTCCAGGTTCACGAGGTGGCCGCTTCAGGATTGGATAGTGGCCGCTGAGAAGGCTAGTCTCGGAGGGGCCGCGGCGCTGCTTAAGTTGACTTTGGTTTCTAGGTTATTTTAAGGTAACGATTCGGATTGGCCACGCGGCGGCCGCAGATTGAATATGCCTGAGAATTCAAGCGGCGGAACCACCAGCGTGGTGACGATGCTCGATTCCACCCTCGAAAGCGTCGATGCTGCCGAGGAGATTGTGCTAAAGGCCGCCGAGGAAATGGGGTTCGATGAAGACTCCCGGTATCAGATCGGAATGGCGGTTCGGGAATCCGTCGTCAACGCGGTGGTTCATGGCAACCGGTACAGTGAGCGCAAGAAGGTGCGGCTCTCCGTGATCAAGGGATCTGACCGGCTGACGATCTTGGTTGCGGATGAAGGTCAGGGTTTCGACGTCGAGTCGATCCCCGATCCGCTGGCCCAAGAGAATCTACTGAACCAGTCCGGCCGTGGGATTTTTCTCATGAAGACGTTCATGGACGAGTTCGATGTTCGCCGGGTCGAGCCCACCGGGACGGAGTTCATGTTGGTGAAGTATCTGAACCGGAAGGCCTGAGCCGCGGCGGAGACGCTGCGGCGATCAGCGACGTGTGAGCAATCAAGGAGAGGATCTGTGAGTGTAAAACTGAGTGTTCGAAAAGTCGGTGATGTAACCGTGATCGATGCTGTGGGCAGAATCACCCTGGGTGAAGGAGCCAGTTCGTTCCGTGACACGATCCGGGACTTGGTTTCCAAGGGTGAAAAGAAACTCGTGCTGAACCTGGGCAATGTCACTTACATCGACAGCTCGGGTATCGGCGAGCTGGTGTCGGCGTTCACGACCGTGACCAATCAGGGCGGGCAATTGAAGCTCCTCAACCTGACCAAGCGTATTCAGGATCTGCTTCAAATTACGAAGCTGTACACCGTATTCGAAGTGTACGACGACGAGTCGGCGGCGGTTCGTAGCTTCGGCTGATTCGGGCACGAGCCCCCGCCGGCGCTATTTGACTTTCGCCGGCCCGTTTTCAAAACCCGCACCGGCCACTGTGGCTTCCGGGCATGGAACATTCCGACCAGGACCCGACGAAGAGGCCGTACACGGTTATCGTGGCGGAACCTCTGGCCCTTGTGCGAGAGGCCATCTCTGCGTTGTGCGAGAGGAGGGGCCAGTATCGTGTCCTCGGGCACTACGAGGACGGCGAATCCGCACTGGCCGCAATCGAGGAGCGGCGGCCTGACTTGGCGGTTCTCGATTTCGAGATTTCGCGGCTCTTCGTTTTGGAAGTGGTCCGGAAGATACGCCTCAAGGGGCTTCCGACGCGGAGCGTCATCTTGGGCACGCGTTCCGACCGCAAGACGACCGTGGAGGTGTTGCGGAGCGGAGCCAGCGGGTACGTTTTGAAGAATGGTCCCGGCCGCCATCTGTTGGAGGCGTTCCAAGAGGTTCTCAAGGGCGGCGTTTACGTGTCTCCCCTCGTCGATCTGGAACAGATCTTCATCGCGCCTAACCCCCAGGACGACAAGGATCCGTTAGAGACCCTGTCCGCCCGGGAATACCAGGTGTTCACCCTGCTGATCGACGGGGTGCGGGCCAAGGAAATCGCCGCCCGGCTGGAGTTGAGCCCCAAGACGGTGGACACTTACCGTGCGAGCTTGATGCGCAAGCTCGGCATCCATGACGTGGCCGGGCTAGTAAAGTTCGCCATCCGGCGGAAACTGATTCCGGCGGGTTGAGCCAGCGGCGCCGGCGCCGTGTGGTAGCATGAAACAAGATTCCGGAAGTCCGTCGCCACCTGACCGCAATCCGTACCTTTTCGGCGCAGGTGTGTGGAGGGACGGCCGGCTTTCCCGAGGTTTTCCGTGGACAGGCTGACTCGTAAAGAACTGAAGACGGACAAGTTCGCCGTTGAAGTCGGCGAGGCGCTGGAGTTTCTGGAACGCCACCGGAAGCAGGCCGCCATTGTCGGTATCGTGGCGGTGGTGGCCATCGCCGCAGCGGTTGGAGCCTACTACTACTCCAAGCAGCAGCACTCGATCCGGCAGGCGGCGTTGCGGGAGGCTTTCGCCGTCTACAACGCCACCGTGGGGGATGTGCCCAACCCGTACATCCGCAGCTTCAAGACCGAGGAAGAGAAGCACGCGGCCATCGAGAAAGCTTTCGGCGAAATCATCGAGAAGTATCCCGACACTGACGAGGCGACGATTGCAACGTACTACTTGGGGCTGGCCGCATTGAACCAGGGCGACGAGACCGAGGCTGAGAGGCGGTTCCGGGAGGCGGCCGAGGCGGATCGCCAGCCGTACAGCTCGCAGGCCGCTTACTCGCTGGCCCAGCTTTACGCCAGACAGGGAAAGACAGACGAAGCCGAAAAAATTCTGCGAGAGCTAATCGAGCACCCGACGGTGCTCGTTTCCAAGGAGCAGGCAACGATCGAGCTGGCGCGGGTCATCGGCAAGCGGAATCCCGAGGAAGCCCGGAAGCTGCTCGAGCCGCTGCGGGCCAGCCGCGGCCCCGTGAGCCGGGCGGCTCTCACGGCCTTGGGAGAACTTCCAGAGGCGGCGGCCCAATAACTGATAACCTCGCTGTCTTCATGGCCGGCGAACTCCGGCACTTGCGCTTTCCGCTTTCCGCGTCACGCGGACGGCGGTACCCTGAGCCGGAGCATCCCTATCGCAACCCGTTCCAGCGAGACCGTGACCGGATCATTCACACCCGGGCCTTCCGGCGCTTGGAAAACAAGACACAAGTCTTCACGCCGGGGCTCTCGGACCACTTCCGCAACCGGCTGACCCATACGATTGAGGTGGCCCAGATCTCCCGGACCGTGGCGGTTGTGCTCGGACTCGACGAGGACCTGACCGAATCGCTGGCGCTCGCCCACGACATCGGTCATCCCCCGTTTGCGCACGCCGGCGAGGAGGAGCTGGACCGGAGGATGCGTGCTTTCGGCGAGCGTTTCGACCATAACTTGCACGCGCTGCGGATCGTCGAGAGTTTCGAACAGCGCTACGCCGCGTTCCCCGGTCTGAACCTGACCTTCGAGGTGCGGGAAGGGATCGTGAAGCACTCCCGGGACCTGGAGCCGGGCGCGGACGGGGATCTGGCCGAGTACCTGCCTGGACTGCGCCCGCCGCTCGAAGCCCAGTTGATCGACCTAGCGGATGAAATCGCTTACAACACGGCGGATCTGGATGATGCATGCGGCGCAGGGTTGGTCGCCGCCGATGAGATCGCCGCGAGGGTCGAATGTTTCGCCCGGTTTCTGAATCCCGCCCGGCGGCGATATCCGCACGCCAACGAGCGGGTTGTTTTCCACGAGGCCTTGCGAACGCTGTTCGATTGGCTGGTCTCCAGCACGATCGAGGGCACGTGCGGAAAGGCCGCTTCGGCTGGGGTGGCGGACCACGAAGAAGTGCGGCGGTGCTCCACGCGGCTCGCAAGCTTCACGGCGGAAGGCGCGGCGGCCGTGAAGGAGCTGAAACGCTTCCTGCAGACCCGGGTTTACGACTCTCCCGCGCTCGTCGAGGAGAGGCGCCGGTCACAAACGATGATCGGCCGGCTTTTCGAGTACTACCTGGAGGACACTGCCCGGCTCCCGGAACCTTACCGGACCCAGGCGGCCTCGCAGCCCCCGCACCGGGTTATCTGCGACTACATCGCCGGGATGACAGACCCGTTCTTCAAGCGGACCTACAAGACGGTCTTCGGCTGAGGGATCACTGCTCCTGGCGGCTGACGGCGTGGGAGAACTCCACCGAGCGCACGATGTAGACTTTGCGGATCTGCCGCTCGATCTCGGCGACGATCCGTTCCAGGCGCTCGTCGTCGCCGTGTTCGACTTCCACTTTGAAATACAGGTCGGTCAGGGCCATCTAAGCTAGATGATACGATAGGAGCTAACATGGACCGGCGATCGTTCCTGGGGGCGGCGGCGCTGGCCTCGATGCCGCTGGCGGCCCGCCCGAAGCCTGATTCCTACCACCTGCGCTACGCGCCCCGGATCGGCTTCCTGCGGCATCTGCCCGTGGAACGGCAACTGGAGATCTACGCCGAATGGGGGTTCCGGGCCTTCGAATACAACGGGCTGGCGCGGCGGCACTCGATGGCCGAGATCGAGAAGATCCGCAAGAAACGCGACGAGCTCGGCATGGCGATGGGCGTTTTCGTGGTCAACTCCGGCGGATGGAAAGGCGACGCTCTGGTGGACAAGAAGTTCCACGAGGGTTTCCTGGCCGACGTGCGCAAGGCCCTGGAGGTCCACCGGGTGATGGAGAACGAGGCGGCCACGGTGACCAGCGGCTTGGCGGTCGATTACCTGAGCCGCGAGGAACAGACGAAGAACTGCATCGAAGCGCTGAAGCGGGCGGCCGAGATCGTCGAGGACAGCAAGATGACGCTGGTGCTCGAGCCGTTGAACGTCCGGGTGGACCACGCCGGCTACTTCGTCGTCTATTCGAGCCACGCCCACCAGATCGTCAGCGCGGTGAACCACCCCAAGGTGCGGATCCTGTTCGACATCTACCACCAGCAGATCTCCGAGGGGAACCTGATCGACAACATCCGCAAGTACTGGGACTGGATCGGCTACTTCCAGGTGGGCGACGTGCCGGGGCGCAAGGAGCCGTACACCGGCGAGATCAACTACCGCAACGTCTTCCGGGCCATCCACGCCAAGGGGTACCGGGGCATCGTCGGCATGGAGCACGGCCTTTCGGAGCCGGGCATGGAGGGGCTGGAGAAATGCTTCCGGGCCTACCGCAAGGCGGACGCCTGGGATGGATGAGCGAGCATGGCTGTTTGTGAAATCTGTGAAAAGCGGCGTCCGAAGCGCTATTGCTTGGCGCTGAGGGCCGAGATTTGCCCGCTGTGCTGCGGGGAAGAGCGGGAGCAAACGATCAGTTGCCCGCTGGAGTGCGAATACTTGCGGGAGGCCCACGCCCGCGAGAAGCCGAACGAGCTGGATCCGGAAGAGTTGCCGTACCGGGAGGTCGAGATCACCGAGGAGTTTCTGGCGCAGAACGGGCCGCTGGTGAGCGAGGCGGGCCGCCTGGTGGCGGAAGCGGGGCTGGGCATGCCCGGGACGGCGGACAAGGACGTCCTGGAAGCGCTCGACGCCATGATCCGGACGCTGAAGACGCTCGAATCGGGCGTGATCTACGAGACGAAGCCGGCGAACCCCTACGCGGCGAACGTCTACGAGAGGGTGCGGGCCGGCATCGAAGAGTTCCGGAAGAAGTGGTTCGAAGAGACGGGGATGCACAGCTTCCGCGACCGGGACCTGATGGGGGCGCTGATCTTCCTCCGCCGTCTGGGCGACCTGTACCAGAACCGGCGCAAGCGGGGCCGGGCCTTCCTGGCGAAGTTGCGCGAGGCTTTCGGCCGGGCGCAGCACGCCGGGACCCCCGCCACGCGGCCGACGATCATCCGGCCCTGAGAGGCGGCGCTCAGAGGGGCCAGACCTGTGAGGACCGGCTACATCGTCTTTGCCCACGGTTCGCGCCTGGAGGAGGCGAACGAGGCCGTGCGGCAGGTGGCGGCTGAGCTGGCGCGCGCCGGGGGGTTCGAGCTGGTGGAGACGGCGTTTCTCGACTGCACGCCGCCGGACCTGATGGACGCGGTGGGCAAGCTGGCCGAGCGGGGGGCGGAGCGGATCGTCGTGCTGCCCTATTTCCTTACGCTGGGGCGGCACGCGGCTGAGGACCTGCCGCGCATCGCCGCCGAGGCCTCGCGCATCCATAAGGGTGTACGGGTGGAGATTGCGCCGGGGCTGGAGGGGCATCCGGCGCTGCTCGAGGCTCTTCTCGACTCGGCCCGATCACTCGACGAGGGGCTTTCCAAAGAACGTGACGTCGAAGGCTAAGCTGCTGGGCTACAAAGACATCGCACCGGAGGTCCGCCACTTCGTCTTCGAAGTGGAAGGGGCCGGCGAGTTCGATTTCCGGCCGGGGCAGTTCGTCTCGCTGAGCGACGAAGTGGGCGGAAAGAAGGTGACCCGGGCCTACTCGCTCGCCTCGCCGCCCAACGGGAACCGCTTCGAGCTGTGCCTGAACCGGGTGAAGCTGGGCTCCTTCTCGCCGCACCTGTTTTCGCTCGAGCCGGGCGAGGCCGTTCCGATGAAAGGCCCTTACGGCAGCTTCACCTTACGGGAGCCCATCCGGGACGCCGTTTTCGTAGCCACGGGCACCGGGGTGGCGCCGTTCCGCTCCATGCTGCTCGATGAGCGGCTCTGGCAGGCGGGCAAGGACTACACGCTGATCCTCGGCGTGCGTTACGCGGACGCCATCCTCTACCGGGAAGAGTTCGAGGCTCTGGAGAAGGAGCGCCCGAACTTCCATTTCTGGCCGGTGGTGAGCCGGCCGGACGCCTCGTGGAAGGGCCGCACGGGCTACGTGCAGGACCACGTGCTGGAGGCGGTGGGCGGGCGGCGGGATATCGACGTCTACGTGTGCGGGCTGAAGGAGATGGTGAACGAAGTCCGCCACCTGCTCCTGGAGGAGGGCTTCGACCGCCGGCAGGTGATCTACGAAAAGTACAATTAACGCTCCGCCCCCGCCCGGTCGATACTACGTGTGGACTTTATGTGGAGCCCCACTCGTGTCCTCGCACTCGGCGCCGGTGTCACCAGTGTCTTCGCGGCCGTGGTTCTAATTCTTTACAAGGCGCTACCCGGACCGCATGGGGCCATCGACTACCTGGTGATCGGCACTGCCGCCACGCTGACAAGTCTTCTGGCGCTGTTCTTGATTCTTCTCAAGACCTGGGTGAAGGATCCCGAGGTCTTCTACCGCCGGCGCCGCCGCTGAGCGCCCGGCTTCTCCTCAAGACCGCCTCCTCCGGCGCCGGGAGCGGGCCTCCGGCTCCACCACTGTGAAGTAAAGACGCCGCTCGATGGCGTCGATCCGGATAAGCTGAACGGTGAGCCGGTCGCCGATTGAGTATCGCCGGCCGGTGCGTGAGCCCACTATCTCCCGGGTGGTTTCGTTGTAGCTCCAGCGCTCTCCTGGCAAGGTGTCGATGGGTACCTGGCCCTCCACGAACAGATCCTCCAGCTCGACGAAAAAGCCGTGGGGCGAGGTGTTGGTGATGAGGGCGGGGAAGTGGTCGCCGAGATGGTCCGTCATGAAGTTGAGCTTTTTCCACTCCACCAGCTCCCGTTCGGCCTCGTCGGCCCGGCGCTCGGTATCCGAGCAATGCGCGGCCAGCTTCTGGAGCTGGGCGGGGACGAACTCCGAGGGGCGGCCGTCGAGCAAGGCGCCGAGGGCGCGGTGGACGATCAGGTCGGGGTAACGCCGGATGGGGGAGGTGAAGTGGGTGTAGACGGGGGAGGCGAGGGCGAAGTGGCCGTGGTTGGCCTCCGAGTAGCGGGCCTGTTTCAGGGAGCGGAGCATGAGGTAAGTGAGGATGCGCTCCTCGGGCTTGCCTTCGATCTTCTTGATCAGCCGCTGGTAGTGCCGCGGCGTGATCTTGATGTCCTCGACGGGAATGACGATGTCTTTGCGGACCTTAGGGCCGCCGCGGCGGCGATGAACCTGGGGGAAGCGCTTCCAGTCGAGGCCGCGGATGCCCAGCGAGACGCCGAAGTGCCGGGCGATTTGTTCGAACTCGATCACCTTCTGCGGGTCCGGCGGTTCGTGGATCCGGTAGACGAGCTCGCGGCCGGCCTCCTCCAGATGCGAGGCGACGGCCTCGTTGGCGGCTAGCATGAACTCCTCTATGATGCGGTGGGCGATGTTGCGGGGGCTGCGGCCGATGCCCACCATCTCGCCGAACTCGTCGAACTCGATCAGGGGCTCGGGCAGGTCGAAGTCGATCGCGCCGCGGCGGGTGCGCATGCGGTTGAGGATCATCGCCAGCTCCCGCATCAGCTCGAAGCGCTCCACCAGCGGGGCGTAGCGCTCACGTAGACCGGCGTCGCCTTCGAGCAGCAGGTGGACGTTGGTGTAGGTCATGCGCTCCGCGCTGCGGATGACGCCGCGGCAGAACTCCTGCTTGACCACCCGGCCCTGGCGGTCGATCTCGAGCAACACGGACATGGTGAGCCGGTCCACCTTTGGATTGAGCGAGCAGATGTCGGTGGAGAGCTCGAGCGGCAGCATGGGGATGGCGCGGTCCGGGAAGTAGACGCTGTTGCCGCGGAGCGCCGCCTCGCGGTCGATGGGAGTATCCGGCTGGACGTAATGGCTAACGTCGGCGATGTGGACGTGGAGGGCGTAACGGCCGTTGTCGAGGCGGTCCACCCAGACGGCGTCATCGAAATCGCGGGCGGTCTCGCCGTCGATGGTGACGACGTCGAAGCTGCGGAAGTCGCGGCGGCCTTTCAGGTCCTCCTGGCGGATCACCGAGGGGATGCGCTGGGCCTGTTCGAGGACCTCGGGCGGGAAGCGGTGGGGAATGTGGTGTTTGCGGATGATGATCTCGACGTCCACGCCGAAATCGCCGGGCCGCCCGAGAATCTCGATGACACGGCCCACGGGGTTCCCGCCGCGCTTGGGGAACTTGATGATCTCGGCGTTGACGATCATGCCGTCGAGCTCATCGGAGCCGGAGACGGAGACGGAGGCGGGGCCGACACGGTCGTCCTCGAGGTTCGATGGCGGCTTCTCCATGCCCGGGGGAATCTCGATCCACTGCTGGATGCGGGTGTCGTGGGGCTCGACGTAGTTGTGCCGGCGCATCTTACGAAAGGCGCCGACGACGGTCTGGTGGGCGCGCTCGGTTACTTTGACGATGGCGCCCTCGGCGCGGCCGTCGCGGCCGAGACGTACCAGCTTCACCATGACGCGGTCGCCGTGCATGGCGTTGGCCAGGGCGTCCGGAGGAATGAAGATATCGCCGGCGACGCCGGGCAGCTCGCGGTCGGGAATCACGAAGCCGTAGCCGTCGCGGTGGACGGTGAGGCGGCCGGCGATGCGCGTGATACGGGTAGAGGGTCGTTTCGCCACGTTCTCATTGAAGCACGCTGGTGGCGGAGAGAAAACGGCCCAACGGCCCAACGCATCCGCATGGGAGGAAAACGGCCTCCCCTCGGGAGAGGAGGCCGTCAGGAGAGGAGGAGTTTTCGGAAAGCTGGCATTCGCGCGCCCCGGCGCAAAATTCAGGCCTTAATGTCTTCCTTGGCGAAGTCCCACTCGACTACGCGGTGTTCTTTCGCCGAGAGATTGATCATATGGGCGCATGCGGCGGCGCGGTGTCCGGCAAGGGCGTCTTCCCAGTACGGTTTGCGCGTCCGGATCGAGTCGAGGAAGTGACTGAGGTGAAGCACCGTGGTGTTCCGTCCCTGGTGGTGGTACCGCTCGACGCCCTGGATCGCCTTGGCCGGCCAGGTGGAGGGCACCTCGCTCTTGAGGACGCTGGGATCTTTGTAATAGGCCTCTTCCAGCGCCTTCGGCCAGCTTTCGACGATCCAGCGGTTATCCTCGATGGGGTGCTCCGGCGTGAAGGTCATTTCCCGCGCCAGGTTGATGGTCCCTTCCGTGCCGAGGAACTGGAAGCTGCCTTCGGAGGTGACCTGGTTGTTGAACGTGGCGCTCAGATTGACTACGAACCCGTCCGGGTACTCGAGGATGGCGTTCAGCGTATCGGGCACTTCCCGGCTCGACTTCCACCGGTAGAGCTCGCCCATGGCGACGACCTTGGCCGGTGCTTTGGCGTCGAGCAAGAAGTGGATCGTCGTGCAGAGGTGAACGAACAGATCCGTGGCGATGCCGCCTGAGTAGTCCCAATAGCAGCGCCAGCGGAAGAAGCGCTCGAGATCGAACGGCCGCTTGGGCGCCGGGCCCAGGAACATCTCCCAATCGACGGTATCGGGAGAGGCGTCCGGCGGGATCGGGTAGATCCAGGCGCCGGAGGCGGTGTTGCGGTTGAAGGCAGCGCGGACCATGGTAACTTTGCCGAGCCTGCCTTGCTTGATCATCGCCTTGGCCTTGCGCTGCAGCGGCCCGCTCATGCCCTGACTGCCCACCTGGACGATCCGCCCAGCCTTGTTCGCCGCCCGGGCGATTTTTATGCCTTCAGAGGAGCGGTAAGTGAGGGGCTTCTCGCAGTAAACGTCCTTGCCGGCAGCGATGGCGTCAAGCACGATGGGGGCATGCCAGTGGTCCGGCGTGACGACCAGCACGGCGTCGATCGAGGAGTCCGCCAGTAGCTCCTTGTATGACGGGTAAGCGCGGACGTGATTGCCGACCCGCTCCTTGGTGCGCGTCACCCGGCCTTTGTAGGCATCGACGACGCCGACGATCTTGTTGCCCGGCAGCTCGAGCAGCGCTTGCATCAGTTCATGAGAGCGCGCGCCGGCGCCGATGACGCCGATCTGGATCTGATCGTTAGCAGCGTAGGCGGCCCCTGGACGGGCCGCTCCGGCGAGCGCAGAAGCTGTCAGGAACGTGCGGCGTGTCAGTTTCATCATGACCTCCGGTTGCACGCACGATTATACGCCGCGGCCGAGGCGCTGTGGTAGACTCCACGGGCATGAGACGGCGGACGTTTCTTTCCCTGACAGCCGGCGCGGGGGCGGCGGCCTGCGCGCGGCCGGGCGCCAAGCAAGCTTCCGGGCGCGGGGAGCGCGGCGGGCCGGTGAAGTTCGTCCTCGGCTGCCAGAGCGGGCCTACCGATGACCGCCGCCTGGCCTTCTTCAAGCGTCACGGCGTGGAGCACATTTGCGGCTGGCCCGACAACTGGCGCAACCTGAAGCGCTACACCGCCGAAGACCTGGAGAAGCTCCGGGAGCGGTGCGAGAAGCACGGTGTGAGCCTCGACATGGTGGGCGCGCCGTTCTTGACCTCCAGCCATATCGACCACGAAAAGCGCCCGGCCATCATGCTCGGCGAGAGCCCGGAGCGCGATCGCGACATCGAGGACATCCAAAAGTCGATCGAGGCCTGCGCCAAAGCTGGCGTGCCGGCGATGAAGTACAACATGAGCATCCTCGGGGTGCTGCGGACCGAGCGCACCAGGGGCCGCGGCGGTATCAGCCTCTCCACCTGGAAGCTGGCCGAGGCCAAACCGCCGAAGCCGAAGACCCGCGCCGGCGACGTGACGGCGGACATTTTCTGGGAGCGGATCGAGTACTTCCTGGAGCGGGTGATCCCGGTGGCCGAGGAGTACAAGGTCCGCATGGCCTGCCACCCCCACGATCCGGGCGTGCCGCCGGAGGGCTATCAAGGAGTGGTCCGGGTGCTGGGCACCGTCGAGGGGCTGAAGAAGTTCGTCTCGATCCAGGAAAGCCCGTACCACGGGTTGAACTTCTGCCAGGGCACTGTGGCCGAGATGCTGGAGCGGCCCGGCGAGCAGATCTACGACGTCATCCGTTACTTCGGCAGCCGCGGCAAGATCTTCAACGTCCATTTCCGGAACATCCGGGGCCGCCGCGACGACTTCGTCGAGACCTTCCCGGACAACGGCGACGTGGACATGATCCGGGCGGCGGTGGTCTACAAAGAGGTCGGCTATCCCTACATGCTGATGCCGGACCACGTGCCGCACCACCCGGACGATCCCGGACACTACCAGGCGTTCGCCTTCTGCTACGGCTACATCAAGGCGGTGATCCAGGCGGTCAGCGAGCTGGCCTGAGGCCGGCCGGGCCCCTCAGCCTTCCACCCAGAAGGGCGAAGACCAGGCCTGGTGGCCGTTGGTCTGGACGACGCGGACGTAGTACCAGTCCGTGCGCCCGCGCTCGCCGCGATCGGTGGTCTTGAACGTCGTGCGGAACAGTTGTGGCGGCACGAGGCGGTGGACGACGAAGCTCTCGCTGGTGAACGGGCCGGTGAACTCGATCTCGTTGTACTCGGCCAGTTCCAAGAGGCTTCGGCGCAGCGTCAGGCGGGCGGGCTTGGCCAGCTTGACCTCCAGCGCGGCGTCCGGGCCGCCGGCCAGATGCAGGATCACCGAGTTGGTAGCCCGCTCCTCGAAGGCCTGTTTGCGGGAGGTGTAGAGCTGGAAGCGGCAGGAGCTCTTCGAGCGCGTGAGCATGCGGTTGCGGCGGTTCTCGTCGTAAGGGCCGGACTGGAAGCAGGGCAGCAGGCCGAGGAGCTTGCCGCCATCGATGGTGGCGGTGACGTCCCAGTCGGCGACGCGTTCCATGTTCAGCGCCGCCCACGGGCCCCAGCCGAACTCGAGGCGGCAGAGGAACTCCCCGGGCCATTCGGCGTTCTCGGGCAAGTGGTCCTCGGGGAAGTGGCGGGCGATGACGCGGCCGTTCTTGACGACATCGATGCGCTCGATCTCATCGGCGCCCTGGACGGCGACCTCGATCTCGCGGTCGCGGGCGTAAGCGAGCTCGGTACCCATCGGCTTTCCGTTCAGGGTGGCGCGGAGCTGGATACGGTCCCCCGTGACGGCGATGGTGCGGCGGGCGCGGATCGCTTCGAGGATGGCCTCGCGGCTCAAGTCTTTGGCATAGACGCCTACGAGACCTTCGCCATAAGCCCCGGGGTAGCCGAGATGGTCGTCGGAGCTGGCGATGACGCCGGTCCTGAAGCCGCGCCGCAAGGCCTCGCGCAGCGTGTTGCGCGTCCAGCGGCCGCCGATGCTGTGGCGGATGTAGTCGTGCGGTCCGCGATCCCATTCCGAGAGGCCGTGCTCGGAATAGATCTCCAGCACCGGGCTGAGCTTCGGATCCAGGTATTTCCAGTTGGCGCCCCGCCAGCCCTGTTTGTAGGCCAGATGGTGCGGGATGATCAGCGCGCCGGCGGCGCGGGCGTACTCTTGCAGGTCCCGGACGTGATCGAAGTACTTCAGGGGCTTGCCGTCTTCGGCGTAGTAGACGCAATAGTCGCCGAACTTGCTCGAGTGCCACTCATAGGCCAGGAAGGAAACGAACTCGCCGGGCTTGTTGTTCGCCGCGGCCATCTTCTGAACGTCGGGCCACCGCTCGCGGGTAACGCGGAAGCCGTTCACCCACTTCATGTGGGCGTCGTTGGGCATCTCGGGCATGTCGTGCCACTGGGCGTGGGGGGTGAAGGCGAGGAAGTCGAGGTGCTCCCGGGCCACGTCGTAGGTCCTCTCGAGCGACCCCTGGGCGTAGCCGACGGCGTTGTGGTTGTGCAAGTCGCCCCAGAAGAGGGTGTATTCGCCGCCGGAGGAAGGAGCTGCGAAAGCGCCGCTTCGCGAGAGCAGCAGAGCGGCGGCTGCGCTTTGGAGCCATTCGCGGCGGTTGGAATCGGTCATCGTGACTGGAATGCTACCTGCGCCCGGCGGGCGGGGTCAAGCGCGGCGCTACCCGAGCAGGTGCTTCAGGGCAGGGCCGAGCTCGGGAAAGCGGAAGGTGAAGCCGGCCTTCTCCAGGGCCCGCGGCAGGACGCGCTGGCTGGCGAGCAGAATCTCGGCCATCTCGCCGTAGAGCAGCCGCAGGCCGCGCTCGGGAACGGTGAACAGCGCCGGCCGGCGCAGGGTGCGGGCCAGCGTGCGGGTGAACTGCGAGTTGCGCACCGGGTTCGGCGCGACGGCGTTCACCGCTCCTTCGAGCTTTGCGTTCTCGACGGCGAAGGCCAGCAGCCCGGCCATGTCTTCCATGTGGATCCACGACATCCACTGCCGGCCGTTGCCGAGCTGGCCGCCGAGGAACATCTTGAACGGGGGGACCATCTGCGCCAGCGCGCCGCCGCCCAGGCCCAATACCATCCCGATGCGCGGCGTGACGACGCGGATGCCCAGTTCGGCCGCCTTGCGGGCCTCCGCCTCCCACTCGCGGCAAACATCGGCGAGGAAGCCCGAGCCGGGAGCGGCGTCCTCGGTGAGTTCCTCGTCGGCGCGGTCGCCGTAGTAGCCGGTGGCGGAGGCCGAGACCAGCACCGCCGGCTTCCGCTCCAGGCGGGCGAGAACGTTGACGAGGCGGCGGGTGCCCTCCACCCGGCTCGCCCGGATGCGCCTCTTGATTTCGGGCGACCAGCGCTGGGCGACGCTTTCGCCGGCCAGATGGACGACGGCGCCGGCGCCCTCGAGGCTTTCGAGCGGGGGATCGGCCTCCATTGCGTCCCAGAGGAACAGCTCCACTTCCGGGGGAATGCCCGTCTTCGGTGACCGGCACAGGACGCGCACCTCGTGGCCGGCGGCGCGCAGGTGATCAAGGAGCTTGCGCCCGATGAAGCCCGTGCCGCCGGTGAGGGTGATCGTCATCGCCCGTGCTCAATTGTACGTGAATTGAGGGGCGTAGATTGCACATACGCCAGCCGGGCATACGAGCGCGGCGCGGTCGGCTCGGCCTCGACGAGCCGAATCGGAAGCGCATCGTTCCGCCGAAGCCGGCTGATCGAAAATCGGTCCGCCCGGCAAAGGCTGGGGCTACAATTGGGACAGACGGTGGCGCCTCGGCCGTTTCCACGACCTCCGAGGTGCAGGAGGGCTCCCATGCGGTGGACGACGTTGCTCGTCTTGTTCGGCGCCGCGGCCGGCGGGGCGTGGGCGGAGCAGCAGGAGCAGGAATTCCCCGCCTTTTCAGCAGACTACGTGGAAACCAGCAATGCGCACATCGTGGATCCGGACCGTTATCCCGAACCCGTCGTGATCCGCGGACGCTATGTGCGGGATCGCGAGGGCCGCGTCCGCCAGGAGGACTGGGTCGAGATCGGCGCGGGCAAGCGCCGGGAGAGGTACCGGGTCGTCATCGCGGACCAGACGGTCGGCATCTCCTATGAATTGCGGGCTGACCGGAAACTGGCCCTATGCGCCCCTCTCGCGAAGCGGCGCAAACCGGGCGAGCGGGCCAAGCAGCCGGTCACGCCGCCGCCGGCGGGTGTGAAGGCGCCCAGGTACGAGTTCCTGGGTACGCGGCAGCTCCAAGGATTCCAGTGCCGCGGCAGCCGCATGTACCTGCCCGGCGACGATTCCTACATGGAGACCTGGTGGTGCCCGGAGATCGGCTATCCGGCGGAAATGACGGTGAAGGAGCCCACGGGAATCGTCCGCGTCAAGCGCTGGTACAACTTCAAGCTCGGTATCGATCCGGACCCGGACCAGTTTCAAGTGCCGGACGATTTCACGATTGTCGATCGGCGGACGCAGCCCAACCCGAAGTGCTGCCCGTGACAAGGACTCGGCCGCCTTCCGCCGCAGTCCAGTCTGCACGCGGCATACGGGGCCGGCCGCTCACCGGCCTCGGGCCAGCCGTTCGTATTCCAGTTTGTTGTTCTGCGCCAGCAGCACCCAGAGCGTATACGCTCCCAGCAACGTACCGAACGGGAAATTCAACAGGCTGAAGATCCCCAAGATGATCAGAATGATACGCGCCCACGGGGAATAGTTCAGCAGTCCGATCCCCCCGACGATCGCCGCCAGAGAGCCGAGCAGCGCCAGCCCGCCGAAAAACATCATGAACGGCGCGCCGAAGAAACCGGGGAAGTTCATGTGGTGAAACCCGAACCAGTCGCCGTGTCGCGCCAGCCAGGTGCCGGTGAACAGCATCCCGCCCATCGGCAGCACGTGCAGCACGGCCCACACGATCCAGAGGATGCCGAGAATCTTCACGTGGGAGGCCACCGTCCGCGGGGGACAGCACACCGTGGCGGACGAAGAACTCTTCCCCGGCTGAAGCCCATGTCCGCACGCTGGGCAGAAACGATCGGTCTCGGAAACTTGTTTGCCGCACTTGTCGCAATACATAGAGCGCTCCTGTTGCCTCTTTAGGGATACGGCGGGGGACCGCCGGGAGTTCCGCCGAATGTCGAACCGCTTCGACCCGCGGCGGTGTGGACGGAGGCCGCCGTGACGAGCTTGCGCAGCATTGTCCCGTCGAAGCCCTCTGGTTCGATGAAGGCCACGACCGCCTCCACCCGTTCTTCGGCATTCTGCACCAGCAGCCGGACTTCACCCCGACCCTCGCGCCGTCCGCGGATCGCCAGCGCCCGGTCTGGCGGACGGTCCGCTGCGAGGATACGGGCGGATTCCCACCGCTCGAGCAGGACGGCGCGGAACAGCAGCGGGACGAATCCAAACCGCGAGCAGGCGGCGTAGCGGAACAGGTCATGTTCGGTCTGGATTCCCGCCAGCCATAGAAACGTGCGGCCGGTTTGTCCAACGCTTCGGAAGCCGCCGGTGGGGATCACGGTGAGCCGGACGCCCTCGAGTTCCTTCGGCAGGGTTAGCGTCAGTCCCCTGCTGTCGCTCTGAAAGACGGCGGGCGCTTCCGCTGGCGCGGGCACCATTTCGCAGATCACTTTCGCCGTGGGCGTCTTGCGGATGAAATACCAGGCTCCCGTCGCGTAGAGCAATCCGAGCAACATCATAAGCAGAGCGCTGAGGCGCCAGCTCCGGTAACGGCTCCATCGCCAGGCGGCGCGCGGCATCCGGCTGGCCAGCGCCTCTTCGAGTTCCTCACGCCGGCTCGCCGGGTAGGCGACGATCAGGATTTCGTTGCCGCGCCGCCGGGTGCGTGCCACCACCTGCAGTTGCCCCAGGGTCTCCACTCCCAGCAGCAG
Source organism: uncultured Solibacteraceae bacterium (assembly GCA_964461995.1). Classification (GTDB taxonomy): domain Bacteria; phylum Acidobacteriota; class Terriglobia; order Bryobacterales; family Bryobacteraceae; genus JALSRK01. The sequence goes on from CAYWXL010000047.1 coordinate 23,067, forward strand.
TTCGACGTCCCGGTAAGCCAGCGGCCGGCGGAGTGGGCGGCGGATGGTTTGGGATGCGTCGTCGAGCTGCGCCCGGTCCAGACGGGAAATGGCCCAGGCGATGGCAGCGACCACCGGCGTGAACACCACCGAGGCGGCGAAGATCCTCCAGCCGGGGAGTCCGAAGAGAAAGAAGCACAAAGCGGCCGCCACCGGGCCTACCGAGGCGAGCATCTGCCGCAGAAGGCCCGGGAAGCTTCCCTTGAGTTCCACCGTAGCGCTCATCGCCGAAGCGCGGCCTTGCTCCTTCACTAGATCATCGCCCGGCGGTCAATCGATCCGGATGCGCACCCGCGCCGTTTCGGACTGGTCCATGCCATCGCTGATCCGCCACTCGAAGGCGTCCGTCCCGGCGAAGCCTTCCTGCGGCGTGTAGACCGCTTCGTTGTCCAGGGTCTTTACGGTTCCGTGCTCGGGATCTTTCACGATCGCGACTCCGTAGGGACCGGGGCCGTCTCGGTCGGAATAACGCAGAAGGAACCGGACGGTCTCGCCGTGGCGCACGCGCACGGTTTGATTGTAGACCTTCGGAGGGCGGTTCGCTCCGGCGGCATTGCAGAAGATCCTCACTGCGGCGGCACGAGATTCGCCGGCCGGCGTACGGGCCTGCCAGGTGAACCGGTCTTGTCCCGTGAAGCCCGTCCTAGGCGTGTAGGTCACTTCGGGAGGTTTGCCTGAGAGCCGTCCAAACCGCGGCGCGCTCAAGATCACATATTCGGCCCCGGCGGCGGTCTCCTCGGGAAGCAGGGGCAGGCGAATGGAGACAGGTTGGTTTGTTGATGAGAACGCTACTACATCGACCGCCAACGGCGCCGCGGCGGTTTCACCGGCGACCTTTTCGAGCCGGGCGGCCCAGTCGCCGGGCCCCGGGGCCGCCAGCGTTTGAGACCCGCCTGCGATCTCGACTGCCTCGGTCCACGGCGTCACGGCGACGGCACGGGGATCGAACCATTGCAGACGGTAACGGTTGCCCGCGGGCAGCTCCAGTGTGACCTCGCCTCCGGCCGGCAAATACAGAGCGTAAACTTCTCCGGGCCGGGCCAGACAAAACGCTTTTCCGGCGGTAACCAAGTGGTTGGCCGGGAACATTCTGTGCGCCGGGATCGATTCCATGAACCGCCGGGCCAGGCCGAGTTGCCGCCACTGCGGACCGAACTCGCTGTAGCCTGCCTGGACGGGCAGGATGCTCTCCCAGACGCCCCCGCCCAGGAACACGGCCCACCAGCTTCCGCGGCTTTGTGCCGGCCGGGCTTCATCGAAGCTGACAACTAGGGGAGGGCGGTTCCGCGCCAACGGTGCAGCCACCCACCAACCGGCCAGGCGGTTCAACGTTTCGGGTTTCAGCGGCAAGGTCTGGATGCTGCTCATCTGGACGGATTGGGCATCCACGTAGTCCGGCCGCGGCACGTTCACGTTGTGAATGGCCCGCGGATGATCGTACGGGTCGAGGGTGCCCAACAAATCCAAGTAAGCCAAGGCTTCGGATAACGTGTACGACTCGTTGTACTCTTCGCACAAGTTGAAGTAGAGCGCCGGCAGGTCGCCAAAGCGGGCGACGATTTGGCGGTAGTAGAGCGTATGGTCGTAGCCGGTCCACGCGGAATCGTCTTCCAGCACCAGGTGGATCACCAGCCCCTTCCGCTGGGCGTACTCGAAGAAGTCACGCCACTTCGCCAGCTTTGCCGGATCGAAGCGGTCCGCGTAGCGCTTGGCTTCCTCAGGTGTTGAGCCGGCCCACGGCCAAACGTCGTTGCCGTCGCCGCCGAGGGTATGGGTCATCACGTAGATCGAGTTGACGCCGACGGAGGCAAGGTAGTCGACCTGGCGCTTCTTGGCCTCCCAATCGTCGAGGCCGAAGGCGCGGCCCAGCCAGTTTTCCGGCTCGTCGGCCCCAGCCTTGATCCAATAGCCGCCCTCGCGGAACTTGAGGTACCGCTCGCCGACGTATTCCAGGCGGCCTAATCGGTACAGATCCGGGGCGTCCACCGGGGGATCGACGACGAGGAATTTGCCGCCGAGCCCGTTGAGCTTTGGTTCTGGACTCTGGGTGTACCAGGACCAAGTGCCGTTTTGGTCCGCCGAGAACCGCACCTTCCAGACGTCGCCGTCCATGCCGCCTTGGCCGTCGCCGTCGTAGAAGCCGGGCGCCAGAAACGCCCGGCCGTCAGGGGCGGTGAACATCACGTCGAAGGCGACAGCGAAGGGGTTGGGATCGCCCAGGCCCTGCATGGACGGGCCGCGGAAAGTGAGTTCGATCTTCGACCAGCGCGCGTAGGCGGGCAAGGTTCCCGGTTCGGTGGAACACGCCACCGTGCCCGCCGCCAGCGCGGCGGCGAACGCCAAAAGAAAGGTGCGGCGCCGTCCGGTCATCGCAAGGCCTGCGCCGATTGTAGCACCGCGGCAGGCGCGCGCCGAGAGGGCGTCATTTATCGTTTAAGTAAGAGAAAAGTCACTCCTCGACAGGCGGTCCGTGCTAGACTGTGCCGCGAGATTCCAGACGATACCAGGAGGACCAATCATGGCTCTTCGTATGTCCCGCAGAGATTACCTGGGCTTGATGGCCGCCGCGCCGGGGTTCATGGCCGCCGGACCGGCGATGGCCGCCGGCGGAGCGGCCGACCGGGAACGCCGCATGCGGTGGTGGCACGAGGCGAAGTTCGGCATGTTCATCCACTGGGGGCTTTACAGCCTCCTCGGCCGCCACGAGTGGGTGATGGAGAATGAGGGCATCCCGGTGGCCGAGTACGAGAAGCTAGCCGACCAGTTCAACCCCAAACCCAACGCCGCCCGTTACTGGGCGAAGCTGGCCAGGCAGGCGGGCCAGAAATACATGGTGATGACCACCAAGCACCACGAAGGCTTCTGTCTGTTCAACTCGCAATACACCGACTACTGCGCGCCGAAACGCGCCTGCGGCCGCGACCTGGTGAAGGAGTACGTTGAGGCCGCCCGGGCCGAGGGCTTGCGCGTGGGCTTCTACTACTCGCTGATGGACTGGCACCATCCCGACGGGGCGCGCTGCGCCGAGGACGAGGCGGCCCGCAAGCGCTTCGTCGCCTACATCCACGGCCAGATCCGGGAGCTGATGACCAACTACGGCAAGATCGACATCCTCTGGTACGACGTCGCCTGGCCGCTGGACGCCAAGGGCTGGGAGTCCGAGCGGATGAACAAGATGGTCTTCGAGCTGCAGCCGGACATCATCGTCAACAACCGCAACCGGCTGGAGGGCGATTTCTCTACCCCGGAGCAGCGGATCCAGGCGGCGAAGGGCAAAGCGTGGGAGGCCTGCATGACGATGAACAACAGTTGGGGCTACCACGCCGCCGACGACGACTGGAAGTCGCCCAAGACGATCGTGCGGAACCTGATCACCTGCGCCCGCCAGGGCGGCAACTACCTGCTGAACATCGGCCCGCGGGGCGACGGCTCGGTACCCGAGGAATCGGTGAAGATCCTCGGCGCGGTAGGGCGCTGGATGGCGCGTAACGGCGACACGATCTACGGGGCGGATCCCTGCCAGGTGCGGCGGTCGAACTACTGCGGCTTCACGCGCAAAGGCAAGACGCTTTACGTCCACTCGCACTTCTGGCCGGGCGAGGTGCTGACGGTGGCCGGGCTGAAGTGCAGGGTCCTGTCGGTGAAGATGCACGCCACGGGCGAGCCGGTGAAGTTCGAGCAGGACGAGTTCCGGGTGCGCTGCTTCGGGCTGCCGCCGGCGGCCCCGGACGACCCGGTGACTACGCTGGAGTTCGCGTGCGACGCCGAGCCGACCCAGGACATGCTCAACGTCCGGCGGAACCGCCCGCGGCGGGGCGTCTGAAGCGGGCCTCAGCCCGCCCCGGCGTGGAAACGGTGGGCGAAGCCGGCGGCAGCGATCTGTCTCAGTTGGGCCGCGGAGAGCTGGAAGGTCTCCGCGGCCTTTTCGTATTCGCGGTTGAGGGTGGTCGAGAAGATGGCCGGGTCGTCCGTGTTGAGCGTTATCGGGACGCCGGCGGCCAGAAACCGGGGCAGGGGATGGTCTTCGAGCCGGGCGACGACCCCGAGAGCGGCGTTGCTAGTGAGGCAGACTTCGAGTGCAATGCGCCGGCGGGCCAGCTCCTCGAGCAGCGCCGGTTCGCCGGCCGCCGCCGTCCCGTGGCCGATGCGCTCCGCCCCGGCCTCGAGCGCCTGGCGCACCGATTCGGGACCGGCCGTCTCGCCGGCGTGAATGGTGAGATGCAGGCCGCGGTCGCGCACAAAGCCGAAGGTTTCACGGAACCAGTGCACCGGCCCGCGGGTCTCGTCGCCGCCGATGCCGAAGCCGACGACGCCCTCGCCGGCCCGCTCGACGGCGAGTTCGGCGGCCTTCCAGACGTGTTCCGGACCGAAGTGCCGCACGGCATCAAGAATCCAGCGGACCTCGATGCGGGACCGCGCCGCCTCCCGGGCCAGGGCGTCATAGATGGGGGCGAACGGCTTGTCCTGCCACAGGATTGTGCCCGCCGAGAGAGTGATCTCGGCGTAGGCGACGTTCTGAGTTTCCAGCCGTTCCAGCAGCCGCCGCAGCGCCAGAGCGTATTCGGCCGGGCCGCGGAGCCGGGCCAGGATCCACTTGAAGACGTCGATGAAGGCGGCGAAGCTCCGCACCCGGCGGTAGCGCTCGCGGACCTCGTCCGCCGTGAGCGAGGGGTCGAGTTCGCAGAGGGTCTCCGGCTCGAGCGACCCTTCCAGGTGCAAGTGCAGCTCGGCCTTGGCAAGTTCCGCGATCAGGCGCTCCATCCCTGCGATAATAGCGGTTTGCATCCGGCGCGCGCCGCCGGCTGCGAAGACTCAATGCGATGACCAGCCAGGAAATCGAGGCCCTCGTCGGCGGCTACCACGGCGATCCGTTCCGCATTCTCGGCCCGCACGCAGTGGACGGCGGACGGGAGGACTCCCGATGGGAGGTGCGGGCCTTCCTGCCCCACGCCGCCGCAGTGGAAGTGGTCACCTCGTGGGGGCGTTTCCCGATGGAGCGCGTGCATCCCCAGGGCGTCTTCACCGCCCGCCTCGATCGCCACCCGGGCGCCTACCGGCTGCGCATCACCGGCCATGACGGTGCGACCGTCGAGCAGGAAGACCCTTACCGCTTCGGGCCGCTGCTCACCGACTTCGAGCTGCATCTGCACGGCGAGGGGACGCTCTACGAGGCCTACAAGACCCTCGGCGCGCACCTGGTGGAGGTGGAAGGCGTCCGGGGCGTCCGCTTCGCCGTCTGGGCCCCGAACGCGGCGACGGTGAGCGTCGTCGGTGACTTCAACCACTGGGATACACGGCGGCACCCGATGCGCCAGCGCAACGGCGGCGTCTGGGAGATATTCATCCCGGAGATCGGCGAGGGGATGCCGTACAAGTACCACATCCGCTCGCGGTTCCGCGGCTACGAGCAGATGAAGGCCGACCCGTACGCCTTCGCCGCCGAGATGCCGCCGAAGTCGGCCTCGGTGGTCTGGGACATCGGCAAATACGAGTGGAACGACGGCGAGTGGCTGGCCCGCCGGGCCGAGACCGACTGGCTGAAGGAGCCGGTTTCGGTTTACGAGGTCCACCTCGGCTCCTGGATGCGCGGGCCGAACAACCGCTGGCTCACCTACCGGGAGCTGGCCGACTCGCTGGTGGCCTACGTCACCAAGATGGGCTACACCCACATCGAGCTGCTGCCCATCATGGAGCACCCGTTCAGCGGGAGCTGGGGCTACCAGGTGATCGGCTACTTCGCTCCCACCGCCCGCTTCGGCACGCCGGACGACTTCATGTACTTCATCGACCGGTGCCACCAGGCGGGCATCGGGGTGATCGTCGATTGGGTGCCGGGCCACTTCCCCAAGGACGCCCACGGGCTGGCCTGGTTCGACGGCACCGCCCTTTACGAGCATGAAGACCCGCGCAAGGGCGAGCACCGCGACTGGGGCACGCTGATCTTCAACTACGGGCGCAACGAGGTCCGCAACTTCCTGCTCTCGAACGCCCTGTTCTGGCTGAAGCACTACCACATCGACGGGCTGCGGGTGGACGCCGTGGCCTCGATGCTCTACCTGGACTACTC
>CAYWXL010000047.1:29272-31362 GCA_964461995.1 uncultured Solibacteraceae bacterium
TTCCGCAAGTTCCACCACAACAACATCACCTTCAGCCTGCTCTACGCCTTCAGCGAGAACTTCGTGCTGCCCATCTCCCACGACGAGGTGGTCCACGGCAAGGGCTCGCTCATCAGCAAGATGCCCGGCGACGAGTGGCAGCGCTTCGCCAACGTCCGGGCCTTCCTCGCCTATATGTACGGGCACCCGGGCAAAAAGCTGCTCTTCCAGGGCCAGGAGATCGGCCAGTACGAGGAGTGGAACTACGAGGTGAGCACGCGGTGGGACCTGCTGGCCTATGACTACCACCGCAAGTTGCAGGCCTTCGTCAAGGAGCTGAACCGGCTCTACCGTTCCGAGCCGGCGCTCTACCAGGTGGACTTCCACCACTCGGGCTTCGAGTGGATCGACTTCCACGACGTCGAGGGCAGCGTCATCAGCTTCCTGCGGCGGGCCGAGGATCCGGCCGACTGGCTGCTGTTCGTCTGCAACTTCACGCCCGTGCCGCGGCGGGACTATCGCGTGGGCGTCCCCGAAGCGGGGTTCTACGAAGAGATCCTGAACAGCGACTCGGAGTACTTCGGCGGCAGCAACATCGGCAACGGCGGCCTGGTGGTGAGCGAGGAGACGCCCTGGCACGGCCGCCCCTACAGCGTTTCCTTGACCCTACCGCCGCTGGGCGTGCTGGTGTTCAAGAAACGGGACGTTTGATTGCGCCGAAGGCTTGTCTGCGCCGCCGGGCCGTAGCTGCCGGGCGCTCTATTTCGGATAATGGTCTCCTGATGAGGGCCGCCGCGGGCCGCCGGCTTCGTTGGTACAGATCCACCATGATGAAAGAAAGGAACTGCGATGGGAAGCGCTTCTGAGGTGGAGGCCGCGTCGCCCGCTCCGCGGGTGGTGATCGCCGGCGGCGGGGTGATCGGCGTCTGCTGCGCGTACTACCTGGCCCGGCGGGGCGCCCGGGTCGTCGTGCTGGAGCGCGGCGAGCTGGCCAAGGGGGCTTCGTACGGCAACGCCGGGTCGATCTCTCCCGGCCATCCGCCGATCAACAAGCCCGGCCGGGTGAAGCAGGCGCTGAAGTCGCTCTTCGACCCCTTGAGCCCGCTCTACGTGGCGCCGCGCCTCGATCCGGAGCTGTTCGCCTGGTTCTGGAAGTTCGCCCGCACCTGCAGCCGGGAGCATCTGGAGTACTCGATGGGCGTCCTCGCGCCCTTGGGCCACGCCACCCGCAGGCTCTTCGACGAGCTGGTGGCCGAAGAGAAGCTGGACTGCGACTACCGCCGCAACGGCTACTTCGAGGTTTACGTCACCGAGGCCGGGCTCGCCGCCGGGCGCCACGAAGCCGAGCTGGTGCGGCGCTACGGGTTTCATCCGGAGGTGCTCACCGGGGAGGAGCTGCGAGAGCGGGATCCCTGCTTCAGCTCGCGGGTGCTGGGGGGCGTCTACTACCCGGAGGCCGCGTCGGTGAATCCCTACCGGTTCGTCATGGAGCTGGCCGAGCGGGCCAGGCGGCTGGGGGTCGAGTTCCGCGGCGGGGTGGACGTTGCCGCAGTGGCGGTCGAAAACGGCCGGGCGCGGGGTCTCGTGCTGGCGGATGGCGGCGCGCTCGAAGCCGACGCCGTGGTGCTGGCCACCGGCGCCTACACGGTCCCGCTGGTGCGGAAACTCGGCTTGCGGCTGCCGCTCCAGCCGGCCAAGGGCTATCACCGCGACCGCCGTCCCAAGCCCGGCAAGACGCCCGATCTGCACTACCCGTGCATCCTGGGCGAGAAATCGGTCTTCTGCACGCCGATGGATGGTTTCGTCCGCTTCGCCGGGACGCTCGAGTTCTCCGGCGTCAACGACCGCATCCTGCGGCCGCGCCTCGAGCAGCTCACCAACGCCGCGAAGCAGTACTTCGAGGGGATGGGCGAGGACGAATCGCTTTCGGAATGGTGTGGGTTGAGGCCGTGTCTGCCGGACGGGCTGCCCGCCATAGGGCCGGTGAAGCGTTTTCCGGGGCTGTTCGTCGCCACCGGCCACGCCATGCTCGGGCTGACGCTGGGGCCGGTCACGGGCAAGCTCATCGCCGAGTGCATCCTCGACGGCGCCCCCAGCCTGGAGATCAGCGG
>CAYWXL010000048.1:0-5561 GCA_964461995.1 uncultured Solibacteraceae bacterium
GTCCCCGATTTCTCCGATTTCTACTCGAAGAACATCACGTCCACGCGCACTTCGTCGCCAGAAACCAGGCACGGACCGCAGCGTGTCCGGTAGGAAGGCTCGATGCGGTGCAGCGCGGCGGCGATCTCCTGGGGGTCTTCCGGCGGCTCCTCGGTGGAGATGACGAAGCGCGGTTTCCAGCGCCGGATTGTCTCGGTAGCGCCGCGGATCATGCGGGCGGCGGCGCCTTTGATGTCGGCCTTGACCAGATCGACGCGCTCGAGGCCGAGCTCGGCGACGATAGCGTCCAGGGTGGTGACGGGAATGTGGCTGACGGCGATGGCATCCGGAGCGGCGTTGACGAAGCTGTCACCGGCGCCGCCATTGCCGTTCTCGTAGAAGGTAAGGAAGCCTTCCTCGTCCCAGACCCCCTTTTCCACCACGATGACGCGGCCCCGGCGGATCTCTTCGGCCAGGTTTCGCCGCAAAGCTTCCAGGGGCAGCGGCGAGGGCTCCACGGCGATCACCAGTGAAGCGCCCTGATCGAGCGCGTATCGGGTGTAGACGCCGATGTGGGCGCCGCAGTCGATGACCACATCGCCGGGCCGGACGCCGCCGCTAGCGGCGTCGCCATAGATTTTGCGCTCCTGCTGGGCGAGCAGGGTGGGCAGGATTGTCTCGCTGTCGCCGGGTACCCACCAGTCGCCATGGGGCGAGCGCCAGAGGCGGAATTCGCCGTCGTCCTCAAGTAGAGTAGTCTGCCGCTGGAACTCCTCGGCCAGCCGCGCCTGGCGCAGCTTCACCTCGGCGTCCCGCACCGTCTTCCACAACGAGCAGTATGGGTTGAAGGTGAGCTGCCGGGCAGCAGGGATGATCGCCAGCCCCGGGAAAACGCTCAGCGCGGCCATCCCAGCGGTAGCGGCGATGCAGGCGGCGATGAACAGGACGAGCACCGCCGTCAGCCAGGGATGCCGCCGCCGTGGACGGCTGTTGGGGGAAGACGAACCGGTGCTCATTGCGACATATTCCCATCGGCTGGGCGGGAGCGGGACTTTATCCGGCCCCGCGGTGGTACGACCGGTTGCGAGAGGAACCGTGCGGACTTCCGCACCGTCGGCAGTGACGGCGGTTATGCTCGTTCACCGGGGCTGGGCGGGGTCTCAAGATGAGCGGGGCCGGGGAGGACCGGGGGCAGGCGGGGGAGGAAGCGCGGGGGGCGGCGGTGTTGGGTCAACTGCTCGAAGGCGTAGGCGAGGGCGACGAGGCGGGGCTCGGTCCAGGCGGCTCCGATGAAGGAGATGCCGACGGGAAGGCCGAAGACGGCGCCCATGGGGACGGTGATCGAGGGGTAGCCGGCGACGGCGGCAGGGGTGGAGCTGCCGCCGGTGAAGTGGTCGCCGTTGACCAGGTCCGTGCACCAGGCCGGGCCGCCGGTGGGGGCGACGAGGGCGTCTAGGCGGTGCTCGCGGAGGACTTTGTCGAGACCTTCGGTGCGCGCGTAGCGGCGGCAGGTAGCAAGGGCGTCGCGGTAGGCCTTGTCGGTGAGGGGACCTTTCTCCTGCGCTTTGACGAAGATGTCCTGGCCGAAGTAAGGCATCTCCTGATCGGCGTGGCGCTCGTTGAACTCGATCAGATCGGCGAGGGTCTTGACGGGGGCGCCGGGGCCGAGGGAGGCCAGGTACTTGTTGATGCCGTCCTTGAACTCATAGAGCAGAACTTCGTAGCTGGCTTCGGAATACTTGCGGCGGTTGGGGATGTCGGCGGGGTCGATGATTTCGGCGCCAGCCTTCTTGATGGCCTCGACGGCGTCGTCGAAGAGCCTGGCGACCCTGGGGTTGCGGTGCTGGTAGTTGCGGGCGACGCCGATGCGGGCTCCGCGGAGGGCGTCCGGGTCCAGGAACTTCGTGTAGTCGGCTTCGAGGTGGCCCTCGGCGGCGGCGGTGGCGGGGTCGCGGGGATCGACGCCGGCCAGGGCCGAGAGCAGAGCGGCGGCGTCGGCGACGGTGCGGGCCATGGGGCCGGCGGTGTCCTGGGTGTGAGAGATCGGGACGATGCCGGCGCGGGAGACCAGGCCGACGGTGGGCTTAATGCCGACGATGCCGTTGGCGTTGGAGGGGCAGACGATGGAGCCGTTGGTCTCGGTGCCGACGGCGGCGGCGCAGAGGCTGGCCGAGGGGGCGACGCCCGAGCCGGAGGAAGAGCCGCAGGGGTTGCGGTCCAGCACATAGGGGTTGCGGGTCTGGCCGCCGCGGCCGCTCCAGCCGGAGGTGGAGTGCTCGGAGCGGAAGTTGGCCCACTCGGAGAGGTTCGTCTTGGCGAGGATGACGGCGCCGGCGGCGCGGAGGCGTTGGGCGACCCCGGAGTCCCGAGGCGCGATGGATTCGGCCAGGGCGAGGGAGCCGGCCGAGGTCTTCATCCGGTCCGCGGTGTCGATGTTGTCCTTGATCATGACGGGGATGCCGTGCAGCGGCCCGCGGACGTTGCCGGCGCGGCGTTCCTCGTCCAGGCGCGAGGCGATCTCGAGGGCGTCCGGGTTGATCTCGATGACGGAGTTCAGCGTAGGGCCGGCGCGGTCGATCTGCTCGATGCGGGCGAGGTATTTCTCGCAGAGCGAGCGCGATGTTTCCTCGCCGGCCTCGATGCGGCGCCGGAGCTCGGCAATGGGAACTTCGTCCAGCTCGAAGGCGGGTACGGCCTCCTGGGCGCGTTCCGGAGAGGGCTTCGGGGCGCAGCCGGCCAGGCCCAGAGCGGCGGCGGTGGACAAGAATCTGCGGCGATCCATGGGAACAGGGTAGCAACAGCAGGGGCCGGGCAGGCAAGCGCGAGCGGGCGGCGCGGAACGTTCGCGAAGACGCGGCGGGGCGGGCGCGGAGAGCGTCGGCGATAATGGGTGGATCATGCCCTCCGGACACGTTCGGTTCCCCTTCGAGATCGTGCTCGAGCTGCCGGCCTGGCTGCGCGGGTTCGAGTTCGCCCCGGCCTACCGGACGGACGAGGAGAAGCTGCGCCTGGCGGTGGAGCTGGCGCGGCGCAACGTCGCGGAGGGGACGGGCGGACCGTTCGGCGCGGCGGTCTTCGAGCGGCCTACGGGCGCGCTGGTGGCTCCAGGGGTGAACCTGGTGGTGCCCTCGCACGCGGCGACGGCGCACGCCGAGATCGTGGCGCTGACCCTGGCGGGGCAGACGGCCGGGACGCACGATCTTTCCGAGCTGGACTGCGAGCTGGTGACGAGCGTCGAGCCGTGCGCCATGTGCCTGGGGGCGGTGCCGTGGTCCGGCGTGAGGCGGTTGGTGTGCGGGGCGCGGGAGGAGGACGCCCGGGCGATCGGCTTCGACGAGGGAAGCAAGCCGGCGGACTGGCCGGCGGCGCTCGCGGCGAGGCGGATCCAAGTCGTCCGGGACGTGCTGCGGGAAGAGGCGGTGGCCGTGCTGCGCGACTACCGGGCGGCGGGCGGGCCGATCTACAATCCGCGGCGTTGAGGGGCATCCGGCCCGGGAACTGGGTGCGGAAAGAGGCTGTGTTACGCTGTAATTCCGCCCATGCCCGGGAGTTCTGAGACGACGACAGGGGAGCGGTTCCAACGCCTGGTGGAGATCATGGCGCGGCTGCGGGCGCCGGACGGCTGCCCCTGGGACCGCGCCCAGACCTTCGACTCGATCAAGCCCTACACGCTCGAAGAGGTCTACGAGGTCCTGGACACGATCGACGCCCGGGACTGGCCGGCGCTGGCCGAGGAACTCGGCGATCTGATGCTCCAGTGCGTCTTCTACGCCCAGATGGCCAAGGAAGAGGGCTACTTCACGATCGACGACTCGCTCGACGCGATCAACGAGAAGCTGCTGCGGCGGCACCCGCATGTGTTCGGCACGGCAGAGGCGCGGACGCCGGAGGACGTCAAGAAGCGCTGGGAGGAGATCAAGGCCGAGGAACTCGATGAGAAGGACCGGAAGAGGCAGGCGCTTCTGGATGGGGTCTCGCGGGCGCAGCCAGCCCTGGCGGAGGCGGCGCAGATCTCCAAGAAGGTGGCCGCGGTGGGCTTCGACTGGGCGGACACGGACCACGTGCTCGAGAAATTGCACGAGGAGCTCGGCGAGCTGGCCCAGGCGCGGCGGAAGCCCCGGGAAGCGGGCGCAGCGGGCGAGCGGGCCGAGGCGCTGGAGGAAGAGGTCGGCGATATCCTCTTTGTCATCGTCAACATCGCGCGGCATTTGAAAGTGGATCCAGAACAGGCGCTGCGGAAGACGAACGCCAAGTTCCGGCGGCGGTTCGCCCGGGTGGAGCAACGGCTCATTGAACAAGGCAAGTCACTACAGGAAGCAACTCTCGAGGAGATGGAAGCGCTGTGGGAGGAAGCGAAACGGGAGACCTGATCCAGTACCGAAGCCTGACGCAACTCAACGAGTTCCAGCAACTGATTGCAATTCAGCGCGAAGTTTGGGGCTTCGCCGATGTCGAGATCGTGCCGGCGCGGCTGTTCCTGATCGCGCACAAGGTGGGCGGGCAGGTAATCGGGGCCGAAGACGGCGAGCGGATCATCGGTTACTGCTTCTCGCTGCCCGGCATCCGGCGGGACACGGGGGCGATCTACTTGCACAGTCACATGCTAGCGGTACTGCCCGCGTACCGGAACCGCGGCATCGGCCGGCAGCTCAAGCTCGAACAGCGCAAGGAGGCGCTGGGCCGCGGGATCGATCTCATCGAGTGGACCTTCGACCCGCTGGAGTTGAAGAACGCCTATTTGAACATCGAGCGCCTCGGGGTGATCGTCCGGCGGTACATCCGGAACTATTACGGAATCACGACGAGCAAGCTCCACTCGGGAATGCCGACGGACCGTTGCGTCGCCGAGTGGCAACTGGCCACCGACCGTACGAAGCGCATTCTCGAGGGGGCACCGCGGGAGCGGGAGCCGGTGGTGGAGCGGATCCCGATCCCCGCCGACATTGCCCGCATCCGGCATGAGGACATCCGGGAAGCGCTGCGGATTCAACGAGAAGCGACGGAAAAGTTCGAGGAGTGCTTCGACCGCGGCCTGGCGGTGACCGGCTTCGAGCGCTCCGAGAAGTATGGAACCTATCTGCTAAGCCCATGGCCCTGAAAATCGAACGGATCACGGTGCGGCAACTGCGGATGCCGCTGGTGCACTTCTTCGAGACGAGCTTCGGCCGTACGACGCACCGAATCATCACGTTGGTGGAGGTAACCTCAGGCGGAGTCTCCGGCTGGGGCGAGGTGACGTGCGGGGAGCGGCCCTTCTTCAACGAGGAGTGGGCCGAGGGGGCGTTCCTGCTGCTGCGGGACCTGATCGGGCCGGCGGTCGCAGGCCGGGAAGTTTCGAGCGCGGCGGAGTTCCACAAGATGCTGCCGCCGGTTCGCGGGCACCTGATGACCAAGGGCGGGCTCGAGTGCGCCGTCTGGGATCTGGAGGCACGGCTCGAGGGCGTACCGCTGTGGAAGAAGATCGGCGGCGGGGCGCGGCGGGAGATTCCGTGCGGGGTCTCGATCGGCATTCAGGACACCGTGGAGCAACTGCTGGAGAAGATTCAGACGGAACTCGAAGCCGGCTACCAGCGGATCAAGGT
>CAYWXL010000048.1:5661-30834 GCA_964461995.1 uncultured Solibacteraceae bacterium
GCGCGGCATGCCGAGCAGGCGATCCGGCTGGGGGCGTGCCGGGTGATCAACATCAAGCTGGGCCGGGTGGGCGGCTTCTCTGGGGCGCGGGCGGTGCACGATGCGGCCGAGCGGGCGGGGATCCCGGTCTGGTGCGGGGGGATGCTGGAATCCGGCGTAGGGCGGGCGCACAACATCGCGTTGTCGAGCCTCGAGAACTTCACCCTGCCGGGCGACGTTTCGGCGTCGAAGCGCTACTGGGAGCGGGACATCATCGATCCGCCGGTGGAGGTGACGCCGGAGGGCACGATCCGGCTGCGGGAAGAGCCGGGCTTCGGCTACGAGCTGGACCTGGACTACATCGAGCAGCTGACGTTCCGCAAGACGGAGATCGTCTGAATGCCCCGGCAGGCGTGCGCGGCGGAACGGCGTTGGCGAGAATAGAAGTTTACGTTTCGGGCCGCGGCGGCCGCGCGCACAACCGCATGATCACCTTCCGGCGACTCCTGGAGCAGAACCGCAACTACCGCTACACGTGGATCGGGCAGATCGTCTCGGAGATCGGCGACCACTTCAACACGATCGCAGTCTTTTCGCTGGCGCTGCACAACACGGGCTCCGGGATGGTGGTGAGCACGCTGATGATCGCCCGGGCGCTGCCGTTCGTGCTCGCCGGCCCCTTGGCGGGGGTGCTGCTGGACCGGATGGACCGCAAGCACCTGATGATTGCCAGCGACCTCGTGCGGGCGGCGATCGGTATCTGCTTCATCTTCGCCACCGATCCGGAGTGGACCTGGCTGCTTTATGTGCTGAGCTTCTTGCTGATGTTTGCCTCGCCGTTCTTCACCAGCGGCCGAGCGGCGATCCTGCCGGCGATTACGACTGAAGAGGAGCTGCACACGGCCAACTCATTGACGAAGACCACACAGTGGACAGCCGTGACGCTCGGGGCGCTGCTCGGCGGAGCGAGCGCGATGCAGTTCGGCTACGAATGGGCGTTCGTGTTCAATGCCGCATCGTTCGTCTTTTCGGCGGCGTGCATCGCGCAACTGAAGGCGCCGCGAGGGTTCCGGGCCGAGCGGCGGGCGCTGACCGAAGCGGCGGTGCTGCGGCCGTGGCGCGAGTACGTGGACGGACTCAAGTACATGCGGAGCGTGCCGCTGCTGTTCACGATCGCGCTGGTGCACGTGGGCTGGGCCTCGGGCGGGGGAGCGGCGCAGATCCTGTTCACGCTGTTCGGCGAGGTGGTCTATCCGTACGGTCCGGCGGGGCTGGGAACGATCTGGGGATTCGCCGGCGTGGGGCTGCTGATCGGCGGCGCCGTTGCAAACCGGGTGGGCAGCCGGTTGAAGTTCGAGGACTACCGGCGGCTGATCACCGCCGTATTTTGGATCCACGGCCTGGCGTACGTGGCATTCAGCCAGGCGCGGCCGTTCTGGCTGCTGCTGGCGTTCATAGCGCTATCGCGCTTCGGTATGGGAGTGGCGGCCATTCTCAACATGACGCTGCTGCTCAGGCATGTGCCGGACGAGTACCGGGGCCGGGTGTTCGCGACGATCGAAACGCTGACCTGGGGGACCATGATGGTGTCGATGGCGGCTACGGGCTGGGCGACGGAGCACTACGATCCGCGGACGATCGGAACGGTGGCGGGAATGCTGAGCTGCTCGACGGCGGTGATCTGGATGGTGGCGGGTTGGCGGGGGATGCTGCGGGAGCCGGCGGCGGCCGGAGTGGAGCGGGAAGAGGTCGAAGTCCATGGCGAGCCTGGAATCTGAGCGGGCGGAACTGCGGGGAAAGACCGTGCTGGTGACCGGCGGGGCGCGGCGCATCGGGAGGGCGATCGCGCTGCGGCTGGCGCAAGAAGGGGCGCGGGTGCTGATCCACTATCACACGTCGGAAGAGGACGCGCGGAGGACGGCGGCCGAATGCGGCGGGGCGGAGCTGTTCCGGGCGAATCTGGAGAGGGTGGCGGAGATCGAGAGGATGTTCCGGGAGGTACGCGAGCGCGCCGGGGGCCTCTACGGACTGGTGAACAACGCGGCGCGGTTCACCAAGCGGCACCCGTTCGAGATCACAGAAGCCGACTGGGACTTCATCCATTCGGTGAACCTGAAGGCGGTGTTCTTCTGCTCGAAGGAAGCGGCGAAACTGATGCGGGAGCGGGGCAGCGGCCGGATCGTGAACATCAGCTCGCTGGGCGGGATCCGGCCCTGGGCGATGCACGCCCATTACTGCGCGTCGAAAGCCGGGGTGATCCACCTGACGCGGGCGCTGGCGAAGGCGTTTGCGCCGGAGGTGACGGTGAACTCGGTGGCGCCGGGGGTGATTCGGTTCGGCGAGCTGGACGAGGAGAGCCGGGCGATGGTGCGGGACACGCCGGTGAAGCGGCCGGGCGAGGCGGAGGAGGTGGCGGACGCGGTCGTCTATTTTCTACGGGCGCCGGGCTTCGTGACCGGGCAGTTGCTGGCCGTCGATGGAGGCTTGAGCCTTCGCTGAATGTTGGCGCCGCGCCGGACTCAGGATGTTTCGTCCGCGGGCGGCCCGGCGACAGGAATACGAACCGGAATCGAGCTGCGGCCGTCGATCCGGACGATGAGCGGAACCGAGTCGCCCGCTGGAATCGTCGTGCCGAGGAGGAACTGAACGATCCGGATATTGCCGCTGCCTCCCGCGCGCACGATGCGCGTGGGGTTGTGCTCGATGCCGGCGACGACTACCGTGACTTGTTCGGGGGCGATCTCCTCATCCGGCAGGCCGAGATCGGCGACGCGGATCTGCACCAGCTCACCGGGCCGTGCGGGATTGTCCGGAGAGACGGCCGCGCCGGTCGCCGTGTGCACACTCAAGACCTCGGGCGGAGCCAAGGCGACCTTGAGAAGCACGGGGCGGGCTTTCACGCCGCGGGCTTCGAGCCGGGCCACGACCCAGCCGGGCCGCAAGGCGATCGGCGTGCGGAAGCGCAGATAGGTTTGGTCCACTGCCAGCACCTCGGCGGGCTCACTGTTCAGCGTAAGGGTTACCTCCGAAACAGAAACGTCCGGGGGCAGGGAAGTGACCCGCAACCGCGCGACCTTGCCGGCGTACGCAATGGGGCGTCCGGTCGCTTCATCACGGGGCGGAGTGTGAAGTGAGGGCTGGGCCGGGTCGGGAGGACGCAACTGGAATGCCCGGGGCTGCTGGATCACGTCGAGGCCGGTCACAGCGGTGACCGAGACGACCGTCTCCGGCGCGTCCGCGGCAACCTCGACGTTCGCCAGGATGCGGCCGGGTTCGAGGACCAGCAGATCCTTAACGACCACGTCGCCGGAGCCGAAACCGAGCAAAGTGCCTGGCTGGAATTGGGTTCCAGCGCCACGGATCTCAACCATCGCTTCGGCGCCGGCCGGCAAGCCCGCTGGGCTGAGCGAAAACAGCGCGGGATCACGGTCTTCGAACTTGAAGACCGGGGGCTGGCGACCGTCGAGGAACCACGACGTTTGGCCATCCGGATTCAACGCTACAACGACCGCCCGGTGTCCACTGGAAGCGGCCGGCGGGCGCACGAGGAGGCCATCCGGGTCGAGAACGCCGATGACTCTTGCGGGAACGCCATCGAAGAGAATCCGCGTTCCCTCGTCAATCCGCTCGCCCACCACGGCAACGGCGGGAGCGCCGTCTGCATCCACGGCTGGGGTCACTTCGCGGATGGTCGGCGGCGCCGTCTGGCTCAACTGCAGTCCCGACGGCAGCACGTAAAGCTCGCTGCCACGGGAAAACAGCAAATGCCGGGAGCCGGTGCCGGAAAACGGATTGAAGTCGAGGTTGATCTGAACGAAACGCGGGTCGGGGCCGTATGGCTGCACCCCGTCATCGGGAACGACGGCAGAACCGCCGATCACAGAGGTTCTCAGACCCGGGGCCGGTTCCTCGCCGGTCGAGAGTCCAAAGCCGTAAGCCACGAGGAAGCGTCTCTCGGAGTCCAAACTGATAAACCCAGCGCGGACAGGAACGTTTCCGGGGAAGCTGTAAGTGGTGACGGAGTGAATCGACGGAACGCCCGTCACGCGGGTGAAGAAATCGACATTCTCCGTGACGGAGGCGGCTTCCACCGGGACGAGCGAGGCGCTGGTAATGCTCTTCACGCCGGGGTAGAAATAGGTGTCGAAGTAGACGTCGGCGATGATCGGCTCATCGTCGGGGCCGCGGGGCATTACGATGTTCGCCCGGCTGACCTCTCCGTAGACGGGGGGAGGCAAAGGGTGAACATAGACGTAGTACCGGCCGGGCGGCAAACCAGCGAGACGGTAAGTTCCGTCCGGGTTCGACAAGGTACTGATGGCGAGGCCCTCGGGGGAGAGAGCGACTACGGAAGCCAGATTCACGCCCTTTTCACCAGCCACCACACGACCGGTGATCGTCCCGGTCGCTTCCGGGAAGCCCGCGGCTGGATAGAGCAGAGAGACGGCGGCGATGTCGTCAGCGCCCAGCGGCCGGGCTTTGGTGGTCGCCCGGGTGATTCCGGTGGACATGGCCGAGGAAGTGAATGTGTGCTGGAGCCCCAGCGCGTGGCCTATCTCGTGAACCAGGGTCATGAAGAAGCCGTCGCTGTAGCTGGGCTGGCGAGAGAGATCCGTATTGAGCACCACGACGGACTTGGTGATCGCCACAAAGGTTTCGCCGCCGCGGGTGACGAAGCCGGCGCGCGAGGTGGGGCCGCCCATGGCGATCAAGCCCGGCGGCAGCTCATCGAAGACGACGTCGATACTCGGATTGGTTTCGGGAAGGGAGACATCGGCCAGCCCGCCGAAGCGCAGGCGCAAGGCGGAGGTCGGGATCTGGTTCCAAGCGGCGGCGGCGAGCCGGATCTGGCTGATCAAAGAGTTGAAACTGTCGCCGGGGGCCAACTGCTCCGGACGGGCGTCGGAGATCCGGTATTGCAGAATCCGGCCGGGGAGGGAAGCAAGGTCGAACTTTTCGACGACGGGCTGAAATGGCGGCTCGGCGGCCTGGTAGTGGACGTAAAAGTAATAAGCTGGGGCCGGGGAGCACAGCAACGCCGCGCAGGCCAGAGCGACAATCGCTCGTCCGGATCGCACCGCGGAAAACATGGCGGTCATTTCGTCGCTGCCCCCATGGCCTGATCCACCCGGCGCCGCAACTCGCTCAGGGCCAGGGTCAGGGACTGATCCTGGACCGGGCGTCCGGTGCCGGGATCGAGCATCGTGGCGGAAGCAGCCGGCCGGTGAACGACCAGCTTGCCGTTGGCGTCACGAATCAGTTCGAAGACGCCTTGGGAAAGCCCGATTACGTGGGTAATGCCGCTCTTGCCGGTCCACAAGAACAGAACGTATTCGGCGCCGGGCTTCAGCGTCGGGGCGCCGGAGAACTCCTGCCTCAATCCGCCCAAGGCGCCACCCGGGACGGCCACTTCCATCGAGGACCGTTCCGGGCCTTTCCAGCGCTCGATGACGGTGACGCGGGTGAGGGTGTAGATGAGGAGGCCCCGCTGAACCGTCCGGCTGCCTTCGGCCCGCACGCGCACGATGCTGGTGGATTTGCGGACCATCTCCTCGAGCGAAAGCTTCTCGAGGGTTGCGCCCGCCAGCGGCGCCGCCAGGGCCGCTCCGAGAAGCACGCTCGTCCAGGTGGCAAGGCGCATCGGTAGTTTACCCAACGGAGTTCTTTGCATCCGGCGTGCCATCTCTAAGTGGTTGAAAACGCGAGTAGCCGCCACTTTCATTGTGGCACTCTGACACACTTTGGGGCGGCGGCCCTACATCCAAGCACGGACGGTCTGAGCGACGACGAAGGTGACCAGGAAACCGAGGGCGAGGGGCAGCAGCGCGCCGAGCACGGTCCACTTCGCGCTCCGGGTTTCTTTCCAGATGGTGAGGATGGTTGTGCCGCAAGGGTTATGGAGCAGGGCGAAGAGCATGAGACAGACAGCGGTGAGCATCGTCCAGCCGTGCCCGTCCACGAGGAGCGCACGGAGCTGGTCGAGCGACTCCAGTTCGATCATCATGCCGGTGCCAAGGTAGACCATGAGCATGGTGGGGACGACGATTTCGTTGGCGGGGATGGCGATGACGTAGGCGAGCAGAATCACGCCGTCGAGGCCGATGGCGCGCCCCAATGGATCGAAGAACGTAGCTACGTGCTGGGCGAGGCTCGTGCCGCCAGCGTCTATGTTGGCAAGCAGCCAGATGACCGCGCCGGCGGGCGCGGCGGTCGCCATGGCGCGGAACAGTACGAAGACGGTGCGGTCGATGATCGAAGTATAGAGGATACGCAGAATGCTCGGGCGTCGGTAAGGCGGCAATTCCAGGGTGAAGGCCGAAGCTTCTCCGCGGAGCACGGTGCGGGTGAGGCCCCAGGAGACGATCAGGGTGAAGGCCGCGCCCAACAACACGATACCGACGACCGCACCGGCGGCGGCGAAAGAGGCCAACGCCGGAGGGAAAGCGGCGGCGACGAAGACCGTCGCCAGCATGATCAGGGTGGGGAACCGGCCGTTGCAGGGGACGAAGTTGTTTGTCAGGATCGCGATGAGGCGCTCGCGGGGAGAATCGATGACGCGGGTGGCGATCACACCGGCGGCATTGCAGCCGAAGCCCATTGCCATGGTCAGAGCTTGTTTGCCGTGGGCGCCGGCCTTCCGGAACAGCCAATCGAGATTAAAGGCGACGCGGGGCAGGTAGCCGAGATCTTCGAGGATGGTGAACAGCGGGAAGAAGATCGCCATCGGCGGCAGCATGACGCTGATTACCCAGGCGAGGCCGCGATAGACACCGTGCCAAAGGAAGCCGGTGAGCCACCAGGGCGCGCCCCAAGATTCGAACCACCCAGCGGCGTAGGCCTCGATCCCAAACAGCAGGCGCGCCAGAAGGCTGGAGGGATAGTTGGCCCCGACGATGGTGATCCAGAAGATCAGCGCCAGCATGACGAGCATGAGCGGAAGGCCGAAGATGGGCGAGGTGACCAGCCGGTCGATCCGCTGTTCCCAGGAGAGGCGCTGGCCGGGCCGGGTGCGGACCACACGGCTGACAATCCGGCTTGCCTCCGCGTAGAGAGAGGTAACTACCTGGTCGCGGAAGTCCGGGGGCAGTTGGCGGCGCAGCTCGTCGGCGCGGCGGACGAGGCGCTCGGCTGCGGTGAAGGTGGCGGTTTCGGTTGTCATTGCCCGCCCTCCAGAGCGATCAGGCGGCTGCCGGACGCTGCAGGGGCCGACTGCCCAGCGGCCAAGCGGGCGAGCTCTCCAGTGAGCAACGCCTGGCGGATGCTGTGGTCACCGTCCAAGAGACGGTAAGCAACCCAGCGGGCGCTCGGGAGGCCGGGAGTGACCTCCTCGATGAGAGGCAGGAGCTGCTCGACGGCACGCTCCAGCGCGGGATCCTGGCGCCATCTGCGGGGTCTCGTCGAAATGGCGCCTGAGACGACGCCGGCGATCGTCTCCACCAGTTCGTGGAGCCCTTTTCCGGTGCGGGCGACAGTGGGAACGGCGGGGACGCCTAGCTCGCGGGAAAGAGCGCGGACGTCCACCTCGATGCCCTTGCGCTCGGCCTCGTCCATCAGGTTGACGCAGGCGACGACCTTGCCGGTGATCTCGAGCACCTGGAGCGTGAGGTTCAGATTGCGCTCGAGGGCGGTGGCGTCCATGACGACGACGGTGCAGTCGGGCTGTCCGAAAAGGATGAAGTCCCGAGCCACTTGCTCGTCCTGCGAGGCGGACATCAAAGAATACGTACCGGGGAGATCGACGAGTTTGTAGCGCACGTCGCGGTAGGCGAAGCCGCCCTCGGCGCGGGTGACGGTCTTGCCCGGCCAGTTTCCGACGTGCTGTTTCAGACCGGTGAGGGCGTTGAAGACGGACGACTTGCCGGTGTTCGGATTGCCGGCTAGAGCGACCAGATGGTCGTAGTGGGCGAGTTCGATCCCCATCTGGGCAAGTTGCGCGCCAGCGGGACAGCGGGCGCAGTCGTGTCCGGCGGGTGCGGGAGAACTCATGCCGTCGCCTCCCGGGGCTGCCCAGTAGACTGCGGGCGGTCAGCGGGCCGCACCCACACCATGCGCGCCTGGTCTCTGCGCAAGGCGATGACCGCGCCACGGACCTCATAGGCGCGAGGGTCACCGAAGGCATTGGCGAGGGTGGCGGTGACCCGGGCGCCGGGGGTGAGGCCGAGATCCAAAAGGCGGCGGCGGGCCAATCCGCGAAAGCGCGGGTCGAGGCCGATGACCTCGGCGGCGGCCCCGGTGGCCAGGTGCGCCAGGGTGATGGCGTCGGCGGGCTTCTCCGGGGCAACGGGAGAGCGGCGGACATGGACATTGGCGGCGACGACGGGTGGGATCTCATGGCGGCGTCCGCGGTGCTCCACCGTCAGGCGGTCGGGCCCGCGGTCGAGCACGCGGATGGGATCCCCCGGTACAAACCCCAGTGCGGAGATGCGCCGGAAAACGGATTCTGGTTCATCTTCTACATGAGCTATGTATACAGATTCTCCTGATGAGACATCGGTTAGCGGCAGGAGAGCTTCTTCGGCGATCGAGCCGTCAGCGTGGGGGATCGGATCGCCATGGGGGTCGCGTTCGGGATGACCGAGGCTGGCATCGAGGGCCTCGATGGTATCGGCGGAGATCTCGTGTTCCGCCTTTTCGGCTGTCCGGTGCACCTCCTGAAGCGGCATGCCGGCTTCGTCGGCGAGGTAGGTTTCCAGCAAGCGGTGAGCCCGGACGATCTGGAAGGCCAGCTCTTTGCCGGAGGGCGTCAATTCGAGGGCGCCGCCGAGTGACTTCAAGAGCCCGTTGCTCTCCATCCGCTCCACCAGGGAGGCCACTTCGGAACGCGGCAGGCGCAACGATCCGGCCAAGGACTCCAAAGTCGGGGACAAGTTCCTGCGCTCGGCGTCAAAGAGGTGCTTGAGAGCGTCTTCGAGGCGCCGGCGCGTGCGCAAGCGACTCCACTCCCGCCAGCGGTGACGGAGCCCCCAGCGCGGCGCCAGCAACAAGGCCAGCGCGACCAGCGATATGAAGAGCCAGGCCACGATCCCCTCCCGCCGGGCATGTAATCATAGATACCAGCCCGGCATTAACTACGGTTGAAACTTTATTGTAGCACGCGGCCGGGTGATTTCGAAACGAATCACCTCGGCAAGGCCAGCGGCGCGTGAGCCTCTGGGGCGGGCGGTGGAGTACCACCGGGGTGGTGGATTTCCGCCAGGGCTCCAGCAAAGGAGGGAGCCGACTAACTGATTGTGACTGCGAGGCTTTCTGGTTTGGCAGTCGGACTGCACCAGACAAGGCGGTGGTTGGTGAGAGGAGGCTGTCATGAGACGGAGACGGTTCTGGCTGCCGGTACTGGCCGCTACGCTGTTGGCGACGGCCCCTGCTCAGGATACCGACGAGTTAGGCCGGGGGGTGGCCCGGCTCAGCGTGATCAACGGCGACGTTTCGGTGCGCCGCGGCGACTCCGGCGACTGGGTGGCCGGGGCGGTGAACGCCCCATTGGTCGCTGAGGACAGCGTCTACACGGGCGCGGGCTCACGCGCCGAGATCCAGTTGGACTGGGCGAACGTGGTCCGACTGGCGGCGGACACGGAGGTTAGGCTTTCCGAGCTGGAGTACAGCCGCTATCAGATCCAGGTGGCCCGCGGCACGATCACCTTCAGCGTGTTGGAGGACAACGACGCCGATATAGAGATCTCGACGCCGAATGTGTCGGTGCGTCCCCTTAAAAGAGGGCGCTATCGGGTGAGCGTTCGCTTGGGCGAGACGACCGAGGTGACGGTCCGCAAGGGCCAGGCCGAAATCTACACGCCGCAGGGAGTGGAATACCTGGGCGGCGGCAAGACGATGGTGGTGCGCGGCCCGATCGGGGATCCGGAATTCCGAATCGTCGCTGCGATCCCCAAGGACCGGTGGGACCGGTGGAACGAGGAACGGGACAAGCAGTTGCGGCGGCGGCAGTCTTATCAATATGTCAGCCGGGACATTTATGGCGTCGAAGATCTGGACGTCTACGGCCGTTGGGTCTATGTGCCGCCGTACGGCTGGGTTTGGGATCCCGACGTGGCGCCGGGTTGGGCGCCATACCGATACGGGCGCTGGTCGTGGCTCGACTATTACGGCTGGACGTGGATCAGCTACGACCCGTGGGGCTGGGCGCCGTACCACTGGGGGCGCTGGTTCTGGCACGGCCCCTATGGATGGCTGTGGTGGCCCGGAGGCATCGATGTGCACCACTACTGGAGTCCGGCGCTGGTGGCGTTTTTCGGGTGGAACAGTTATTCCGGTTTCAGTTTTGGCGTGGGCGTCGGTTTTGGTTTCGGGTTCGGCCATATCGGCTGGGTTCCGCTGGCGCCGTATGAGCCGTATTATCCCTGGTACGGCCACGGCTGGTATTACGGCTGGAACCACGGCGGCTACATCGATAACAGCGTCAACATCATCAACAACGTCAACATCACGAACATCTACCGCAACGCCACGGCGCCCGACGCAATCACAGCGGTCAACGGGGAGGACTTCGTCCAGGGCCGGGTGCGGAACATCTTCCGGAAGGACCAGATCCAGAGGGCAAGCTTGATCCGGGGAACGGTGCCGGTGGTGCCCCGGCGCGAGAGCCTGAGGCTAGCCGACCGCGAGGTACGGCGAACGGCGCTGCCGTCATCGGACAGCCGCAGCCGGTTCTTCACACGACGGCAGCCGCGGCAGGCGGCCCGGGTGCCGTTCACCGAGCAGCAGCGGCGTATGGAAGAGATCGTGCGCCGGGTAGCGAGGCCCGCGGGCGCGCGGCGAGCCACAGTCGCGAACGCACAGCCGGCGAGCCGCGGACAACGCACCGCCGGGAGAGGGAGCGCTGCTACGCGGGCGCGGGCGAGCGGCGGTTGGACAAGGGCCGGGACTGCGGGTCCGGCCGGGCAGGGGACAGCGGCTTCTCGAGGGTCAATGCGGGCAACGGCATCGCGCGGCGGGGCGAGCCGCAGCACGGCGACCCGGGCGGTAAGATTGCCGGCGCCTTCCCGAACGGGCACGCGGTCGAGCGGTGGATGGCGCCGCGTGGGCGAAGCGTCGCGCAGCGGATCGGCGCCGCAGGTGATCACCGGCCGGCCGGCGGCGGGCGCGCGGACCGGAGCTTCGGCGAGCCGTGGAGGGTTCGTGACGCGCTCCGGTTCCCAAGCGACGCGGACGAGCGGCTGGCGGCGCTTTGGCGAACCTTCGCGGGCCACGCGCGGCGCCGGGTCCGGCGTTTCTTCGGCTCCGGTCGCCGGCGGGCGGGCGGTGACGCGGACTCCCTCGGGGACCACGCGGAGCGCCGGCGGCTGGCGGCGCTTCGGCCAACCGGCGACGGGAACGTCGCGGAGCGTGCTGGGGTCGAGGAGCGGCACGAGTCTTTCGAGCCGTCCGGCTTTCGGCGCCAGCCGTTCCGGCCGGATCAGCGGCGCGGGCGCCTCGCGTTCGACGGGAAGCCGCTCGAGCGGCTGGGAGCGGTTCGGCGGGCTGAGGAGTCCAGCCCCGAGCGGGATCGGGGGTCGCTCTGCGGGTTCCGCGCCGAGCCGTAGCGTTCGCTCGTTGCCGTCGCGCTCGAGCGGCCGGAGCGCACCCAGCTACCGGCGCTCGGCCCCGGGCTATTCTCGGGGCTACTCGCGGTCGAGCCCGAGTTATCAGCGGTCGGCTCCTTCTCGGAGCACGATCCAGGTGCGGCCGCCGATCATCCGGCCGCGGAGCAGCCCGTCTTACGGCAGATCGGGCGGATCCCGCTCCCGGGGCATCAGCTCTTCGCCGTCGATCTTCGGCGGCGGATCGCGGTCGAGCGGCTCTTCGCGGTCCATTTTCGGGGGCGGGTCGCGGCCGGGCGGTTCGTCGCGGTCCGTTTTCGGCGGGGCCTCGCGCTCCCACGGCTCGTTTGGAATGGGCGGCAGCCGGGGCGGCTTTTCGCGACCGTCGATGAGCGCGCCGGGCCGGTCCGGAGGATCGGCTGGCAGGCTTTCGGCTCCGGTCTCGCCCAGCCGGGGATCGGTGAGCCGGTCGGCGCCGGCGAGCCGGGGCGGGAGGATTCACTCCGGGGGGCACCGCTAGGCGCTTACGTTTCTTCCCTCATCGGCCTGCCGCCGGGGCGCGAAACGTCCCGGCGGCGGGCGTTTTTTCTGGGGATTGCGGCACGGACGCCGCCTGGCCCGTGGCCCCGGCCGAGATGCTCACAAGCCTCCGCCCCAAATGTACTGGTAAGCGAGGTTGATTGCCTGGAAGTCCGCGCCGATGGTGGTATAGGCACCGGTGGAATAGGCGATTCTGAGGGAGTGGTGACGGCTCAGCGGAATCGAGACGGTACCTCCGACGCGGGAATTGCGCTGGAGATCGAAGCTCGGGACTCCGTCCACCTTGGTGCGCCCGCCGACGTAGAAGTTGGCGTTGAAGGCGGCCCAAAGTCCGGGCTTGAAGGTGTAGACCACGTGCATCTGGGCCGACCCGATGGGCTGCTGGGTTTGTTTGGCGCCCTGAAAATCGTTGTTCGGCGTAAACAGCCAGGCGCCGAAGATCCATTCCAGGGTCCAGCGGTTCAGTGTCCGGGTGATGCCGACCTCGGGCTTGAAGGACCAACGGTTGGCGCCGATGTTGACCAAGCGCGCCGGGTCATACTGGCCTGTGGGCGGCACGGCGACGAAACTGGCGCCCACGACCCATTTCTGCTCATAGTGGGCAAATTCTCGCATTGTCATCGCCGGGCCCCCGTAGAGGTTCACCGCGAAGCGCATGGCGGCATCGGCGAGCCCGGAGCGGCTGACCTTCACGAATTCTCCGAGCACCAAGCCCTGGATCGAGCCGACGGTATACGGGGTGACTACGGCAACGCTGGCTGAACGGCCAAAGAAGTTGATCGAGCGGAAATAGCCGGCGACGACGGTGTTGATCGTGGCGCTGACGTCTTCGACGGGGAATGTCGGATCGAAATTGATATCGCCGGCCATGGTCGTGAACGTGAGGAGGAACGCGTTCATGCCCATCGGGGAGATCGAATAGGCTCGGGGCTCCAACTGCTGGCCGGCCAAGAAGGCGGGCTTCAGGGCCAGAGCGGCGCCGAGACACAAAAGAGGGGGCAAGAGCCGGCGCGACGTCACTCAAGTCAGGATAACGTGCCGGCCGGTGGATTGCGCGGGAATGGGAACCTTTCTGCGAAAAGGCCTTCCGGGTGGACCGCCACCCGCCATCAGTTAATTAACCGTTGACTTTTCCGGCTCCCTGAAATATATATGTGTAGCCACAGGCGGCCCCACGCAGGGCGCCGGGCAGACGGTCTTCCAGGGGGGGAGCCCGAAAGGGTCTCGATACGAAAAGGAGGATCTCACCAATGCAGATCACGAATCGCGGGGGTCAGATGGGGGCCTGTCTCCTCGTCTTGTTGATATCCGCCGCGGGCGCTTTCTCGCCGGCCGCAGCCCAGACATATGCCACGATCACCGGCGTGGTGCAGGACAGCACGCAAGCGGTGATCCCAGACGCCCAGCTCACTCTCACCAATGTCGATCAGAACCGAAGCTGGACGACCAAGAGCAACCAGGTGGGGGCCTATACCTTCCAGCAAATTCCACCGGGCAACTACATGCTGGAAGTGGAAGCCGAAGGGTTCAAGAAGTTCACCCGGTCGGGGTTGATCCTGCGTGTGGCGCAGGTAGCCGAGATCAACGTGACGTTGGAGGTCGGCACCGTCACCGAGACGGTGGAAGTGACGGCGGAGACGCCGCTGCTCGAGACGGCCAGCTCGACGCTGGGTGAAGTGATCAACGACATCACCACCGAAAATCTGCCGTTGAACGGGCGGAACATCATCCGTCTGGTGCTGCTGGTGCCGGGCATTAACCCGCTGCGGCAGGCGCGGACTTCGACCAACGGAATGAGCATTGGCGCGGTGAACTTTTCCGCCAATGGGGGACGAAACGTCTCGAACCTGATCATGGTAGACGGCTCGCCCCAGGAAGTAATGGGCTACAAACAGCCTGCCTACATTCCGACGCCGGACGCCGTGCAGGAGTTCAAGGTGCAGACCAACGCGCTGTCGGCGCAGTACGGCCGGACGGGGGGTGCGGTGGTCAACATCGTTCATCGCTCCGGCACCAGCGAGTTTCATGGCGTGGTCTACGAGTTCCTGCGCAACGACGCATTGGATGCGAACGACTTCTTCCAGAACCGGCAGGGCAAGCCGAAGGCAGGTTTCCGGTACAACCAGTTTGGATTCACGCTCGGCGGTCCGCTGACGCCTTCACGGGAGACGACGTTCTTTTTCTTGAACTACGAAGGGTTACGCATCCGGCAGGCCGGTTCCAGTTTCTTCACGGTACCCACCGAAAAGATGAAACAGGGAGACTTCAGCGAGATCGCCGATACCATTTATGATCCGCTGACCATCAACGAGGCCGGGGTTCGGCAGCCGTTCCCCAACCAGATGATTCCGAAGGACCGGCAGCACCCAGTGGCGCTGAACTTTTTGGCCAATTATCCATCGCCCAACGTTCCCGGGGCGTTAACGAACAACTTCTTCTCGACCAAAGGCGGACAGACGCGGGCCGACAACTTCTCGGTGAAAATCGACCGCCGGATTTCCGAGCGCCAGAACTTGTTCGGGCGGTTCTCGTGGCATACGCGGAATTCCCCGCGGCCGGACCACTTCGGCACGCCAGGGTCGATCAACCTCGGGTGGAGCGGCCAGAGGAACCGCAGCGTTACGCTCGATGACACATACATGATCGGCGGCTGGGTCCTGCACGGCAACTACGGGTACGGCTACTTCGCCAACCCGCGCGAGACGCCGCGCATGCCGGGCATCTCGAGCAAGCTGGGGCTGCCGGACTACGTTGACGCGGTCACCCAATTCGACATCTTTCCGCTGGTGACGCCCGCCGGTTATACGCAGCTCGGGGCCAACGCATGGTGGATCATCGGGAACAAGTTCGAAACACATACTTGGCAGGGCGACGCCTCGAAGTTGATCGGCAACCACAGCATCAAGTTCGGCGGCGTCTACCGGCTGGACCGAGTCTCAAACTTCCGGGCGGTGAACCCCGGCGGCCGTTACAGCTTCAACGAGAACTGGACGCGGAAGATCTTCAACAAGGGGAAGGGAGGCGACTCGATCGCTTCGATGCTGCTAGGCTTGCCGTCGGGCGGCAACATGCGCGAGGAACCGGCGCTGTCTGAACAAGTGGTCTACGGAGCCCTCTATTTTCAAGACGACTGGCGGGTGAACTCTAAACTGACACTCAATCTAGGAGTCCGGTGGGATGCCGACTGGCCCCTGACGGAGCGCTTCGACCGGGCGTCGTCGTGGTGCTCGGAATGCAAACTGCCGCTCGAAGTGCCGGGATTCGGGCCGTTTTACGGCGGCATCCGGTTTGCTGGCAAGCGGAGCGATCCGCCGGCGCCCCGCGGCATCAAGGACTTGGACTGGGCGAACTTCTCGCCTCGGATCGGACTCGCTTACAAAGTGACCGACAAGATGGTGATCCGCACCGGTTTCGGGATCTTCTACAACCCGACCACCGGCCACGGGCCCAATCCGACCCAGGCTGGAGCGTTGAGCTTCAATGCGATCACGAACCTCCAGGCCAGCATCGATGGGGGACGCACTCCGTACGGGACGTTGTCGGATCCCTGGCCGGACGGCTTCAACCGGCCGCTCAACGGCGCCGACGGGTTGATGACCTTCGTCGGGCAGGGCATCAGCGCCAACTGGCGCGACGACGTGATGCCGTACTCAGCTCAGTGGAACTTCAACATCCAGTACGAATTGCCGGCCAGCATGGTGATCGACGTGGCTTACGCCGGCAACGCCGGGGTGAACCTCATGGCCCCGGGAACGCAGCACAACCAATTGGCCGACGAGAACCTGAAGCTCGGCGATGAGCTTACCAAGAAGGTTGACAATCCCTTCTACGGCATCTTGCCCGCCACAACGCCCATGGGACGGAAGACCACCACTTATGGACAACTGCTGCGTCCTTATCCGCACTTGACCAGCCTGAACCAGATGTTCGGCACGTTCGCGCACTCGAGCTACCACTCGTTGCAAGTGAAGTTCCGGAAGCGGTATTCCAACGGCTTGCAGATGCTCGTCGCCTATACCTGGTCGAAGCTCATCGACGACATTTCGATGATTTCCGGGCGCTGGCTGGGCAACGAGAACCCGAGCTGGACGAACAACAATCAACGCTGGTGGAACAAGTCGATCTCCGGCATCGACGTCGCTCACCGGATCGCGTTCAATTTCCAGTACGAGCTACCGTTCGGGTTAGGGAAGCCGTTGCTGAGCCAAGGCGGCTGGGTGAACCAGGTGGTCGGCGGCTGGGTCATCAACGGGATCATTTCGGCGCAGAGCGGCCTGCCGCTTGAAGTCGCATCTCGCTGGAACAACCTGAACAACTTCGGCGGCATTCAGCGGCCGGACCGGACCGGCGAGCCGGCATGCGCCAGCGGCAGCCGTTACGACCGCGTCAACGGGTGGTTCAATGAAGCGGCTTTCGAGAACCCCCCTGCGTTCACGTATGGCAACGTGGGCCGCTTCCTGCCGGACTGCCGGGGGCCTGGCTACTACATTTGGGATCTGTCGCTGCTCAAGAATTTCCCGATCACCGAGCGGTTCCGGTTGCAATTCCGCGCCGAGTTCTTCAACGCGCTCAACCGGGTGAACTTCCGGGATCCGGTGGGCAGCGCGCGGCTGTTCGGGCGGCCGAACTTCGGCGTGATCAACCAGGCGTTTCCCGCGCGGGTGATTCAGCTTGGATTAAAGCTATATTACTGACGCCAAGGGACACGTGTCCGCCTCCAGCCGCCGGGCCGTCGCGCCAGCAAAGTCGCGGCGTCCCGGCGGTTCTTTTTGGCCTGCTCGGCATTAGGCGAGAAGGGGGATGGCCGGCGCGAGCCAATGAGAGGCGATGGGAGTGGACTCGCGGCGTGGAGTTTACATAATATCTGTTATCGGAATATATCAAGCCGCTCCCGCACGCGCGCAGCCGTCTCCTCTGCACTTTGGACCCTCACAACGTCAAACCCCGCCGCTCGAGCGCTCTTCTCTCCGGATTCTGAGTCCTCGACGACCAGCGGGCGCTTGACGCCGAGCCGCCGGGCCGCGGTGCGGTAAGGTTCCGGATCGGGCTTGTGGCGCTGGACGTCTTCCGAGCAGATCACCGTTTGAAAATGACGGCGCAGGCCGGCGGCTTCCAGAATCGCCACTACCTCGCGCTCGGAACTCGACGAGACGACTGCTAGAGGGAACCGCGGGGACAATTCCTCCAAAAGGTTACGCGTGTCCGCTGGCACGGGAGGATCGTGCTGCATGCGCTGGAGGAACAGGTCGTTCTTGTGGCGATATTCGGCCCAGAGGCGCTCAGCCGGGACCGGGGGATCAGCCCGGCTCCCGAGGAAGACCAGCATGTCGTAATCGGAAACGCCGATACAATAGCCCGTGTACGTTTCCCAGTCGAGCCGGACGCCGAGGGGCTCCAGGACCTGCTTCCAGCACTCGAAGTGCACTGGTTCGCTGTCGAGCAGGACACCGTCGAAATCAAAAAGGATCGAATCGTATAAGTAGCTCACGGTCAATTGGTTATCCGAATGGACTTCAGTATTCGCTCGAAGGTTGGCTGAAGGGCGCGGAAATCTCGCTGCGGAGAGACGAAGACGCCATAAAGTAGACCTTGCGTCGTGCGCACCGTGACCAGAAGATCGATCTCTGTTTCTCCCTGGTACGGCGAGTCAGAGAACAAGGTGGTCAGCAACCCCGGCCGGCCGTCGATGGTAAGGCTTGTCGGAGTTCGATCCACCACCCGCAGCGACGGGTTCTGACTCTTGAGCTCCTCGATCAGGAGACGCGTAGCTTGCTTCAAATCAACATTTTGGAGTCTCCGATCCGAGAGATGGACGACCATAACGCCTCGGGCGATGAGGCGTCCCTTACCGGGTTGCTCACTGATGGCATCGGCCGGAGCGGCGGTTACGGTCGAACCGTTTCGTTCGGCAAAAAGGCGCCAGTTGTCGGGGTAGTCAAAGGTGAATCCCCTGCCCTGGTAGGTTCGGTGCGTCGGCGAAGGACGGACGATCTGCGGAGGCCGCGTCAGAACACCCCCAGTGGGAAGCCCACCAGCCCCAGATTGCTTTGGCTGCGGTTCGCCGGTTCCTCTGCTCTCGGACTCCGGAGCGGACTTGCCGAGGGCCCGCACGAGTTCCTGGATGCGCGGCAGCCGGCCGGTGTCGGCCTGGTATTCCCGCCGCGGCATGTATTGGACCTCTTCTTCGATCCGCTGCCGACGATTGCCGGGGTTCGGGTGCGAAGAGAAGAATGCGGCGATCTTGCCGCGTCTGCCGGTCTTGGCTTCGAGGGTTTCGAAGAAGCGCGCCATTTCGACCGGGTTGTAGCCTGCGGCATTCATCATGTAGGCGCCGAGAATGTCCGCGTGGCGCTCAGCGGTGCGTGAATACTTCAGCAGGAGAGACGAAGCCCCGAAACTGATGCCGAGGCGCGCAAGCTCTGAAGTGATGGAACCGCTGCCGAGAAGGCTGCTACCGATCACGGCCGCCAGTTGAATGAAATTGGCCTTAGAAACCTGGTTGGTGCCGTGGCGCAAAGCGACGTGGGCGATTTCGTGGCCGATGACTCCGGCGAGCTGGGCTTCGTTCTCGGCGGCGAGGATCAGACCGGTGTTGACGTAGGTGGGTCCGCCTGGCAAGGCAAATGCATTGATCGAGTCGTCGTGGACGACTTTGAAGGAATAAGGAAACTTGCCCGCGTAGGGGGTGGATGCGAGCTTCTTTCCGATGGTTTGGATATAGCGGTTCACCTCCTCGTCAGTGACCAGCTTCACCTTTTTTTCGACTTCTTGGGCCCCGGCTTTGCCGATCTCGATGTCTTGTTCAACAGAAAAAAGGTTGAATCCTGGCTTCGGGAGTTTTCTCTTCGCCGCGACCGCCGGCCACGTGACCAGCAGTACGAGCAGCCACCATGCCAAGAGCCGTCGGTTGAGGCTGGGGCGCACGTATACTTCCTCCCGTTGGGCTATGAGATGCTCACCGTTGGGCTCGCGTTCCATTCGGGTACCGCCGCTGACACGGCTGCAGCGAGCGCCTTGGCCCCGTGGGCTATAATAGCGAAATGACGCCCACTGAGAAAATCTGGCACAATGGCCGGTTCATCGGTTGGGACGAGGCGAAGATTCACGTCCTCTCGCATGTCGTCAGTTACGGCAGCTCGGTTTTCGAGGGCTTGCGGTGCTACGAAACCGCTTCCGGCGCAGCCATTTTCCGGCTGCGGGACCACATGCGGCGGATGGTGGATTCCGCAAAGATCTACCGGATGGAGAACATTGGTTTCTCCCTGGACGAGCTTTCGCAGGCCGCGGTTGACCTCGTTCGAGTCAACCGGTTGAAGAGCTGCTACATCCGGCCAATCATTTTTCGCGGTTACGGACAAATCGGTGTGGACGCGCGCAACACTCCTGTCGAGGTCTACATGGCCTGCTGGGAGTGGGGCAAGTACCTTGGCGAAGAGGCGCTTGCCAACGGGGTGGACGTCTGCGTGTCGAGCTGGATGCGGATGGCGCCGAACACCCTTCCGGCGCTCTCGAAAGCCGGCGGCAACTACCTGAATTCCCAACTCATCCGCATGGAAGCGAACGTGAACGGTTACGAAGAAGGCATCGCTTTGGACGCTGCTGGTTACGTCAGCGAGGGTTCGGGCGAGAACATCTTCGTAGTCCGCGACGGCAAAGTCTACACGCCGCCCCTTGGCAACAGCGTACTGCCCGGCATCACCCGGGATTCGGTGATGAGGCTTTGCGCGGAGATGGGCATCCCGGTGATCGAGACCCTGGTTCCCCGCGAGATGCTCTACATTGCCGACGAGGTCTTCTTCACCGGCACAGCGGCGGAGATCACGCCGATCCGATCGATTGACCGGATCACCGTGGGAGCGGGCCGCCGCGGGCCGATCACGGAGAAGCTTCAGCGCGCCTTCTTCGACATCGTCAGCGGGGCGGTGGAAGACCGTTTCGGCTGGCTTACGCCTGTTCCAGCCTCCGAACCAGTCTCACATTCGTGACAAACCGACCGGTTTAGAAGCGGGCGCGACCTCTCGCGGACCTGCGAGGGGCGCCGTCTACTCCGAATCGAAAAGGTTATGGGCGGACAGCGACTCCTTCCGCGGCAGGACGCCGTCCGCCCTTGACTCGATCCGCAGGCGCCTTGCAGGCGGCCACCTCCCCCGAGACTTCCGCTCCGCATACGCCCGCAGGGGATCTGACGCTAATTTGTAACACGATTTCGCGCTTCGACGCCAGCAGAAATAGGGAGTTTCGAGGCGTTATCAACAAGTTTTTTCTTCTGTAATTTCAACTGGTTACGTGGATCCTCTTGTGCGAAACCTGTGGAAAAACCGCAACGGCGGCAGTATGTCGGCTGTAAACAGAGAGATCTATTCCAGCTTCTTCGCCAAGGGGCGGCTGGAGGGCAAACTCAGTAACCGCTGGGGCGGATCCAGAAGCTTTCGCGCCACGATCCTCCCGGCGGGATCTGCTGCAGTTCCTTCCAGGCCCCGGAATGGGCGAGGTTGAAGACGTTGGTGGGTCCGGTCATCGGCTCGAAGCAGATAAACTCCCGGCCCGGCGGGGCCCACACAACGGCGATGGTGTACTTCGGTCCGAAGGCGATGGCGATCTTCTGGCGCGCGCCTTCGACGGAGAAGACCGCCCTGCTCCGGGCGTCGCGGACGAGTCCCGTGAACAGGTCGTCGAGCTTTGTGCGCCCGAGCACTAAGGGACCTTTGTCTTCGATGGGAACGGTCTCGCCGGTAGGAACAACCTTGTCTGAGAGCAGGAGACGTTCCCGGGCGGCGAGACGGATCTTCCATTCGTCCCGGGGCGCGTCGGTGATCTGGTAGTAAGTGTGATAGCCGATCGACAGGGGCATCGGCTCTGCGGAGAGGTTCTTGATGACGGTCTCCACCTCGAGTTCGCCGCCGGCCAGCCGGTAGGTCATCTCAATGGTGTGGGCGAAGGGGAACTGGGCCATCCAGCGCGGGTACCGCCAGAATTCGAGCCGGGACGTGACGACGGCGCCGTCCTCGGAGGCGGCGAGGCGCGCCACTTTCCATTTGTCTGCATGGACGAGCAGCCCATGGATGGGCAGACCGTTGCCGTCCTTGCGGTAATTGCCGAGGTGCGGGTTCAGGAGGTAGCGGACGCCGTTGGCGTAATAGGCCTCGCCGTCGATACGGTTGGCCCAGGGGGCGAGGAACGGATTGCCGCCCATCGACCGGGCGGCCTTCAGCCCGGCGGGCGTTTCAGCCGGGGCCCAGAGGACGGGCTGGCCGTTCACCGTCATCCGATAGGCGTTGTTGCCCTCGCCGGGAGCGACGAGGACCTCGATACCCCGCTCACGGTCGGCAAGGCGCACAACATCAAATCCATCAACGCTGATCTTGGCGGCTTCGTAACTGGGCATTTGCGGCATAAGGGACATGGTGGCAAGAACCTGCAATAAGGTGAAGCGGATCGCAGCTTTTCTCATTTCAAACGAAGATCCAGCCGTCGCAGCCTTAAGAGACCTTATCACAACCATCGCGCGGGGCAGCCGCAAGAAGCGGGATGAGTTGATACACTCGGAAACGATGACGACAATCACCGGCATCCATGTAGTCGGCAATGCGCCTGTATCGATCACGTTCGAACGCAACATTCAAGTCGTCGATGGTCTCATTGCGCCTCGCGAAGGGCTGCGCTACGTGGCCCCCGGCTGGATCGACCTCCAAGTGAACGGTTTCGCCGGGGTGGACTACAATTCGCCCTCCACGCCCCATGACGAGATCGCGCGCTCGATTGAGGTGCTGTTCTCGACGGGAGTGACACGATTCTTCCCCACGGTGATCACCGGGCCGCCGGACGACATGGCGGCAGCGCTCCGGAACCTGGCTGAGGCACGGGAGAAGCTGCCGCACGGACGGGCGATGGAAGGGTTCCATGTTGAGGGGCCGCACATTTCCCCCGAAGACGGACCGCGGGGAGTGCATCCGGCCGAATGGGTGCGTCCGCCCGACTTCGACGAATATCGCCGGTGGCAGGACGCGGCCCGGGGCGCGGTGCGGCTGGTCACTCTATCGCCGGAATGGCCCGGGGCGCCTGAGTACATCGAAAAGCTCGTGGCCGACGGGGTGGTCGTGGCCATCGGCCACACGAAAGCGACGGCGGAGCAGCTCGAGGCCGCGGTCAAGGCTGGCGCCACGATGTCCACCCATTTGGGCAACGGCGCACATTGTGTTCTTCCGAGGTTTCCGAACTACATCTGGGACCAACTGGCCGAGGACCGGCTTGCAGCGGGGTTCATCGTGGACGGAATTCATCTGCCGGGGGCGTTTGTCAAAGCGGCGGTGCGTGCGAAAGGACCGGAGCGCTCGGTCCTGGTGACCGACGCGGTGATGCCGGCTTGCTGTGAGCCGGGGCCGTACCGGATCGGGAACGTAGAGGTGGAACTTCACCCTGGCGAGCGGGTGACGCTTCGCGGCAAGAATCAGCTCGCAGGCTCGGCTCTGCGGATGGATCGCGGAGTAGAGAATCTCGTGCGGCTTGCCGGCGTGTCCTTGCCGGTGGCGGTGACGATGGCGACGCGGAATCCGGCGCGGGTGGCGCGGATTCCGGGACGCCAGCGTGGGCTCGAGGCGGGCGAGCGCGCCGACCTGATCGAGTTCTCCTACGACAGTGAGGCCAACCGCATCGAGATCCTTAAGACGTGGCTGGACGGGGAGCTGGTGTACCGGCGCACGGGAGATAGCTGAACCGCTGGGGCCGGGTCAGCTCGCGTTCGGATAGAAGGCTTCCAAGAAGAGGCGGCAGTTCTCCTCCACCTGCTCTTTGTACTTCGGGAACATGCCGATAACGACGCAGTCCTGCGGTTTCGCGTAGCGGGCGATGAGTTGGAGCGCCGCTAGCATCTCGGCGGGAGATCCACATTTCCGGCTGGCTCCGTAGACCTTGAAGATCAGACATTGTTTGTCGGTCTGGCTGACGCGGCGCAGCATCGCCTCGCGGTCCGGGTCGTAAAAGAACTCGCCGTGAACCTTTCCGCCGGCGAGCTTTTCTACTTCCTCGCGGGGCCGCGCCAGGTTGTAGACGCAGGTCATGTAGAAGTCCACGTCCCAGCCTTTCGATTCGACATAGTCGATCACTTCAGGGATGTGCGTGCCGAGGCCGACGCGGACGCCGGTGTCGCGGATCACTTTGAGCATCTCGCGGGCCTGTTCGATCTTGCCGGCCTTCCAGAAACGGTCGGTCTGCGTGCCGTGGTGATAGATGCCGATGGCGCCTGAAGCCGCAATGGTGCGGATGTTCTTCGGGATGTCGGCAAATTCCGAGGCGGTTTGGGCGATCCAGTAGAGCCGCCCGCCCTCGATGCGGTGGTCGTTGTAAAGGCGCCGGATGTGGCGGTCGCCACGGGACTGCCAGGTGTTGATGCCGGCCTCTTCGCAGCGGCGGAGCAGTTTTAACACATTAGCGCCAGTGAAATAGTCGATCATCTCGCGGCTGAGCTCAGCGGAAACGTGGGAGTTCCCGCTGATTGGGTTGCCGCCGACGATCAGCCGTGAAATGCGGTGGTTACCGAACGCCACACGGGGCATCGTTTGCACCGCCGCTGCTACCGCCGCCGGGGCAGCAAGTACTTGCCGTCTGGTCATGGACATGTGCGGCCTCCTTCCGCCGGGGCCCTTCCCTACCCCGAGCTTTATCATATTTTGGACGCTTATTGCTGCAAAGTCGGACTCCGAAACCGCATCATGCGCCTCCTCGGCGGTATGCTGGTCGGTTAACACCAACTGATGACGATCCAATACTCCTCCCTTGCGATTTCCGACCCTCGACAGCTCATCTTCGGTTCCGCGCCGCGCCCGGTCCATTGCGGCTTCGACTTGACGATCGGCGACGGCCTCGTCTATCCGGAAGTGAACTTCACCCTGCCCACGATGGCCGTCGAAGCAGCCAACTGGCGGGAAGTGGTGGCGCAATACGAGCAGATGGCGAAGGCCGTTCTCGGACGCGCGGCCGCGCTCCAAGTTCCGGGGATCGTGGTCGAGTTCGAACTCCTGCCGGCGATGACCGAGGAACCCGAATGGGGGGCCGAGGTCACGGCCCTGCTACACCGGCATCTCGAAGAGGCCCATGAGCGCTGTGGGCTGCGGTGCGCGCTGCGTGTCACCCCGACCGACATCCGGGACACGGGCGGCGTCCCGGCGCTGCGAGAAGGGGAACCCTGGGAGAGGCTTCGGCGCTCGTTCGAACTGTGCGCCCAGGCGGGGGCAGACATTCTTTCCATCGAGTCGGTGGGCGG
Source organism: uncultured Solibacteraceae bacterium (assembly GCA_964461995.1). Lineage (GTDB taxonomy): Bacteria > Acidobacteriota > Terriglobia > Bryobacterales > Bryobacteraceae > JALSRK01. The sequence goes on from CAYWXL010000048.1 coordinate 29,974, forward strand.
CAAAGAGGTGCACGACCAGGCGCTGGTCTACGGCGACGTGCGGGGCATCGTGTTCGCCTTGGGCGTGCTCGCGCCGCGCGACGTGGCCTGGCTGTGGGATCAGATCGCCGCCGTCTGCCGGAGCCATGGGAACGTGATCCCGGGCGGCGATACGGCGTGCGGCTTCGCCAACACGGCGATGCAATTGGCCGGGCAGAAGATGCTGCCGGAGGTGCTGGCCGCGGTGGTGCGGGCGATGAGCGCGGTGCGGTCGCTGGCGGCGTTCGAGCACGGCGCGGTGGGACCGTCGAAGGACTGCGCTTACGAAGGGCCGGTGATCAAGGCGATCACCGGCTGTCCGATCTCGATGGAGGGCAAGTCGGCCGCGTGCGCTCACTTCAGCCCGTTGGGCAACATCGCGGCGGCGGCCTGCGACCTGTGGAGCAACGAATCGGTGCAGAACGTGCGGCTGCTTTCGGGCAGCGCACCGGAGGCGTTCACGGAGCTGCTCATCTACGACTGCCGGTTGATGAACACGGCGGCCCAGCGGGGCGGCGCCCGGCAGCTCCGGGAGTGGCTGGAGGAATCCGACCGCTGGCTGAGCCCGCAGGCGGCGGTGCTCGCGACCGAAGCCACGTATCGGATCGCGAAGGCCATCGTGAGCTGCCACGACGGCTACTCCCGTACGGTCGCGGCGGGGCGCGAGGCGGTGCGGATCGTCCGGGAGGGGGTCGAAGACGGCCGGTTGCGGGTGTCCGCCCGCGAGCGGACGTGGCTCGATCGCATCGACGGAGCGCTGAGCGGGCTTCCGGAAGACGAAGACGAGCTGCTCGCCGAGATGCGGAGCGCTTACGGGGACCGTTTCGATCCGTCCAGCTACGG
>CAYWXL010000049.1:0-30165 GCA_964461995.1 uncultured Solibacteraceae bacterium
CGCTAGAGAACAGGTCCAATCCGCCACGGGACAAACTCGTTGTGCCCGAGACGTTCGGCGCACGTTACCTCGCCGGAAGCCACCCGCAACACCAACTCGAAGATCTCTTGCCCCACCTCCTCCACCGTTGCATGCCCGTCGGCGATGCGGCCGGCGTCGATGTCCATATCCTCGCTCATCCGTTGATAAGTGGCGGAGTTGCTGGCGATCTTGATCACCGGCAGGATCGGGAAGCCGGTCGCACTGCCCCGGCCCGTAGTAAAGGCTATGATGTTGGCCCCTCCGGCGGCGATCCCGGCGAGCGAAACGGGGTCATAGCCCGGGGTGTTCATGAACACGAACCCGCGCGCCGCAATCCGTTCAGCGTATTCATAGGCGGCCATCAACGGTGTCGTGCCCGCTTTCGCCACGGCGCCGAGGGATTTTTCCAGGATGTTCGTCAGGCCGCCTTCTTTATTCCCGGGCGAGGGGTTATCGTCGAAAGTGCTACCGTACGGCCGCAGGTAGGCCTTATAACGCTCCACCAGCCCCAAATATGCTTCGGCGACCTCGCGGTTCCGGGCCCGGCGGACCAGCAGATTCTCAGCGCCGAAAGTTTCCGGCGTCTCGCCGAGTACCACCGTGCCGCCCGCCGCAACTAAACGGTCGCAGCATACACCCAATGCCGGATTCGCTGTAATGCCCGAGAACGCGTCGGATCCGCCGCATTGAAGCCCGAGAACCAGTTTGGAAGCCGGCAGTTCGGTCCGCTCGATCGCCGCCGCTCGCTCGATCATACCTCCAATGACTTCGGCGGCTTTTTCTGCGGCGGCTCGCGTTCCGCCGGCGTCCTGAAGCGTGAGACCCACGATGCGGTCTTCGCAGCCATCGAGATAGGCCTCAATCTGGTTGACTTCGCAGCCAAGCCCAAGGATCACGGCGAAGGCCACGTTGGGATGATCAAGGATTCCGCCAATGGTTCGCCGGAGCTGGTCGAGATCGGGCCCCACCGGCGTGCCGCAGCCATACCCGTGCGGGAAAGCTGCAACCCCGTGGACGTTCTCAGGTAGCGACGACTGCGGAAAGCGGGCCGCCGCCAGTTCCGCCGCGAACGCGGCGCAATTGCTCGCCGCCACGACCGCGATGTAGTTCCGGGTTCCCGCCCGTCCGTCGGGCCTGAGGTACCCCAGGAACGACGGCCCCGAGCTGGGGGGCTGGAGTTCCGGGACCTCTCCGGCGGGGAAGTCGTACCGCCCCGTTTCGGTCTCCAAGACGACATTGTGCTCATGCACGTGTTCGCCGGTCTCAATGGGGCGGCTAGCGCGTCCGATCACCAGGCCATACCGGATCACCGGCCCACCGGCGGCAATGTCGGCGAGCGCGATCTTGTGCCCAGCCGGCACGACTGTCTGGGCCTGTATCGTCTTGCCGCCTATGCGGATCTCCTGGCCCGCATAAATACCCGCCCGGGCCACGGCGACGTTATCTTCCGGGCGCACACGGATAACAATGTTATCCGCAGTCAGCGGATTGACAATCTCACTCATTTACAGGTAAAGCGCGGGCGGGCGGTCTTCCCAACCAGCAGAGGCGCTGTACGCTGATTATACCGTAGCGGCCGGATCGGCCATCTCTCTTGTGGGCGCCGCCGGCAATACTCTTCTGCCAGCCACGCTGCCCGGATGCGGATCTCTTCCACGAAAGCAGGATGAACGCAGTGGACGCTAGCCGGCATCCGAAGCGACTGCGATACCATCGAAGCAGTATGGCCGTATCGGCGCCGCGGCAGCGTGCCGCTCGCCTTAGCTTCTCTGCAGCCTCCAAGGCTTTTCTCTTGCCGGCGGTCTTGTGCTTGCTGCTTGGAGCCGCTCCGCTTTTCGGCCAAGGAGGCTTCGAAGGGCCCGGAATCTACGAGATCGTGAACAAGAACTCAGGTAAAGTTGTGGATCTCGACCGCAACGACAAGACCACGGTGATCCAGTTCGAGAGCCGGGGGTCCGACAACCAGCGCTGGGAATTCCGGGAGGCCGGCGGCGGCTGGTACTACATCGTCAACACGATGAACAGCAAGGCCTTGGAGCCAGCCGGTTCACGAAAGCGGTCTCCGGTGGAAGGGCGCCTGTTCCGAGCCGCTCGGGAGCAGCAATGGCGTCTCGAGAAGGGCCGAGGCGGAACCGCACTGATTCTGCATCGGTCGGGGCTGGCGCTGGACGTCCCCGGCGACAGCAAGAAGAACGGCGTGCGCTTGCAAGTGACGTCAAAAAACGGGAGCGCGGCGCAACGATTCCTCCTCAAACGTGTGAACTTCGCCGCCGGTTTCCGAAGGGGGACTCCGGCCTCGCGGCGGGAGCCGGGACAGCCGGCGGCTCAGACGTCAGGAAGGTACGATCCCATGCGGGCTTGTCATTTCGCCATTCAAGAATCGGCCCGGCAACGGTTCGGCCCCGGAACATACCTGGTTTTCTACGGCGAGCCGAAACTCTGGCGGCAAAACGGGAAGACCCGCGTGTATGGGCAGGCCGACGTTCATACGGCCCAGGGGCGGCATCCGGTGGACTACAACTGCCTCGGCGATCCCGCTGCCGGCCGAATAGAGTGGTCTGGCATTCAATCCCGCGGGCGGGAAGACTGAGCATCCACCCCTAGAAATCAGGAAGGTGAATCCGATCCATGGTGAATCCGACGATCAGGGCGTTTGTCATCCTGTTTCTCAGCCACAGTGCGGTCATAGCCGACACGGTCGTACTCTCCAACGGCGACCGGGTCACCGGAACCATCGTCACCACAGCGGACGGAAAGGTGACGGTGAAGACGGAGTTCATGGGCGAGGTGAAGATCGACCGGAAAGCGATCGTGGCCATCGAAGTCGAAGAACCCGTCGTCGTCACGTTCGAAGGGGGAGAAACCGTTGTCGGACGCGTGAAGACCGAAAACGAACGCGTCAAGGTGATCCAAGAAGACGGCTCGGAGGTCGCAAAACCGCTCGCGGCGTTCGAGGCCGTGCGGACAAGCGACTTTCAGCGGAAGTGGGAACGGGAGCAGAAGCGGGCTACCAGCCCTGGCTGGTTCGATTTCTGGAGCTTAAAGGCGGACCTGGGCCTCGCTGCGGCGAGCGGTAACGCGCAGACGACGACGCTCAGCAGCGGGACCGTGCTCGAACGGGTGACTGGTTTTGACAAGACCACTTTGCGCTTCAAACAGATCTACTCCACCCAGAACACCAAAGAGCCGAAAGGCGTAACTGCCAACGCCGTAACAGGTTCGGCGAGGTACGAGCGTGACTTCGGAGCGGACTTCTTCGTGTACGGGTCGGGGACGTTCGACTTTGACGAATTCCAGGACCTGGACCTCCGCTCCGCGATCGGCGGCGGACTCGGGTGGCACATCATCAGGCGAGAAGACCATACGTGGGACTTCGGCGCCGGCGGCAACTGGAATCGGGAAAAGTTCAGCACCGGATTGGTCAGAAATTCGGCGGAAGGCAACCTCAACGAGGAATCACACCACCAACTAACGAAGATGGTGAGCTTCTACCAGGGTTTCTCTATCTTTCCGAATCTGACGGACCGAGGCGAATACCGGTTCAATGCGCGGCTGGGCGCGGATCTCAAAATCAACACCCACCTGTCGGTCACCTTCCGCGTGAGCAACCTTTTCCTTTCCAATCCGATCGAGGGGAACAAGAAGAACGATATCTTACTCTCGACCGGGCTCCAATACACCTGGGCACAGCAGTAGCCGGCCAGCAAGCATTACAAAACGAGCCTCAAGCGAAGGCTTCCCGCAGCAAGGCGAGACTCTTCGGCACGGCCGTCTCGGCCGGCTCCTTCCCTTCCATTTCCAGCGAGACCCACCCCCGGAAACCGGCCTCCCGCAGGATCTGGGCGATTCGTTTGTAATCAAGGTCCAAGGTGTACCACACGCCGCCTCCGAAATAGGTCTTCGCCTGGACAATGGCGGCCTTTGGAGCAAGTTTCTTCATCTGGGAGTAAGGATCGCCGAATCGTTTGGCGAAGTTGCCGGTGTCCATGTTGATCGCGAGCCACGGGGAATTCACAGCCTCGTGGATGCGCAGCAGTACGTCAGGGTTCGTCGAAAGTCCCCAATGGTTCTCGAGCGCCATCACAACTCCGGCCTGCTCGGCGGTTGGAAGACATTCATTGATCGATTCGACACACCAGTTGAAAGCGTCCTCGTCGGTATAGCCCTCGAGCGGCGTTTCCACGCCCCCCTTTTCCATTAGCTCATCGAAAGAGCCGGAGGTGCCCCAGCGGCCGGTGTTCAGCCGGATAGCGGGAATGCCCATCTGATAAGCCAGGTCGATGCAGTGTTTGGTGTGGTCGATCGCTTTCTGCCGGCGGGCGGGATCCGGATCGACGAAGTCCTGGTGGATGGAAAGGAAGAACAGGTCGAGGCCGTTCTCCCAAGCCATGCGTTTCAAGCGGTTCATATACTGCTTGGACTCGCTCGCCATTTGCCGGTGAAGGATCTCCACACCGTCGAACCCCAGCCGTGCGGCGTTCTCAATCACTTTCTCGATTGGGTACTTCTGCTTGGTGAAATGCCAGTAGGAATAAGTGGACACGCCGATCGGAATGCGGCGTGGCCGTTGGGCCGCTCCGCGTACCGGGCCGCCGACGGCCCCGGCGGCCACTACGCCGACGGCCGCACGGAACAGTTCGCGTCTGTTTTGATTCATTTACGCCTCCTTACTACGTATCGTTCCCGCTGTGCACAGCCAGACTAACGGCAGGGTGGCCGCGCGACACTCTCTGTCCACCCTCAGTCGGGAGCCCGGATTTGGGCCGCCTTCTCGAGTTCTCTGCGCTCGTTCTCCTTGCTCCGGCGGATCTCTTGGTATTTCAGCATCATGTCGCGAGCCGCCTCCCGGTCGCCCGCTTCCCGCAGCGCCCGCGCGAGCTGATAGTGAAGACTGCCGTCGCGATCGATCGAGAGCGCCGCCCGCAAGTGCGGGATCGCGTCGGCGCCACGGTCCACCGCCAGGTAAGCACGGGCCAGCGAGGATCGAGCCCCCAGAAACTTCGGGTCCAGACGTACGCTCTTCTCCAGGTAAGGGATCGCCTCGTCAACACGCTGGAGGTTGAGCAGGCAGTCGCCCAGGTAGAAATTCAGTTCTGCAGAGTCGGGCTCCCTCTTCAGTAGTTTGGCAAAGAGCGTCTGAGCTTCCTTGAAGTTCCGGCTCTGGTGAAGAGAGATTGCCAACTCGCGCTCCAGGGCCGGGTCGTTCGGGGCCAGTTTCAAAGCGTTCCGCCACTCTTTCACGGCTTCCAGGTGCCGGCCTTGTGCCCGGTGCACTCGCGCCATGAGTTCATGGCTCTCGAGGGACGGCGGCAGTTCGTTCAGCTTCATGAACGCCTCGGCGGCCAAGCGGCTGAAGGCCCTGGCGCGCCAGTAAAGCGCTGCCGGAGTTTTCTTTCCGGCAGTCAAGCGAATGACCGCCAGGTCGTTCCCTTTGCCGAATTCGCACTCGGGCTTCTCCACCGAGCAGTCCGGTCCAGGGATTCCCTCCTCGCGCTCCATCGCCGTTTTGGCCCAGTCCGGATGTCCGGTCGCTTCGTACACGGCGGCTAACCCGGCGTAGAGTCCTCGCATATCCGGACGGCGTTTGAGCGCCTCCCGGTAAAGAAAATAGGCGCTCCGGTACTGCTTTTGCGTGACGCGAACTTCGGCCACGAGGGCGAGCATCTCCGCGGATTCCGGCGCAGTGCGTTCCAACTCGGCGAACACCTGCTGCGACAAGGTCTCGTAGGTGAGCCCAAGCGTATACCATGCTTGGGGATTCGACGGATCCAGGCGCGCCCAGTGCCGGTATTGTTCCGCCGCTTCTTCGAGGCGTTCGATGGCCGTTAAGGCGTCGCCCAACATCTGACGGGCCTGCGCCATGCCGGGCTTCTCTTTCACCACCCGCCGCAATGGCTCGACGGCCTTGGCGGGACTCCCTGTCTGCAAGTAACTCGCACCGAGGAACAGGAGCGCCGGCAAGATCCCGGGCTGGATTTTCAGCGCCGCCTCGAGCGGCGGAATGGCCTTGTCGGGCCGGCGAGCCATGTAGTGCGCCATGCCCAGATTCACGAGCATCCCGGGATTGTCCGGAACGGCGCGTACGATCTCCTGGTAGACTTCAGCGGCCTCGGCGAACTTGCCGGCCGCCATCAGTTGCTTGCCGCGCTGTGACTTGGCGATCAGGTCCGGCGGCTGCGCCCACAGACCGCCGGCGAGGCAGGTCACCGCGATCCACGCAAAAAAAGGGTGCATCCCTTTCAGGATGCACCCTGCGAAACGTCTTGCCAACCCGATTACCAGTGGAACCGCAGCCCGAAGCGTATCGTGCGCTGGTCATTACGGGCGCTGCGGATACGCATGAAGTCCCTGCTGTTCACGCTGCTGGTCGGGTTGTTGAAGTGCGGAGTGTTCGTGAAGTTGAAGAACTCCGCACGGAACTGCATCTTGAGCTTTTCCGTCATCGAGAAGTCGCGGAAGAAGCTCAGGTCGAGGTTGGTCGTGCTCGGGCCACGGAGGATGTTACGGCCGGTGTTGCCCCACCGAACCTCAGTGACCGGAGCAAAGGCGGATTTATCGTAGAACTCGTCCAGGCTGCCGATCTTGCGGACCTTGGGCTTGACTTGGTCAGCCGTCTGGGCGTTGCCCGGGGCGTTCAGGGAGGCGCCGGAGGCCCCGACGCTGAACTGGCGACCAAGGAAGTACGCGAAGATACCGTTGATCTGCCAGTCACGCAAGATCCAGCTCGCCGCTCCGCTCTGGGCGAATTTCTTGTTGGGTCCGAAGGGCAGCTCGTAGACAAATCCCATCTGGAAGATATGCGGGATATTGTAGCCAGCCGGCGCCCGGTTGCGGGCCCGCTGGCTCGGAGCGTCGAACATCACCCCGGCCCAACCATCGTCGTCGGTCATGTTGATGGCCTTCGAGAAGGTGTAAGCGCCCTTCAAGATGAGACCATCGGCCGCCCGGCGGTTGATGGCGACTTGGAGCGAATGGTAATTGGCGCTGTACTGGCCGTTCCAGTAAAGGGTGCCAGTGGAACGCCCGAACTTCGCGTAGAAGGGACGTCCCGCAGTTCCGCCGCCGGCCTCCGCCGCGTTGGCGTCGAAATCGGCAAAGCTCCGCACCGTCTGCGTTCCGACGTAGCCGATCGAGGTCACGAACTGACCCGGAAGCTTCGTCTCGACGATGAAGTTCCAGGACTGTACATAGCCGCGCCGAAGTTTGTCGCTCGGTGAGATAGTGCGCATTAACGCCGTAGGCGGCAACTGCACCCGCTCCGTACCGGGCGGCGGCCCGCCGAAGTCAGGGATACCCTCTTCGATGGGTGCGTACGCCGTGAGGCTGTTCGGCCCCCAGAAGCGCTGGGAAATGGTCAGCGGGTAGAAGCCGCGCAGCGGGCGGGACAACACCATCGGGTTGTAGGTGATGCCGTAACCCGTCCGGACCACCATCCAGTCATTCACCCGGTAAGCGATGCCAAGACGGGGAGCGAACAACTTCTTGCTGGTCTCGACGCCGAGATCCCTGGGAAGACTCCCGTTGCCGCCGAGCAAGACGTCGTTGGTGTCTTCGTCCCACAACTCGATACCGCCACGGCCGGCGCGCGTCATCATCGGGTACAGTTCGTAGCGCAAACCCAAAGTGAACGTTAGATTGCGGGTGACCTTCCAGCGGTCGCGGACGTAAAGGCCGAACTGGTATTCGTAGGTCGTCATCGTCTCCCACTGGATCGCTTTACCCACGAACCCGGGAAGGCCCAGCAGATACGCGGCCCAGGCGTTGAACTGTGACGTCGGGAAGCCAGCGGCGCCGGTCATGCCCTGGCTGAAATTGAACCGCCCACGAGGCCCGTCGCCCAGCTCCGGCTGCCAATGGTTCAGGTGGTGGTAAACACCGTCGAAACCGAACCGGATATCGTGTGCGCCCTTAATCATGCTGAAGTTCTGCGAAAGCGTCCAGCTCTGATCGTACCGATATGCCGGCATCCATCCGGAAGTTTGGCCCAGCGCGCTGTAACCGGAAATGTCGAAGCGGGGCATGCCGCTCTGACGGATATCCGGGCCATTCGTTCCCGGAATGCCAAGGACATCCAGGCCGAAGTTGGTACCCATGTCGGCGCTAGTGTTTTCCTGGGCCATCCGAGTGAATCCGAGCGTGGTGTCCATCAGGAAGGTCGGGCTGAGGGTCCAGGTGTGGCCGAGCGTCGCCAGATACACTTTGGTGTCGCCCGTCCCGGCGCCGCCGTCGCACAAGCAGCTCCCCCCAGCCTCGCCGAGGCCGAACTGGCCGGTCACCTGGGCGTCCATCATGCTGAATTTGCCCCAGATGTTGTGCGTGGGCGTCCGGTTCCAGTTGATCTTGATGTCGAAGTTGTCGCGGTTCATGCGCTGGGTGGCCGAATTGAAGTAGTTCGACGCCACTTCGCCCGGCTGATTCGGCAAGGGGATCAGATCCTGCATCTTACGGGTGATGCTGCTCTGCCGGTCCAGCGGAATAATGTTGTTCGGGAACGGAATCCGGCCCGAGCCATCGGGGTTGCCGGTGGCGGGATCGAAGATCGTCGTATCGTAAGCGCTGAAATCTCCGGCCCGCTGGTCGGCGGTCGGTACCGTGTAAAGCCGGTTCCGGTTCACACGCTCACGCATCCCTTCCCAGCTACCGAAATAGAACAGCTTGTTCTTCACGATCGGCCCGCCGAGAGTGAACCCGGAGATGTGAACGAGGCTCTTGGGGGTCTTGGGATCCTTGAAGAAAAAGTTCTTCGCGCCCCAAGCGTTGTTTTCATGGAAATAGAACGCCGATCCGTGAAGATCGTTGGTCCCGGACTTGGTCAGCACGGTAATCGCCGCGCCGCCGGCCATGCCCTGTTCGGCGTCGAAATTGTTCGTCGAGATGTTGACCGTCTCGATCGTTTCGGCGGGCGGCACGTAAACGGTGTGGTGCGGCAACCAGATGTAGACGTTAACCGCGCCGTCCAGCCTGGTGTTGTTGTTGTTCCGGTTCACGCCGTTGATATTCGTGGTGAGAGCGCGAGCCGGAGTGTCGGTGTTCGCGTTCTGGAACCGGGCCGGCGTGGCTCCCGGGACCAGGTTGATCAAACTCTGGTAGTTCCGGTACTTCGCTAGCGGGAGATCAGTGATCTCCTCTGCGTTCAGTTCCGTGTGGACATCCGTTTTGTCGGTCTGCAAAGTGAGCGCGGACGCTTCCACTGTGATTTGCTCCGTCACCTGGCCCACCTCCAGCGAGACGTCGGCGCGCACCACCGTGTTCGCCGTGACGTTGAGCCCGGTTTGCGTATACGTGCGGAAACCCTCCGCCGTCACCTTCAGATCGTAAACGCCGGGCAACACGTTGGAAACCGTGAATTGGCCCGAGGCGTTGGTCTCAACCTCACGAGTTTGTTGTGTGGCCTGATTGGTGATTTCCACCCTGGCCGCTGGGATCACCGCACCGCTCTGGTCTGTGACCGTGCCCGTGATCGAGCCGTACAGAACCTGAGCTGACGCCGGTGTCGCCCACAAGCAAACAGCTAGGATCAATAAGACCATGAGCGCAGGCGTATGGAAGGCCCGCACTTTGGCCTTTGCCAAAGGATTCATTCGTCCTCCTTCTTGTTCATCGATTACTAACCTGCCCTGACCATGCGAGAGGCCAGAACACCCCTGGCCGGTGCCATCACCGGCAAACAAAACACTACCCAGCCGGCTGGACCGGCGCGAACCGCCCAGCCGACTCATTTGATCAGGCAGTGAATGTATCATACGAGATTATTTGTGGAGGGTCAACACCGAAAGCTCTGAGTTTACTGGTATTTCTGCCCAGTTAACGGTTACTGGAAATCCGCTCAAGTCGTTCGAGATCATTGGAAATGCTGCTCAGTAAACGATCATCGCCGGCCAGCCGGGCGGCCTTGCCGGCCCGCCGCAAATAGAGGCCGGCCCGCTGGTAGTCGCCCGCCCGCGCATACGCCGCGCCGAGCGCATAAATATAGACTGGGTTGTCTTTTTTTTCATTCGTGACCGCGGCTTCAAGGTGGCGGATCCCTTCCCGCAGCTCGCCGCGCGCCACCAGGAGCCGTCCTAGGTGGAAGCGCGCCAAGGCAAAGCCGGGACGATTCTCCACCGCTTGCCGGTAATGTTCCTCCGCCTCGGCCAGGCGCCCCTGGCGTTCGAGCAGCACCCCGAGGTTGTGGTGAGCCTGCGCGTAGAACGGGTTGATCTCGATCGCCTTCCGGAAGGCCGCCTCGGCTTCGTCCAGACGCCCTTCCTCGTAAGCGAGGACACCGAAGTTGTAATGGCCATCCGCCATGTTCGGATTCAGCGCCATTGCCGCCTGGTAGTGCTCTTCCGCCTTCTTGCGGTCGCCGAGACGCCCGTAAAGCGACATGAGGTTGACGTGAACCTGCGCCAGGTTCGGATCGATCTTAAGGGCCTGCTCGTGAAGTTTCAGCGCCTCTCTCAGCTTGCCCTGTTGTTCCAGGGCGATCGCCAGCCGGATCATCTCCACCGTGCCACGGTCCCGGCTCCGGATCTCGGCCATCAGCTTGTCGTTGGCAGGAGGAATCAAGTGTTTGTATTTCTCGGAGGCCTCGAAGTGGGGCTTCGCTTCTTCCAGCCGCCCCAGGCGCCGGTAGGCAAGCGCTAACGAGTAGTGCGCGGCGCCATACTGCGGGAACAGCTCGCACGCCTTCTCGTAGGCTTTCGCCGCCTCCTCGAGCTCCCCTTTGGCGGCGTGCACCCGGCCGATTCCGAACCAAGCCGCCGCCGCTTTCGGGTCGCGTTCAGCCGCCCGGCGGTAATATTCTCCGGCTTCGTCCACCCGTCCCAGATCGATCAAGACATCGCCGATCTTCAGCAAGCAAGGCACGTAGTCAGGACGCAGATCGAGCGCGTCCTTCAAGCTGGCTAGGGCCTCTTCGCTCTTGCCCTGTGCGGCTTGGGCCTGGCCCAGATAGTACCGCCACTTGAACTCTTTGGGAGCCAGCGCCACCGCTCGCCGGTAACAAGCTTCCGCGGTGGAGTTTTGCCGGTGGGCGTGGAGCAGCATGCCAAGTTCTCCAACGGCGTCCGGGTCCTGCGGACGGGCCTTCGCTTCGGCATAGAGCTTCTGGATCTCGTCCTTGATCGCCGGCAAGAAACCTTCGGTGTCTGGCTGGGGGATTTCGGGAAGCGGTTCGCGGCGGGAAAGCGGATTCCACCCGCAAGCCGCGAGCGCCAACAGCGCCGCGGCCAGCCAGCAACGGAGACGCCTCCGCAAACGCCACACACGGATGTTGTCTCGGCGAACAGTGGTTGGAAACTCCATTCCGGCCCTCTCCCCAATCCTACCGCCCCATAGGCAAGCGGCACAGCCGGCGCCCCTACCAGCCCGGGGCCCCGATGGCCTTCTGGGCCGCGGCAATCTCGTCGTAAACAGCAGGATTGGCCTGCCGAATATGGACCAGGATAGCGGCCGCTTGCGTCCCCACGTTCACCCATGGAACGGTCCGCCCCTGGAAGTCCACACCTTTTACATCCTGCGATCCACGATGCAGCGCCACCACGCGCCAGTCGTCGTCGAGCACCGGTGACCCGGACGAGCCATAGCGCGTATCGGTGAAGTAGCGCAGGGTTTCCGCATCTCCCGCCGAGACGAGGTTGTTCCGGCAGGCTAGCTTCTTCGGATCGCCGTCGGGATGCTGGATGATATTTACGGGAATTCTCTTCGCCGATCCGGGATCAAGCAGCAGCGGTTCGCGCCATACCGGCAGCGGGCGGCGCTCACGGACTTCTCCCGGCGCAGAGGGTGGTCTGGGGACCGGACCGCGCAGCCGCAGCAGCACATAGTCCAGGCCGATGTCGCCCGCCTCCATCCGGCTGACGCCCACCAACGCTCCTCCGGCGTTCCTGGCCTCGTAATCGAAGCGAGCCTTCGCGTGCGAGACCTGCAATTCCAGGTCTTCCTCTGCAGGCTGCTCGTGGTCCGGGCGGGCTTTCACGACGTGCTGGTTCGTGACGAGCAAGCCGGGGGCAATCAGCCATCCACTTCCCAAATAGAGGTCTGGGTCATGGCCCAGAAGCCGGGCCCGGCCGCCGTCGTGGCGCGGCACCTCGACGCGAGCGACCGCCAACCCTGCCACGTGACCCCGCCGCAGGAAGCCGAACGGGACCATGTCGTTGAAATGGACGACCCGTTCCTGGACTTCGCCCTTGAGTTCCGGCAAGGCGGCGACGTCGCCGATGGCTTGTTCGCCTTGCGTCTGCGCCCCCACCCGGTTCAGCATGGCGCGGAAAACTTCTCCCTCCTGTTGTCCTGTGGTCAACCGGGCGGCGTTCCGCAGCCAGACGAGCAGCGGCACCTCGCCGCCCACCAGCTTCTCGGTCTGGTTCAGTTTTCCAAGGGTCTCCAGCAGATTGAAATTCGCGTCGCCGCCAGCTGTGGGCAGCCTGCCCCGGAAGAAAGGGTTGATGCCACTTTGCAGCGAGCGCAGCGCGTCGTTGCTGTTGAAGCCGGCTCCGACGGCTGCGGCGTACAACTCGTCGATCGCCTTTTCAGAAAGGTAGCGAAAGCCCATGGCCGCACCCTCGAAAAATCGCTCAAAAGCCAGCCTTCAGCCGGATGTCGCCCGCCACCAGATCGCGGATACGGCGCGATAGGGCGGCGCCCCGAGGGACGGCTCGTATAACGTCGGCGAGCACACGGTCCACGACGCCGAACTCCACTGCCCGCCGGGCGACGTCTTGCCAGGTGATCTTGCGCCGGCGCCGGAGCCCGGCTTTCCGGGCCACCGCTGCCTGCTGCTGCCGGAATTCCTTGCTCACCTCGGCGGCTTCCTCGAGAATTCCCGTAAGGTTCTCGATCCCTTCCTCTCCCACGGCTTCCGGTTGCATCACTTGGATCGCCCGCTCGAGTACGGGGATCTGTTCCGCTCCGACTTCGGCAACGACTTCTCCTGTCACCACCTGCTGCCGGAGCAGAACGTCGGAAGGCGCGTTGAGAAACGCCTCGGTCAGCTCTTCGGCGGCGCGCGCCGTGTCCGCCTCCGGCGCGCCCAGACGCTTCATCCCCTCCACTCGCAGCCGAAGTAACGCCAACTCGCCCGCCACGTCCTTCTCGTCGCGCGCCATCTCGAGAGCCCGGCCCAGATAGTCGTGAAACAGCCCTGTTTCACCCGCTTCCAGCGCCAGCCGGGCGCCTTCTTCGCACAGATCCCGAGCGGCGCCCCGATCCCCCATCTCGAGTACCGGATCGAGCGATTCCTCGATGCGCCGAAGTCCGTCCCTCGCCCGCCCCAACATCCCCAACGCCCGTGCCTCGAGAACGAAGAGCGGGCTGTTCAGTGTACGTTCCCGCCGTTGAGAGAGCAGCTTCAAGGCTTTCTTCGGCTCACCGGCCGCGAGCAAGTCATCTGCCTGTCCGGCGGCGTGCGCCTCCCAGTCGTCCAGGTCGGCCTGTTTCCAATCCAGCTCTTCGGCATGGCGTCCTAGACGCGACGCCAGCCACGCCCGCGCCCGTGGCGGCAGGGGATCGTCCCAGGCGCGCTCCAGGCTCTGCGGCTCCAGTTCCTCGTTGGCAGCCATCTCGAGCTCCGCACGGCCTTGACCGAGCATCATGCGGTGATAGATCTCCTCGCCCCGGGCGACCGGCCCGCTCCGCTCGGCGTACCACCGTACGGCGCGCTCGTGAATCTTGCGGATCGTGGATTGGTACTCCTTCGACCGGAGCATCACCCGGAGCATGATGCGCCTCACGTCGGGACGATGCCGCAGCGCGCCGTCGGCGGCCTCTTCGACAAGCGAGACCTCACGGCGAAGCCCGTCGAGCAGCGCCTCGGCCCGGGCCGGATCCAAGCCGCACGGTTGCGCGAGAACGTCACGGATCAATTCCGCAGTAATCCGCCGGAGTACGAGTCCGGGATGCGCCAACTTGCGCAACTCGGGATCGCGGATGTGTTTCAGAATCCGGTCGTAGAGCTGACCCTGGATTTCCGCCGCCTCGATCCTTTGGAGCAGGAATCCCCGGTTCCGTATGCCTTCCACCGCCTCCGGCCCAGCGCGGCGCACAACCTCGGCAGCCAGGTAGAGGCTCAGCGGGCTTCCACCCACGCGCGCGACGATCCGCCGGCGTAGATCAGGATCCTGCACCCCCAGAGCGCAAAGCACTTCGGCGGCGACTTCCTCTTCGAGTCCTTTCAGGGAAAGCGCCCGCGCCCCGAGCACTCTGGTTCTCGCCCGGCCTGAGATTACCACCCGCAGCCGCGGCCAGGCGTCCTGCATCGCATAGAGCCATTTCTCGACTTGGAGCTCGGCCGCGGGCCCGGCGATCTGCACCTCTTCGAACGTGTCCAGTACCAGCAAGAACGGCGCCGGCGCTGTGCCCGACAGTTCGTGTGAAAGCACGCCTAGGCGGGCGGCGAACTCTGCTGCCATGTCGCGCCACGGCTCACGGTTCCCCTTCAGCGTAAGGCTGCGGCGCTCTTTCAGCGCCCGGCCTGTCGCGGTGGAATCGGGGACGCGCCGGCGCGCCCATACCGTCGTCCGTTTCCACCGCTCGGCGAGTTCTGGGAAAGGACTCGCGGGAAACTCCCGGGCAAGCTGCTCGGCAACGGCGGCCAGCAGCGTTTCCGGGCGGCGTGGATCAAGATAGGAGTTGTCGAAGTCGAGATACGCGTAGGGGATGCGCGCCGTGCCCTCCAACTCTGCGTGATCCAGGATGAACCGTGCAATCAGCGTCGATTTCCCTATCCCGCCCGGCCCCCACACGGATATCGGCTCGCGCCTCCACGCCTCGATCGTCGAGGTCACGAACCGTCGCACGCCCTCGACAACGCCACTGGCTTCGTGCACCTCGACGAAATCCCGGAGGGTGGCCAGTTCCTCCTCGCGTCCTCGGAAATGGGTCCCGGCGAGGGCGTGGAAGGGCTCGACCAGCTTCCGCAACTCCAGTGCGCGGCGCACTTCCTCGAGCGTCACCGCCGTCTCGGCAACCCCGTCGAGCCAAGCGAGCACGCGGGCGAGGGCGCGGAGCTGTTCGAGGTTCCGGCCGCGCAGCTCCGGCCTCTCGCGGGCCAGGAGAGCCAACAGCAGCTTGGTGTGCCCGTCGCGCAACTCCGGGTTGGCCGCGGCCGCCTCCTTGACGCGTTTTTCGCGGATCAACGCAGCGAGGGTCTGGCGGCGGACGGAGAGGTCGAGCATCCACCCGCCGGGCGGTACTTCATCGCAGTCGGCCGCCAGGACGATCAGGGCGCTTCCCCGGCGCCGGCTTTTCTTTCCCTCTCCGCGACCCTGCACCGGGCGGAGGCGGCGTGGATCGAATGGTCCAAGCACGGCCGCGGCCTCCCGGTATGCGCACCGGAGGCCCGATACGGCTGGTTCCGGAGCGGGTTCGGCAAGCGCCCGATCCAGCAGCGCTTCGAACTCCCCGGGTTCAAAACCGCGCGCCGAGCTCATAAGCGATCCTTTCCACGTTTTGCTTCAAACGGAACATGTAGGCCTGGCTGCCCGGAGGCACCGCTTGCAAAGCCTTGGCCGCAGCTGCCCGGCAAAAGGCGGCTTCGAGCTGGGGGAACCGTTCTTTAAAGAACTCCGCCAGCTCCGCCTCCGCCGGGTCCACGAGCACTTCCCGATGGAACTTCCCGGCCTGGGCCCGGAGGCGCGCGTGGCTGAAGTCGAGCATCACGATACGAAGCCGCTGAAATCTCGTATCCGAAGCCGTAAGCGCGAGCAACTGATCGATGAACAGCGTCGTCTCCTCGCGGACGTTCTCCTGATCGAAGCCGTCGAGCACGAGCCAGACGTCCTGCTCGGCCTGGCGAAGCTCGTCGGCCACCCACTCCACCAGCAAGCTCACGCGGCGCTCGCCTTCGATCAGGTAAAGCGGCGCCATCGTCCGGGGACCGCCGGACTTCTCCACCAGCTTCATGGCGATACTCGCCGCTTCGAAGAACGAGGCGGTGTCAGGTTTCGCCTCGAATGCCGCCACGCGGAAGCGGCCCGTGCGGGCGGCCTCATCCTCGATGAGACGCGCCGTGTAGCTCTTGCCCATGCCGTCGGCGCCGTTGATCACCAGAATGGGAGCCGCGTCGCGGCGCAGCAGGCGCTTCAAAGCGTGGCGCACCTGCTTCCGGTCGAGGAACGGCTCGCCCCCGCCTACCTGAATGGCCTGGAACGCAGGCGGCGCTTCCGCCACCGCCGGAGGCGACTCCGCCGCCGCACGGATCTCGGTGAGTTCGACGAGAATCTCGCCAGGGTCGATCACCCGTAATGTCGCCCGCAGCACCTCTACGTCGCGCCGGCAACAGGTGAGGGCGAACTCCACCAGACCGCCCACGGTGGCCCCCGGTGGCGCTTCGAGGATGCGTCGGTCGCCGACGCATCGCCGCAAGGCCTCGAAGGGCCGTCCTGACTCGATGAAGCACTCGATCAGGAACTGTTTCAGGATCTTCTGCTGCTCGTCGCTCAACAGCACCACCGTTCACTCCCGGGGAGAGCCGCGCAAGGGATCGAGGATCCACTCCAGGTCAGCGATCCGGAGCGTGCCGCTGTTGAACCGGCGCTGCACGCCCGACATAGCGGCTTCGTTGACGATGAAAGCTTCCGCTTCCGGCACCACGGCGTCGAAATCGATATCGGCGAAGGAAAGCCGGGGCAAGACCCGCGTGACGCCGAAACGCAGCAGGTCCGCCACCGCTTGGATCACGGCGTCATCTTTGTATAAGTCCGAATGCCGGTAGCCCGAGGCCTCGTAAAGCTCTGCGAGTTCGGCCACCGCCGCTGCGCGCAACGGAACCGTGCCGTCGCCGACGCCGTTCCGCGGACCCGCCTCCAGCCGTCCGTTGTGGATACTGGAAGCGACGGTGCCGTACTGCCGGGACACGATGCCGCTCGTGCGCGTCAGCAAAGGCGATTCGAGAATCTCAGCCTTCAGCGCCCGGCTCGCGTCCAGCCATCGCTGGGCGGGCGCGTCGCTCCCTGGCCACGCGCCGCACTGGTACAACTCGCCGGCGCCGTCGAACAGCGCAGGGTTCGGGAGCATGTCGATCAGCCCGGGAAGGCCCTTGGCCAGCCGCTGCAGGTCCGGGATGTCGTCTTGCCTCGAAAGGGTGGCGAGGGTCTTGAAGAACGGATAGCTCCCGAGGATGGCTTCCAGCGGAGCGTAGCTCCCGCCGAGCGGTGACCCGGCGAAAACGGCTCGCTGAATGCGATCCGACCAGCGGCGGTGGCGGGCCGCGTACAACGAAGCCACCAGCCCGCCCATCGAGTGCGCCACCAGCGCGAACCGCCGGCTGGGGTTGCCGGCAGCCAGTTGTTCGATGAACCCAGCCAGACGGTCTGCTGAGACCTTCACCGGTTTCCGCCAGTCGAAGGAGAACTCGTGGACGACGAACCCCGCTTTTCTCCACCGGCGGACCGCTTTCCCGTACGCGCTTTTCACATGGCCGTCGGGTCCTAGTCGCAAGTCCGGTGCAGCGTCAGTCAAACCGTCTTCGTCCAACTGCAGCTTCTCGGCCATGTTGCCCGCAATCAACGCGCGGACGCTGAACCACACCCGGCGGCCGGCTCCCCAGCGGTTGGCAAGGTGCGAGCCCATGATCCCGTGTAGGAACACGATTTCCGGCACGTTGAGGTCGGGTTCCGGATACCCGAACAGTTCCCGGCTCAGACTGCGTTCCGCGCCCAAGTCCCCGATCAGCTCCGCTGCATCTTCGTCTCCCAGTACCCCGTTTAGGCGGGCGCGGGTGCGTTCCGGCTCGCGCTCCAGCAGATCGAGAAGCTGCGCATCCGTGGCTTGCTCGAACCAGTCGGCCGTCTCCCTCTCGTCCACGGCTTCTTTCCTCGCCTGGACAACGGACGGCGCCGGCGAAGCGGTTTTCGGCTCAGGATCGGCTCTTTTCCATTCCGGCTCCCATGGCGCCATGCCTCGGGCAGGCGCATCGTGGAAGACGACCCCCGCGTCAACGACGCGCGCGTCCCGGGCCAGTTCCCACGTGGGCACCGCGTAATTGGCCCGGAGATAGATCCCGGCGAAATGGAGGCCGATCACCCGGCCAGTGGTGAGGTCGATCACCGCGGAACCGGAGTTGCCTCCCAAGGTGGAGCTGTCATGCGTGATCGCCTCGACGCTGTTGCCGAACGATTGGATCACGGCTTGGCCGGTGAGTTTACCCGGTTGCAGCCGTTTCCTCTGGTAGATGCCGCGGAAGATCCGGTTCTGCAGTTGGATGTCGTTGCGGGAATCCTGAGCCGGGTAGCCGATGACGGTGACTTCGCGAGTGCGCCACTCCTCCGGCTCCCGCCCCTCCAAGGTTAGGTGGCCACGCCCGCCGGGAAGTCCTTCCACCTGCAATAATGCGCAGTCCCAGTACGGGTGGATCATCAATACCCGCCGTACCTTGGCCAGCGCCGGGGGCGACGGGTAAACTTCCTGTTTGAAATCCACCGCCGCTCCCAACCCGGGCCGGAAGACGATGTCGCGCCGTCCGAGCCCGGCAGTGAAGATCTCGGCGACGTGCCGGTTCGTCATCAGCAAGCCGGGACCGACGACGAACGCAGTGCCGGCGTAGGGGATCGACGGGTGCCCCGGAACCTCAACGCGTCCGATCGACGGGACCGCGTCTTCGATACGTCGGCGGTAGTCTCCCGAGCCGAGGTGCGTCCACGGCGGCGGCGGCTGGTGAAACGAATCGTTCAGCACATCGACGACCGGCCGGTACCGCGGCAGAACGATCGCCTCGAGCGCGGAGACCTGCCCTTCGTCCAGTTCTTTGTCGGCGATGACACGGTCCAGACCTTCCAGCGCCAGGTCCATTTCCTGAGAGGTCGCCTCCGTAACCAGACCGGGGGGGCCGATCGTCTCGGCGGCCGACATCACTTCATACTTCTCCCCGCCGTCGAGGATCTCTCTCAGGTACGCGCGGACGAGGTTCGTTTTCTCTTGGTTCATAATCGAGTCGCTCCCTTCGTTTCCAACGGTGCGCTAGGGGCCGAGGTAGCGTTCCACAATCCCAGAACCGTGCTGCCAGCACGCCGCGCAGTCGCTTTCCTCAACATCTCGACCCGGGGGTGCTCCACCTCCAACGAAGCGACCAGCTTGCTCAGGTGGAGAAGGCCCTGGAAGAACAGCGGCAGCCCCCGGTTCAAAGCTTCCCGGCAATGCCGCGCTGCAGTTATGTCGTTGCCGTCGAGGCGAGCCCAGGCGGCCCGTATCACGTGAGTGTCGCAAAGCCCGCCGAACGGTACAGCCACGGAGTGGCTGGCGGTTCGGGTCGGCTTCGGAGCTTCATTCGCGGAGTCGGCACCCGTCTCTCTCGAGTGGAGTCGGGCGTAGGCGGTGAGCAGCCCGGCCACCGGATCAGCACCCTGCTCGAGAAGCGAGAGCTCTTCCTGATTGCCGAGCGTCTCCGACTGTACGTGTTGCCTGGGCGTCAAGACCTCCAGAACCGTTCCTACCGACCCTTGGTGGAGAAATCGCTGCGCGAGCTCCAGCCGCCGCTGTAACAGGACGTCGCCCGCCGACGCGGCAACCGGCGGCAAGAATGCGTATCCGGAGACGCCGCCCTCCGAGCTGCGGTGGAGGATCAGATTCGTGGCGCGGTCCGCCATGACCGGCAGACAGACCTGCACTCCCTCACCGCCCGCGGTGCGGCCGTTCAGCCAGTACGTTCCAGCCTCCAGGGCAGCCGACGCCACCGCAACGCCCGGCAGACCTGCGGCGGGCGCCAGAGCCAACGATGCCGGAACCTGGGCTTGGTCTAAAGCGCCGAGCGACAGCCCGCTAATGAGCAGCGAGCCGTCTTGACCGGGAAACTCATCCACGATCACCACCTGGACGGTTCCCCAGCCGACCGGCGCCGGCGGCGGAAGCAGCAGCGTTTCCCGTAATAGGCGCAGCCGCCAAGCGGTAGCGGCTGCTTCGCCAGCGGGATTCAGCGCCAGCGCCATAGCTAGAAGCGTCGTGACCTCCGGCATGGCCACCTGGGGCGCGCCGAGCCGCTCGGAGACGCGTAGCGTATTCACTCCGGTCGCGTCGATCTGCCCGCTAGCGCGGGCGGCATCCAAGGCCGGCTCGGACGGGATCGGAGGCGGTGAGATGTGCACCTCCTCGTTCCGGCCTGGCTTCAAGAACACGAGCTTCTCCACCGCCTCACCGCCGGGAGCACGCAGCCGGACCGTGTACGCGCCGGGCTCCGCGCCCCTCAGCTCCACCTCGCCCGCACCCGTCCCCACGCGCCGTCCACTTGCGTCGAGCACTTCGATCGGAACGAGCGGATCCCACGTAAAGGCTCGTAAAGAGGCGCTTCTCGAGGAAGCGTCGGGAATCCCCAAACGAGCCGGAGGCGAGGCGCCGCGCCGGGCCGGTTCTCGCGCCGCCGGTCCCGAAGCCGTGGGCGGCGCAGCTTCCAGTGGGAGCGCCACGGCCTTCACCAGTACCAATTCCACGCCGGCGTCCCGCGTCAACCTCACGGCCACCGGCTCCGCGTCGAAGCCCGGGACCTCGGCTTCGATTAAGTAATCCCGCGGCTTCAGCGTGACGACGTGCGGCACATCGAGAGGCGGACCCGATTCGCTACTCACCCCGGCGCCGAGCACACGGACGCGCGCGCTCGTCCCGGCTTCCGGCGGTCTCAGGCCGACCGTAAGTTTCAATGGTTGTATGTCGTCCTCGCCAAAGGCGGCCAGCACTGGGTTCGAAGAGCGCTCCCCGCGCAGCGTGGGTACCTGGAAAAAGCCGGATACCTCCTCGCGCTCAAGACCGGCAATTCTCCGGCGCACCTCACCGACCACGAAGTTCAACAGATCCTCCGGCCGGACTTCGTAACGCCGCTTCAGCAGGTTGTAGCGCTTCGCCGAACCCTCTCCGCGAAGCCCCCGAAGCAGAGCCTCGGTGAAAACGCCGCGCTCGTCGTTAGCGCGGCTACGGTCTTCGTTCGATTTCAGCCCCCTCGAGGTGGCGGCGAACACGAATTGCTCCACTTCCGGCCTCATCTCAGTCACATCCGGAGCGATCGGAAACGGACCCACGTTGAACCGCCCCTCGAACGGTACGTTCCGGCACGCATCGATGAAGATGAACTGGAGGCGGAACCGGCTGGTCTTCAGATAATCGAGCAGCCCTTGGATCTGAAGGGCAAGCGTCGGCACCGCCGTCTTGAAGTCAGCGGGAAGGATTGCGTCGCCCCCTAGGAACCCGGTCGCCGACAGGCCATGGCAGGAGATGTGAACGTAGAGCCTGTCGTCCGGCCCCGCGGCCTTGCCGGCGAGGTCTCGAACGGCCCACACGATCTTTTCGAGCGTCGCCTCACGGTGCGGCAGCCCCGGCGGAGGCTCCGGACTCGCCTCGCCGCGGCTCAACAACAGATGCAGACGCCCGGGATCTACAGCCGGCTGCGGCCCTCCGGTGAGCCACGCGGCCATCGCCAGCGCGTCGCGCACGGCGCCCTTCAGAGAGAGCCGCCGCTCAGCGTATCGGTCGATGCCGACAACGAGAGCCCAATTGGCCATGACGCCGCCCCGGCCGCCTCACCCGAGCCCGGCAGCCTGACCGGCGTCGTGCATCCGGAAAAAGACCCCCTCTTCGAGCGTGAGATAATCCGGCTCGATGCGGCCGAGCTCCCGGGCGGCCATCCGCCCGGCGTCCAGCGGGTCCACCGCTGTGTAGCTCTGCGTGGCGTCGTCGTAAATCAACCTCACGGCCTGGAAGCCGAACACGATGGGCGTCTCGCCCTCGTAAGAGACGCTGCCTTCAGCCGCCCGCGTGACGTCTACTTTGAGTTTTCCGCTCACCGCCTGCTGGATCACCGGAACGTCGAGGCCGACTTGAGCGCCGTTCTCCCCCTTGGCGTGGACGCTCATCCGGGTCGTCTTCAGCGTCGAGTTGATCACATATACCTTGTCGTCGATCAAGGCCGACGTGACGGTTTTCTGGTCGGGCCGGATGCTCGCCGTCGTCAAGAACTGATCGAGCAAGTTGATGTCGGCATGGTCTTCACGCACGTCGTCGAACTGGAAGACAAGGCTGCGCGCCCGGCTGTATCCGGCGGTGAGCCCGAGATCGGAACCCCCGAATGCCCGGATGATGTTCCCGAGGATGTTTAGCCCGATCTCGAGCTTCATTGAACTGGTCTCCTTGCCGGAAACGCTGCCCGGAGCGGTGTTGTCCCGGCTCAGCGGCGGCAGCTCGTTGGCGCCGGGAACCATGATCGATTCCAGCGACCCCGTGCGTTGCAGGTCCTTTTTTCCGGTGCGGACGAGCGTCTCAAGAGGCGCCATGTCGGACCTCGGCAGCCGCACGACGCAGTAGCCGAGGTGCTTCAAATAGGTAATCGACTGGTCTGGACGTGACATTCCCCCTCCTAGCCGGTATGCGTAGAAGCTGGCTGGACTTCTGCATCCTAAACCAGATCGGCGGTGAATACAAGGAAATTCCACGCGCAGCGAGCGATCTGTAACACGCCCTGGGAGAAAAAAGCGCCTGGAGCGAAAACCGGCCTTCAGGGGGAAGAAGAATCGCCGGCTTGCGCCGCGCGGTAGGTGTAGTCCCGGTGCCGCCACTCGGAGCCCACCCGCCAAGAGAGCCGGACGTAAAGCCGGCGCCCGTCCCGCGGCAGGCCTTCGACGGTCGCCGACCGGTTCAGTCCCTGGTCCTTGCCGTAAAGATCCGCCGTCTGGGGCGCAGTGCCCACGGCCAGGTAATATTGCTCGGCGCCGGCGGCGCGGGACCATTCGAACCGGCACTTCGCTCCCGGCAAGGTGGCGCCCGGAGGAGGCTCGAGCATTTTCGGCATTTTCGGGGCGAACCCGGCGGCCTCGTAACGGAAGTCGCGATGCCTCCACTCGTCGCCGGCGCGCCAGAACAGGCGGACGAAGACAGCCCGCCCATCCTCGGGAATCCCGTTGACGGTCGCCGAGGTTTCCCTCCCCTGATCCCCCTCGTAAATATCGTTCGTGTTCGGCGCGCTACCCACTTTCAAGAAGTACTGGGAAACGTCGCCGCCGGGCGTCCACTCGAAGGTTACTTGCGGGCCTTCGAGCTTCGTTCCCGGCGTCGGGCTGACGATTTGCACCTCCTCCGGCGGAACCTCAGCGCCGGCGGCGGGGGTCGAGTACTCGTAGTCCTCGTGATACCACTTCTCGCCGAGCCGCCAGAAGAGCCGCACATAGAGCTTGCGGCCGTCCAGCGGGATCCGGCCCACGATCACCGAAGTTCGCCGGGCCAAGTCCCGGCCGAACACGTCCTCGGCGTCCACCGAGTGGCCCACTTTCAGGTAGTACTGCTCGATGCCCTCTTCGCCTTTCCAGCGGAACTGCACCGTTGAGTTCGTCAGCCGAGATCCCGGTGGCGGCGCGACCAACTCCGCCGAAGCCCGGACGCTCTTCTGCACGAAATCCGTGATGTAGCCGAGCGAACGCAGCGCCTCCAGGTGCTCCCGGGCCATCACTACCGGCTCGGCCAGAGACTCCTTTTCTCCGGCCCGGCGGAACGCCATCAGACCGTGATAGAGATCGTCCAGCAGGGCGGTCTGCTCGTCGCTGAGATTGTTTTTCTCTCCGGGATCCGTCCGGAGATCGTATAACTCCGGCCGCGGATCGCCGGTCAGGTGCACGATCAGTTTCCAATCGTTGGTCCGTACCGCGCCAAGCTGGTAGCTCAACTGCCCGTAGGCCGGGGGTGGGGGCGGCGGCTCCGGATCCCGCCAGTAGACCGACAAGTCCCGCCCGGCGTAATCCGGATCGAGCCGGGTAAGGCCGAACCCCTCCGGCGGCTCTACCCCGGCCAAAGCCAACAGCGTCGGCGCAAGGTCGATCAACCGCGCCTGCTCGGTCACCACTTTGCCCGCCGGGATCCGCCCCGGCAATCTCATGATCAGCGGCACCAGCAGAACCTCGTCATAAAGAGTGCGGCGGTGCCCCTTTTTGCCGTGTTCAAAGAATTCATCGCCGTGATCGGCCGTAACGGTGACGAGGGTCTCGTCGAAGATGCCGCGCTCGCGCAGGAAGCCGAACAACCGGCCGAGGTATTCATCCGTGTAGCGGATCTCGCCGTCGTAGAGCGCAATGATGTGCTCGAGATCCCGCCGGTCCATCTTCGGGTTGATCGCCCGGTTGCCCTCGAAGTTCTCGCTGGTTATCGAGCCGGCGTAGTCGGGATCGAACATCCGGTCGTAAGGGCTCGGCGGGTTGTAGTCATAGTGGACGTCCCAGAGGTGAAGAAAAACGAAGAACGGCCGCTCGCGCCCGCCGCGGTCCCAGTCTTCGACCCATCGCGTCACCAGACGGATCAGGTCCGGCGAAGTGATCTGGCGGTGCGCGTTCCAGGCCAGAGGCAGGGCGGAGTAGTCGTCGAAGTGGTCGAAGCCCTGCCGGTGGCCGTACTCGGCGCGGAGGTAGGCCCCGGAGACGAAGGCCGCCGTCGCGTAGCCGGCGTCTCGCAGCACTTCGGCCAGCGTGACCGCCTGGGGATCCAGCCGGGTGAGGTCCGCCGTCACCTTGTGGTAGTTCGGCGGCAGGCTGGTGAGCATGGTGACGTGCGCTGGGAGGGTCCATGACGTGGGCGACACCGTGTAGCGGAAAAGCACGCCTTCTTTCGCCAGGGCGTCGATATGGGGGCTGGTTTCGCGCTCGTAACCGTAACTGTGAAGATGATCGGCCCGGAGCGAATCAATGGAAATAAGGAGAATGTTGGGCTTGTCGCCCTGCGGAGCCGGCGGAGGTTCCGGCTGGCCAGCGAAGATCCCGGCTGCCCCACCGGCGAGGACAGCGAGCAGCGCGACCCCGGAGAGCCCAACGGCCACAACCTTCGATAACGTTCCGAACCACTTCAGCCGGGACACCGGCCAGCGTAACAATAGCCACAGCAGCACCACGACGACCACGCCCGCCGCAATCTGAGACGCGTAGCTCAGCCGCGACAGACCTACCATGGACATCTCGCAGGCGAAGTGCACGATCGTCGGAGCCAGGAACAGGAGCCAGACAGCCAGCACCCGCGACGGCGTCCAATCCCACACGGTCCCGCCGTCACGGCGGCCGGTCCGCCCACGCATCACCCGTGCTGGCCAAGCCAACAACAAAGCAATGGCGCCGGTGAGGATCACGTTGAGGAGAACCGCCGCTCCGAGAAAACGCAGGGACTCAGCCGCGGCGCTGAAGTCGTAGTAGCGAGAGAAGGTCTCAGGCAGGAATCCCAGGAGGCGAGGTGCCGCCAGTAACGTAATGAGCTGGAAAACCCACGCCCATCCGGTGTCCCGTGGCCGCCCACCCTGGTAATGGTACAGGAGGCCCGCGTAATCGATGAGGACTCCGAGGACAGCGGCCCCGATTGCCGCCAACAGCCAGGAACGCAACGGGAAACGATTCAATCGCTGGCGCCCCACCGCCTTCAACTCTGCAGGTTAGCATACCGGCGCCGGACGTCCGAAACCACCGGTGGCAGCTTAGTCACCCACCTCCGTCACGGCGCCCGCTCGATTCGCGGGATACAGCCCGTCTTTGGGAATGCCGCCAACATTCCGGGAACTCTTATCGGAGTTCCATCCGGAAGAGGTCGCTCTCACGTTTTTCGAACTTGGTGAACAGGAGAGTTCGCCCGTCGGGGGTCACATCCAGCCCGTTCAGCTCGGAGTCGATCCGCGCAATCGAGACTCCCTTTCCAGTCTCTGGATCAATCAGTTTCAGTACCGGCCGCCGGGGATCCGGCCCCGCAGCTAGGTATATGCCTTGCGCTGAAACGGAGAAGTTCATCCACTGGGGGATCGATTCCACTACGGTCGTCTCTTCTCCTCCCGTGGCCGGGACCCGGCAGAGGGGAGTTTCGACAAGGCCCTTGACGTAATAGAGATACTTACCGTCTGGCGATTCCTCGGCGTAGAAGCCCCCGCCCCGGGTAATTTGCACGGCTCCACCGCCCCGTGGTGGAACTCTCCATACTTGGTAACGCCCGGAACGATTGGAGGCAAAATAGATCCACCGGCCGTCATGAGACCATGAGGGCACAATGTCATCGGCCGGGTGGGACGTGACCTGCTGGACGGCTCCCGTGCTGACATCGACAGTGAAGATTTCGCCTTGGTTCTGGACTCGCGAATCGAAAACAAGGAAACGCCCGTCCGGCGACCACCGAGGGGTGCCGGTCATGGGCCCCCCGAAGGAGGTCAGACGCCGCAGGGAAGAGCCGTCCACCCGTGCTACCCAAATCTCCGGCGTTCCGGAGCTGTTGGATTCCAACGCAATCCAGCGGCCGTCAGGAGAGACGGCGACATTGCTGAGGCGCTTTGTGGAGAAGGTGAGCTGCCGGAGCGTCCCGCGTTTCCCGTCCCTCCCGGTAAGCGCAATGGACCACAGATTAGACACTTGTTCTTCGCGGCAATACACCAGGAAGTCGCCGCCCGGAGCCACCACGGGATCCCGCGCATACTCGCCGCCCAAGGGGATCGGGTCGCCATCGCCAGCCGCCGAAACTTGCCATAAACTGTCGTAACCAGGGCGGTTAGAGACGAAAATGATGCTTCGCCCGTCGGGCGTCCACGCCGGACTCAACGCGCCTGCGGCTCCGGACCACAATCGCTTCGGCCGGCCGGCGGGCTTCAGGTCGGCGGTGAACTCCTGCACGTAGAACTCACCGGCAAGGTACGTGGACATGCGCATGAACGCCAGTGTGTGTCCGTCAGGCGAAAAAGCGGGAGTCGCATCACCGAGCGAACGGGCGCTTGGAGTGGTCACCTGGACGACCTGGCCGGTCTCCACAGAAACCGCCTGGATGCCGGCCCGCTCCGGCGCCCGCTGGATGTAGTCGGGGTAGGAAACCGAAAAGGCGATCCACTTCCCGTCAGAGGACCACGAGAGGTTCGAGTCCGTTCCGGGAACAACAGCCAGAACGCGCTCGTCGCCACCACTCGGAGGGACGAGGACGATTGCTGTGCGGTGTTCCGGCAACTGGCGGAGGAAAGCAATATAGGCTCCATCGGGCGACCAGGCAGGATTCCGTTCGTCGGCCGGGTCGGAAGTCAACCGGCGGATGTCTTCCCCATCCACGCTCTTGACGTAAATGTCAAAATTCTCCTGCCGCGGCCCGTTCCAATGAAAAGCAATGGCGCCCCCTCTGGGTGAGAAAGTTGGGCTGCCCTCTTCCCCGGCATAGCTCGTCACAGGACGGAGTTTCGGGATGCCCACCGCCTGGCTCCCGGTGCGGCCTGGGTAGAGATACCAAGAACTTAACAACACGAGACCGCCTCCCAGCGCCCACACCGCTCGCCGGAGTCCTGCCGGTTCCTGCGGCTGGTCTACGGCGACGGGGACGAGGAAGCGGTATCCCCGGCCGGGAATCGTTTCGATGAAACGGGGATTCTTCGCCGTGTCGCCCAGGGCCTCGCGAAGGTTGTGCATGACACTGTTGAGACTCTTGTCGTAATTGACGTGCACATCGTCTCCCCACAGTCTCCGCCGCAGCTCCTCGCGGCTAACGGGACGGTTCCCGGCCTCGATCAAGACCTGGAGAGCGCAAAAGGACTGTTCGGGCAAACGGACCCTAAGACCGTGTTTACGGAGTTCCCGAACTGCGAAATTCGCCTCAAATGCCCCAAATCGGACATTTTCGGCTACAAGACTCGCGGGCCTTGCGGCTCGGAGCCGGCGAAAGGGACCCCACCTCAGTCTCGACACTCTAACAGCGAGTATAACAGCCCATCCGCCCATCGGGAGACGCGGTTATGTGCCGTGATAACTCCCGCAATTTGAGGCTCTTACGATTTCAACTCGGTTTTACAGAGATTTAGCTTGACAGCCGGGCGAAGCCGTGGCCAACTGCAATGGAGTTCCAAATCTGGCTCTCCTTGGGGCGAGTGTGGGGTCGATGTCTCGGGAGAGCCACACTGGGAGGTAGTCAGACCATGCAAAGGTTAGTCCAAAGATTCGCCGAAGGAAGATTCCCGGCCTCCACGTGGTTGGGAATAGTCCTTGTGGCAGTCCTCGTCGTGGTTTCGCCGGCGGCCGCACAAGAGGCAAGCGCGGGCATCACGGGCGTGATCACGGATCCTTCGGGCGCGGCGATCGTTGGAGCGAAAGTGACGGCGACCAACGTAGACCAAGGCGTGGAGTGGACCACTGAGTCCAACGAGCAAGGAATCTACTTCTTTCCGCGGTTGCCGGTGGGTCACTATGAGGTGCGGGTGGAGTCGTCAGGCTTCAAGACAGCCGTACGGACGGGGCTGGTTTTGGAAGTGAACCAGCGCGCCCGTGTCGATCTTACTCTCGAGATCGGCGAGGTCGTCGAGTCCGTCGAAGTGACGGGCGAGCCACCGCTGCTGAATACGGACACGACGATTGTGGGCCAGACAATCGACACGTCAACGCTCACCGACGTTCCCCTCGCGAGCCGGAACTTTATCGAGCTGACGCTGCTGGCCCCGGGCGTCACCGTTACCAGTTTGTCCGGCTTGCGCAGCGGCCAGCGCAGCACTTATGGAGCGCCCCGGCCCTACGTGAACGGCAACCGCGCTCAGGCCAACAACTTCATGCTCGATGGCATCGACAACAACCAGGTTTCCGACAACTACACGGCGTACAACCCGAACCCGGACGCCATCCAGGAAGTGAAGATGATCACCAATAATGCTTCGGCGGAGTTCGGCAACTTCCAAGGGGGCGTCATCAACGTGATCATGAAGTCCGGCACCAACGCCTTTCACGGAACCGCGTTCTGGTTCGTGCAGAACGACAAGCTCAACGCGAACAACTGGGCCCGGAACTGGCTGGGGCTCGAGCGGACGCCTGTCCGCTGGAATCAGTTCGGCGCGACCCTCGGCGGCCCCATCAAGCGGGATCGCTTGTTTTTCTTTATCGATTACCAGGGACTGCGAAAGAACAATCCAACGAACCTCAACACATTGAGCTTGATCCCGGGCGCCTTCCGCCAAGGCGATTTTTCTCGCTTGCTGACCGAGCGCGGCATTCAACTTTATGACCCGATGACGCTCGATCCTCAAGGCAACCGGGTCCCGTTCGCAGGGAACCAGATCCCGCTGGCTCGTATCGATCCGGTCGCGGCGAACTTATTCGCCCGCCAGGATCTTTACCCCCTTCCGGCGACCAACGATCTGGAGCTGAACTTCCAGAACGCGCGCCGGAGTCACCTTTACACGGACCAGGGAGACGTAAAAATTGACTTCAAGGCCAGCGACGCCGACGACATCAGCTTCCGCTACTCGAACAGCCAGCAGCGGCAGCCGAGTGAAAACAGCTTCCGGCTCTTGTTTCCCGGCTACACCGACTCACCGTTCCAAGCGGGAGTGCTGAACTGGACCCGCACGATCTCGCCGACCATCGTCAACGAGGCGCGTTTCGGCGTCAATCGGATCATTTTGGATGTCGGCGCCCTGGACAACGACGTCGGCAACCTCGCCGAGGAACTGGGGATCATCAATGGCAACGACCGCGGTCCCGGCCTTCTTCAACTCCGCTTCCAGGGCGGCCTGGCGACCAGCATCGGTAGTAACAATATCGGGCCCCGGGCGCAGTTCTTCAACACAACGTTCCAATGGACCGACAACCTGACGATCATCAAGGGACGGCACATGATCAAGACCGGTGGCCAGATTTACCGCCAACGGATGAACACACGATACACGGGCAACACGGGCCGTACGGGGTTCATCCAGTACAACGGTCAATTCACCGGAGAGGATATTTCCGCCCAGGGATACGCCGAGGCCGACTTCTTCTTAGGGGCGGTCTCCCGCATCGGCCGCGGCGTCGATAATCTGTGGGGCCACCGCAAGACGATTTTCGGCATCTACATTCAGGATGACTGGCGAGTGACCGACAACCTGACGTTGAACCTGGGCATCCGCTGGGAGTACCACACGCCGCTGGTGGAAGTCTACGACCGGCAGACCAACTTCTCCCCCTACACCGGCGAGATTCTGCTGGCGGGAAAGAACGGCAACAGCCGGGCCCTCTACAACCCGTACAAGAGGGACTTCCAGCCGCGGATCGGTTTTGCCTGGACGGTCCGGAAACGCATGGTCCTCCGCGGCGCCTACACGATCTCTTCGTATATGGAGGGCACCGGCACCAACCTCCGGCTGCCGATGAACCCGCCGTGGCAGACCGAGTTCGAGAACCGTTG
Source organism: uncultured Solibacteraceae bacterium (assembly GCA_964461995.1). Classification (GTDB taxonomy): domain Bacteria; phylum Acidobacteriota; class Terriglobia; order Bryobacterales; family Bryobacteraceae; genus JALSRK01. The sequence continues at coordinate 30,103 of CAYWXL010000049.1, forward strand.
GGACGACGGCAGCGTCACCCAGCCGGTGATCTCTACCGCCCAGGGCGTCATCGCCGCCGGAGC
>CAYWXL010000050.1:0-29659 GCA_964461995.1 uncultured Solibacteraceae bacterium
GGTCGAGCGGCGCACGGTGCGCAGTTGATTGACGGTGATGAGTCTGCCCGGTTTGCTGTAAACCCCGTAACGTTCGCAAACAAACCGCTTCAGCGCTCGGATCGCGACCGGTTCGTCCAGCGCGTCGCGGCGGCAGGCCTCTTCGCACGGGGCGGCGCAAATGTGTCCGCATATCGACGCGAGGGGATTGGGAGCGGCCGCCAGCGCGTATGCTTCCTCATACCGCCCCAAGGCGATCAGGTGACAATACCCGCCAGCGTGGGTCTGCACCGGGCAAGCCTGTTGGCAAGGGATGTTACGTCGCAGCCATTCCAGATTGACGCCCTTCGTTTCAATTTGTTCGCTCACGGTTCCCTCACCTGTTTCGCACTTCGCCACGGCGCCGGCCCCAGACTCTTAGAAGTACGCCCGCAGGCCGACCCGGAAGCGATCGTCGAACGGCGGCAGCTCAGGCGCCCGGTCGCCACTCACCACGCCGTCCACAGTTAGAATAATGTTGGCCCGGAGCATCATCGACACCGAGAGGGTTGTGCGGTTGAAGCTGGGACCAAAATCCGGCCGCACTCGTTCAAACCGGGCGAGCGGTTGCAGCCACGGCCACGGCGTAACGTAATTCGCTTCGATCATGGTGATGTCGTTTCTATATGCGCTGCCGTCGATGAGTCTGTCGTGATTGCGTTGCCAGCCTCCGAAGACGTTCAGATCGTAGATCCACGCGTCGAACGTGACCCCGGTGCGGTAAAAGGTATTGCCGTTCGGGACGAAGTTTTCTAGCGTCTCATTCCCGAAAAAAGCGCCGGTGACGCCGCGATAGTAGTAGGTGCCGAGGGTCAAAGAGTTGTCACGCCAATTCTTGGCCTGTACGAGGACGTCTGAGCCGCCAGAGCCAAACACACCCAGCCCGCCGATTTTGTAAGACGCTTGGAAGTAGAAATCCTTCTCGCTGTTGACGTCGAGCCCGTTGCCATACTCGTCCGCGGCGAGCTCAAACGCCTCTATGGTCTCAGCGAGGGATGAGTCCTCCAAAGCCTCCACCGCACCTCCGAAGTTTCCGTTGACCACGCCGGCGCTCCACAACAGGCCACCTTTGTTTCCAGGCCCCTCTTTGCCCCCCCAGATTTCGATGCCTCTTTGGTTGGGCGAGAACCCGAAAAAGTTCCCTGTCGCGACGGTCGGGTAGAGGTTCATCAAGTACCCCGTGAAGCGCGTCAACCTGAGGTGATTGGAAAACGGAACCGCCCGGGGTTCGAATTGTCCGACTCTCACGTTGAAGTAGTTAGATGGGTGGTTGTATTGGATGAACAGGCGGCCAATGCCCCCTGGTTGGCCGTGCTCGATCAGTTCAAGGTCACTGTAGAACGAGAAGCTCTCCCCGAGCGTCCCGCCGAAGAGCAGCCCGACCTCACCGACTCCATCAAATGCGTTGGTCACCGTTTCGCTCGGGTTGACCTCATAGTTCATGTCAAGGGCGATTCCGAAGTAGTTGCCCCCAGGGATGCTGGAAGGCCAAGTGCCCTCGGGCCAGACACGCTTCCAAGATGGAGATCCCAGAGGGACTTGCTTCACTTTAGTGAGCTCGTCGTCATCGCCCGGCATCCTGTATCCTCGGTTCTTGAAGGCCCGGCCGAATGCGTTGAGCTTCGGAGGCGTGACGTGGCACGTGATGCAACTCGTTTCGTACTTTCTGGCAAAAGGAGGAATTGCCGAGGCCGGTATCGCCATCGTGAACCAAACGGCGGCCGATCCCAGGCTGATACCAATCAGGGCAGCTTTATGGTTCATTCTTACCTACCCCCAAAAGTGCTCGTCGATAACAGTGGAAACAGGAGTTGTTCCATCGACAATGCTCCGCCGCCGTTCAGCGCCGGAGGTCGAAGTTGACCTCCACGTTCCCTGATTCTGGCACGGTTACCGTCTGGGTGACCGGCTTCCGTTTTTCGTGCCAAACTTTCAGCGTGTAGGTCCCGGCGGGCACACCGCTGATTTTGAAGCTCCCGTCCCGTTTCGTCGTACTGAAGAATGGATTCTCCAACACAACTACATATGCCTCCATTTCTGGATGAACGTTGCACAGGAGAACGACCTCTCCGGGGCGCTTGAATGTGTAGGTCTTCGATTGACCGGTAGGCCAGGTCCCGAGATTGAATTTATCGGCTGCCTTGGACGGGGTGAAGACGTTATGCTGCACGGAATCACTGTTGAGGAAACGGACTGTCGTCCCTACCAGGATCGGCGTGACGTGCGGTACAAATTTCATTTTGACCTGGTCAATGACGACCGGTTCAGCCGGTGGTTTGAACTGCTTGTTCAAGTTCTCGATGTAGACCACCGCTTCGGGTTTGATCGGCCGGCCTTTGTACTGGACCTTGCCCGTGATTGTGCCTGCGGTCGCAGGGGCCGGGTATAGGACCAGCGCGAGACCCAGAGCAAGAAGGCCGATGCTCAGCCGATTTAGAGAGTTCTGGATCTGGAAAGCGTATGTTTGCCGCAAAACTCGTATGTTCATTTACGTGGCTCCTCTTCTGCGCCGGTTAGAATCTGACGTGTAACGGACCGCACGGACAGCTTGCAATTCTGACGCCAATGGCCCTGCGTGTTGTAACAATCTGGTGCAAGATCGTCCGGTTGACGTGAGAAGACGAGTACAGGGAAGTTTCGTATCCTATAGTGGCCATTAGAGATGCTCCTGGCACTCGTGGCGCAGCGAGCCTGAGGGATAGGGGCAATGTTCTGGGAATCAGCGGGGCGCACGTATTTGCCCGAAATGGGGCATTTGCCGGACGTAAACGCCCTATATCGGACGGTGTGAGTGAAGGTTAGTGTTAGGCCATCGCGGTGGAAACCTTCGAAAAGTCAGGACTCTTGATCTAGGTCTACTCCTTAGCCGGCGACGGTGGCTTCAGATGGCGGCTGAGCAGCGCCCGAAGGTTCGATGGTGAAAGTGCTGAATGTGTTGGGCTCCGCAGTTGCACGTCTTTGGGAAGGCCGCATAACATAGGTCATCTGGAGGCTGTAGCCGATGGACCCTGTTCCCGCTGGTGAACAACAAAAGCTCGTTGAACGGCTCTACCGCGCCTGCGGCGGCAGCTATACTCCTGAGCAGCGCCGGAAGTTCTACATCTCCGGCCCGCAGTGGGCCGCCGCTTACGAGGGCCAGGCGCTGTTTCACGCGCCGACGCGGAAGCCGGTCTCCTTCGAAGAGGTGATCCGCAAGTGGGGCGAGATCGGCATCGCTTACTGGTGCACCCACGACACCGACGTGATCCCCACCCGGGCGCTGGGGACCGAGGAGCAGTGGGAGATTCTCGGCCGCATCAAGAAGGCGCTCGACGACAACGGCGTGAAGTGCTCGATGGTGACCACCGAGACCTTCCACCACGCCGTCTTCGCCGCCAGCCCGGCCGCCGAAGCGCCCCAGATCCGCGATTACGCGGCCTGGCGCTGCAAGAACACGGTGAAGATCGGCCACGAGCTTGGCGCCACCCACGCCGTCTACTGGCCGGGTTCGCTCGGCTACCAGATCCAGGGGGCCGTCGAGGAGACCGAGACGCTCCGCTGGTACGCCGACGCCATCAACGCCGCCTGTGAGATGGACATCGGCGTGGCCGGGAAGCGCGGGCGCCAGACGCTGAAGCACTGCCTGGAAGCCAAACCCTTCGAGCCCCAGGCGCAGATCCTGCTGCCCACCAGCGACGCCATGCTGGCCTTCATCGACTCCGGCCTCATCAAACACCCGGAGATGGTGGGGCTGAACCCGGAATACCTGCACGAGCTGATGTGGGGTTCGGCGGTGCGGGCTTCGCTGGCGCGGGCGCTGATCAAGGGCAAGCTCTGGCACTTCGACATCAATGACGGCTACCCGCTCAAGCACGACGTCGATATCGGCGTGGGCCTGGTGAATCCACTCGACTGGCTCAACGTGCTGGTGCTGCTCCGCAGCCACGGCTACACCGGCCCGTTCAACTTGGATTACAAGCCGCCGCGCACGACGTCGAACTGGGGCGTCTTCGCCGTCAGCTTCCCCACCGCGGTAGACCGCTTCATCACCCTTTGGGAGATGGCCGGCGAGGTGCTCGAAGACCCGGTGATCCGCGAAGCAACCGAGGCGCTGCGGGCCGGCGGCGAGAAAACCAAAGACCTGGACGCCGAGGCGATCTTCGAAGCCAACAAGGAGCTGATGACGCTGCACGAGCTGATCGCCCACCGCATGGTCCAGATCCTGTTGGGCATCCACAAGGGGCGGACGTATTCGGTTTAGTACGAGGCGCGCTGTCCCAGTCTCTGGGGACGGAGCGCGGAACCGGAAGAAGACGCGATGAATGTCGGCCGAACGTTGATCCTGATCGGACTGATCCTGGTGGCGGCCGGTTTGCTGTTCCTGATCGCCGGAAAGCTGCCCTTCAAGCTCGGACGGCTGCCGGGCGACATCATCATCCGGGGGAAGAACTCGGTCTTTTACTTCCCGCTCACCACCAGCATCCTGATCAGCATCGTGGGCAGCTTGATCCTGTGGCTGGTCACCCGGCGCTGACCGGCCCGCCCGAGCCTCGCCCACCGTCCAAGCTGTAGGCCTCTTATTTCGGATCTCCCTGCTTCACCCATTCCACGTTGAAGTGGGCGTGCTTGATAGACTTGAGCGGCCCGCCAGGCAAGTGGTTCAGGAAATAGCTGTAGGTGGCGTGCAGGGTCCCGTCACCGGCCTGGATGATCGACGGGTAGTGGAACGCCCCGCGTTTCTGGGGCCGGGTGTCCAGTTCGAGGTGCCGCGTCCAGCGCCAGGTCCTCCCTTCGTCTTCGGAGATCGACACTGCGAGAGAATGCCGCCCGCGCTCGGTGTCGTTGTAGATCATCAGCCAAGAGCCGTCCTGCAGATTGATCACCTCGGCCCCGGAACCGGGATTCGGCAGCTCGCTGTCCACCGCCGGGCTCCAGGTGATGCCGCCATCCATCGATTTGGACACGTGCAGCCGCTTCGGAGGGGGTCCGTTGTCGCGCATGTAGGCGACGAGCGTCCCGTCGCGGGCCTGCGCGATCGTCGGCTGGATGGCCCCCCAGCCGATGATCGGCTCCGATGTGGTCCAGGTCTTGCCGCCGTCGTCGGTGATTGCGATGAGCGAGAACGAGAAGCCGTCCGAGTACAGCGGCAGCAGGATGCGTCCCGAGGGCAACTGTACCGGGTGGGCCCGGGGCATCCAGCCGAGGCGGCGGAAGTACTTGTCGCCGGCGTGTTTCAGGACGGCTTTGAGGTACTGTTCGGCGCGGGAGCCGGGGGCAACCTTTTTCAATTCCGGCTCGACGATCTCCCGCACGCGTTTCTCGAAGTTGCGGGGGTGGAAGAGCAGGTTCTCGGAGACGTCCCACCGGGGCCGCCGGTAGAGGCGGTCGATGTCGCTGGTGATGCGGAGGTTCAGCAGCGCCGTCTCCCAGAGGTTGGCCAGGATGGTGGGCCAGACGAGCCAGAGGCGCTGGTCCTGGTCGAGGAAGACGACCGGGTTGCAGTCGGGGAACCGCTTTACGTCGGCGATGGTGTAGCGCGGCGTCCAGCGTGTGGTTCCCGCCGGCAGCAGGGCGGCCTGGATGACGACGTCGTCGGCGCGGCGCTCCCCCGAGCCGTGATACCAGACGGCGAAGATGTCGCCGTTGGGCAGTTCGACGAGCGAAGAGGCGTGGTTGTGCCAGCGCTCGAGCGGGAAGATGAGTTCGGAGCGGAGGAACGGCTCGGCGGCCTGCAGGGCGGCGGTCGCGGCCAAGGTCAGGGCGAAACAGATGGCTCTGCGGAACACGATATTCTCCTCTGATGGCGCGGTGGCCGACTATTGCGAGATTGTCGCACAGGTTAGCCTGGGGACCGCAACGGCTCAGCCGGTACGGTCCAGGAAGCGGCGCCGGGCCCGCCCCAAAGCCATCATCGGGAAGTAGTGGCGGTAGAGGTTGTAGTTGATCATGAAGGCCCGCTGCAGCTCAATACCCTGGCGCAGCTCGCTGCCCATCTCTTTGAGGTTGATGCGCTCGCCGACGCTGTAGCCGGGGAAGCCGGTGCCGGTGTACTGGTTCTCTTCCCAGGTGCCGTCGCGCTGGGTGCGGACCAGGTAGTCCACGCCACGCCGAATGGCGTCGTCGTAGTTGCGGCTGCGCATGCTGCAGAGGGCCATGATGGCCCAGCCGGTCTGCGACGGGGTGCTTTCGCCGACGCCGCGGAGCGAATCGTCCATGTAAGAAGCTGGCGTCTCGCCCCAGCCGCCGTCCTCGTTCTGGTGGGCGGCGATCCAGTCGGCGGCCTTGCGGATCCAGTCCTGGCTCATGTCCTCGCCGATGGCCTCGAGCGCCGGCAGCACCGCGGCGGTGCCGTAGATGTAGTTTACGCCCCAGCGACCGAACCAGGGGCCGTCAGGCTCCTGCTCGGACCGGATATAACGTAGGGCTCGGGCGACGACGGGGTGCTCGCGGGAGAAGCCGAGCAGGCCGAGGGCCTCGACGACGTGGGCGGTGACGTCCACCGAAGGCGGATCGAGCAGCTCGCCGAAGTCGGCGAAGGGGATCTTGGTGAGCAGCCACTTGTCGTTGTTCTTGTCGAAGGCGCCCCAGCCGCCATTGTCGGACTGCATGGCGAGCATCCACTCCACGGCGAGGTCGATCGCCTCGTTCACCCGGCGCCGATCGGCTTCGTTCAAGAACCGCCGCAGCCGCGCCAACACGCAGATGGCGACCGCGGTGTCGTCCACGTCCGGGTAGAAACGGTTGGCGCGCTGGAAGGCCCACCCGCCGCCCCGGGCGTCGCGGACGTAGACTTTCCAGTCGCCCCAGGCACGGACCTGCTGCTTCAGGAGCCATTCCATGGCCCGGCGTAGCGTGGGCGACGGCTCGAAGACTGGCTTCGTGTCGAACAGCGCTTGCATCGACAGGATCGTATCCCAGACGGGGCTTTCGGAAGCCTGCAGGTAGACACCGCCATCGCGCTCGTAGGACCAGTGCTTGTCGAAGGCCTCCAGCCCAGCCCGCATCACCGGATGGTTCAGGCTGTAACCCTCAACGCGCAGCGCGAGCAAGGAGAAGATCCACGGCGGCTGGATGCCGCTCCAGGCTCCGTCAGCCTCCTGGCGCTTGATGATCCACTCGACGCACTGCTTGATGGCAGCCTCGCGGCCGGGCTTGATCTTGAGCGGTGCGTAGGCGGCCAGCAGGCGGTCCAGGCCGAGGAAGATGCCCTCCACCGAGACCCACCCCTTCGTGCGCGGCAGGCTGAAATCGAAGTTCTCGCGGCCTTCGGGGAACAGCTCGTCCAGGCGCCGGTCCGGCGGCAGGCGGCGCACCGGCCGGCGGGCCGATAGGATGCAGAGCGGCACGATGGTACCCCGGGCCCAGGAGGCGAACTGGTAGATGTTGAACGGCGCCCACGAGGGCAGCAGGATCAGCTCCGGCGGAAGCGTCGGCGTGTCCTTCCACGGCCACTCGCCGATCAGCGCCAGCCAGTATTTGGTGAAATTGCGGATCTGCTTCAGGCCCCCGTTGGCGAAGATCCACTTGCGGGCCTTGACCAGCGGCTCCTCGTCAGGGCGCATCCCGGAGGCGCGCAGCGCGGCGTAACACTCCACCGTAGTGTTGATGTCGCCCCGGGGGGCGTTGTGGTACACCTCCCAGGAGCCGTCCTCGCGCTGCTCGCGCAGAATGCTGCGGATCACTTTCTCGTACTTCGGGTCGTGCTCGACTCCAAGGAAGTGCATGGCCAGCACCCACTGGGCTTCCATGCAGGAGTTCGATTCCAGGACGCCGACCCAAAAGCCCTCCGATTGCTGGCTGTCGATCAGCCACTGGCGGGCCGATTCGATGGTTTTGTCGAGGGCGGAAGCGTCAAAACCGGCAGGGATTCTCGGCAGGATTGGGGTAACGGGCGCCGCACCCTTTCCGACGTCAACATGACCTACGCTCATCCCTCTCCAACCTCATCTGCCACGTTGTCATGAACCAGCGTCCGCTCTTTCCGGGCGGGAATGAGTGCAGCGAGTTCTTTCTCGCGGAATACAATTGCGGGAGTCCGGTGCGTGGCTCAGAACTCCCTACGTTTATCAGTCTAGCAGGCATTCCGGCGGCGCCGCGCTCGCCCAGCCGGCAGGGAATTCCGCGGGGATTCTGTGCCGGCCATGTGCTTGCGGCCGGTCGCTACCACTTATTGGCCCCTCGTTCCGGCTGATATAGTATCCTCGATGGCGCTCTCATCCAGATTTTCGATCTTGCTGGTGGCCGCGGCGCTCCTCGCCCTGCCCGGCTGCTCACGCTCGCCGGAAAGGCCGAACATCCTCTGGATCACCTCCGAGGACAACGGCCCTCATCTCGGCGCTTACGGCGATTCCTACGCGACTACCCCCAATCTCGACGCCCTGGCGGCGAAGGGCATGATCTACCGGTACGCCTGGTCTACCTACCCGGTCTGCGCGCCGGCCCGGACGGCGATCATCGCCGGAATGTATCCATCGTCGCTCGGTGCCCAGCACATGCGCTCCATGGTGCCCATGCCCCCGGGAACGAAGATGTATCCGCAGTACCTGCGGGAAGCCGGTTATTACGCGACGAACAACCGCAAAGAGGACTATAACCTGGAGAAACCCGGCCAGGTCTGGGACGAATCCTCCAAGAACGCCCACTGGCGCAACCGCAAACCCGGCCAACCTTTCTTTGCCATCTTTAACTTCACGGTGAGCCACGAGTCTCAGATCCGTAAGCGGCCCCACACCTGGGTGCACGATCCGGCCAAGGTGCGCGTGCCGGCCTATCACCCAGACACCGAAGAGGTCCGCAAGGACTGGGCGCAGTACTACGACAAGCTCACCGAGATGGACGCCCAGGCGGGCGAGATCCTGCGGCAGTTGGAAGAGGACGGCCTCGCCGACGACACCATCGTCTTCTATTACGGCGATCACGGCCCCGGCATGCCGCGCTCGAAACGCTTCCCCTACGACTCGGGCCTCCACGTGCCCCTGATCGTCTACATCCCGCCGAAGTACCGCGACCTGGCGCCGCCCGACTGGCAGCCGGGGGGCGCCACGGACCGGCTGGTCTCCTTCGTCGATCTCGCCCCCACCGTGCTCTCGCTGGCGGGCATCGAGCCGCCGCCGCAGATGCAGGGCAAGGCGTTCCTCGGGCCGTACGCCGCGCCACCGAAGGACTACCTCTTCGGCTTCCGCGGCCGTATGGACGAGCGCTACGACCTGATGCGGTCCGTCCGCGACAAGCGCTACATCTATATTCGGAATTACATGCCGCACCGGCCCTACGGGCAGTACGTCGCCTACATGTTCCAGACCCCCACCACGCAGGTCTGGTTCCGCCTCTGGAAGGAAGGCAAGCTGAAGCCTCCGAAGACCTATTTCTGGGAGCAGAAGCCCTTTGAGGAGCTCTACGATCTGGAGAAAGATCCCGACGAGACCGTGAACCTGGCCGGCTCGGCCGAGCACCGCGAGGTGCTGGAGCGGTTCCGGAAGGTGCTTGACGCGAAGATTCTCGAGATCCGCGACACCGGCTTCCTGCCGGAGAACGAGATCCACGAGCGCTCGAAGGGCCGCACGCCTTACCAGATGGCCCACGACGACTCGGCCTATCCGCTGGAGCGCATCAAGGCCGTGGCCGACGTGGCCGCCTCCCGCCAAGAGGGCGCGATTCCCAAACTGCTCGAGGCGATGGACGACAGCGACTCCGCCGTTCGCTACTGGGGCGCCACGGGCTTGCTGATCCGCGGCAAGAAGGCGGTGGCCCAGACCCGCGCCCGGCTGCTGAAGGCGCTCGAGGACGAGGCCCCGGCGGTGCGCATCGTGGCGGCGGAAGCCCTGGGCCGGTTCGGCACGGCCGCCGACGCCCGCAAGGCCCTCGACGTCCTGCTGCCGCTGGCCGACGCCGAGAAGAACGGCATCTACGTGGCGGTGATGGCCTTGAACGCCATCGATTACATGGACGAACGGGCCCGGCCGGCGAGGGCGGCCATCGAACGTCTGCCCCGTGTGGATCCCAAAGCCCACCAGCGGCTCCGGAATTACGCCGCCCGGCTCATCGAAAAGATCCTGGCGGACCTGAAATAGCAGCTGGCGCAGAAAGGCCCAAGCGAACCCGGGCCGGGCGGCCCGCAGGGGCTAATGCATGCAACTCACCGGAGAAGACTTGAAGTACCTGCAAGAAACCTGCCGCCTCGCGGGGCGAGAGATCCTCGACGTCTACGAGTCGGACTTCGCCGTCGAGCGGAAGGACGACCGCTCCCCGCTTACCGAGGCCGACCTGCGCAGCCATCGGGTGATTCTACAGCGGCTGCGCGAGCGCTGGCCCCGGACGCCGGTGCTGAGCGAGGAGTCAGCCGCGGAGTTCCCCTACGAGGTGCGGCGCCACTGGGAGGAGTTCTGGCTGGTCGATCCGCTGGACGGCACCAAGGAGTTCATCAAGCGCAACGGCCAGTTCACGGTGAACATCGCGCTCATCCGCAACCGGCGGCCGGTGGCCGGGCTGGTCTATGCGCCGGTGACCGGGAAGCTGTACGTGGCCGCCGAGGGCGTCACCCCGCCCCCGCCTCCGCCGGCGCCGCCCCCGGACGGGGTGTTGCGGGTAGCCGGCAGCCTGTCGCACCACTCGCCGGAGATGGACGCCTACCTCGCCGAGCAGCGGCGCCGCTACCGGGAAGTCCGGTTCACGCCGATGGGCAGCTCGCTGAAAATTTGCCTGGTGGCTGAGGGCAAGGCCGACGTCTACCCGCGCTTCGGCCCGACCATGGAGTGGGACACCGCCGCCGCCCACGCCATCGTGAACGCCGCCGGCAAACACATCTACCGGTACGGCACGAAAGAGGAGCTGACCTACAACAAAGAAGACCTGCACAATCCCTGGTTCATCGTCTGCTGAGCCGGCGAGCCTGTCGAGACGGGCGCGAAACCCGCCCCGGCGGATTGCTCGCGGGGTTTCGAAGGCAATACAATCGGACCGGAGACGCCATGCCAAAACTCGTTGTCACTTTCGGAGAGATCATGCTGCGGCTCGCGCCGCCCGGCTACGACCGCTTCCTGCAGCGGCCCGAGTTCGAAGCCACCTGGGGAGGCGGCGAGGCCAACGTGGCCGTCGCGCTGGCCGGCTTCGGAATGCCGGTGCGCTATGTGACGGTGCTGCCGCCGAACAACCCGCTGGTGGACGCCTTCATCGGCGAGCTGCGGCGCTTCAATGTGGACCCGCGCTTCATCGTCCGCAAGCCGGGGCGCCTGGGGATCTACTTCGTGGAGAAAGGCGCCAACCAGCGGCCGTCGAAGGTCGTCTACGACCGCGACCATACCGCCATCGCGCTCGCCAAGCCAGGCGACATCAACTGGGACGCCACCTTCGAGGGCGCTCACTGGTTCCATGTCACCGGTATCACGCCCGCCCTGAGCCAGGGCGCCGCGGACCTCTCCATCGAGGCCGTCAAGAAGGCGAAAGAGAAGGGCCTGACCGTCTCTTGCGACTTGAACTACCGCAAGAAGCTCTGGAAGTACGGGAAGGAAGCCAAAGAGGTGATGAGCGAGCTGGTCAAGCACGTGGACGTGGCGGTGGCCAACGAAGAGGATTGCCAGAAGTCGCTCGGCATCAGCGTGGACGTGGATGTCGAGAGCGGCAAGCTCGACCCGAAGAAGTACGAGGAGCTGAGCAGCAAGGTCCTCGATGCCTATCCGAACTTGCAGATGATCGCCATCACCCTGCGCGAGTCCTTCAGCGCCTCGCACAACGGCTGGTCGGCGTGCCTGAACGACCGCAAGGAGTTCCTGGTGAGCCGCCGCTACGACATCACCCACATCGTGGACCGCGTGGGCGGCGGCGACTGCTTCGCCGCGGGCCTGATCTACGGCCTGGACAACTACGACTCCCACCGGGACGCCCTCGAGTTCGCCGTGGCGGCCTCATGCCTGAAGCACTCCATCTCCGGCGACTTCGCCCGCCTGAGCCGCGACGACGTGCTCGCCCTGGTGCGGGGCGGCGGCTCCGGGCGCGTGCAGAGATGAAGCCTTGAGTTTATCGTTGGACGCGGTGCGCCTTTTGGCTTCCGCAACTTCTTTGCGGCTCTTGATGGGGATCGTCCTCTCAGGAGCCTTTTTTTGCGCCCCGGGCGTTGTTTCCTGGGAGACGGCATCGCCGGAGAGCAAAGGCTTGAACCGCACCCGGCTCGATCGGGCGCGGGACGAACTGGCCGCCCGCGGCACGACCGCCTTCCTGGTGGTCCGCGGCGGCAAGATCGTCTACGAGTGGTACGCGCCGGACTGGCACGCCGGGCGCAAACATTACACCGCCTCGCTGGCCAAGGCGCTGGTGGGCGGACTTTCGTTGCTGCTGGCGTGGAACGATGGGCTGATCCACCCGGACGACCCTGCCTGGAGATACATCCCTGCGTGGAAGGGCGATCCCGTCCGCTCGAAGATCACCATCCGCCACCTGGCCACGCACTCTTCAGGGATCGAAGACGCCGAGCAGGACGGCATCCCGCACATGGAGCTGCCCGGGTGGAAAGGCGTCTTCTGGCGGCAAGATCCGGAGCCATTCTCGGTGGCGATCCACGAGGCTCCGGTGCTCTTCCAACCCGGTACAGAGTTCCACTACAGCAACCCGGGCATGGCGGCCCTGGCTTACGCGGTGACGGCAGCACTTCGGGGCACGCAAAACGCGGACATCCGCACGCTGTTGCGGGAGCGCGTGATGCGCCGGATCGGCATTCCGGACGGGGAGTGGTCCGCCGGTTATGGGAAGACCTTTACCGTGGACGGCCTGCCCCTAGTAGCCAATTGGGGCGGGGGCAACTACACGCCGCGCGCTGTAGCGCGCGTGGGCCAGTGGATGCTGCAGCTTGGGGAGTGGGACGGGGAACAATTGGTCTCGCCGCGGCTCGTTGAGGAGGTGACGCAATACGCCGGTACGCCGCTGCCTGAACGCACCCCGGAGAACCCAGCTCCCGCGCCGACCCTGGCCTGGTACTCGAACTTCGACGGCGTCTGGCCGGAAGTGCCTCGGGACGCGTTCGCTGGGGCCGGGGCGGGGAACCAGGTACTCCTGGTCGTGCCGAGCCTCGATCTGGTGGTCGTTCGCAACGGCTCGCAGATCAACCCTGGAGGGCGTGCGACGTTCTGGGGCGGGGTGGTCGAATACGTGTTCAACCCGGTCATGGAAGCGATCCGGGAAGGCTCTGGTGAAGCTCCGTATCCCACCAGCCCAGTGATCGCCGGAGTGGACTTCGCCCCGTTCGAAGAGATCCGGTGCGCCGCCCCCGGGAGCGACAACTGGCCTCTCACTTGGGCCGGTGACGACTTCCTATACGCCTCCTATGGCGACGGACGCGGATTCGCGCCGTTCACCGAAAAGAAGCTCAGCATGGGTTTCGCCCGCATAGCTGGCTCCGGGGACCGGTTCGCCGGCGAGAACATCCGGACCGAAAGCGGGGAACGCCTCGGCGACGGGCGGGCCGGTCCGAAGGCGAGCGGCATGCTGGCGCTGGACGGCGTGCTATACGCCTGGGTGCGCAACACCGGCAACGCCCAGCTCATTTGGTCCGAGGACCATGGCCGTAGCTGGCGCTGGGGATTCCGCTTCACTGAGAGCTTCGGTTCGCCGGCATTTCTCAACTTCAGTCGGGATTACGAGGGCGCTCGCGACGACTACGTCTATATCTATTCCCAGGACGGCCCGAGCGCCTACGAATCCGACGACGGCGTGGTACTGGCTCGCGTGCCGCGCGACCGCATCCGGGAGCGGGGCGCATACGAGTTTTTCGTGCGCTTGGGGCCCCGCGGCGAGCCGGAATGGACGCGGGACATCTCCCGTCGGGGGCTGGTCTTCCAGTACCCAGGACGCTGCCGGCGCCTGGACGCCGTCTACAACGCTGGTCTCGGCCGCTACCTGTTGGCAGTCGCCTATGACCACGATGGCGGTTGGGGACTGTTCGACGCCCCCGAGCCGTGGGGCCCGTGGACCACGGCTTTCCACACGCCTTATTGGGGACTAGGGCAGACCCACGGCTACCGCCTGCCGAGTAAGTGGATTTCCTGGGACGGCCGGACGATGTACTTGGTCTTTTCCGGGCGGCGCCACAACGGCCGACTGTGGGATGCCTTCTGCGTCCGGCGGATGACCTTGCGCCTCCGTTAGCGTTTACGTTCAGCGGCGATATATCCTCAGTAAGTTATGGCGCAATTCACGCGGCGCGCATTCCTGCAAACGGCCGCGGGCGGGGCGGCCGCTGCGGCCCGGGTGGACAAGCCGGACCGCCCCAACGTGTTGCTCCTCATGTCGGACCAGCACCGCTGGGACGCTTTCGGCTTCACCGGCAACCAGGCCATCCGTACGCCCAACTTCGACCGCCTGGCGGCCGGCGGCACGCGCTTCACCGAGTGCTGGGCTCAGCACCCGGTCTGCATGCCCTCGCGGGCGTCGATCTTCACCGGGCGCTACCCGAGCGTCCACGGCGTGCGGTCGAACGGCGTGCCGCTGCCGCGCACCGAGACCACCCTTGCCCAGGTGTTCGCCGAGAACGGCTACCGGACTGGCGGGGCAGGGAAGTTCCATTTCATCCCCCACTACCCGTACGGGAGTCCGCTGCCGACGATGGAGACCTATCCGGGACCGTACTACGGCTTCCAGGAGTTCCACATCGGTGAGGATGGCCGCAGCGGCGAGCAGTGGGAATGGATCAAGAAGAACTACCCGGAGTATCACCGCAAGCCGGACCACGAGATCCCCCTCCGGCTGCACAACACCTGGTGGGCGGCATCGCACACCATCGACTTCATCCGCCGCTGCGTCCGGCGCCGGGAGCCGTTCTTCGCCTTCTGCTCCTTCGTCGATCCGCATCACGCCTACGACCCGCCGCCCCCCTACCGCGACATGTACCGGGAAGAAGACATGCCCCGGCCCATCGGGCGCGGGGGCGAGCACGAGGGAAAGCCGCCTTATGTCGGGCGGCTGGTGAAGAACTACCGGCGCTGGTGCGAGCGCGCGCTCTACCACCGCACCCAGTACTACGGCGAGGTGACCTTCATCGACGACGCCGTCGGCCGCATCCTGAAAGCTCTGGACGAACTCGGCGTTCGCGACGACACCTTGATCGTCTACCTGCCGGACCACGGCGACCTGCTGGGCGACCATTCCCTCTTCTTCAAGGGCCAGCAGCACTACCGGGAGTGCGCGAACCTGACGATGATCGTGAACTGGCCGGGAAAGGTGAAAGCGGGCAAGGTAGTGGACGGCTTCGTCCAGGAAATCGACGTCTATCCCACGATCGCCGAGCTGGCGGGCCTGCCGCGGACCCCCGGGGTGCAGGGCCGTTCGCAGGCCGAGGTGCTCACCACCGACTCGACGAGCACCGGCTACGACTCGATCCTCATCGAGCACGCCATCCACGGCGAGACGGCTCCGGGCGTGCCTGTGCCGGACGTCCCGGACTGCTACACCGTGCGCACCAAAGAGTGGCGAATGACCTACTACCCGGCGCTCGGGACCGGCGAGCTGTACGATCTGGAGAAAGACCCGCAGGAGCTCTACAACCGCTGGGCCGACCCGAAACTCAACGCCGTCCGGCGCAAGATGAAGGACCTGCTGCTCGACCGCGTGCTGGCGGCCCGCGACCCGCTGCCGGTGCGGATCAACCGTTACTGAGCGCCGTCAATCGCCCACCGCCACCGGCTCTTCCTCCGGCGGGGCCAAAGCGAAGTTGGTGAGCTTCTTCGTCACCTCGAACTCGAACGGCGGGTATTCGTAAATGGGCGCCCGCGGCTCGGTGACGCCCGCCGAGTAGCCCCAGAGATCCTTGTATTCCTCCGGGTCCTCGCCCATCTCGTCCAGGTGGCGCAGGTACTCGGCGATCGACTTCGACTCGATGATGATCACCTTGCCCATCTGCTCGATCACTGGGCTGTGGGCGCGCGTGCGGTCATGGTCGAACTCCAGGATGCGCCGGCCGTAGCGGGTGATACCGATGGTGCGGAAAGTGAGGCTCTTGCCGACGCCCGGCAGGTTCAGCACGTTGCGGTCGATGCCGAGGAACGGCAGTCTGCCGCGTGTGCG
Organism: uncultured Solibacteraceae bacterium; assembly: GCA_964461995.1. Taxonomy (GTDB): domain Bacteria; phylum Acidobacteriota; class Terriglobia; order Bryobacterales; family Bryobacteraceae; genus JALSRK01. The sequence goes on from CAYWXL010000050.1 coordinate 16,045, forward strand.
CAGCTCGGCGATCCGGTCGATGATGTGGGCCGGATCTTCCGGCAGCCGCCGCAGCATCTCCCAGTATTCTTCCGGCACGCGGCCGAATCGCTTTTCCTCCACTTGCTCCTGCACCGAGCGGGCGTTCGGGGAGAAGTTGTGCCAGTTCTCCATGTAGCCCTTCACGGTGAACGTGTAGTAGGGCAAGACACCGATCTCGCCGAGGGCCTGGCGTAGTCGCGCCGCGTGTCCGCGGCGGGAAGCGGCGGTGGTGAGCACGAGCTGGTTGGTGACGATCCAGCCGGCCTCCAGCAGCCGGGCCACGGCTTCGCGCGATTCCGGCGTGATCTCCATCGGGGACTCGAAGTGGGTCTGGACGACGAACTGGCGAACGCCTGCCCTCCACGCCTTCTCGCGGAAATCCCGCAGCACCCTCACGAGCGACGGCGTGATGCGCTGGGGCAGATAGACGGGCAGGCGCGTGCCGAGGCGGACCCGCTGCAGCTCGGCATATTTCTCGCCGTCCGGCCGCTTGCGGTTGGCCTCACGCTTGCGCACGGCCATTTCGTAGATAGCGTCGAGGATCTGCTCGAGCTGGCTGTCGGTGGACATCAGGGCGTCGCCGCCGGTGATGAGGATGTCGCGCAACTGGGAGTCGTTCTCGAAGTACTCCATCAGGCGGCGGAGCTTCTCGGGCCAGGTTTCCCGGGGCATCAGGCGGTCGAGATCGAAGTTCAGGTTGCCCCGCTGGAAGTCGTACATCCGCTGGCAGGAGGCGCAGAGCCCGCCGCAGGCCCGGCCCACCGTGTCGGGAATGAGAATGGCCACGTCGGGGTAGCGCCGGTGGATGTTGGTCTCGGTGGGAAGCAGCCAGCCGGCGGCGTTGGGCTCGCCAGGCCGCACCTGGTCTTCCTTTTCCCAGGCGACGATGTTGCCGAACTCTTCAACCAGATGCTCGCTGTAAAGCACGTAGTGGCGGATGGCGAGGTCCGCCCCTACGGCGAAGTACGGTACGCGGACGTGCAGCAGCGACAGGTAGTACGGGTTCACGAAGAAGGGAATCCCCTTGTCGCGCGCCCGGTAGAGGATCTTCATCGTGTCGGGATCCAGCGAATAGCCGAGCATCTCGTTCAGCAGATCCGGATCGCGCACGGCGAAGGTGAGGTGGAACTGGCTCTCTTGCCACCACTCCAGCGCCATGAGGTACTTCTCTTCGTCCGAGAGGCCCGGCGGGAAGCGGTAGCGGGAACTGCGGATCTCGCCGTTGTCGATGCGCCGGATGATGATCTTCAAGATGCGGTCGCGGTTCTCCTCCCGCAGGCGGATGATGCGCGGGTCGAGGCCGGTGGGCCAGCGGTCCATCCATTCCTCCACCTGGGCGCGGGAGGGTAGCGTCCGCTGCGACTTGCCGGTGAACTGGCGGAACAACTGGAGCATGTCCTCGAAGAAGTAGGGCTTGGCCCCGCCGGTGCCGTAAGTCACCGCCAGCCAGATCAGGCGGATCGGGTCCGAGACCGCTGGCGCGCCCCGCAGGTTCAGGTCGGGGAAGGTGCGGCCGGCGTTGTCGATGTAGTCGAGCAGGCGCACGGCGGCCAGATCCCGCCACTCGAGGGCTTCGAAGTCCTCGCGGGTGGGGTGCTCGGCCTCGTAGAAGCGGCGGGCGGCCGGGCGGTGCTCGAGCTCCCGCAGCACCCAGTTCTTGACGCCCACCAGCGCTTCGGTCTCGTTGCGCGAGTTCCGCATGATCTCGTCGAGCGGCGGGTTTTCACGCAGCAGCTTGTTCAGCAGGCGGTGGCTCTTGACGTTGATGGCGATTTTGTCGAGGACTTCGATCTCGGTCATGGTTGGCGTTCCCCTTGCCAGGATTGTACCTTGGACCGGGTGGGGCATCGCTGGAGCAGCTCCGCGCGGAGGGCGGTGCTCGATTTCGCGATCCATTTTGCGCATCTATTCTACAGAGGGGCCTGGTGGTGCACAGCGGCCGCGGGCGGGCCGCGCCGCCCGGGACGTAAGAAAGCATTGAGTCTGGCTACAGTGGAACCGGACACCGGAAACCGGGCCGTCCGCCTTTCCGGCTCCGGCGTCAGCGCCGGTCTTGCCGCGAGCGCCGGTCCGGCGTCCCTTCGCGCCGGAGGAACGCGCGCCGAAGAGCGGTTCGAGACGCGAAGAGGAGCCATCGGGACGCTAGGGCGACGGGCCGTCAAGGTTTCCGGCTGCTCGCCAGGTCTGAGCGTGGGCCGGCCGGGGCCGATAGTATTCTTTGGAGGAGGCTCCGGGGAGGGGGCCTGCGCGGCTGGGCTCCAAGGCCCGCTGCGCTACTGGTTTTCTCTCGACACCGTGGTTCAGGAGGAAGCCGTGTCCAACCCGTATTGGAATGGTGTACAGAAAGCTCACCTGACGCAAGAACAGGTCACCGCCGCATGGGGGCGGCGGGGCACGCCGCATAGTCTCACGGCCATCGCCTTCGTCAACCGGGCGTTCGAGATCTACTACGACGCGATGCAGAAGATTCAGGAATGCCCGGACCATGCCCAGGCCACCCTGATGTTCAAGGAGCTGAGAGACGCCGCCACTGAGGGATGGGGCTTCGGCATCAGCGACCTTGAAGAGGCCTTCGAGCACCTCCACGCCAATCGGGGGCGTTGGACCGATGGTGCGACGAGGAATTACTACGGCGGCCCGAACAAGGTCTTCCATCGGGCGATCGTCACGGCGCCGGTTTCCATCGTCAACTTCATGAACGCGGTGGACAGCCGAATGAGCCGGTTGCGGACGGTCGTCCAAAATTTCGATCGCCAGACCCGCGAGCTGGCCCGAGCCCAGCAGGCCGAGGACTGGGACCGGGTCGGGAAGATTCTCGGCGAAATCAAGAAATGGGGCGAGAGGGCCAAGCCCTTCCTCTGGTTCGCTCCGCGGGCGGAGGCTCGGGTGGGGCAGGCGTCAAGCTTCGCCGGTGTGCTCTCGCAGATCCACACCGGCCTCACGATCTACACGCGCTCCCGGCAGGCGGGCTTCAGCGAAGGCATGTCGACCGCCATTACCGCGCTGCGCACCGCCGTCGGCTGGGTACCGGTGCTCGGTTCCTTCTACGGCAAGGCGGTTGAGATGATCCCCGGGCTGGCCACCTGGTACCGGGGCTTGATCGAGAACCGCATCCGGCAGATCGAACGGGCGGCGGCGGGCTACTGACATCCGTCTTCCCGCTGGCTTTGTTCGGCCTCGGCGGACGGAGAAACTCCCAGCGCCCGGGGCCACCCCGGGCTCGGTCGAACGGCGGGCGTTGCTCCGTCCTCTCCCTGGCACAATAGGGAGAGGGTCCGCTTCAACCGTGGAAGGAGCCGAACAGCACACCGTCGTCCTGCTAGTGAAGATCGCCGTGGCGGCTTCTCTCGCCAGCATCATGGTCCGTTTCGCCGCGTTCCAGCGGATGCTGATGCGCGAGCAGCGTACCCTTGGCCAGAGGCTCCGCCTCGCACTTGGGTTCTCCGCCGTTTTCGCCGCCGGCGTCGGCACCCGCGTGCTCACGAAGTCCTACCTGGCCGTGGACCTGGGGCTTGAGGGCAGCCTGTTGGCCGGCGTGGTGGGCGGCTACTTCACTGGCCTTGTCTCGGGCGTGCTCATCTCACTGCCGGCCATGTTCAACGGCGAGTGGCTAACAATGGTGTTATTCGCCGGTGTGGGAGTGCTCGGCGGCCTGCTGCGCGACCTGGCTCCCGAACCCGAGGAGGTCTGGAAGTTTTCGCCGCTGCTCGATCTGAGCCTGGTGCGCCTGGTGCGCCGCTGGAGCGACCACCGCCGCACGGCGTTCCACACCTTCTTCCTGCTGGCAATCCTCTTCGCTGAGTTTTTGCGCTTCAGCCTCGCCAGGATCTTCGGCCCGCAGTACCTGTTCGGGCTGCACCCGGCCTGGGAGAATCCCCACCCGGCCAGCGTGATCGGCGTCTACGTGACCACGGTCTTCTGCGTCACCATCCCTCTAAAGATCTGGAACAATACCCGCACCGAGCAGAAGCTCGAAGTCCAGCAGCGCCTGCTCAGCGAGGCCCGCCTGCAGGCCCTCACCAGCCAGATCAATCCGCACTTCCTCTTCAATACGCTGAACACCGTCTCGTCGCTGGTCCGCATCGACCCGGAGAAGGCCCGCGTCGTCGTTCAGAAGCTCTCCAGCATCCTTCGCCGGCTGTTGCGCAAGCACGACAACTTCAGTCCGTTGCGTGAGGAGCTGGAATTCATAGATGACTACCTGTCCATTGAAATGGTACGCTTCGGTGATAGCCTGAAGTTTGTCAAAGATGTGGATCCCCGGACGTTGGACCGTCTGGTACCCAGCATGCTGCTGCAGCCGCTGGTGGAGAACAGCCTCCGGCACGGCCTGGCCAGCAAAATCGACGGAGGAACCATCCGCATCCGCAGCGAGCTCCGCGACGGGCGTCTGCGGCTCGTGGTGGAAGACGACGGCGTCGGCATTCCGGAATCCACGATGGCGAAACTTTTCGAACAGGGCATCGGCATCAGTAACGTGAACGAAAGGTTGAAGGTAGTTTTTGGCAACGATTACCGAATGTGGATCGACAGCCAGCCTGGCAAGGGGACGCGCACCGAGATCGAAATCCCCGACCTCCATCCCGGCCCCGGCGGTCCTGCCTGATGTTCCCTGATTACAGAGGAGATTCCGTTGAGCGACTTCGAACTGACTCTGCTCGATTACCGCGCCGAGCGGCTTCCCAGAACTATCGCCCATCGCACCAGGAGAGTGTACGACCGGCTTTCGGCCGTTTATCCCCTCTCGACTCTCCTGTTTCATTCACGCGCTCACCGGGCGGCGCTGCAAGACTCGGGCATCCACGACGGCATGCGCGTGCTCGAGGCTGCTACCGGCTCAGGTGAAATGTTCCGGCGTCTCGTCAAGGCCAACCGGAACGGCCTGACCGTCGGGTTCGATCTTTCCCCCCGCATGGCGGCTAGAACTTTCAACCGGGCCCGGCGAAAACATCCGGGCGTCCGAAGCTATTGTCAGGCGGTAGATGCCCGCCGGATGCCGTTCGCCGACTGCAGTTTCGACACGGTCTTCTGCTGTTACCTGCTCGAACTGCTGGCCGCCGATGACATCGCTGCCACGGTCAACGAGTTCTACCGGGTGCTGCGGCCGGGGGGCTCGCTCGCTCTCATCCTGATCGGGCAGAACTCGGGACTGTTCAACCGCATTTACCGGGTGCTCGGCGGCCTGGTACCGGCCTTTTGGGGACGGCAAGTCGAGGAGAGAGTGCCGGCGCTGCTTGAGGCGCGCGGTTTCGTCATTGCCAGTGACCGCACCGTACGCCAGAACTTTTACCCTTCGCGGGTGCTGGTGGCGCGCCGTTGAGGCCCACCGGAGCCTGCAGTTGCCCCCGTCGATCGCCTCCTCCTCTTTCCAGGCGCGCCGCCTGCGATCGGGTATACAATACCCGGCGGCGCCAGCCGCTGGAAAGGAGTCGTTGATGAACACTGACCGACGGAAGTTTCTCGCCTCGGTGGCCGCCGCGCCCTTGTTCGTGCGGCGCTCAGCCTTTGGAGCCAATGACCGGATTCAGTACGGTGTAATCGCCACTGGAGGCCGCGGCCGCTACCTCAATCGCAAGTTCCAGAACCTCGGGGCGAAGTGTGTGGCTCTGTGCGACGTCTACGAGCCGCACCTTGAACTGGCGCGCCGCGACTCTCCCGACGCCCAGACGTTCCTCGACTACCACGAGCTGCTGGCCATGCCCGGCATCGACGTGGTGATCCTGGCCGGACCGGATCATCAGCACTGGCCGATGTTGAAAGCCGCTTTGGATGCCGGCAAGGACGCGTACTCGGAAAAGCCGCTGTCGTGGTCGCTGGCCCAAAGTCGGGAAATGGTCGCCGGCGTGCGGGCGACGGACCGCATCGTCCAGATCGGCATGCAGCGTCGGAGCGCCCCGGCGGTCTACCAGGCGCTCCGCGTGATCGAGGACGGCGTGCTCGGCCGCGTCACCCAGGTGAAAGCGAAATGGAACTGGAATATCTCTCAGCCGCTTGACAACTCGCCGCTGCCCGGCAAGCTGGACTGGGAGCGGTTCCTCGGCCCGGCCCCGAAACGGCCCCTCGAGCCGATGCGCTTTCGCAAATGGCGGTACTTCCGCGACTACGCCGGCGGCAACATGACCGACCAGGGAACTCACCTGATGGACGTCGTGCAGTGGTTCCTCGAATCAGGTCCGCCGAAGTCGGCCGTCGCCCAGGGCTTCGTGGCCAAGATGACCGGCGCCGAGCACCCCGACGTCTTCACCGCCGTCTTCGAGTACGACGGCTTCATCGCCACGTGGTCGCTGAACTACTGCAACGACTTCCACGATTCCTGGTCCATCACCTTCCTGGGCGACGAGGCCACGATGGTGCTCGATAAGGACGGCTTCCGCGTCTGGGCCGAACCCTGGAAGAACAACCGCGAACCCGTCATGTACGTCCGGGCGAAGCTCCCCGTCGAGCCTCACATCGAGAACTTTCTCGAGTGCGTCCGGACGCGAAAGGAGCCGAACTGCCCCGTCGAGGTCGCCGCCGAGGCCGTCAGCGCGCCGCACCTGGCCAATCTGGCGCTTTTCAGCGGCCGCAAGATCACCATGAAAGAAGCGTTGGGAGGATAACCGAACCTGGCCTACCCCGGTGGCGCCCGCCGTTACTCGCTGGAGGAAGGATTCTCAGGCTGGATGACTTGATCGAGCAAGAGAGTGAAGTCCCGGCTCTTCTTCTCGATGCGTTGCTGGAGGCTGCGGAGATCTTGCTCCAAGGACCGCAAGCGGTCCGCTAAGTGCAGACAGGCAAGAACCGCCACCCGCGTGCTGTCCAGGTTGCCCGCTCGCCTGGCGATGGAACTCATCAGCTCATCGACCGCCGCCGCCAGTTCCTCGGTCTCGCGCTCGTCGCCCGCAGTGCGCAACGTGTACGCCTGATTGAAGATCGTAACGCGAACCTGCTTCTTATCGGGGTTGTCCCGGTCCATGACGGCTCCTGAGCCGGACGGCGTGCCCGGTCAAGACTGCTCGTCGGCCGTCAACTCAAAACGTCGAGGTGTCCGAGCAGCTTTTCGATTCTGGCTCGCACCTGCTGCCGCTCCCGGCGCAGCGATTCCACCTCTCGGCTCAGCGCATCCAGCTTGGAGCGCGCTTCCTCGGCGACGCGCAGAGCCTCTTCCTTTTCTCGCACGGCGGCGTCACGCTCTTCCCGCAACCGCGGAATCAGTTCCGCCGCTTTGCGGATGCGTTCTTCCAGGCTGGTGAGGGGATCGTCACCCGTGCCGTCCAGCAGTTCCATCAGGCAGCATTCTCCAATGCCGCCCGGGCTTTGTCAACCAGGGCGCCGAAACCCGCCGGGTCGTTCACCGCCATGTCGGCGAGAATCTTCCGATTCAGTTCGATCCCCGCTTTCTTCAGCCCGCCGATGAACTTACTGTATGAAATATTGTGGGCCCGGCAACCGGCGTTGATCCGCACGATCCACAGGGACCGGAAATCCCGTTTCTTCTGCCGGCGCCCGACGTAGGCGTATTCCAGCGACTTGGCGACCGCCTCACGGGCCGCTCGGTGGAGCTTGCTCTTGGTGAGAAAAAAGCCTTCGGCGCGTTTCAGGATCTTCTTGCGCCTGGCGGTACGGTGAGGTCCTCGTTTCACTCGTGGCACGTTTCTTTCTCCTCAGTTGTTCTCTCGTGTTGTTCAGCGGGGCGGATCGGGCACGTGCGCCGCTCCGTCCGCACCCGCGCCGATTCAGGCGTAGGGCAGCATCATGCGGAACGCTTTGCGGTCCGCCGTATCCGCAATGACGCTCTTGCGCAGCCGGCGCTTCCGTGCGCTGGACTTCTTCGTCAAAATGTGCCGCGCGAAGGAATGGCGCCGCTTGATCTTGCCGGTCGCCGTCTTCTTGAAGCGCTTGGCCGCGCCCTTATGAGTTTTCAGTTTCGGCATTCCACAGCTGTCCTTCGTGCAAAGGTGGGGACGTTCTTAGTATACCATGCAGCCCCTGCTTGGGCCTGGGCGGTGCGGTTCCTCCCAAAGGGTTACTGGTTTTCCTTCCACTCCTCGTACCAGGCCATCTGGATCGCCTCCAGCTTGGCCTCGTTCGAGGCCGCGGGATCGTCGTCGAACTCCTCGAGTTCGGTCACCCACTTGTGCAGATCGGTGAAGCGGACCGTGAGCGGATCAACGTCGGGAAACTTCTCATACAGCGCGATGGCGATGTCTTCGGAATCGCTCCACGTGAGCTTACCCATCTCCGGTTCTCCTCCTGCTCCCGGCCGCGCTCAAAGCTTCGTGCCTTTGAGCGCCTTGCTGACCGCTGCGTTCATCATCGTTTCGGCCAGTTTCATCGTCACGTTGTTCAGCTCTTCGATCTTCGTCCGGATGAGCACATGATCGTCACCGTGATAGGCGACCATGAGCTGGTTGATGGCGTCCTCGATCCGCTGCTTCTCTTCCTCAGACAGCGTTTCGTAAGCCTCGTCCTGCTTGGCTTTCTCCACCGCGTGAAGGATCGTGTCGGCTTCCACCCGGGCCTCGCGCACCTGCCGCTGCCGGAAGTCCTCTTCGGCCATCTCGATCGATTCTTCGATCATTTTCTCGACCTGCTCATCGGTCAGTCCGTAAGAGGGCTTCACTTCCACCTGCTGCTCCTTACCGGTGCGCAGGTCCTTCGCCGTGACGTTGAGAATGCCGTTGGCGTCGATCAAAAAGCGGACCTCGATGCGCGGCATGCCGGCCGGCATCGGCTCGATGCCCTTCAGCTCGAAGCGGGCCAGGCTGCGGCAGTCCTTGGCCAGCTCGCGTTCGCCCTGCACCACGTGGATCAGCACGTTTGTCTGTCCGTCCACGGCGGTGGTGAAGTGCTCGGTGGCGCTGGCCGGGATGGTCGAGTTCCTCGGGATGAGCTTGGAGACGACCCCGCCCATGGTCTCGATGCCCAGCGACAGCGGTGTAACGTCGAGCAGCAGCTTGTCCTCGACGTTGCCGGCCAGAATGGCCGCCTGCACCGCCGCCCCCAGGGCGACCACCTCCTCGGGGTTCAGCTCGGTGTGGGGCCGTGTCCGGAAGAGGTTCTCGACTGCCTTGCGAACCAGCGGTATGCGCGTGGAGCCCCCGACCAAGACCACCTCATCGATCTCTTCCACCTTCACGCCGGCATCGGCCAGGCAATCCCGGCACGGGCCCAGCGTGCGGTCCACGATCGGGGTGATCAGCCGCTCGAACAATTCCCGGGTCAGCTCGCGCTGATACCGCCGGCCCCCGTACTCGAAGTCGATGACGGTCTTCAGCGCGTAACTCAGCTCCTCTTTTGCTTTGACGACCGCCCGGCGAAGCTGTTGGACGGCCGAGTTATCGCCCGAGATGTCCCGCTTCCACTCGCTCTCGATGTCCTCGAGGGCGATCCGAAGTAGCAGGTTGTCGATATCGTCACCGCCGAGATGCGTGTCCCCGTTGGTGGCCAGCACCTCAAAGATGCCTTCGTGTAGCCGCAGAATCGAGATGTCAAAGGTCCCGCCGCCTAGGTCATAGACGGCGACGATACCGTCATGGCGTTTGTCGAGTCCGTAGGCCAAGGCCGCCGCGGTGGGCTCGTTGACCAGCCGCAGCACGTCCAGACCGGCGATCCGGCCTGCGTCCTTAGTGGCTTGCCGCTGGGCGTCGTTGAAGTAGGCCGGCACCGTAATCACCGCCTGCTCCACCGGCTCGCCGAGGTAAGCCTCGGCGTTCTGCTTGAGCTGCCGCAGGATGAAGGCCGAGATCTCCGGCGGAGTGAACGTCCGGTCGCCGAGCTTCAGCCGAATCACCGATTCGCTGCCTTCGGCGATCTGGAAGGGGAACAGCTTCAGCTCCTCCTGCACATCAGCGATGCCGCGCCCCATTAGCCGCTTCACCGAGTAGACGGTACGCTCCGGCTCCGTAATCAGCCGTTTGCGGGCCTCCTCGCCAACGACGATTTTCCCCTCACGCGTGTAAGAGACGATGCTGGGCACGATCTTGCCCCCTTCGGGCGTGGGAATCACCTTCGGGGACGCCGTCTCCATGTACGCCACGAGGCTGTTGGTCGTGCCGAGATCGATGCCCACCACGCGGGCGCGCTTCTGCTTGCCGAAATCGATTTGTACGACTGACATTTCGTTACCGTTGGCCGGACTCAGTTCGAGAGTTCGCGATCGACTTCCGCCACCAGGTTCTGCACGTAGCGGCGCCGGTCGAGCAGTTGGCGAATCCGTTGCAAGATGTCCCGCGACCGCGTCGCATCGTACTCCTCGAACAAGTCCTGAAGATCCCGGTCGATCTCGTTCCGCATCGCCAGGAACTTGTCCCGCGCCACCTCGAGTTGCGGGCGGGCCGACTCGTCGCCGGACCGCAGCTCCTCCAGCGCCATGTTCAATTCGAAGACCTCTTCGAGCAGGTCCGGATCCACGTTCTTCGACCGGGGCTCGACGCTTTCGAAGCCTTCCCGCTTCAGCACATACTCGGCCCGGGCGATCGGATCCTGGAGCGTCCGGTAGGCGTCGTTCAGAATGGCGGTCGCTTCCAGCGAGTACTCGCGCTCCCGGTTCGTCTTGCGCATGTAACGGTCCGGGTGGAGCAAGCGGCTCAGCTTGTAGTACCGCTTTTGCAGTTCCTCCGGATCGAGCTTCAATCGCTGCTCGAGGCCGAAAAAGCGGAAGTAGTCAAGATCCGGCGGCTGCAGGCTATTACAGTACCGGCAGAACAGATCCCGCTCGGACGGCGTTCCGCACTGCCAGCATGCTTCGGCGTGTTTGAATGTGTTTGTCACTAGACCGTGAATGACGTGCCGCAACCGCAGCTTTTCTTCGCGTTCGGGTTCTCGAACGAAAACCCGGAATAGATCAGAGATTCTTTGTAATCGAGCGTCATGCCATTCAGGTACAGCATGCTCTTTGGATCGATGAAGATCTTTACGTCGTCGAACTCAAACACATGGTCCCGCGGGCGCGGCTGCTGTTCGTACTTGATCTGGTAGCTCAAGCCGGAGCAGCCGCCGCCAAGCACCGCCAGGCGCAAACCGCCACCTTGCACGCCTTCACGCGCGAACGCTTGCCGGATCTTTTCCAGCGCTTTCGGCGTAACGTGGATCTCTGGTTTGGCGATTGTCTTTGTCGCTGTCACCTTACGCTTTCTCCGTGACGGCCTCGGCCTGTTGCGACCGAGCCGCCAGCTTCTTCTTGTAATCGGCGATGGCCGCTTTGATCGCGTCCTCGGCCAGCACCGAACAGTGAATCTTCACCGGTGGCAAGGCTAGCTCATTGACGATGTCGGTATTCTTGATCTTCAACGCTTCGTCAACGGTCTTCCCTTTCAGCCACTCGGTCGCCAGCGAAGAGCTCGCTATCGCACTCCCGCAGCCGAACGTCTTGAACTTGGCGTCTTCGATAACGCCCGTTTTTTCATCGACCTTGATCTGCAGCTTCATCACGTCGCCGCACTCGGGCGCTCCCACCATCCCGGTGCCGACGTTGGGATCATTCTTGTCCAAAGACCCCACGTTTCGCGGGTTGTTGTAATGATCCAGAACCTTCTCCGAGTATGCCATTTTGTTATCCCTTCTTCGTTCTCCAGAATTCCCCTCTGAGTGAAACGGAGTGGAGACTCTCGGCTCTACCGCCGCAATCTCTCAGCTCGCGCTCCATTGCACTTTCGAGATGTCGATGCCTTCCTTCGCCATCTCGTAGAGCGGCGAGAGTTCACGCAGCTTACGGACGACCTCGATAACCTTCTCAGCCACGTAATCCACCTCCTCTTCCGTGTTGAAGCGGCCGAGACCGAATCGGATCGACGAATGGGCTAGGTCGTCTCCCGTGCCCAGCGCCTTGAGCACGTAACTCGGCTCGAGCGTCGCCGACGTGCAGGCGGAGCCACTGGAGACGGCCACGTCGTTCATGCCCATCAGCAACGACTCGCCTTCGACGTACGCGAAGCTCATATTGAGATTGTTCGGCAGCCGGTGCTCGATGCTGCCGTTGACATAGACTTCGTCCAGCTCGCTGAGCAGCTTGTTCATGAGCTTGTCGCGCAGCCGCTTCAGCCGCGCGGACTCCTCGGCCATCTCCCGCTGGCAAATCGCGCAGGCTTCGCCGAATCCCACGATACCTGGGACATTCAGCGTTCCCGACCGCATACCGCGCTCGTGCCCGCCGCCGTCAATCTGGGCGGTGAGTTGCACCCGCGGGCCCCGGCGCCGCACGTAAAGCGCCCCTACGCCCTTCGGGCCATAGATCTTGTGCGCCGTCAGCGACGCCAGGTGGATGTTGTCCTCCTTGACGTCGATCGGGATCTTGCCGAGCGCCTGCACGGCATCAGTGTGGAACAAAACGCCTTTCTCCTGGGCGATCCGCCCGATCTCACGGATCGGCTGGATTACGCCGATCTCGTTGTTGGCGTACATGATGCTGATCAGAATCGTCTTGTCCGTGATCGCGTCCCGCAACTGATCGAGATCGATCAAACCATCCTTCTTGACAGGCAGATACGTGACTTTGAAACCGCGCTTCTCCAGCTTCTTCGCCGTGTCGAGCACCGCCTTATGCTCGGTCGCCGCAGTGATGATATGGTTGCCGCGCTCGGCGTACATCTCGGCGACGCCCTTCAAGGCCAGGTTGTCGGACTCAGTGGCCCCGCTCGTGAAAATGATCTCTTTCGGGTGAGCGCCGATCAGATCCGCGATCTGTTTGCGTGCCTTCTCCACCGCTTCCTCGGCTTCCCATCCGAAGCTGTGGTTGCGGCTGGCCGCGTTGCCGAACTTCTCAGTGAAGTACGGCAGCATCGTTTCCAACACGCGCGGGTCCACCGGCGTGGTGGCGTGGTTGTCCATGTAGATCGGCTTTTTCATAATTATTCGTCCCTTATGATTCCTTCCCGGCTTCGGCATGCGTTTGGACGCTGTACAGCTTCTCACCGCGGCACGTGTCCGCCAGCAGCCCGCTGTCTTCCGCCATGTCGGTGATCGTGATGCTGGCGAGCAGGTGCAGAATACCCTCGTGCACTTTCCTCAATGGCTCGCGCACGGTGCATGTCTTCGACTGGTCACAGTCGCCGTGTTCGGTGAAACACGAGGTCAGGATGATCGGGCCGTCGATCGCCCGGATGACCTCCAGCGCATTGATCCGCCGAGGATCCCGCGCCAGCCGGTACCCTCCCCGCGTGCCGAACTCAGAGTTCACAAAGCCTTCCCGCGCTAGTATCTGCAACACCTTGGACATCAGCGGCACCGGGATACCGTAACGCCCGGCGATCTCTTTCGCGCTGGCGCTCTGGTTGCCTTGCTGCACCGCCAAGTGCCGCAGTGCGATCAGTCCGTAGTCCGCGCGTTTGCTCAGCTTCAGCATCTGGATCCCGGACCGTTTTGGTCCTATATCTATCCTAGCACTTCCGACGCCGCTGTCAAGCGCCTTAGCACTTGGTTTTCAGTAGGTTAATCTCCGACCGAACCGGTCCTATATTATTACGATGCCGCAACGGTCCTTCGAGAACCAAGAGGAAAGCGGTGGACGGCTGCGGCGCGGCCCTGAACGGCGGGAAACGGCCCCGGAACGGGAGAAAAGACGAATTGCGGGTTTCCGTTGGAAGAGACGAGGGTTCGCTGCTAAACTTGTTACTCC
>CAYWXL010000051.1:0-23395 GCA_964461995.1 uncultured Solibacteraceae bacterium
CGTAGATTTCGAACCGCTCGGCGAAGGCCGGGTCGTCGGGCTTGGTCTTGGAGAGCGGGGAGGTTTCCACCGGGTATTCGTAAATGATGGTCGGATCGATGAGCCGGTCCTCGATCTTCTCTTCGAAGATTTCGGTCAATTGCTCCCCGGGCGTGGGTTTGGTGGAGTGGCGATTCAGCCAGTCCGGATCGGCCAGATGCTCGGGTTTTGGCTTGTCAGGGCCGGGCCAGAATTCGATAACGGCTTCGCGGAGACGGAAGCGCCGGATGCGCGAGAAATCGAGTTCGCGTCCCTGGTAAGTGACCCGGGGCGAGCCGGCGGCGTCGATGGCAACCTGCTCCAGGAGTTCGCAGGAGAAGTCCATGAGGACCTCGTAGTCGGCGTACGCCTGGTAGAACTCCAGCATCGTGAACTCGGGATTGTGCTGTGTGGAGATGCCCTCGTTGCGGAAGTTCCGGTTGATCTCGTAGACGCGTTCCAGGCCGCCGACGACGAGACGCTTCAGGTAAAGCTCGGGGGCGATGCGGAGGTAGAGGTCGATGTCGAGGGCATTGTGATGAGTGACGAATGGCCGGGCGGCGGCGCCGCCGTAGACGGGCTGCATCATGGGCGTCTCGACCTCGATGAAGCCACGCTCCTCGAGCTGGCGGCGCAGCGAGGCCACAATGCGGCTACGGGTGACGAAGATGCGGCGGACCTCGGGATTAGCGATGAGGTCCAGGTAGCGCTGCCGGTAGCGGGTTTCGATGTCCTCGAGGCCGTGCCACTTTTCGGGCATGTTCAGCAACGTCTTGGCGAGGAAGTAAAGCTTTTCCGCCCAGACGGAGAGCTCGCCCGTCTTGGTCCGGAAGAGCCTGCCTTCGACGCCGATGATGTCGCCGATGTCGAGGAACTTTTTGTAAAGGGTGAAATCGGCCTCGGGGACCACGTCGCGGCGGACGTAGATCTGGAGGCGCTCGCCGTCTTGCTGGAGGTGAGCAAAACCGGCCTTGCCCATCCGGCGGATCGTCTGAACGCGGCCCGCTATGCGGACGGGAACCCGCTCGCGGTCGAGCTCTTCGCCTGAGGCCGTGGCCCAGCGCTCCAGGATTTCGGGAATGGTGTGGGAGTAGTCGAAACGGTGGCCGTAGGCCCGGAAGCCCAGGGCTTCGATCTCTTTGATGCGCGCCAGCCGCTGGCGCAGGATTTCATCTTCGAGCGACAAGCGAAATCTCCTGTCGTGCCGTGGGAGTCGAGAAGCTGTCGAGAACCCGTGAGAGCCGCGCGGCGGGCGGCTCCGGGCCCGCGATGCCCCGGAACACACGGCCGGCACGCGCCGCGAAAGCACCATTATAGCGGGCGATGCGGCGTTCGCCCGCGCGGGGGCGAACGTCCACCGGACGAACTCCGCCGGGGACAGTTCTAAACCGGCGGTCTGACGCGGCCGATGAAAGTGAATAGTGCGGGACGTACGAGTCTATCCAGCCGAGGAAACGGCCACGGCGGAAGCGCCGTCCGCGCCTTTGCAGGCGGGCCGGTATAATCGAGCGTTGACCGCCGTTTCTATCGTAATTCCCGCCTACAACGAAGAGGGCCGGCTGCCCGGGACCCTGAACAGGATCATCAAGTGGGTCGAAAGCTGCGGCGGCCGTTACCAGGCCGAGATCCTGGTGGTGGACGACGGCTCCACGGACCGGACGCGAGAGGTGGCGGAAGGCTTCCGCGGCGGGCCGGTTCCCGTGCGGGTGCTGGCGAATCCGGGCAACCGCGGCAAAGGCTATTCGGTGCGCCACGGGATGTTGGAGGCCGGCCTCGATTGGGTGCTGTTCACCGATGCGGACCTTTCGGCGCCGATCGAGGAACTCGAGAAGCTTGTGGACGCGGTCCAGCGGCATTCAGCGGAGATCGCGATCGGTTCACGGGCTTTGGACCGCTCGTTGATCGGCGTGCACCAGTCGGCGTTCCGGGAATGGGCCGGCCGGGTGTTCAACCTCTTGATGCGCGTGCTCACCGGCTTGCCCTTCTGGGACACCCAATGTGGGTTCAAGCTGTTCTCGCGGCGCGCGGCCCGGGAGGTGTTCCGGAGGCAGAGAATCGACGGATTCGGCTTCGACGTGGAGGCGCTGTTCATCGCGCGGCGCTTGGGCTTGAAGACGGTGGAGGTGCCGGTGCGCTGGAATCACGTAGAGGGGACCAAGGTCAGCATGATCCGGGACAGCCTGAACATGTTCCTAGATCTTGTCCGGATCCGATGGTACGACCTGCGCGGAGTCTATCGCTGAGACGGGCGTAAGCCGTGGAGCGGGGGCTTTGCTTCCTCTCCGCCGGGCCGCTGCAGCCGGGGATTCCCTGCCTCTTCCGAGATTGTCTGCCTAGTACCGGGCGAATTATTTCTAGTACAAACGCGAAAAAGTCCTCTCGAAAATCCGGCTTCCAGGCAATAACCTGGGGGCGGGCATGGATCTCGAGAGAATCATTGAGGAATTATATGAAGAACGGGAGCGGCTGACGAAGGCGATCGAGTTGCTTGAAGCGATGGCTGCGGCACGGTCGCTCGGGGTAGAGGGCGAGACAGATACGAAACCTCAGAAACGCCGGGGACGCCGGTCGATGAGTCAGGCCGAACGTCTCAAGGTTTCCCAGCGCATGCGAGCATACTGGGAAAAACGCCGCCAGCAGTAACGGGACTGGTGCCACGGTTTCCAACCCTTGAAATACCAGAGCCAGAAATACTGCGTGCCGGCTCCGTGCCGGTAGCGAGGGTCGAAGCCGCAGCGCAACGCCATGTCCACCGCCTCCTCATCGGTGAACGGGACCCCGAGCCAGGTATCGTCCTCGGAGCGTTCGATCGATGCGTCGCCCTGGACCTGGAACTTGAACAAGCAGCCATAGCGGAGCAGGCGGTGGACCTCCCGAACGTAGCCCTCGATGATCGCCTTGCTTGGAATGTGCTGGAAAACGATGCTCGAAAAGGCGAAATCGACGCGGACCTTGCCGAGGACACGGAGGTCGCGCCCGTTGTTCTGCTCGACGCGGACGTTCGGGTAGGCGGCGAGGGCCCGGCGGGCCTGGCGGACCATTTCCCCGCTGATATCGACGGCGTACACCGAGCCGAAGATCTTGGCCAGGGCGCGGGTAACCCGGCCGGCGCCGCAGCCGATCTCGAGCACGGCCATACGCTTGGGGTCCTTGCCGCGGCAGATGTTCGTCATGTCGGTGAGGATGTGGTTGCGGACCTCTTCCTCACCGGAGGCGAAGAATTCCTCGTCGGTCCACTGCTGCTTGCCGGTGGCGACGTAGAAGCGGGCGTTTTCGCGCGCACGGCGATCCCAGTCCGCGCGCATCTTCTGTTCCAGGTATGCCAATTCGTCCTCGGCTTGGGGACTCGATTCAGCCACCAACAGATATTATGATACGCGACGCCCGGGAACCCCGACGCGCGCGTCCGATTCAGGATGCGGATTTCCATTGACTTCTCAGGGGGCCGGCACTACACATGGGGTAAGGAGGGATCGGCGATGCTGTCTTCGAAGTTCATCCAAGTGATCGAGTCGCACGCCGGGGAGATCGCCGAGTCGGTGTTGCGGAAGCTAGAAGCGGATCCCCGGACGCCGCACCTGGCCTGCCGGCCGTGGTCGGAGCAGGTCGCCGATTGCGCAGACATCATCCGGCGCTTGGGCCACTGGCTGGTCCACGGCGGGGACGAGGACGTGGCACGCCGGTTCGAGCCGGTCGGCCGCCGCTGCGCCGGACAGGGCATACCGGCTTCGGAGGTGGTTCTCGCCTTGCACCTGTTGAAAGCGAGGATGCTCGACTTCATCCGCAACCAGGGGCTGGCGCAGACCTCGGTGGACCTCTACGCCGAGGAAGAACTGGAGCATCAGGTGGGGCGGCTGTTCGACTCGATCGTCTATCACGTGCTGAAAGGGCACGAATGTGCGGCCGTCGAACACGCGACGGCAGCGGCGGCTGGCCGGTAAGGGCGTCAAAAGGCCGCTTTTTAGATTTCTAGAAAAGGTAGGCGTAGACCGCCGTAATCAGCCCGACGATGCTGCCGAGCAGGACGGAGTGGCGTAAAGTAAATCGGAACAGCCGGGACTCCTGGCTGGTATGCATCCCGGTGGCGGCTGCGGCGACGGCCAGGCTCTGAAGGCTGATCATTTTGCCCATCACGCCGCCCGAGGAGTTGGCGGCGGCCATCAGGACGGGGTCGAGGCCGAGGCGGCCGGCGGTGACCACCTGGAGGTTGCCGAAAAGGGCGTTCGAGGAGGTGTCGCTGCCGGTGAGGAAGACGCCCAACCACCCGAGCATGGCGCTGAAGTAGGGGAACAGTACGCCGGTGGCGCCGAAGGCCAGCCCGAGGGTGACGGTAGCGCCGGAATAGTTCATCAGGAACGCCAGGCCCAAGACAGCGGCGATGGTGACGAGCGGCAGAAACAGTTGCTTGCAAGTGGTGGCGAAGGCACGCCATGCTTGGGCGGGGCTCATTCGGAGGACGAAGACCGAGAGAATACAAGCGATCATGCAGGCGCTGCCGGCGGCCGACAGCCAGTTGAGGGTGTAAAGGGCTGGATAGGGCGAGGGTTCGGGAACGAGAGGCTGCATGCGCTGGACCAGGTTGTGGAGTCCCGGCCAGGCGAAGACCACGGTCACTTTGTTCAGCAGGGCTTTGACGCTGCCCTGGCCCCAGAGCAGGACGAGAATGACGAGCAGGAAGTAGGGGGACCACGCGTGAATCACTTCCCCAACCGGGTGTTTTTTCGGGAGGGTCCGTTCCGAGACCTCGTTCTCCAGGCGGAACTCGTCGGAGGGCTTCCAGACCTTCAGCAATAGAATCAGGGCACCCATCGCCGTGAGGGAAGACAAGATGTCGGTCAAGTACGGCCCGATGTAATTCGAGACCAGGAACTGGACGGAAGCGAACGAGACACCGCAGAGAGCCGCGGCCGGCAGGACGCCGGCGAGGGCCTTCCGGCCCCCCATGACGAGAACCAGGTAGGCGGGAATGAACAAGGAAACGGGAGCGCAGATCCGGCCGACGGCGCCGCTGAGGGCGTTGACGTCGAGTCCGGTGATGGCGCCGAGGGTGACGATCGGGATGCCGATCGAACCGAAGGCGACCGGAGCGGTGTTGGCGAGCAGACAGATCGCGGCGGCGTAGAAAGGCGAGAAGCCGAGCCCGGTGAGCATGGCGGCGGCGACAGCGACCGGCGTGCCGAATCCGGCGGCGCCTTCGATGAAGGCCCCGAAGGTGAAAGCAATGAGGAGCGCTTGCAGGCGTCGGTCCTCGGTAAGGCTGCCGATCGAATCCTTGATGATCTCGAACTTGCCCGCTTCGATGGTCAGGCGGTAGAGGACGATGGCCCAGAAGACGATCCAGCCGATCGGAAACAGACCGAAGGCCGCGCCGTAGCCGGCAGCGGCGAGCATCGTCCCGGCAGGCATGCCGTAGACGGCGACCGCGACCAACGCCGCCGTCGCCAGACCGCACAGGCCGGCGACCCAGGCCGGCCGGCGCAGGATGCCGAGAAGCAGAAGCAGCACAAGCACGGGCAACGCCGCGACGGCGGCCGAGGCTCCCAGACTGTCAGCAAGGGGCGTGTAGTGCTGCTGCCACATGGTTGTAGTTGATACCACAAACCGGCGCGCGGTGTCTCGACAAAGGGAGATGGCCACGCGTTACGCGGGGCGGCAAACAGGGGCTGCGGAGCGGCTAGTGGAGACCTGGTCCCGGCGAACCGGCCGCTCACGGGCCGGGACTGATCTTCGACGACGCCGGCGGCGCCATCGGAACGAGTGACCGAGGGCGAGCCAAAGAGTGACTGGAAAGGCTCTTCAGAGGAAAAAGGGCGGGCGCCGGATCTCCCCACGCCCGCGCGCCATCGTCAAGCTTTACGCTTTTGCTCTTTGGCGTACATCTTCTGCCACTTCTTGACAATCTTGTTGATGATCTTGTCGATTTGCTTGGCGGCCTTCTGTGGGTTTTCCTTGACGACGGCTTCCGCGGTACCGCGCCAGACGGCCTTCTTGGTCTTGGCGTCCCAAATGTCGATGATCAGGGTGCCACGGCTGTACTTGGTCATCGTCGTGGTGGAGCTACCCATGCCGACGCCGCCCCAGTAAGGAGACCATCCCCAGCCGGGACCATAGCCGTATCCCATCTGGGTCGTGTGCAGTTGGACTTCGTCTTCGACACTGGTGTAATAGGTGACGTAGATGTCGGGGTTCTTGGGGTTTTCCACGAGACCGCCCTCGGTGAGATGATATTCGATAGCGTTCTTGATGCGGGAATGCATCAGGGGGGACGCCTCCTCGAGCGAGGGTCCAGGGGTCGGCCCCCAGGCGAACGTCTCGTATTTCGAAGGATCGACGGACCGGTCATAGTCCACGTGAATCTTTTGGGCCATCACGGGCGCCGCGAGCAGCAGTGCAGCCAGGAGCAAGCCGAGCGTTTTTCGGTTCATTGAATCGGGTCTCTCCGTTTTTGGAATGTCTATCTTATGTAGATGCGCCGTCTGTCTTATCGATTCACTGCTGCTGTGGACTTGGCGCATTCACCTGTGGGGGCGGGAGAATTCGGGGCGACAGCCGGGGTTGGCTGAAATCCGGCTCGGATGCCGCAAATAAGGCAGGGAATATGGCGGGCGAGAGCCCGCGGCATTATGCTAACCTCTGTCATCAGAATGGCTTACCCAGAACTCTCGCAATGGCCTTCCAGTTGCCTGTGGGTTACCACGATGATTGTGCGTGTTCTCGCGCTGGCGTTACTGACCTCGCTAGGCTTTGCCCAGTCCTTTAATCCGAACGGCGACGAGCAACTTCGCCTGTACATCGAACAGGCCCTGGAACGGAACCCTGCCGTACGGCAGGCGTTCTCGCGCTACCGGGCGGCCCAGCAGAAGATGCCGCAGGTGAGCGCGCTGCCGGACCCCGTCTTAACGCTGACGCAGTATTTGCGGACGCCGGAGACGCGGGTGGGACCTCAGTGGACGATGGTGAGCTTATCGCAGAAGTTCCCGTGGTTCGGGAAGCTCAGCGACCGGGAAAAGATCGCTGCCAAAGAGGCGGCGATCCTGCGAGAGCAGTATGAAGCTCAGCAGGACGAAGTGATCCGGCAGGTGAAGCTCGCTTATTACACGCTGGCGTACATTGACGAGGCGATCATAATCACCAAAGAAGACCTGGAACTCCTGGGTCATTATGAGACCTTGGCGCAGGCGCGCTACAGCCAAGGCGTGGGCCTGCAGCAAGCGGTGGTGAAACTTCAAGCGGAGATAACGCGGGCCCTGAACCGGCTTGATGAGCTGGACATCCAGCGGGTGGCGGCGGAGGCTGCGTTGAATCGCTTGCTCGACCGGCCGACCCGGTCCCCCATCAGTCGCATCCGGTTGCGCGAACACCCGGAGGTAAAGGTTGATTACAAGGCTCTCCTCGAAGTTGGTCGGCGGAATCGTCCTGAAGTGGTGGCCGCGCTGCTCGGGATCGAGAAAAATGAGAAGCGTATCCAACTGGCGCGGCGCAACTACTGGCCCGATTTCACTCTGGGAGCCAGCTTCGTGAACGTCACGGGGCGGCGAGATGAGCCTGGAGCGCTGAATCCGCCGCCGGGCAATGGCAAGAACGTTTGGGCCTTGACGGTGGGGGCGAATATCCCCATTTGGCGGCGCAAATACGACGCCGCGGTGCTGGAGGCCACCGAAGACAAGCTCGCGGCTAAAGAAGGGTATCGGGACGTCGTAAATAGCGTGGAAGCTGCGGTGCGCTCGATCGGGTTCCGTATCGAGACGATCGCGGAGCAGATCAAGCTGTTTGAAGACACGTTGCTGCCGCAGGCTGAACAGTCGTTGCGGTCGGCCGAGGCGGCCTATTCTACGGGCACGTTGGGCGTTCTCGACCTTTTGGACGCTGAGCGTGTGCTGTTGAATGTGAGGCTGGGGTTGGCGCAATTCTATAGCGAGTTTATGAAGTCGTTGGCGGATATGGAACGCGCGATCGGTGCGCCGTTCCCGGAGGTTCGGAAATGAAGAAGAGTAGCGTTGCGTTTCTTTTGATCGCAGCATTCATTGTGGGCGCCGCAGTGCCGGCGTTTCTGATTTGGAACCCAGCCGGCTGGACTTGGGCGGACCGTCTCGTCGGCAAGCACGGAGAGACAGGGGCCGGGGGGTCGGAGGCCGCGGCTCCAGGGCAAGAGAAAAAGAAGGAACGCAAGATTCTGTACTGGCGGGCGCCGATGGATCCGAACTACATCTCCGACAAGCCCGGCAAGTCGCCGATGGGGATGGACTTGATCCCGGTGTACGAGGACGAGGAGCCCACGGTTAGCGGGATTCGCGTTGACCCCAACTTCCTGCAAAATTTCGCCGTCCGCACGGCGGTGGTGGAGCGCGGGTCGATTCCCATGGAGATCCGCACGATCGGCATACTCACGTACAACGAGCGGGACATCGCTTCCGTGAACACGAAGTTCGAGGGCTGGATCGAGAAAGCGTACGTGAACTACATCGGCGAACCGGTCAAAAAGGGGCAGGTTCTGTTTGAGATTTACAGTCCAGACTTGGTGACCACCCAGCAAGAGTACCTGGCGGCGCTGGACTACGTGACGCGGCTGGAGAGCGGCGGCGCGGAGCCGGAGGCCATCGAGCGGGCCCATTCGCTGCTCGAGTCGGCGCGCGAACGGCTGCACTATTGGGACATCACCGACGACCAGATCGACGAACTGCGGAAAACGCGGAAGCTGCGAAGGACGCTAAAAATCATCTCGCCCGTTTCCGGGCTCGTGGTGTCGAAGATGGACCGATCGCTCGAAGGCATGAAGGTGACGCCGGGAATGAACGTGTACAAGATCGCCGATCTCTCCACGGTGTGGGCCGAGATCGAAATCTATGAGTATCAGCTTGCCCACGTCTATCTCGGCCAGCACGCCTTGATCACGGTAGACGCGTTTCCGGGAAGGCGCTGGTCCGGCAAGCTCATTTACCTTGATCCCGAGCTGAATCCGAAGACGCGCACGCTGACCGCGTACGTGGAAATCCCGAATCCCGATCTTAAGCTGCGCCCGGAGATGTACGCGAACATTGAAATCAGCCCGCCCGCGGTTACTGGCGCCGTGAAGGTGCCGGAAGAAGCGGTGATCCATACCGGCGAGCGGGCGGTGGTGATCGTCCAGAAGGATCCGGAGAAAGGTGTTTTCGAACCTCGAGAGATAAAGCTCGGCTTCAGCGGCGACGGCTACGTTGAAGTCCGCGAAGGGCTGAAGCCGGGTGAAATCGTGGTGACCTCGTCGCAATTCCTCATCGATTCGGAAAGCAACCTGAAAGAAGCGGTTCAGAAGATGCTGGCTGCCCGCGCGGGCGGCGGAGAAGGCGGAGAAGGCGGAGAAGAGCAGGAAGCGCCGCAAGCGCCGCCGGCTCACCAGCACTAAGGGGGACTCATGTTCGCACGCGTTATTGAATGGTCGATTGAGAACAAGTTCCTCGTTCTGCTGACGACGGTCTTCTTGATTTTCGCGGGGGTTTACGCGCTGCAGCAGACCCCGCTCGACGCGATTCCTGACCTGTCGGACGTTCAGGTGATCATTTTCACCGAGTACCCTGGTCAGGCGCCGCAGATCGTTGAGGACCAGGTAACGTATCCGCTGACCACGCAGATGCTGGCGGTACCTTACGCCAAGGTGGTGCGAGGGTATTCCTTCTTCGGCTATTCGTTCGTCTACATCATTTTCGAAGATGGCACGGATATGTACTGGGCGCGGAGCCGGGTGTTGGAGTACCTGAACTTCGTGGCGGGACGGTTGCCGGAAGGCGTGACTCCGTCGCTGGGGCCGGACGCTACCGGCGTGGGTTGGGCCTTCATGTACGTCCTGACTTCGGACCGGCATGACCTAGCGGAACTGCGGACTCTCCAGGACTGGTACTTGAAGTACGAGTTGACGAGCGTGCCTGGGGTTTCAGAGGTGGCGAGCATCGGCGGTTTCGTCCGCCAATACCAGATCACCGTGGACCCGAACAAGCTGCGCGCCTACAACATCCCGATTTCGAAGATCCGCAAGGCGGTGCAGCGCAGCAACAACGACGTGGGCGGACGGCTATTGGAAGTGGCCGAGAAAGAGTTCATGGTCCGGGGACTCGGCTACATCAAGTCCCTGGACGATGTGCGCAACATTGCCGTCGGAGTAGACGAAAACGGCACCCCCATTCTCTTGCGCGACATAGCCCGGGTGAGCTACGGACCGGAGATCCGCCGGGGTCTCACCGACTGGGACGGCGAAGGCGAAGTGGTGGGCGGCATCGTCGTCGTCCGCTACGGGGCCAATGCACGCCAGGTGATCAAGGACGTGAAGGCCAAGTTGGCGGAGTTGCAGAAGGCGATGCCGGAAGGCGTCGAGATCAAAGTCGCCTACGACCGGACGGCGCTCATTGACCGGGCTATCGACACCCTGAAGGAGAAGCTGATCGAAGAGAGCATCGTGGTCGCCGTGGTGTGCGTGATCTTCCTGCTCCACTTCCGCAGCGCTCTGGTGGCCATCATCACGCTCCCGGTGGCAGTGTTGATGTCGTTCATCATCATGTACTACCAGGGTCTGACCGCCAACATCATGTCGCTGGGGGGGATTGCCATTGCGATTGGGGCGATGGTGGACGCGGCGATCATCATGATCGAGAACGCCCATAAACATTTGGAGCGGGACGCGGGCAAGAAGCCGCACTGGCGAATCATCGCGGATGCTTCGACAGAGGTTGGTCCAGCGCTGTTCTATTCGCTACTCGTGATCACGGTTTCGTTCATGCCGGTGTTCACGCTCGAAGCGCAAGAAGGACGCTTGTTCAAGCCCCTCGCGTTCACGAAGACGTACGCTATGGCCGCGGCGGCGCTGCTATCGATCACGCTCGTGCCCGTGCTGATGGGTTACTGGATCCGCGGCAAGATCCTGCCCGAGCACAAGAATCCGATCAACCGTTTCCTCATTTGGGCCTACCACCCGTTGCTGGAGTTTGTGCTCCGGTTCAAGTGGCCGGTTCTGGTGGTCTCGGTCCTGGTGGTTGCGGTCACAGTGATACCGTTCCAGCAGCTCGGGTCGGAGTTCATGCCTCCGTTGTGGGAGGGCGACCTGCTGTACATGCCCACAACCTTGCCGGGCATCTCCATCACAAAGGCCCGGGAAATCCTCCAGCAGACGGACAAGATCATCGCCTCCTTCCCCGAGGTGCACCATGTCTTCGGCAAGATCGGACGGGCGGAGACGGCCACCGACCCTGCCCCGCTGTCGATGGTTGAGACCACGATCATGCTCAAGCCCGAGGACGAGTGGCGGCCGGGAATGACGCCCCAGAAGCTTACCGACGAACTGAACGCCGCCATCCAGATACCTGGTGTCACGAACGCGTGGACAATGCCGATCAAGACCCGCATCGATATGTTGTCTACGGGCATCAAGACCCCCGTAGGCATCAAGGTCGCGGGGCCGGATCTGCAGGTGCTCGAGGACCTCGGCAAGAAGATCGAGGCGGTGGTCCGAAATGTGCCGGGCACCCTAAGCGTTTACTCTGAGCGCGTCATGGGCGGCAACTATCTGGACTTCGATATCGACCGCGAGGCCATCGCCCGATACGGGCTGACGATAGGTGACGTGCAGGATGTCATCCAAACGGCGATCGGCGGAATGAACCTCACGACCACGGTCGAAGGTCTGGAGCGGTATCCGGTCAACGTCCGTTACGATCGGGAGCTGCGCGACAACATCCCAGCCTTGCGTGCAGTCCTGGTGCCGACGCCGGTCGGGCCGCATATTCCCCTCGGTCAGCTCGTGAAGATCCGGTACGTCATCGGTCCGCCTTCGATTAAGAGCGAAAACGCTCGCCCGAATGCCTGGATTTACGTCGATTTGCGGAATATCGACGTGGGCACATACGTCGAACGGGCGAAGAAAGCCGTCGAGGAGGAAGTGGATATCCCGCCCGGTTACACGGTCACCTGGAGCGGTCAGTACGAGTACATGCAGCGGGCCCAGAAACGGTTGATGTACGTGATCCCGCTGACGATCGTGATCATCTTCGTGATCATTTACATCAACACTGGATCGATGATCAAGACGGGCATCGTTTTCATGGCGCTGCCGTTCGCCGTGGTGGGCTCCGTGTGGTTGCTGTACTTGCTGAATTACAACATGAGCATCGCCGTCTGGGTGGGCGTCATCGCCCTCGCTGGGATTAGTGCGGAGACGGGCGTGGTGATGCTGCTCTATTTGGACGTGGCCTACGACCATTACATGAAGAAGGGCTTGATTAAAACGCGTCTCGACCTGGCCGACGCTGTTTATGAAGGCGCGGTGAAGCGCGTGCGGCCGAAGATCATGACTGTGTGCGTGATCATCGCTGGATTGCTGCCGATTATGTGGAGCCACGGCACGGGAGCCGATGTGATGAAGCGTATCGCCGCTCCGATGGTCGGCGGGGTCGTCACTTCCGCGGTCATGGAGCTGATCATCTTCCCGATCGTGTTCTACCTGTGGCGCGGCCACAAGCTTCCGTCCGGCGGCAAGTTCACCGGATTCCATCATCTCAAGGAGACGTCATGAGGATTGCAGTACTAGTGTTGATTCTCGCCCCGTTGTTGGGGGCCGAGACCTTCACGGTGATTCACAAGAAGAAGGCCTGGCCTGACGGCAAGGGGACGGTCACCATCACCGATGAGGGGATCACGTTCGAGGCAAAGAAAAAGAAGAACAGCCGGGAGTGGAGCTGGCTTGATATCCAGTACTTCGACCGGATTTCGGAGACCGAGTTCGTGATCCTCACTTATCACGACCAGAAGCGTTACCTCGGGCGGGACCGGTCCTACCGGTTCGTGATCACCGAAGGGACCCTCACCGACGAGCTGTTCCGCAAGATCTCCGCGAAACTGGGCCGCCCGGTGACCAACCGGGTCGTGCGCCCGGTGGCGAAAACGGTCTTTGAAGTGCCGGTGAAACACCTGCACACCTTTGGTGGTTGCGAGGGGGTGCTACGGTTCACGGACGGAGCCATCTATTATGTCACCGACCACGCCAAGGACGCCCGCGAATGGCTCCTGGACCGGGATGTGCAATCCGTGTGGTCGGCGGACACGTACCGGTTCGAGGTGCACGCCTACGACAACAACCGGCGTGAGTTCAGCCGGACGCGGATCTACAAGTTCGACTTGAAGAAGCCGCTCGACCGGAGCTTTTATCGTGACCTCAAGTTGAAACTTTACGAGCTCGAGAGCGTCCATTTACCGATGGCTGGGGCCGCGCTCCGGGAAGGGGAGTAGAGATGACAAACAAAGGCGCCACCGTAGGGCTCATCGTCTTGATTATCGTGGGCGCCGGGCTCACCTACGTCGCGTGGCATCTGACCGGCCGGGCCGGCGATATGGTCTGCGAGGTTTGCAACAGGCCGGTGCACATGGAAACCCGCACCGTGGCGCTCGTCGGCGGCGAGCGGGAGGTCTTCTGCTGTCCCACCTGTGCGCTTTCGGCGGGGCGCCAGGAAGGAAAACCGGTGAAGTTCTTAAAACTGACCGACTACGCAACCGCGTGGCCGGTCGAACCTGACGACGCGTTCCTCGTGCGCGGTAGCGACGTCAACCCTTGCCTGGAGCACGAGCCGGAGATGCTAACCGACATGGAAAAACAACCGTCGGCTCTGACATTCGACCGCTGCGCTCCCAGCGTTCTGGCCTTCGCCACCCGCCAGGCGGCGGAGGCTTTCATCAGAGAGCATGGAGGCGAACTGCTACTCGCCAAGGACTTGACAACAGGCCAATAGGCCGAGGGGAAGGGACATGCCGGAACATCA
This sequence comes from uncultured Solibacteraceae bacterium, assembly GCA_964461995.1. Classification (GTDB taxonomy): domain Bacteria; phylum Acidobacteriota; class Terriglobia; order Bryobacterales; family Bryobacteraceae; genus JALSRK01. The sequence goes on from CAYWXL010000051.1 coordinate 13,794, forward strand.
CTGCTGTCACGGCGACGAACATGAGCACGGCTCGCATAAGGCGGCCGCCGGAGTGAAGGACCCCGTTTGCGGGATGAATGTGGATCCCGATGGCGCGGCTGGATCTTATGAACATGAGGGGAAACGCTATTACTTCTGCAGCAAGCACTGCTTGGAGAAGTTCCGGGCGGACCCGGCGGCCTGGACGGGCGGGCCGGCGCTGGTCAGTTTAGAAGGGCCCGCGCCCGCTCCTGCTTCCACCCACATGAAAAAAGCGCCTCCGGCCAAGGGCGGATGGACGTGCCCGATGCATCCGGAGGTGAAGGCGGACAGCCCGGGCGCATGTCCCAAATGCGGGATGGCGCTGGAGCCTTTGCAGCCTGCGGCGGTGGCGGGAGCAGTGGAGTACACCTGCCCGATGCACCCGGAGATTGTACGCCCGCAGCCCGGATCGTGTCCGATTTGCGGGATGGCGCTGGAGCCCCGGACCGCAGGGGCGGCCGAAGAAGAGAATCCGGAACTCCGGGACATGACCCGGCGGTTCTGGGTGAGCTTGGCCCTCAGCGTCCCGGTGCTGCTGCTGGCCATGGGTGAGCTGATTCCTGGGAATCCGCTGGCCCAAATCGCGTCTTTCCACACCCGGCTGTGGATACAGCTCGCGCTGAGTACGCCGGTGGTTCTTTGGGGCGGCTGGCCATTCTTTCAGCGGTTCTGGACGTCAGTGGTGAACCGCAGCCCGAACATGTTCACGTTGATCGCCATGGGCGTCGGTGCGGCCTTCTTCTACAGCGTGGTGGCGACCTTGGCGCCGGGTATTTTCCCGGCCTCTTTTCGGGGTGAAGGAGGCCACCCGGGAGTCTATTTCGAAGCCGCTGCGGTAATCACCACGCTCGTGCTGCTCGGGCAGGTGTTGGAGTTAAAGGCCCGCAGCCAGACCAGCAGTGCAATCAAGGCTCTGTTGGGTTTAGCGCCGAAGACTGCTCGTTTGGTGGTGGATGAGGGCACGGAACGCGACGTGCCTCTGGAACAGGTCCAGCCCGGCGACCGGCTTCGCGTCCGGCCAGGCGAAAAGATTCCGGTGGACGGGGTCGTGATCGAGGGGACTAGTTCAGTTGACGAATCGATGATCACCGGCGAACCGCTGCCCGTGGAAAAACGCCCGGGCGACAAAGTGACGGGCGGCACGGTGAACGGCACCGGGAGCTTCATCATGCGCGCCGAGCGAGTCGGCGCCGACACGCTGCTGGCGCAGATCGTCCAAATGGTGAGCGAGGCGCAGCGAAGCCGGGCCCCGATCCAGCGCTTGGCGGACGTCGTCTCGGGCTACTTCGTCCCGGCGGTCATCGTCATCGCGGTGGTCACGTTTCTTGTCTGGATCACGGTGGGGCCTGAACCGCGAGGGGCGTACGCGCTGGTGAACGCAGTGGCGGTGCTGATCATCGCCTGCCCGTGCGCGCTGGGGCTGGCGACGCCGGTCTCGATCATGGTAGCTACGGGCCGAGGGGCCACGGCGGGCGTGCTGATCAAGAACGCCGAGGCGCTGGAGACGCTGGAGAAGATCGATACGCTCTGCGTGGACAAAACGGGCACGCTTACCGAAGGCAAGCCCCAGGTGGCGCAGATTGTCACGGCGCCCGACAGCGCCGAGGAAGATGTTCTGCGGGTGGCGGCGGGGTTGGAGCGCGGCAGCGAACACCCGTTGGCAGCAGCGATTCTCGAAGCGGCGGCAGCCAAAAGTGTCGCGCCGGCCGAAGTGGCGGACTTCCGCTCCATCACCGGCAAAGGTGTCGCCGGTACGATCGGGGGCGCGGCGGCAGCGCTAGGCAACGACCGGCTGCTCGAAGACCTGGGCGTTCCGGCCGGCGAGCTTGCGGCGCGGGCCGATGCGATGCGTGCCGAGGGCGAGACGGTGGTCTTCGTGGTGGCGGACGGCAAGGTCCTGGGGCTGATCGGCATCGCCGATCCGATCAAGGAGTCTGCTCGGGAGGCGATACGACAGCTTCACGCCGAGAAGATCCGCATCGTCATGGTGACGGGCGACAACCGTACGACTGCCGAAGCGGTAGCGCGGAAGCTGGGCATCGACGAGGTGGAGGCCGGCGTATTGCCGGAACGCAAGAGCGAAATCGTCAAGCGTTTGCAGCAGCAAGGGCGCAAAGTGGCGATGGCGGGCGACGGTGTGAACGACGCTCCGGCTTTGGCTCAAGCGGACGTTGGTATCGCGATGGGGACAGGCACCGATGTGGCCATGGAGAGCGCCGGCGTCACATTGGTCAAAGGAGACCTTCGCGGAGTAGTCCGGGCGATCCGGCTCAGCCGGGCGACGATGCGCAACATCCGCCAGAACCTCGTCTTCGCGTTCGTGTACAATACTCTCGGCGTGCCGGTGGCAGCAGGCGTCCTCTACCCGTTCTTCGGTCTGCTGCTCAGTCCGATCATCGCCAGCGCCGCAATGACATTCAGTTCTGTTTCCGTCATCAGCAACGCACTCCGGCTGCGGAGGGTGGCCCTATAATGGCGCCACTCCCCGAACTGAAGGTATTGACGACGAGGTGCTGTGCGTGCGGGCGGCTGATCACGCCGGCGGAGGCGTACAAGCGGCTGGAACTGGGCGACATTGAGTGCTTTGTTTGTTGCCCGATGTGCTTGGATGCGTTGCATGCGGGGGTCGTGCAGCGCAGGATGATCCCGGAGTCGTTCTCCAACGAGCGCGTCAACGTCCTGGTCGAGTACTTCCCGGCGCGCCAGATCGGCGGCGATTACGTCCATATACGGGATTTCCGCGACCTGCTCCACTTTCTCGTGCTCGACGTGTCCGGTCACGGAATCACCTCCTCATTGGTGATGAACCGGGTCAGCACGATGCTCGACCGCTTGCTCGAGCGCGGCGACACGCCGCCGGTCGTCGCCGGGCGGCTGAACACCTGGATGCGGGAACACGTGGGAGATCAACGCCTTTACGCCACGATGTTCCATTCGGTCATGGACTTTTCGGGCGGGCGGTTGCTGTACTTAAGCTGCGGTCACGCGACACAGTTGTTCTGGGCCCGACGCCGGCGGCAATTCGTGCGTTTGGAATCCCAGACGACGCCGATCGGGCTGTTTGATGAGAAAACATTCAAGATTCCGGACCCTGTCGAGATCGAAATCGAGCCGGGTGATAAACTGGTGCTGTTCACCGACGGCTTGCCCGATATCGAGTCTCCCGGTGATGCTCCCCTGGGGGAAGAAGGAATTATCCGGAGGCTGACGGAAACAGGTAGCGAGCCGACGATGGAGAATGCGCACCGGCTTGTCCAATACATCCGATCGTTGGGGCAGGAAGCCCGGAGCGACGATGTCTTGTTCGTCTTCGCCGAGGTGAAGGAGGCGGGCCGCGCTGCCTAGTGCGGGTCGTCGTGAACCGAACTGGTGCGACAGCGTGAGGTGAAGGCGCGTCAGCCTTGGGGAAACTCCCGGCCCTGGTGACGACCTGAATGCGAGACAGGAGTCCGATCCCTTTGCTCGAGCACCCTCTGCACGAAGCTACAGCCTTCCCACCCGAGACCCTCATCGCCGCAGTGCGCAAGCAGCGGGGGCAGCCTGCCGCGCCGGTGCCCCCGGTGTGCGTCCTCGACTTCGACGGTGATTTGACTGATTGGCTGGTGGAGACCGCAGCGGCACAACCTTGCGCGGAATGGGCGTGCTTTCACACGACAATGTACACGCTGGAGGTGGACGGCGCCCGCTGCGGCTTGATCGCACGGACGATCGGCGGACCTTTCGCAGTTCTGGTGGCCGAACAACTGGCGGTGTCGGGCGCTCAGGTCGTGATCGGTCTGACGTCGGCAGGCCGGGTGCTTCGAGAGTTGCCTGTTCCGGCGTTGGTGGTCGCCACCAGTGCTTTACGGGATGAAGGAACGTCGTATCATTACCTGCCTCCGGCCGCGACCGTCGATGCCCCGGCCGAGCTGGCCCGGGTGCTCGGCGCGGAGATCGAAGGCGCCGGGCCGCCGGTGTTTTCCGGTCCGGTGTGGACAACCGATGCTCCGTATCGCGAGACCCCTTCCCAACTGAAGCGTCACGCGGCCGCCGGCGTGCTGGCGGTGGAAATGCAAGCGGCTTCGTTATTCGCGTTAGCGGCGGTCCGCGGTCTTCCCACGGGTGTGGTCGCCCACGTAACCAATGCCATAGATCTCGCTGACGAAGGCTTCGACAACAGCGCCCAGGCCGACGGGCCGGAACTGGTGCGGCGGCTGTGCCGGGCGGGGCTGCGGTTTCTGGCGGAAAGCCGGTAGCCCGGCCCAGCGCCGGTGCGGCGCCTTATTTGCGGGCGTAGACGTCGGCGACCACCACCAGCGGATCCTTCGTGCGGTCGTTGCGGCTGGTCCTCAAGATCCGGGCCTCGCGGAAGCCCGCCGCTCGGAACTCATCGAGGAAGGCGCCGCCCTCCTTGGCGCCGGCGATTCAAGCGAACCAGTTGGCGCGGGACCGGTTGGACTTCCGGGCGAAGTTCGCCACGGGTTTGAGCATCCGCGGCATGTCCCGGACGATGATTTCGGCCGCATAAACCTCCCCGCCCGGGCGCACTACGCGCCCCAGTTCCCGGAAAATCGCTTTGCGGGCGGGGTTCAGGTTGAAAATGCCATTTACAAGGGCTACATCCACCGAATTGTCGTCAAGCGGGATGGCCTCGGCGTCGGCCTGGCGGAATTCGATGTTCGCGGCCTGGCAGGCAGCAGCCGCCTGGCGGGCGCGGTCGAGCATCGTGTCGCTGAAGTCGATGGCGAAGACCTTGCCGGAGAGGCCGGTGCGTTGAGCGGCGACCAGCGTGTCCAGCCCAGCCCCACAGCCGAGATCCAGTACGGTTGCTCCTTCGGGGATGCGGGCGAATACAGCTACGTTCGAGACACCGCAGAACGCATCCACGGCTTCGCCGGGAAGCGCATCCAGCAGCTCCTCCGGGTACCCCACGCTGGCGGCGAAGCGCCGCCCTACGGGAAATGGATGTTTCCCTTCCGGGTTTCCCGCCGCGGCCGAGTAAACTTCCCGGACCTGGCCGCGTAAGTCGCTGCCGTTTTCGGTTTGCATAGGTGATAGAATTGGTGTGCGACGCGCCCCTGGTAGCTGAGCAATTCTACTTCTAAGGCTACCACGTAGCTCGTGCAGTGGCATCCACGAGAGGATCGGCTGCCGTCCTGGGGTCTGCTGGGATCCTTGGCGATGCTTGATTTGCGCCACTTGGGGCACTGGCTGCCCGATTTGGGGCGGCCACCGTTGCAAGAAGGAGGGGGAATCTCCAGCGGGTGCAAGGATATCCACGTAGTTCCCGATTTGGCCTCTTGGTTGCTGTCTCCCTACAGAGCTGAACTTCAGCTCACAGGAGAAACACATGAGGAAACTGACCTTGCTGATCGCGGCCGCCGGACTTACGCTGTGGGGCGCGGGGACGCAAACCTTTACGGGCGTGATCACGGACACCATGTGCCGCGGCAACCATGAGCCGATGCACATGAAACCCCACGCAAAGTGCGTACGCGAGTGCGTGAAGATGGACCCGTCGAAATGGAAGTACGCTCTCTACGACGGCGAGAACGTCTACGTCCTGAGCGACCAGAAAACTCCAGCGGAGTACGCGGACCAGAAGGTTAAGGTCACCGGCAAGCTGGATAAGTCTTCCAAGACGATTCAGGTGGAGAAGATCGAGCCGGTGAAATAGCGGTTCGACTCACTGGAAGCATGTACCGGTTGAAAGTAGCGACCCTGTTGGGGATGGCGGCTATCCTGCTGGCCGTGGGGGCTGCGTATTGGGTTGTTACGTCGCACGGGTTCAGTGCTCGGGCCAAGCCTTCGTCCATTGAGGCGTGGGTGGCCCGTCACCTCCGCCGCCTGGCGATTCCAGCGGAGGCGCGCAATGCGAAGAATCCACTGGAACCGACTCCGCTTGCGATTGCCGAAGCTCGGGACCACTTCGCCGACCATTGCGCGATCTGCCATGCCAACGACGGCAGCGGCCGCACGGACATCAACGCAGGGCTGTATCCGCCGGCGCCGGACATGCGTGGACCCATCACCCAACAGCTTTCCGACGGGGAAATCTTTTACATCATCAAGAACGGTATTCGCTTTACGGGGATGCCGGGTTGGGGCGGCGAGGACGAAGAGAATTGGAAACTCGTGCTCTTCATCCGCCATCTTCCTGAATTGACCGAGACCGAACTGGAGCTGATGAAGGAGATTAACGGTCTCGAATTACCGGGCTCGGGCTCTCATTGACGCCGGGCTAGATCAGAGGAGGTATAACCGAGGATGCAACGCAGACACTTACTGACGTTTTTGCTGGCGGCGGCCGTGGCCAGTCCCCTGGCTGTGGCGCACGATCCGAGTAAACATAAGGGCAAGCCGATCAAAGGCGAGGTGACCTCGGTGGGCGCCTCGGAGTTCACCATCGCGACCGCCAAAGGCGAGTTGAAGGTCACCTTCAGCGAGAAGACGAAATTCGAGAGAGGTGACGCGCAGGCTTCGGCAGCGGATCTCAAAAAGGGGATGGAGGTGACCGTTTTGGGCACCATGCTGGGCACCGGCGACGAGGTCGTCGCCCGGGAGGTGTTGCTCGCGCCTAGCGAAGGTGGACACGGCCACCAATGCAGCCACATGCAGGAGGGCGGCGAGCACCACCACGGCAGCGGCGGGCACGAACACGAAAGCAGCGGCCACAAGCACTGAAGCCCACTGAGGTCCGGCCGCGTATGATTCCCGCTTGAAGGTTGAGGCAGGGCGCGGAGCTTTTCGGGAGAAGATTCCCGGCGCCCGTGCGGCAAGCCGTCGTCGGCGCCGGCGGATGCATAATTGGGTTAGCGCCGAATGAAGCTCCGCGCCGCTTACGTTGTCCTCCTCGCACTCGCAATTCCGTGGGTGGCATGGAACGGCCTGACGAGCCAGATCAACGCGGCGGCGCTGGATCTGCTGATGCGCTTCCGCGGTGCGGGGGATTCCCGTACGGCGGGCGACATCGTTCTGGTCGCGATTGATGACGCCACGGCGCGGCGTTACGGACCCTTGCCGCTGGACCGCCGCCTGCTCGCCCGGGGATTAGAGCGGCTGGCAACGGCGGGGCCGGACGTCGTGGCCCTGGACGTCCTCATCGCCGAGGCGGAAGATCCGGAGGCCGAAGCCGCCATCGCGAAAGCGCTGGGAGCTGTCCCGAGCGTAGTCGCTGCGGCCATCGAAAGCGATCCGGGTAAGGCTCCGCGCTGGATCGAACCCTTGCCCGATCTGGCGGCGGCTGCGCAGGTGGGCCATGCCCATGCGGATCCAGATCCCGACGGCGTCGTCCGTTCCGTCCTGTTGGCCAAGGCGGCCGGAGGGCGCCGGCGATGGGCGCTGGCGCTCGAAGCGGCGGCTCTGGCGCTCCAGGCCGGCCGCCCGGTCGAGACAGCCGACCAGGTCCGCCTCGGCTCCATCCGGATCCCCGCCAAGGCAGACAACGGCCGGCTACTGTGTATCAACTACGCCGGGCCGGAGGGGGTGTTCGAACGGATTTCGTTCGCCGCCCTGCTGGACGGCTCGGTGGATCCTGCGCGCTTCCGTGGCAAGATCGTCATCGTCGGCGCTACTGCCCAGGGCGCCGGAGACCGTCATTTCACTCCCGTCTCGGCCGGCATCGGGATGAGCGGCATCGAGATCCACGCCAACATCTTACGGACCATCCTCGACGAAGCGTTCCTGCTACCGCCCTCGCCGCTCGTCGAGATCGCCTTGTACCTGCTGACCGCCGTGGCGTGCGTGGCGGCGGGGGCGAAGCTCCGGGGGCTCCCGCTGGCCGGCGCGCTGGCGGGCGTCTTGCTTCTGATTTTCGTTGCCTGTTACGCAGCCTTTGCGCGTGGGGCGCTGTGGCCGCCGGCTTCGATGGCGGCGGTGTTCCTGCTGTCCTCGGGGGTGGCGGTGGCGGGCGAGTACGCCTCCGTCCACTGGGCGTGGCGGCGCTCGGAAGAGAAACGGCGCGAATACGCCTTTCGGGTGCAGGCCATCGCTCACGAGATCAAGAACCCGCTCGCGGCGATCCAGGGCTCGAGCGAGATGATCGAGGACGAGTCCTTGCCGCCGGAGATGCGCCAGCGAATGGCGGGCCTCATCCACAAAGAGTCAAAGCGGCTGGCCACGCTGATCCGCACGTTTCTCGACGTGGAACGAATGGCCTCGGGGACGCTCGAGATCGAGAAGAAGCCGGTGGAGCTTTCCGGTCTTTGCCGCGAGGTGGTGGAGCGGGCGCGATTGTACGCCGCGCGGAAGAGGACGAAGATCGAGATGGACGCGCCGCGGATCGAGGCGGCCGCCGATCCGGACCTGCTCGGCTTCGCCATCTACAACCTGCTGACGAACGCGGTAAAGTACAGCCCGAAGCGCTCCACCGTGCGTCTGGCGGTGCGCGAGACGGCCGGCGGGGTGGCGATCTCGGTCACCGACGAAGGCTATGGGATCGCCCGCGAAGAGCAGCAGAAGATCTTCGAAAGGTTCTATCGTTTGAAGAGGGACGAGAAGGGCGGCGAAGAGGGCACGGGGATCGGCCTGGCGCTGGTCAAGGAGATCGCCACCCAGCACGGGGGCCGGGTCGAAGTCGAGAGCAGCCCGGGGGCCGGATCCCGCTTCACTCTCGTGCTGCCGAAGAGCTGAACGATGCCGCAGAAGCCCGCCATTCTGGTGATCGACGATGAGGAGTCCCTGGCCTCGATGGTATCGGCGTATCTGGGGGCGAAGGGCTATCGGGTCGCTACGGCGCTGACGGGAGAAGACGCGCTCGAGGAGATCGCGTCGGGCGACTACGACATCGTCGTCAGCGACATCTACATCGACGAAGTCTCCGGGCTGGACATTCTGCGGGCGGCCAAAGGCCAGAGGCCGGAGTGCGCGGTGATCCTGATGACGGCGCGGGGCTCGGTCCAGACGACGGTGGAGGCCGAAGCCGGCGGGGCGTTCGAGTACCTGGCCAAGCCGTTCGACATGGGCGAACTGCTGGAGGCAGTCGAGCGGGCCGAGGCGTCGCTGCGGGACTCGCCGCCGGAGGCCCCGGAAGAAGAAGCCGCCCCGCCCGGTGGGATGATCGGGTTCTCGCCGCCGATGGTGCGGGTCTACAAGACGATCGCCCGGTCGGCGCGCTCCGAGGAGACGGTGCTGATCACGGGCGAGTCCGGCACGGGGAAAGAGCTGGTCGCCCGGGCGATCCACGAGCACAGCCCGCGGAGCGCGAAGCCCTTCCTGCCGGTCGATTGCGGGGCGATCTCGGGCTCGCTGTGGGAATCGGAAGTTTTCGGTTCGGTGCGGGGGGCGTTTACGGGAGCGGACCGCGACCGCAAGGGGATCGTGGAAACCGCGACGGGGGGCACGGTTTTTTTCGATGAAGTGGGCGAGATCCCTCTTGAGTTCCAGCCGAAACTGTTGCGGTTCCTCCAGGAGAAAGAGTACCGGCCGGTGGGCGCCGCGTCCCCCCGGAAAGCCGACGTGCGGGTGATCGCGGCGACAAACCGCCCGCTGGAGCAAATGGTGCGGGAAGGCAAGTTCCGGGAGGACCTGTTCCACCGGCTGAACGTGATCCGCATCGACGTGCCGCCGCTCCGGGAGCGCCGCTCCGACATCCCGCTGCTGGC
>CAYWXL010000051.1:23495-29319 GCA_964461995.1 uncultured Solibacteraceae bacterium
TCCGCATCGACGTGCCGCCGCTCCGGGAGCGCCGCTCCGACATCCCGCTGCTGGCACGGCACTTGCTGGAGAGCGCCCTCGAGGGTACGGGCAAGAGGCTGTGGCTCGAGAAAGAAGCCGTCGCCGAGCTCGAGCGCCACGAGTGGCCGGGCAACGTCCGGCAACTGGAAAACCTGATGCGGCGGCTGGCGGCGCTTTCGCCGCCGGGGCCCATCACGGCGAAGGCTGTCCGCGAGGCGCTCCAATCGTCAGAAAAGGCCGAGGAGGACTCGGGCGACCTCTCCGAAGTCGAGCGCCGCCACATTCTGAGGGTGCTCGAGCAGACCGGAGGCAACAAGACAAAGGCGGCCGAGATCCTGGGAATCCAGCGCCGCACGCTTTACAAGAAGCTGGCGCGCATCGAGCGGGAGCGTTCCGGGCACACCGGCGTGCCCAAATCATCCCAGTAAGGCGGCGTTCGGGGCGCGGCGGATTGTTACAAGTTCTTTGCGTGCCGCAGTGTCACCGAATTTCTGACTCTGGCATCTTAATTGATAAAGATCCTGGTGAGAACTTTCGTGACGCACGTAAGAACCATGCCGCCGGCTGTAAGAGTCGCTGCGCTGTTTCTGGCGGCGACGGCAGCTTTCGGCCAGCCGTCCGCCGGCGACAGCGCCAGGGTGGTCTCCCTGACCGGGACGTTGACGCTCCAGCGCCCCCGCGAGGCGCCCCGGCCAGTGCAGGTGAATGCAACGGTGCTGCCGGGCGACGAGCTGATCACCGGCGAGAATTCCTACGCCGTGATCGAGACCGATAGCGGAGCCCGGGTTCAGATCTTCCCCGACTCCCGCGTGATCTTCAGTGAGCAGTCGCCCGACATCCGGGAGTTCTTGCACCTGTTCTTCGGCTCGATCAAGGTCTACATCGAAAAGATTACCGGCCGCCCGAACCCGCACAAGATCACGACGCCCACCGCGGTAATCGCCGTGCGAGGCACGATCTTCAGCGTGTTCGTCGATGACACGGACTCGACCCTGGTGGCGGTGGAAGAAGGGGTGGTGGCGGTGGCCAACCGGCGCTTCCCGCAGCAAGAGGTGATCTTGCGCGCCGGAGAGCGGACCTGGATCCACGAGGGAGCGCCCCCGATGGCGGCCGAGCGGTTCCAGGGACCGTCGGAGCGGGCGGACCTGTTGCCGCCGCGGCGGCCGGGCCAGGCGATGCCCACCGGACAACCAGCGATGCGCCGGGGCAGGGACGAGATGGAGCACCGGATGGAACAGACTTCCGGGGCGCGCTCGGTGGGCTCGATGCCGGGCCATTCTCCGATGCGGGAGTGAGGTACAGACCGTGATTCACCGACTCATGCTCGTACTCGTCATTGGGCTCACGGCAGCGCGCGGAGCGGCGGAGGAGACTTCGGCGGCGCTGGAAAAAGAGATCGCGGCGATCGATGCGATTACCGCACAGCCGGACCGCAAGATGCTCGCCGTCGAGCTGATGGCCGAGCGGCTGGGGACGCACCGCAACCGGCTGCTCCTGCTGCGCCGGGAGAGCGGCGAGAGCTTCGGGCGCATCTTCGTCGAGCAACTGGCGCAGCGGGGCCGCTCGCCCAGGGAAATCGTGTCGGAGCTGCGGGCTATGCGGCGGGAATTCGAGAAGAGGTGGCGGCGGCTCCGGCGGTCCGCCGGCGACGGCGGCTCCCCTCCGGCGCGGCCGATTCTGTACCTGGGCACGGGGGTGGATTACAACTCCGTCGGCACCTTCGTAACGCTGACGCCGGAGGCGGGCTTCGACACGCGCCACGTATCCCTCGTCGGCGGAGTTCCGTTCTACCGGCTTCCCGGCACGACGTCAGCGGCGACGGGCATCGGCGACGCCTATATATCTGGATTGGCGCGGGGTAACGCCGGCCGGTTCCTGGTCGGCGCGAACGTGGTGGTCGGCTTCCCCACCGGCGACGAGGCGCGCGGGCTGGGGGCCGGGAAAGTCACCATCGACGCCAGCGGCCTCGTGGAGCGGCGGTTCGAGCGATGGCGCCCCTTCGGCCGCGTCGGCGTGGCCAACTACGTCTTCAACAACATTGGCTATCAGCGGCCCTACATCGCCACGGGCAACGCGGCGCACTTCTCCGGGGGTGTGGATTTCCGGGCGCACCGGCGGGTGATCCTCGGCGCCGGGGCGTTCGCCGTGCGTCCCTGGGGCACGCAGAACGTGCACTCCCGGATGTGGGATCATGGGCACACGGCGCCGCCGGGCAGCGGACCGGGGCCGGGAGCGGGTGGTGGCGGTCCAGGGATGGGCCATGGCGGGGGCATGTCTGCACCCGGCGCGCTACCGACCGCAACCCCGACGAGCGCGCTAGGCCTGGGAACGCTGCAACACATGCCCGGCGACATGCCGTTCCTGCCGCCCACGCCCGGCGGCGAAGTCCCGGCAGAGGACCTCCGCGACCATGGCGTGAGCGCCTGGGTCTCTTTCCGGCTGCACCGTTCCCTCACCCTCAACTTCAGCGTCTCCCGCAGCTTCCCCTTCGAGCTGACGACGGCCAGCGTCGGGCTGGGCTTCGACCTGGGCCGGCTACTGTTCCCCGGGGGGCGTTTCTGAAGGCCCGCGCGGCAGGGCTCCGATGCAGTTCGGGCACACCGGTGTGCCCCAGAGTTCTCAGCCGGCGGCGGACAGGTCGGGGGAAATGGTTTGTTTTCAATTGCTTGAGTTTGGTCTTGCGGTTGCCATCGTCAGGGTGGATCGAAACACGAACTCAAAACGAACGAAACGAGGGTAACACCATGAAAAAAGTCTTGATGATCAGCGGATTGACTCTGGCGCTGGCGGCCTTTCCTGTGGCCGCCCGGCGCGGTGGTCACGGCGGTTCCGGCCATGGCGGCGCGTCGATGGGCGGAATGCGCGGAGGCATGGGCGGCTCCCACGGACGCATGGGCGACATGGGCGGCATGAGCGGCGCCCGCGGAGGGATGCACGGCGGAATGTACGGGGGAACGTGGGACACGATGGGAGGCCGCTCCGGCTCCGGCAGCCACGGCGGCATGTGGGGCTCCTCGGGCGACCGCATGGGCCGCCAGGGCAGTCATGGCGCCAATCGTGACCACGGCCGCCGCCGGGACGGCAATCAACGGATGGAGACAGAGAAGAACCGGCAGCGGGAGTGGAACGGATCGGGTTCGCAGGGCCGCGGCGGTCACGCGGGACCTTCGGACCGCATCGGAAACAGTAGCGCCGCCTCCGGCAGACAGTCGGGGCGGAAGCCGGCGAAGGCGGTGAAAGGCGGAACTGGGACGGGATCTCAGCCGACCGCCAGAGGGCAGCGGAAGGGCGCGGATAGGCGCCCGTAAGGATTCAGAGGGCAGGTCTCTTAAAAGGAGTTTAGCAATGAAAACTCGACTTATCGGTAAATTCGCACTGGCGCTCAGTCTGGGAGCGGGCGCGCTTTCGGCCCAGACGATGACTATCGTCAACGGCGCTTCTTTCAATCCGAATGGACCATTCGCGCCGGGCTCGTTCGCCACGATGTTCGGTGAGCACTTGTGCTCGCAGACCGCGCAGGGCGAGTGGATCGCCCCGGGCCAGCTTCCGACAGAGCTCGGCGGCTGCATGGTGACGGTGAACGGGATGCCGGCGATGCTGCATTACGTTTCGCCGAACCAGGTGAACTTCATCGTTCCCGAGGGTCTCGGTCCGGGGCAAGCCCAGGTAGTCATGCACGACGGGACGCAGACGATGCAGGGCATGATGCAGGTTGGGCCCGCGGGGCCCGGCATCTTCGGCATGGGCGGCATGGGCATCGGCCAGGGAGCCATGCTTCACGGCACCATGTGGCAGCCCGGTCCGTTCAGCGTGACCACCAACGGCGAGCCGACGCCGGTGTCGATTTTCGTCACCGGCTTGGATCTGAGCGCCGAACCCCAGGTGACGATCGGCGGCGTCCCGGTGGAGGTGACCTGGTACGGGAACGCCCCTGGATTCGCCGGCCTGCAGCAGATCAATATCGTGCTGCCCGAGAACCTGGCCGGCGTGGGGATGGTTCCAGTCGCCGTCACCTCGAACGGCGTGACCAGCAACGTGACCTTCATGAACATCCTGCCGACGACGAGCATGATGCAAGGAATGCCGGGGTGGGGCCAAGGCATGATGGTCCACGAAAACATGCCGCGCGGCCGCGAACCCAGCTACGTGGCGTTCAACCCCGCCGACGGCACGGCGATTGTTCCCGATGAAGAGAACGACGCGCTGCGGGTGATCTCACTCGACACGTTGCAGACGGTCCGAACGATCACGCTGCCCGACGGCTCGGACGCTCATGCTGTGGCGGTGAACGAGGCCGGCACGATCGCCGCGGTCGCCCTCAGCCACAACAACTCGGTGGCGCTGGTGAACCTCCAGCGGCCCGACGACATCGCGATCATCGGAACGGGCGTCTACCCGAGCCATTTGGCCTTTGCAGGCGCCGACCTGTTAGTCACCAACACCGGCAGCGGCACGGTGACGGTGATCGACACGGCCAGCGGCGACGTCACGCGGACTATCGATGTCGGCTTCGGCCCGGCGGGGATCGCTGCGGGGGCCGGGGTGGCCGTGGTGGCGAATATGCAAGGCGGCTCGTTGTCGGTGATCAGCTTTTCGGACTACTCGGTCACTACCATAGACCTGCCGCCCGGGACGCGCCCACACGAGGCGGCGATCGACGCCGGGCTGAATAAGGCTGTGATCACGACGCCCATGTCCAACGGCTTCCTGATCCTCGACCTCGCCACCCGGCAGCTCACGCAGGTGCCTACCGACGTCTGGAACGCCATGGGACCGGGGGCGGTAGTGACGCACAACGGCCGCGCTTATATCGCCAACCAGATGACGGCGACGGTCACCGTGGTCAACCTCCAGAACAACAGTGTCGAAACGACCTTCCCGGTCGATCCCGGCCCACGGGCCCTGGCGCTGGACGCCGCCGGCAACCGGCTGCTCGTGCTCTCGCACGGCACCGGCGTGCTGAGCATCGTGGATCTGGCGAGTTACGCCATCACCGAGCGGGTGAACGCCGTCGAAGGCGACCGGCCGGGGCGGTGGCAGTTGCCGCTGGTGACTTCGATTAGTCCGGACTCGGCGGCCCGCGGCTCCACCATCACGCTGACGATCACCGGAACAAACCTCCAAGACGTCGAGGAAATCGAGTTCCACTTCACCGGCATGGGCCCGGGAATGGGACCCGGTGACGGCATGGGGTCCGGGACCGGAATGGGACCGGGGTCCGGAATGGGCGGCGGCATGATGGGCGGCAACCACGACGAAGGCTCGGGCTTCATGGGCGGCGGCATGATGAACCACGATGACAAGATCCGGGTCAGCAACTTGCAAGTGAGCCCGGACGGCACGACGATCACGGCCACTGTGGAGATCGCCGCCGACGCCGAGCCGGGCACCCGCCGCATCAGCCTGGAAACCGAGCGCGGCCACATCATGGGCGGCCCGATGTTCAACACCTGGTTCACCGTCACCGAATAACCCTTCCTACTTTCCAGCTCCCCTGCGGCCCGCCGGCCTGTTCCGGCGGGCGTATTTTTGTGCCGACGCCGTGGTGCGCGTGGCGGGATATGTTTTCTCAGAGAGGGGACCGGCGGGCGAAGAAGTGGCGCACCTTGGGCCATTAGCTCCTCTGTTTGTCAGTCTATCTGGTTGTCGCCGCCGAACAACCGGTGGGCCGGAGCGTTCACTGAGGGGCTCTGGTGAATTCATGGCGCGAGAGCGAACTCTGGCGGAAGTTCACCCGTCAGGGAGTCCAGCCACGTGACGATCGAGGCCACCTCGTCGTCGGCCAGTGTCTTGCCGAGCTGGT
>CAYWXL010000052.1:0-27983 GCA_964461995.1 uncultured Solibacteraceae bacterium
GTTTCCATCGACCAAGGGAACGTGGGCGAGCAACCAGAGCAAGACGACGGCTGTAAGGATCACGGTGCCGGCGCGGCGGAGGAAGAACCGGGCACGGTCATAGAGGCGGAGGCCAAGGGAGCGCAAGGTGGGCCGGCGGTAGGGCGGGAGTTCGAGAACGAACGGTGTGCGCTCGCTCTTCAGGATGGAGGACTTGAGCAGCCGCGCGGTGGCGAAAGCAGCGGCGAAGCCGAGGATGTAGAGGCCGATCATGGCCGCCGTACGCCGACTGACGAACGGTCCGAGGAACTGACCCTCAGGAATGAACGCAGCGATGAAGAGCGTGTATACGGGCAGCCGGGCTGAACAAGTCATGAAGGGGGCGATCAGGATTGTGGCGATGCGGTCGCGCCTGTTCTCGATGGTGCGGGTAGCCATGATGGCGGGCACCGCGCAGGCGTAGGCCGAGAGCAAGGGAATGAAGCTCTTGCCCTGGAGGCCGACCTTGGCCATGGTGCGGTCGGCGATCAAGGCGGCGCGGGCGAGATAGCCGGAGTCTTCGAGCACGCCGATAAACAAGAACAACAGCAGGATCTGGGGCAGGAAGACGATGACGGAGCCGACTCCGCCCCAGATGCCTTCGATGATGAGGTCGCGGGCGGGGGAGGGCGGAAGAAGACGGCCGATTTCGCCGCCAGACCAGGTGATTACCGCCTCGACGGCGTCCATGAGGGGCTGAGCTCCGACAAAGATTGTCTGGAAGACAGCGAGGACGACGAGGGCAAACACCAGCGGTCCGAAGACCGGGTGCAGGAAGACGCCGTCGAGCCGACGTGTCCAGACAGGCGGGGCCGGCGGGCGATAGGAGGCTTCGGCGCCGATCCGGGACGCCCAAGCGCGGCACTGGGGGATGTCCTGAATGACAGGGAGTTGCACCGGGTGGGGGACGGCGAACTGGCGGGTGAGGAATTCCTGGACCGGCTCCAGCCCTTCCCCTTTGGTGGCCGATATCAGGACGACCGGCGTACCGAGCTTGGCGGCGAGGGCGCTCGTGTCCAGTGTTCCGCCGCCTTCCCGGAGAGAGTCCGCCATGTTGAGAACTACCAAGGTCGGCAAACCCAGGCTTAGGACGGGGGCGGCCAGGACCAAGTGACGGGCCAGGTTCGTAGAATCCAGGATCAAGATGACAGCGTCGGGCCGGGGCACTCCAGGCATGCGTCCGGTGAGGACGTCGTGAGTAACGCGCTCATCCTCGCTGCGAGGATCGAGGCTGTAGACGCCCGGCAGGTCGATGAGTTCGATCTCGCGGTTGTGGGCGAGGCGGATACGGCCCGTGCGCTGTTCAACGGTGACGCCAGGGTAGTTGGCCACTTTTTGGCGGAGTCCGGTTAACTTATTGAATAATGTGGATTTGCCAGAGTTCGGCGGACCGACGATAGCAACTCGGTGGACCTGTGAGGACGGTTCGCCGGCCGCTTTCGGCGTGTGTAACGCCGCAGAATCGCACCCACAAGCTTTGGCCATCACTCATCGAGAGGGGGACTATCGGGATCGCGGACCAAAATGTGGGCCGCCGTCTCGCGCCGGAGCGCCACTTCCGAGCCATCCACGCGGTACACCCGAGGGTCACCGCCGGGAGCGCTGCGGGTTGCGGTGACGAGGTTACCAGGGACAAAGCCCAGTTCCATTAAACGCCGGGCGATGTCACTGGGCAAATCTAGCTCCACGATGATGCCCTCCCGGCCATGGGGAAGGTCCACCAGGGAAGCGGAAGAGGTCTTTGAAGAACTCACGCTGCTGTCTGCGCTTTTGAAAGTGAGTTGCAGCACACTACTAGTATGACCGCTGACGCGGCCCTGCGTCAAGCGCCAGTTTAGGAACTGAATCTCTGCTGGACGGGCTGCTGGCGCCGCTAAAGAGGGGACGAGCTGGCGCGGAGTCCGGCGGCGGACTCTCCGAGCGGCGGGGGCATGCTACAATCTGTCGCGTGGTCGGCGATCCGCCCAAGCAGCGCTTCTCCCGCCGTGAGGTGCGCCGGTTGCTGAATTTGACGGAGCGGCAGCTGAAACGCTGGGAAGAACAGGGGCTGATCGAGCCGGCCGAAGAGTACGACTTTGTCGATCTCGTCACCTTGCGCACCGTCGCCCGGCTGCAACAAGAGCGGATCCAGGCGCCGAAGATCCGGCGGGCCCTGGAGGCCATCCGGGAGAAGTTGGACGGCATCGAGAACCCCCTGGTGGAGCTGCGCATTTTCAGCGAAGGGCGGAAGGTGTGCGTTCAGGTCGGCGACCAGACGATGGAACCGGTCTCCGGCCAGTTGTTGTTGAATTTCGACCGCGACGAGATGCGCCGGCTGGTCTCGTTCCCCGTGGCGGAGGCCCGCCGTTCGAACGCTGCGCAGAAGGGGGCTGAGACGATGCGCGTTGACCTCCTCTTCCAGCAAGCGGTCGAGCTGGAGAACCAGGGCGACGTCGAAGCGGCCATCGAAGCCTATGAGCGGGTGATCGAGGCGGATCCCGGGTTTGCCGCCGCCTACGTGAACTTAGGGACGATTTACTTTGCGGCCCGCGACCTCCGGAAAGCGGAGCACTACTACCGCCGAGCTGTCGAGGCGGACCGGAACTACGCTCTCGCCCACTTCAATCTGGGCAATTTGTACGAAGAGGTGGGCAAGCGAACAGAGGCGCTGCTTGAATATCAATTGGCGCTGAAGCTGAATCCGCATTACGCGGACGCCCACTACAACATCGCCTTGCTTTATCAATCCGGCGGACAGCCACTGAAAGCGGTGAGGCACTGGAAAGCTTACCTGAAGCTCGATCCTGGCAGTCCGTGGGCAGTGATCGCCCGCCGGGAGCTGGACCGCATCTACCGGGAGACGGTGTTGAAGAACTCCTAAGGGGCTGGGGCCAGCCGGGCGGGCGGCGCTACCGTCCTCCCGAGTTTTCTTTCGCCGGCGGCGGTTCGGGAAGGTTCAGAGCCTTACGGATGGCTGCGTAGACTTCCTCGATGGTGCCGGTGCCGTCGATACGCACCAGCATCTGCTTGCTCTCGAAAAGCTCGAGCAAGGGGACGGTCTTTTCGAAGTACTCGCGGAGCCTAACCTTCAGCGTTTCCAGATTGTCGTCGGCGCGCTTGGTGAAGCCGTCGCCCTCGCCGACCTGGGCCCGGTGCATGACCCGCTGATAGACGATCTCTTCCGGGATGTCGAGGTAGATGGCCTTGTCGAGGTTGTAGTTCTCGAAGAGGTACTCGGCCTGGGAGCGCGTTCTCGGGAAGCCGTCGAGGACGAAACCATAATTCCAGTCATGCTCTTCCAGCCGGCGCCGGACCACTTCCTCGACGATCTCGTCAGGGACCAGGAGCCCTTGGTTCATGATCCGCCGGATCCGGGCGGCCAACTTCGTGTGGTGGGCCATATTCCAACGGAAGATATCCCCGATGGAAATGTGCTCGAAATCATAATCGCGGCAAAGGAGGCGGGCCTGGGTGCCTTTTCCGGAACCCTGGGGGCCGATAAGGATGTACTTATGCATCGCGTAAGAATCCGTCGTAGAGATTCAAGGGGCTAGAATTGAGTCTCTTGGAGGCATTGTATACCAAACGCCGGCGGCCGATGAAGACCGGCGGCTCCGATTAAGGGCTCGCGGAGCCCGCTGATTCGTTCACTTATTTACGATTCCGAACGGTACGGCGGCGGCCCGGGACCGGCGGCGTCCAGCCCGGTATTCGTGCGGTTCGGCGGAACGGAGCGTTTGCTCACCGCTGTCACACCAATGGTGAATCAGGTAGGCTGGCATCCATAGGCGCAGTGTCCATGAACGAGCTCGAGTTGCTGGAACGGATCCGCATGCGGCTTCCCGAAGCGCGTACGGCGCGGCTGGTCCGCGGCGTGGGGGACGACTGCGCGATCGTGCGGCCCGCGGGGGCGGCCGAGGACTGGCTCGTATCAACAGACCTGTTCATCGAGGGCGTCCACTTCGATCTAGAGGCTTGCACGGCGGCGGATGCGGGTCGCCGGGCGGTGAGTCGCGGGTTGAGCGACATCGCGGCGATGGGGGGTGAGCCTCGTTTCTGTCTGGTTTCGCTCGCTCTGGGCCCCGGTGTGGACTCCCGGTGGGTGAGTCGATTCTACAAAGGGCTTTCAGACGTCGCGCGGGGGACCGGAATGGCTGTCATCGGCGGTGACCTTTCCCGGGCTGCGGAGACGCTCTGCGACATCGTCGTGCTGGGCGCCGCGCCGAAGGGAACGGCGATGCGGCGCGACCGCGCCCGGCCGGGAGATGCCCTTTACGTCTCCGGGCTCCTCGGGGGGGCGGCGCTGGGGCTCGAGACGCGCAGGGGCGCGGCCTGGAAACGCCACTTGCGACCGGAGCCGCGGCTCGATCTCGGACGGCGTCTGCGTCGGCTTGGCGTGCGGGCGGCGATGGACTTGAGCGACGGGCTTTCCACGGATCTGCACCGCCTGGCCCGGGAGTCCGGGCTGGCTGCAGTGATTGATCGGCCGCTTCCCGTGTTTCATGGAGCGGGCCTTGACCACGCTTTGCACGGAGGCGAGGATTATGAGCTGCTGTTCACAGCGCCGCCTCGAGTGCGGATCCCCTCGCGATACCGGGGCGTGCCGCTAACGAGGATCGGGACTATGGTGGCCGGCGAGCCGGGAGCGGTGGAGTTCTTCGGATACCCTCTCCGGCCCGGGGGCTGGGACCCCTTCGCCGGGCCTCGGGGTTAGCGCTCGTGATTACAGAGCCGCCGGCGGCTCCGGCCGGACGAGCAGGTTGTGGGGGGCGAAGTTCCGCGGTGAAGGACAGCCAGGGCCAGATGTGGCTGCACGTAAACATTCACAGGACAATCGAGGGACGGGTGCCCACCGTCCACAGGCTCGCGGGCGAGATTCAGTGCATCATGCGGTCTTTTTTCTCTTCTTTGGTGGAGACCAGCCGGCGAGGGTCGAGCAGATGCATCGGCTGGAACTCTTCCTGCGACCACTTCGAGCCGGGGTCGAACTCCACGCCAAGGAAATAGCCGATCTCCCGGAATACGCAATAACGGACGCGGCCCATGAGTTCGCCGCCCGGGTAGCTGATCCGCACGTGGGTATGCAAGGTCACGGGAACGTCCATTTGCAGGCAGGCGCCGGACAGAGAGATGTCTTCCAGATTGGCGACGGTCCGACGGGTGCGTCCATTCTTGTCGCGCCACTCCACGTCCACGAGGTCGGCGCACAACATTCTTGGTTCAGCGCGTCTGTCCTGCATACATCCAACTATCGGTAATTCCGTGAGAAACAATTAGCTGGAACCGGACCGTTGAATTTGCTTAGTACCTACCGGAATACGTACTCGGACTGGTATGGGTCCGGGGCCTTAAGAGGCCTTAACAGCATTCTATCCGAACGGCCGCGGAAGCCAACCGTTTTTCACGCAGCCGCCATCGGTGACCAGGCTGTGGGCCAGACCCGGCTTCCTGCGTAGGCGCGCCGGCACCCAGTAAGATGCTTGCATGGGGCCGCCGAAGCGGGACACGACGGTAAGCCTGTTGTTGCGGGTGGGCTTGTTCGCCTTCCTGGCGGTGCTCGGCTTGTTCTTGTTTCCGGTGATCATGGCGCCGGTCGCTGGGTACCTGGTGGGCTCGGTACTGGGAACATTCGCGGCCGCAGCGGTGGCCAACGCTCTGGTGCTGCGGATCTACGAGCGGAGCCGGCTGGCGGATATCGGTTTGGGGTGGACGGCGGCATCCCGGCAAAACTTGATCGTCGGGGTGATTGGGGGGTGCGGGGCGGCTTGTTTGGTGATTGTGCCGCCACTGGCCACTGGAATGGCCTGGCTGCGTCCCGACCCGGAGTACGCGGGCGGCTGGCCGGCGGCGCTGTTCGTCACGATCGTCCTGTTGTTCGGAGCCTTCGGCGAAGAGATGCTGTTCCGGGGATACGGATTCCAGGTGCTGCTCCGGGTGGCGGGTCCGTTCGCCACGATCTTGCCCGTGAGTCTGCTTTTCGCGCTGGCGCACACGGCGAACCGGAATGTGACGTTGTTGAGCGTGGTCAACACGGCCGCTTGGGGGGTGATCCTGGGCGTGGCGTTCTTGCGCAGCGGTGACTTGTGGCTGCCGATCGGATTGCATTTCGGTTGGAATTGGGCGCTCCCGATGTTCGGGGCAAACCTGAGCGGATTTAAAATGGGGGTGACGGGCTACGCCCTCGAGTGGAGAATCGGTGAGCTGTGGAGCGGCGGCGCGTATGGTCCGGAGGGCGGCTTGATCACCAGTACCGTTCTGATAGCGCTGGCCGTCTATCTATGGAAGGCCCCGATCGAGGGGCAACAGGCGTATCTCGTGAGAGGTCACCGGGAGGGCGCATGAGAAGGCCGATGATAGCGGTAGCCGCGGCGGTTCTGGCGCTGGCTCCGTGGGCTGTACACGGCAGAGAATACCGCTACTCGGTAGACGAGCGGATCGCGCTGACGCGAGATCTGACGGCGGAGTACGCCACCGCAAAGGTGAGTCTTCCCCGCTCGAAGAAGCCGTTGCCTTTTTACCCGGAGACCGGTAAGTCCGATCTCGAGGTGTGGAGCGACGCGCACCAGGAGTATGGCCCCGCAGCCCAGATGGGCGATCTGGTGCAAATCACGAAGATCAAGTTCGAGCGGAAGCGCTTGATTCTACAAATCAACGGGGGGTTCAAGGGCGGGCGTAAGTGGTGGCAGCGGATCCAGGTGGGCGGCGGCGCCGGGGGGACGATGACGCCGATCGGCGGGGCGAGCGCGATCCGGGCGAACCCGGTGGGCACGAGCATCGCGCTCATTTTCCCGGAGGGTGTGCCGGAGCTCGACGCGCAGCAGATCAAGGAGATGCTGAAGCCGCTGCTCGACTTCGAGAAGCGGTCGGCGACGGAGCAGTACATCGAGTCGCTGCCGGAGCCGGTGCAGGCGGCGATCAAGGAACAGCGGGCGGTCGAAGGGATGGACCGCGACGCGGTGCTGATCGCTCTGGGCAAGCCGACCCGCAAGGTGCGCGAGACGAAAGACGGAGTCGAGTACGAGGATTGGATCTACGGCACGCCGCCGGGCAAGGTGACGTTCGTAACGTTCCGGGGCAACAAGGTGGTGCGGGTCAAGGAAGCCTACGCCGGACTGGGCGGGTCCACGGCGCCGAAGCTGCCGGTTCCCCGATAAGCCGCAGGGGGAGAATCCTGCTTTTTCGGCCGTCAACTTGGCGAAACAGAGGACATTGCTGTCTGTTTTCGGCGGCTGATATCATGGGTGGGGAAACGCGCAAAGCGACAGATATAAGGAGTGTACCCGAATGGCAATCAAAGTTGGGATCAACGGCTTCGGCCGTATCGGGCGGAACGTGTTGCGGGCCGCCCTCAAGGCCAATAATCAGAACGTCGAGTTCGTCGCATTCAACGACCTCACCGACAATCAGACACTGGCCCACCTGTTGAAATACGACTCGGTGCTCGGCCCGCTGGACGCCGAGATCCAGGCCGACGAGGAAGGGATCATCATCAATGGCAAGAAGGTGAAGGTCTTCGCCGAGCCCGATCCGGCCAAGCTTGATTGGGAGAGCGTGGGAGCGCAGATCGTCGTCGAGTCCACCGGGCGCTTCCGCGATCGTGAAAGCGCCTCGAAGCACCTGCGGGGCTCGGTCAAGAAGGTGATCATTTCGGCCCCGGCGAAAGGCGAGGATCTGACGGTTGTGCTGGGCGTGAACCACGAGAAATACGACCCGGCCAATCATCACGTCATCTCCAACGCGTCCTGCACGACGAACTGCCTGGCCCCGGTGGTCAAGGTGCTGAACGACAAGTGGGGCATCGTCAAGGGCTTGATGACGACGATCCACAGCTACACCAACGACCAGCGAATCCTGGACTTCCCGCACAAAGATTTGCGCCGGGCGCGCGCCGCAGCGATCAACCAGATACCGACCTCCACCGGCGCGGCGAAGGCCATCGGGCTAGTGGTGCCCGAGTTGAAGGGCAAACTGGACGGCTACGCCGTACGGGTGCCGACGCCGAACGTCTCGCTGGTCGATTTCGTGGCCGAGCTGAAGAGCCCGGTGAGCGCCGACGAGGTGAACCAGGCTTTGAAGGAGGCTTCCGAGGGCGCGCTGAAGGGGATCCTCGGCTACACGGAAGATCCGGTCGTCTCCACCGACATGATGGAGAACCCGCACAGCTCGATCGTCGATGCCCAGTTGACGAAGACCATCGACAACATGGTGAAGGTGGTCTCCTGGTACGACAACGAGTGGGGCTACTCCTGCCGGGTCGTCGATTTGATCGAGTACCTCGCCTCCAAGGGGCTTTGAAGTTTTCGCCAGATCGTTGCTCAGGCTCCCGGCCGTTACGGCGCCGGGAGCCTTTCTTGTTTTCCGGAGGGGGTAGAGGGGCTGTGGCGGTTCAGAGCTTATCGATGACGGCGTCGGTAAATTCCTGGGTGGTGGCCGTACCGCCGAGGTCGCGGGTGAGGCGCTTGCCCTCGGCGTAGACGGCCTCGAGCGCGCGCTCGATGCGGAGCGCGGCCGCCTCCTCGCCCAGGTGGAGCAGCATCATGACCGCCGATTGCAGCAGGGCGGTGGGGTTGGCGACGCCCTTGCCGGCGATGTCGGGCGCGCTGCCGTGCACAGCCTCGAAGACCGCGTGCTCGTCGCCCATATTGGCTCCCGGAACGATGCCGAGGCCACCCACCAAGCCGGCGGCGAGGTCCGAGATGATGTCGCCGTAGAGGTTCGGCATCAGCAGGATGTCAAACTGCTCGGGGCGCATCACGAGCTGCATGGCGGCGTTGTCTACGATCAGCTCGTTGTACTCGATCTCCTCGAAGTCCCTGGAGACCTGGCGGCAGCACTCCAGGAAGAGCCCGTCGCCGAGCTTCATGATGTTGGCCTTGTGGATGGCGGTGATCTTCTTGCGGCCGAGCTTGCGGGCGTACTGGAAGGCGTAGCGGGCGATCCGGGTGGAGGCGCGGCGGGTGATCACCTTCAGGCTGGTGACGACGCCGTCCACGACTTCGTTCTCGAGGCCGGAGTAGAGGTCTTCGGTGTTCTCGCGGAAGATGATGATGTCGATGGGGGTGTCTTCGTAGCGGGTCTTGAGCCCCGGGAGGCGGCGCACCGGGCGGACGTTGGCATAGAGGTCGAGGGCCTTGCGGAGCTGGACGTTGAGGCTGCGGAAGCCGCCGGCCACGGGCGTGGTGACGGGACCCTTGAGTCCGACGAGCGTGCGGTGCAGGGAAGCGAGCACGGGCTCCGGGATGCGGCCGCCGGCGGCCAGGATCAAATCTTTGTTCAGCTCCACGCGGTCCCATTCGATGGGCACGCCGGTGGCTTCGAGCACGCGGACCGTGGCGTCGGCGACCTCAGGGCCGATGCCATCGCCGGGAATCAACGTCACGCGGTGAGGCATAAGCCTTCATTGTAGGGGAACCTGACCAAGCCTTCCGGAATCATGAGGTTGGCGGCCAGGCGCGTATGGCACAATGAAAGCTCATGGCAGTCATTAAACGCGCGCTCATCAGTGTTACTGACAAGTCCGGCGTCGCCGAGTTCGCGCAAGGCCTCCAACGGCTCGGCGTGGAGATCCTTTCGACCGGGGGCACGGCCCGGCTGTTGCGGGAAGCGGGCGTTGAGGTGAAGGACGTGGCCGAAGTCACCGGCTTTCCCGAGCTGCTCGACGGGCGGGTGAAGACGATCCATCCGCGGATCGCAGGGGGCATCCTGGCGCTGCGAGCGAAGCCGGAGCACATGCAGGCGCTGGCCGAGCACGGCATTCCGGCGATCGACATGGTGGTGGTGAACCTCTATGCCTTCGAGAAGGCGGCGGCGAAGCCGGACGCCACGGTGGCCGAGCTGATCGAAAACATCGACATCGGGGGGCCGACGATGATCCGGGCGGCGGCCAAGAACTACCAAGACGTGGCGGTGGTGACCTCGCCGGCCGACTACCCGGCGATCCTGGCCGAGCTGGAAGCCAAGAAGGAGTTGTCGCCGGCGACGCACTGGGAGCTGGCCAAGAAGGCCTTCGCGCTCACGGCGGCCTATGACCGGGCGATCACCCGGCGGCTGGCGCGGATCTCGATGGTGGACGGAGAGTTCCGGGACGAGCCGGAAAGCGCGTTGCCGGCGGTGCTCGACGTTCAGGCGCCGCGGCGGCTGAGCCTGCGCTACGGGGAGAACCCGCACCAGTCCGCGGCGCTGTACGCGGCCGCGGAGGCCGGCGGCATCGCCGGGGGCGAGAAGCTGCACGGCAAGGAACTCTCGTTCAACAACCTGGTGGACCTGGACGCCGCCTGGCAACTGGTGAACGAGTTCGAGGCGCCGGCCTCGGTGATCATCAAACACACGAACCCCTGCGGCTGCGCCGAGCACGAGGAGCTGGCCGAGAGCTACCGGCGGGCGTTCGAGGCCGATCCGATTTCAGCCTTCGGCGGGGTGCTGGCCTTCAACCGCGCCCTGGACGGGGCCACCGCGGCGGAGATCGCCAAGACGTTCATCGAGGCGATCGCGGCGCCGGACTTTAGCGAAGAGGCGCTGGCGATTCTGACGAAGAAGAAGAACCTACGGCTGGTGCGGGTGGCGAAGCCGGCGCCGGTGGGGCTCGTGGTGAAGTCGATCAGCGGCGGTCTGCTGGCGCAGACCGAGGACACGAAGAAGCTCACGCGCGAGGAAGCCAAGGTGGTGACGGAGCGGCAGCCGAGCGAAGAAGAGTGGCGGGCGCTGGAGTTCGGCTGGAGGGTGGTGAAGCACGTGAAGTCGAACGCGATCGTTTACGCCGAGCCGGGCCGGCTGATCGCCGCCGGAGCGGGCCAGATGAGCCGGGTGGACGCGGTGAAGGTTGGCGCGATGAAGGCGGTGCTGCCACTGAAAGGCTCGGTGATGGCCTCCGACGCTTTCTTTCCGTTCCCTGACGGGGTGGAGGAGGCGGCGAAGCACGGTATCACGGCTGTAATACAGCCCGGCGGCTCGGTGCGGGATTCCGAAGTGATCGAGGCAGCGAACCGGCTCGGGCTGGCGATGGTCTTCACCGGCTTCCGGCACTTCCGGCACTGAGACCAGCCGCGACGGCCGCGCCGCGGAAAGTCGGAGTCCATTCTGAACAAGCGGGCGCTGGAGAACGCGCGACCTTGCGGAGCCCGGCGCTGGTCAGGATTCCGAACCGGCGAACTGTCCTTCAAGGCCGCGCTCGATAGGGAGGCTTTCAGGTAGTTCCTCCGAGCAGCGACTCTCCAGGCCGTATTGGTAGCCGCGGTCGAAAGCCTGGAGATTCATTTCAGTAGTGCCAGGCGGCACCGAATCCGCGACGGCCTTCCGCAGCGCTTCGCGGTCGATGAGCTTCGTCACGGCGCCGAAGAAGCCGACCATGACGATGTTGAGGACGAGGCGTTTGCCGATCTGCTCGGCGAGCCTGGTGGCGGGGATGCCGCAGATCTTGGCGCCGGGCGGGACATCGCTGACGCGGACGAGCTCTTCCTCGATAAGGATGATGCCGCCGGGACGCACGTCTCGGGCGAACTTGTTGTAAGCGTCCTGGGACATGGCGATCAAGATGTGCGGCTGTGTGATGTAAGGGTACAGGACCGGCTCGTCGGAGATGACGAGCTGGGCGCTGCACGCGCTACCGCGCGCCTCGGGACCGAAGCTCTGGGTGAGCGTCGCGTACCCGTCCTCGAAGATGGAAGCGGCCTTGCCGATGATCATGCCGGCCAGGATGACGCCTTGGCCGCCGAAGCCTGCGACCCGAAGTTCCGTTAGTGCCATTCCAGGTTCTCCACCCGCACGTAGCGGTCTCCCAGCCGGGACGAGAGCATCTGGTCCATCGATTCCAGGTAGCTGGGCCGCTCGGTGTCGACGAACTTGCCGACGATGATCGGCTGTCCCGGCTCGATGGCGGTCTCCGCGGTGGGAGCGCCGTTACGCGTCTTGCTCAATTCTTTGTACATCTTCATTGCCGCCAGGCCATCGCCCTGCTTATTGCGCCGCTGGAACAGGGTGGGACACGGCGAGAGCACTTCGATGAAGCTGAAGCCTTTGCGTTGGAGCATCTCTTTGATCGTCCGCGTGAGCTGGCGGACGTGGTAGGTGGTCCAGCGGGCTACGAAGGTCGCGCCGGAGGCTTCGGCAAGGTGAGGGAGGTTAAAGGGCGGCTCGAAGGAGCCGAAGGGCGTGGTGGTGGCGATGGCGGAGACCGGGGTGGTAGGGGCCACCTGACCACCGGTCATGCCATAAATGAAGTTGTTGATACAGATGACTTTCAGATCGATGTTGCGCCGCGCCGCATGGATGAAATGGTTGCCGCCGATGGCGAACAGATCGCCGTCGCCGGAGTAGACGACGACGGTGAGCTCCGGCTTGGCGAGCTTCAGCCCAGTAGCGAAAGGAATGGCGCGGCCGTGCGTAGTGTGAAACGAATCGAGTTTCAGGTAACCGGCCACGCGGCCGGAACAGCCGATACCGGAAACGACGGCGATCTTGTCCAGGTCAGCGTTGAGTTCGATGAGGGCTCGCGTGAAGCAGTTCACCGAGGTGCCGATGCCGCATCCGGGGCACCAGATGTGCGGTATGCGGTCCGTACGGAGGAACTGTTCGACCGGGTTCGCCGGGGCAATCTCACAAGTTGTGGTGGCCATTATTTTGCCGCCTCCTCGATTTTTTCCAGAATGTATTCGGGCCGATGGACGGACCCGCCGGCGTGGGGTACGGAGATGACGCGGGCCTGGCCCGCGGCGCACCGCTCGACCTCGCGGACGATCTGCCCCATGTTGAGCTCGGGGACCACGAATGCTTTGACGCGCTCGGCTAGTTCGCGAATCTTCTGTTCCGGGAAGGGCCAGACGGTAACCAGCCGCAGCTTGCCCACCTTCAAGCCCTTGGCGACGGCCAGGTCGATGGCCCGCTGCGCGACCCGGGCGGTGATCCCGTAGGAGACGACCACGACTTCGGCGTCGTCGAGCCCTTCCTCGTCCAGAACGATGATGCGGCCGGCGTTCTTCAGGATCTTGTCTTTGAGCCGACGGACGAGCTTGTCCTGGGCTTCAGCGTTCATGGCCGGGTAGCCGCGCTCGTCGTGCGTCAAGCCGGTGACGTGGAAGCGGTAGCCGGCGCCAGCGTGGACCATTTCGGGCACGAGGTCGCCATCCACGGCGTAAGGCCGGTATTCCTCCGGGGGCTTAGCTGTGAGGCGGCGCGGATAGATCTCGATCTTCTCGGCCGGCGGAATGATCACTTTCTCGGTCATGTGCCCCACGACCTCGTCCATCATGAAGAGGACGGGCACCCGGAACTCTTCGGAGAGGTTGAACGCGGTGATGGTGAGGTCGAAGCACTCCTGGGGAGACTGAGGCGAGAGAGCGATGATCTCGTAGTCGCCGTGGGAGCCCCAACGGGCCTGCATCATGTCAGCCTGGCCGGGCAAAGTGGGCAGGCCGGTGGAAGGGCCGCCGCGCTGAACGTTGACAATGACACAGGGGGTCTCGGTCATCACGGCGAGGCCAAGATGCTCCATCATGAGGGAGAAGCCGGGTCCGCTGGTGACGGTGAAAGCCTTGGCCCCGCCCCAGACGGCGCCGAGGATAGCGATGGAGGAGGCAAGCTCGTCCTCCATTTGGATGAAACGGCCGCCTACTTCGGGAATCCGCCGGGCGAATCGCTCGACCACCTCGGTGGACGGCGTAATCGGATAGCCTGCGGCAAATCGCGCACCTGCGGCGAGACACCCCTCGGTACAAGCCTGGTCGCCGTCGATGAAATGGGCTCCGGTGAGAACACCCTTCGGGTCCGCAGTGATCATTTCTTTTGCTTGGCCTCCCCGGC
Source organism: uncultured Solibacteraceae bacterium (assembly GCA_964461995.1). Lineage (GTDB taxonomy): Bacteria > Acidobacteriota > Terriglobia > Bryobacterales > Bryobacteraceae > JALSRK01. The sequence goes on from CAYWXL010000052.1 coordinate 13,792, forward strand.
CGAAGAGCCGCCGTTCTTCGTCCCGTAGATGGCGAAATCAGGACAGTACATACCGCAAAGATCGCAGCCGGTACACTTCTCCGGGGCCACGATATGGGGCGGATGGTAGCCCTTCGAATTGAATGCAGTTGACAGTTCCAGCACCTTGGTGGGGCAGAACTCTACGCAGAAGCCGCAGCCCTTGCAGCGTTCCGCAATGATAGTCACGGTGCCCTTCGGCATATTTACACACCCCCACTGTGGGGCAAATCACTCAACCCCCCTGTTATCTATGCAACCAGCCTACCAAAGTGGACGAAAAGGGCTAGATATCCTGGACGGCAGCCGGGGGCGGAGGTCCAAGAGCCGGCGTACGTCACGGATTCGGCGGGCGGACGGGGGGGTGAGCAGACTGGGGCTGGGCGGCGGGGGAGTAACCGAGGGAACGGCTCAGGGCCTCGAGGTCGGGCGACTGATAGAGTACCTGGTCGAGCAAGAGGCCGACGGCGTAGCCGTGAACTAAGGGCTGAGCGTAGCAGACCTCGCCTAGGATGGCGGCGTCGTGCAGCTTGACAAGGATCGCGGTATCTGGGGGAACAGGCCGGTCGAGGCGGAGGCGCATGCCGCGGCCGGAGACGTCTTCGATTCGTCCGGTAAGGGTTGCGGGGTCTCGGCCCAGGATGTGGATTTCGGCTTGACAGCCCGCAGGGAAGCGAGGTTCGCGGCGGCGCTCCATACTGGGACGTATCGGACGGGCGGGGAGCGGCTTTAGCTAAAGTTCCGGTCCCGGGGCGGGTTCGAATAAGCTGCGTCCGATCCAGGAATCGATGGCGCGGGCGAGCTCGCCGCAGCTTCGGAAACCGCTGAGGGTGAAGCGTTTCGCGCGTCCTCGGAGCGAGAGCGGCGGGCTGAGGGGCGTGGCTCCGGCGGCCTGGACGAGCAGCAACGAGGTGGCGGACCACCGGTACGCCCGGGTTTCCAGCGGCGCCCAGCGGACGAGGCTCTGATAGACGGTTTCCAATGCCCGATCCGCCGCAGCGGGATCGCCCGCCTCCAGAGACCATGCCGCTTCGTCCACGAGCACGAGAAGGGCTTGTGCCGGGACCGCGCTCCGGCTCGCGAAGAAGGCGGACAGATGCTCCAAGGCTTCTGTGCGGCCGGGGATCTCCCTCACCGAGCCGCATGCTTTGGCGGCTGTGTTCATCTTATAGCCGGGGTATCGGCAAAAACCATGAGTTCCGCCACCCTCCTTTGTGGGGTTTCCGGGGGCGGAAAAGGGGGGCGGGGGCTTACGAGAACGGGCGGATCACCGGAAGCTGGCCAGCAGCCAGATGACGTACCCCAGAGAACCGATGAGGAGCGCGCGGCCCGCCAGCGCGAAGAGGGAAGACCAGCGGCGCCAGCGCTCCGCGTTCCAGCCGGCGCCTTTCATCAGGCCAGCGGCGAGCGCGGCGTATTTCAAATCTTCCTGTTTCTGGGCGATGAGGCGGAGGATTTCCTGCCGTCCGTTGGGGTCGGCGATCAACAGGGTGGCCGAGTTCTCGCCGGTGGTGGAGTCGATCAACTGATCCCGCAGTTCTTCCGGTACCTCGTCCATGGAGCGGTACACGTGCGTCTCATCGCCGACGGCGATCAGAATGGTCGAGTATCTGGTCGTGAGCCGTTCCATCAGGAATCAGATCCTTACTCTCTCATCGGACTGAACCAGGGCGCCGAACAGGTCCGGCGACGCCTTTGTTCTCATGTTGCGCTTCAGCGCCTGCCCGCATCGGAGCGGACGGGCAATTGCCTTTCTCCCGGGTCTTCGGCCTCGCTGTTCTCCGGCGCATGATCCAGGATAACCTGGATGAATCCCAGCGCGGCCCTCGATAACGCCTTGTCCTTGCGGTAGACGAGCCCAAGGCGGCGGATCATGGGGTCCGGAGCCAGGGGCACCGCGACGAGCTGCCCGGCGGCCATCTCCTCGCGGCAATAGGAAACGGCCATGAACGTGATACCCAGGCCGGCGCGGACGAAGCGTTTCATCATTTCGGTGGAGTCCAGCTCCATGGAGACCTGTATCTCGTCTTCGACGAGGTCCAGCCACTGGTTCAGCCGGGCCCGGGTGGTTCCGGCGCGAGGCAGCAAGAGCGCTTCGCCGACCACGTCGCGGGCGCGCACGGACTTCCGGCGGGCCAGGCGGTGGTCGGACGGCACGATCAAGCGGATCTCATCGGTATAGATCGAGACGACCTGGAGACGCTTCTCCGGCACCGGCAACTGGGTGATTCCAAAGTCCACCTGGTTTTCGAGGACCGCCTGGACCACGCGGGCGCCGTAGGAACGGTTCACTTGAAGCTGGACGTTGGGGAACTGCTTCTTGAATTCGGAGAAGACGTCGGGCAAGACATAGATGCAGTTTGCCTCGTTGGCGGCGATGACGATCTCGCCCCGGGGGTGGTGTTCCAGCTCGTTGATCTCGTTTTGGGCCTGCCGGCGGAGTTCCAGGATCTTCTCGGCGTACTCGGCGAAGATACGGCCGGCGGGAGTCAGGGCAATGCGGGTGCCGAGGCGGTCGAAAAGCTGGGCGTTGAGCTCCTGCTCAAGCTGGCGGACCTGCGCACTAATGGCGGGCTGGGTCCGGAAGCAGGTCTGAGCAGCCTTAGAGAAGCTCTTCAGCCTGACGATCTCCAGGAAGGTGTGGAGCTGATCGAGGTCCATAACACCCGCCAGTTCTCATTCCCAGGCGCCGCGGGACTGCTCCGGCCGGGAGATTGCGATGAACCGAGGAACCCGCCGCGGGTCCCGCTGCCCGCGGCGCGAAAGTTGACTTGATTATAGCACCAGCACACTGCTCGTCTTGCTCGCTGGCAATAACCCGGGATGGGCGCCGGGGCGGCGGCGGAACTTCCCGGCGTTCCGCGGTGTCACCCACAGTAACATGAGGGAGGGCCGGTTTGAAGGCGGGCGGTGAAGAGCCGCCTCTGGAGTCCCGCGAGGGGCGGTACGAGACGGGACGGCCGGCCGCGGCGGCTTCTTCCGAGGGACCATTTGCGGACTGGCTGATCATGAGCACCGCGCCACAGGAGAGCGCTCCGGGGGCGGAGACGTCCCACGAACTTGAGCGGGAGGCCGTACTCGCGAGGTTGCGCGAAAGGATCGTGGGCTACGCGGCATCTCGAATGCAGAGGGAGGCGGCCGAGGATCTGACGCAGGAGGTGTTGCTGGTTCTGGAGACGAAGTACCCCCGGGTGAGCCGGCCTGACGAGCTTGTACCTCTGGCCTTCCAAATCCTACGTTTCAAGATGGCGGCGTGGCGGAGGAAACGCGCGCGGCGGGGGGAAGACCGGCAGGCGGCGATCGAAGAGGTTCCGCTGGCCGATCCGGCGCCGGATCCGGAGGCCCAGGCGCAGATGCGGGAGGATCGGGAGCGGCTGCGGGCGGCGCTCGAAAAGCTGAGCGGGCGGTGCCGGCAGATCTTCCGGCTGAAGCTGGAAGGCAAGAGCTTCGCCGAGATTCAGCGGGAGTTGGGGGCGGCTTCGCTCAACACCGTCTATACGTGGGACTACCGCTGCCGGCAGAAGCTGCTGGAGCTACTGGGCGGGCGATGGGAGACAAGGCGATGACGCGCGAGGAGATCCGGAAGCTGCTGGGCGGTTACGCCACCGGCACGCTCACCGAGGCCGAGCGCCGGGCCTTGTTCCAGGCGGCGCTCGAGGACCAGGAGATCTTCGACGCGCTGGCTGATGAAGAGGCGTTGCGGGAGCTGCTCAGCGATGAAGGCTACCGGAGAGAGCTGGCGGCGGCGTTGGCCGAGGAGCGGCCGGGTTGGCGCGAGCGGCTGGCGGCGTGGTGGCGCCGGCCGTTGCCCGTGGCGGCGGCGCTGGCAGCAGTAGCGGGCGTGCTGGCCGTAGGGATCACGATGCTGACGAGGCCGCCGGCCTACGAGGTGGCGATGCGGACGGAACCGGAGCCGGTCGCCCCCCGGGCGATGAAGCAGGCTGGGGGCGAGGCGCCGGCGCCAGAGAGCGTGGAGCCCTCCGGGGCGGCCGCTGGAGAGCCGGTGCGGCAGCCGGTGAAGCCGCGCGAGTTCGCGCCCGAGCGCACCGAAGCAGAACCGGCAGCGATGGAAGAGAAGGCGCAGATGGCGGCCCGGGCCAAGGCGAAGGCGCCGCCGAAGGGGAGGCCGGCAGCCCCGGCGTTGCCGCTCGCGCCGCGGCGGGATGTGGTGCGGACCGGGGCGGCCCCCGCGTCCGGGACGGCCCGCCGGGCGATGATCGCGGAAGCCAGGCGGGCGCCGGGCGTCATAGGCGGGGTGATCCCGGAGCGCGGCGCGGCGATGGAGGGCGCTGCCGGAGTTGCGGCGCCGCCTCCGCTGGTTGCCCAGCCGGCCGGGGGCGGGCAGCTCCGGGTGACGGTGGAGCGGCGGAGGGCGGACGGGGAGTTCGAAGCAGCGCCGGCGGGCTACCGGTTCGGCCTTGGCGAGACGGTGCGGTTGCGGGTCGTCGCGCCGGTCTCCGGATTCCTCTACGTGGCCAGGCAGGCCGGGGAATCCGGTTGGCGGCTGATCCACAGCGGCCGGGTGGAGGCCGAGGAGCCGGTCTTGGTGCCCGCCGGCGGGGGGCTGCCGCCGCAACCGGAGCCGGGGGTGCGCAGGTACCGGGTGATCGTCTCCGAAGAGGCGTTGCCGTTGGACGAACTGGAGAGTGGAGAGGCGTTCGAGCCCGGGGCGGCCGAGTACTGGGCGGAGGTCACTGTGGAGTATCGCGCGGCGGGGGAGTAGGACAATCTACTGCCCGTACAGGTGGCGGTCGTGGTCTCGCGAATAGTCTTTGGGAACCCGCCCCCGGTACACCGCTGTGTCGTCGAAAAATGGATCGTGGCGGTCCCCTCTGAACCGGCGGCGCGCAATCTCCCTCTCAAGCGCTGCTCGGACGAGTCCCGCGAACGAGATGCCGAGCTCTCGGGCAAGCGCCTGTGCTTCGTCCCACAGAGGTCGAGGGAGGCGAATTGTGGTGCGCTTCAACGGCATGATCGTCTGCTCCAGCCTATAAAGACTGTTCTAACCGTTTTCCCAACTGACCTGCTGTCCATTCTTGCGCAGCGGCTCGACCTGCGGTCCGCCTGGTCCGCTGGCACCGGAGAAGCGCGGGCCCTCTGAGCCGCCACCCGAAAGAAACCCCTGAAAGGATCCGGCTCGAGGCGGCATTACGCCGGTGAAGGAGGAATCGACGATGGATCGCAATCACCGTTTCCCGGGCCGGGCGGCCCTGTTGAGCGCCACGGGGGCGCTGCTGTTTCTCGGCGTGTTCGCGGCGGGCTGGGGCGGGGCGCCGCCGGCGGCGGCAGCCGGAGAGACGGCGGGGGCCGCAAGTGCGGGGGCGTTGATCCGCCTGGACGAAGGCGCTCCCGGCGAGGCGGCCTGTCCGCTGAAGCACACGGAGGTGGAGGTCGAGATCAGCGGGTTCCTGGCCCGGGTCACGGCCGTCCAGCAGTTCGAGAACCCGTTCGGCGAGCCGATCGAGGCGGTCTACGTCTTTCCGCTGCCGCAGCGGGCGGCGGTGGACCGGATGAGGATGAAGATCGGCGACCGCGTGATCGTGGGCAAGATCAAGCGGCGGGAGGAGGCGCGGGCGATCTACGAGGCGGCCAAGGCGCGGGGGCATCTGGCGTCGCTGCTGGACCAAGAGCGGCCGAACGTCTTTACCCAGTCGGTGGCGAACATCCCGCCGGGGGCGGCGGTGGAGATCGAGATCTCCTATGTGGAAACGCTCGGCTACGAGGAGGGCGTCTACGAGTTCTCGTTCCCGATGGTGGTGGGGCCGCGCTACATTCCCGGCCAGCCCGGCGGAGCTTCCGGGGGCGGCTGGGCCCCGGACACCGATCAAGTGCCGGACGCCTCGCGGATCACGCCGCCGGTGGCGAAGCCGGCAACGCGGGCCGGCCACGACATTTCGGTGAAGGTGACGCTCGACGCGGGGGTTCCGCTGCGCCGCGTGGAGTCGCCGACGCACGAGATCGAGGTGGAGCGGCCGGCTCCGGGGAAGGCCGTGGTGCGGCTGAAGCGGCGGGCGGTGATCCCGAACAAGGACTTCATTCTGCGCTACGACTCGCGGGGCGCGGGGATCCGGGAAGGGGTTCTGGCGCACCGGGACGAACGCGGGGGATTCTTCACACTGATCCTGCAGCCGCCGGAGCGGGTGACGGTGGAAGACGTGGCGCCGAAGGAGCTGGTCTTCGTATTGGACACCTCGGGCTCGATGTCGGGCCGGCCGATCGAGAAGGCCAAGGAGGTAATCCGGCTGGCGCTCGAGGGGATCTATCCGCGGGACCGGTTCAACGTGATCACCTTCGCCGGCGACACGCACATCCTGTTCCCGGAGCCCGTGCCGGGGACGGGGGAGAACATCCGGCGGGCGCAGGCCTTCATCGAGTCGCGGCGTGGAGGCGGCGGCACGGAGATGATGAAGGCGATCCGGGCGGCGCTGGCCCCGTCGGAGGGGAGCGAGCGCGTGCGCATCGTCTGCTTCCTGACCGACGGCTACGTGGGCAACGACATGGCGATCCTGGGCGAGGTCGAGCGTTATGAAAACGCGCGGGTGTTCTCGTTCGGCATCGGCAGCTCGGTGAACCGGTTCTTGCTCGACAGGATGGCCGAGCTGAGCCGGGGCGCCGCCGAGTACGTGGGCCTGAACGAGGACGGTTCAGCGGCGGCGCGGCGGTTCCACGAGCGGATCCGCAATCCGCTGCTCACCGACATTCGGATCGACTGGGGTGGGCTGCCGGTGACCGACGTCTTCCCGCAGCGGATCCCCGATCTGTTCGCGGCGGCTCCGGTGGTGGTGACCGGGCGGTACACGGCTCCGGCCAAGGGCGTGATCCGGCTGGAAGGCAAGATGTCCGGAAAGCCGTACGTGCGCTCGATTCCGGTGGAGCTGCCGGCGCAGGCGCCGGCGCACGAGGCGATCGCGAAGCTCTGGGCGCGGCGCAAGGTCGCGGCGCTGATGGACCGGGACTGGGCGGGGATGCAGCGGGGCAGCCCGAAGGCCGAGATTCGAGAAGCCGTGACGAAGCTGGGGCTCGACTACGGGCTGGTGACGCAGTTCACCTCGTTGGTGGCGGTCGAGGAGACAGTCGTGGTGGAAGGCGGCCGGCCGCGGCGGATCGAGGTGCCGGTGGAAATGCCCGAGGGCGTCAGCTACGAAGGCGTGTTCGGCCCCGGCGAGGTGAAGCGGCGGGCGATGGCGGCTTCTTACGGGACGCACAAGATCAGTGGCGTCATCGGCGGCGTGATCGGCTGGTCGAGGCAGGAATTGCGGGGACCTCTGAGTCCGCCGGACGCTGCTGCAGCGCGAACCCAGCGGCCCGGCGGAGCGCCGGCGCCGGCGGCGGAAAGCAAGCTTCACCCAGCGTTGCAGCGAGCTTTGGCATCGGGTTCGCCGGCGGGCCTGGCGGTGCGGGAGGGCCGCATCGCGGTAGAGGTCTGGATCGACCCGGCGGACGGGACGGTGGCGGCGCGGCTGAAGGCGCTGGGCTTCCGCGACACGGGGGAGTCGAAGGTCGCTGCGGTGCTGATCGGCTGGCTGCCGTTCGAAAAGCTGGAGGAAGCGGCCCGGCTCGCGGGAGTGCGCTACATTGCGCCGCACCGGCCGCGTTAGAGGGCCGGGGAGCGCCGCGGACCGCAAGCGAGGATCCGCGGCGCCTCACAGTTCGCGGATGTCGATGATCCTGGACGTGATGATAGGCCGGTCGTAATCGGGGTGCCGGAACTCGAGGTGCATGCCGCGGCCGATGTAGCCGAGCTTGAGCATCGAGCCGCCCCAGTTCGAGCCGTGGATCTTGACCCGCACCGGGGCGGGACAGAACTCCGGGTGTCCACTGATAAGGGCCTCACCGTCCGGGCGGCAGACGAGGCGGTAGACGCGGTTCTGCGTGTGCACTTCGAGGGTCGTTTCCGGAGCCAGGTCGCGCAGGGCGACGCCGCCTTCGATCTCCGAGCGCAAGAGGTTGCGATTTACCAGATCCCCCAGGTTGGGATGGGCGGCTGGAATCGCCGGGTCGCAAAAGTCTGCCACGTCGCGTCTCTCCCAAAGGGTCTTTTTACCTTACGCGCTTCGCAACGACCTCTCCAGTTCGAGGAACGAAGTCATCAGGCGGCGGCCGGCCTCGCTTCTGCCGCCGAAACGCAACTTTTCATATTCGGCCGCCAAGGACCGGAACGACTCCGCCACGGGCCCGGACGGCAGGTGGCGGGCGAACTCCGAGGCCGTGAGCCACGGCGGCCGGTGGAAGCCTTTTTGCTCCAGCAAGTCCAATGCACGCAGATAGAGGAGCGTGGCATCGGAGGCGCCGGCCCGGCCTTCCTGCAAGCGTTGCTGCCGCGACAGGAGCCGGCGGCGGCGCACCCACCGGCGGACCAGGTAGAAAAGGAGCCCGGAAGCCAAGGCGAACTCCACGAAGAAGACACCGAAGCGCAGCACGATCGCACGGCCGCGGCTCCAGAGCCGCTCCCACACGCCGCCCAGGCCATCGAGCCAGCCGAAGGAGAAGCTTCTAGTGGAATGCTGGAGGCGGGAGGCGAGGAAGAGCTGCCGGTTCAGGTCGTAGTCGAGCACCCATCCTTGCCAGAAGGTATCGGCGGCGTCGATGAGGAGGGCGAGCCGGCTGAGGAAACCGGCCGCGGCGGGGTTGGGGTCGGGCGGAGTGGGATCGAAGGTCACCCATCCCCGGTTCGGAATCCACGCCTCGACCCAACTGTGAGCATCCGAGGCCCGGATGACTTGCCAGCCGCTGAGCGGGTTATAAGCGCCGCTTTGGAAACCGGTGACGACCCGGGAGGGAATGCCGAGCGTCCGCAGTATAACTGCCATTGCGGAAGCGAAATACTCGCAGTGTCCTTGGCGGCGGTTGAAAAGGAAATCGGCGAGGGGGTCTTCCGGGACGGTATCCGGCGCGTCCAGCGTATAGCCGAAGCTGGTGCGGAGGTATTCTTCTACGGCGAGAGCGCGGCCCAGGTCGTCTGCAGCTCCCTGGGTCACCCGCCGGGCGAGGGACCGGATCCGAGGGTCCAGCTCGGGCAAAGAGAGGTAGCGCTTGCGCTCGGCGGGGGTGAGCCGTGCCTTGGCTGCTGCGGGGTCTCCCAGGTAACTGTAGACGCCGTACCGGATAACTCCGGCGCGCCGGTAGCGCAGCCGAAAACTGTCCTCCGCAGTGCGTACGATAGCGGGGGCGTCGATGCGGATGAACTCAGGCCGGCCGGCGATGAATAGGGTGTCCGAAGCGAAGGCTTTGAGTTGGACTTCGTAGTTGAGCCGGGGACCTTCCCGGCGGCGCTGGTCGTCGTCGGCAAGGCGCAGCAGGCCGCTCTCGACCCGCAACAGCTCACCGTCCGTCGAAGAGTTATACCAACGCCGCCCGTCGAACTCGGCGAGGGCCATCCCGCGCCATTTCAGGTGGACAGGGCCGTTTGCTCCGGGAATCCGCACGTGCATGAGCGCGGTGGTCTGGCGCTTGATCTCCCCGATCTCTCCCAGCGTCACCTCACTGGAAAACGCGGTCATGTGGAATCGCTCAGGTACCAGGTGTTCGAAGGCGGCGCGGGCTGTGCGCGGAAGGATGAAGAACAACCCGACGGTGATCAGGAGAATCCCGGCGGAGACCACGAATGTGAGCATGGCCAGGCGGCGGCCGAAGCCGCGCTTCCAGCACTCGCTGATGGTCCGGCCGGAGGCAGCGGCTTTGCGCACCTCCCAGACGGCCAGGGTTCCCACCGCGAAGAGCAGGAAGAGGGTCAGAAACGCGAAGTAGTTGAGGCTGGAGGAAAGCAAGGATGCGGCGATGATTTCCAGAAAGGCCACGAGGATCAAGAACGCGTAGTCCCGGTCCGTAGCGGCGGTCAAGATCTTGACGACGGCGAGGAACAGGACGAGGCGCACGGTGGCGGCGAGGAAGTCCCCGGCGAAGAACAGGTAGTCGAGCGGATAGAAGCCGATGTAGAGGATGGCCAGGGCGGTGACCCACTTCCCCGGTACGGGGAGACGGCGGCCCGACACTGAGAGCGCCGCCCGGATGAGGATTGCTCCAGCGGTTCCGATAGCGCTGGCCGAGTCAAGATAGCCGGAGCCCGCCACTGCGAGATAGCCGCTGGCGACTAAGCCGAGGACAGTTATCTCAAACAGCCGGTTTACGGCGGCGGCTGCGGCGTTGGATCCACGATGCGGCACGAGTGAAACCGATCGGCCCTTGTAATTATTGTACGGGGTTGGCTCTGCAGCTCCGGCCTTCGCGTAACAGGAAGGGGGCCCGGGGGCCTCGGCGGGCGGCGCCTGATGTGCGGCCAAAGATGCTTACCGGCGCCTTAAGGAGTCCTCGACGGCGTCGGCTAAGGCTGAGAGCACGGTATTTGGGGCGCCGGGGCATTCCACCGTAAAGAACCAGCGATCGTAGTGTCCCGCGAGCTTCCCGTCCTCCGGGCGCCACTGCTGGACGAGCTCGAATGCTGAAGGAGCCGTTTGCATTTCGAACAGCTCGACGGCGGCCGTTTCGGAGTCATTTTTGTAGACCGCGCGGAAGGCGGCCTTGACGCCGCGGGAGGAAACCTGAGCCGGGATGCGGCTGAGGGGAACCTGTTCCGCCGAATCGAGGCGCCATCCGCCGAAGAGCTGCGGCGCGGGCGTGAACGGCTCACGCGAGCCGCCGCAGCCGAGGAAGGCGAGAAGCAATAGAAACGAAGTCCAGTGCTTCGACATGCGTTTCTACCACTCTAACGTCCGGCGCGGCGCCGGCGGGTTCGGGATTTGCGAAGATAGTAGGTCGCAATGGCGAAGATCAAAGCCGCGCGGGGCGGGAAGAAGAAAAGGAAGGCCAACCTGGAGGCGATCCCTTGCTTGGTGGCGATCCTGGCGGCGATCGTTCTGGTCTCGCTGCTATTCTACGCGATCCTGCAGTCGGCGAGTTGAAAAAATGAGAATCGACAACCGGAGACCGGACGAGCTCCGTGCGGTGAAGCTGCAAACAGGCTACCTGGCTACGGCGGAGGGCTCGGCGCTGATCGAGTTGGGCAACACACGCGTGCTGTGCGCGGCCTCGCTGGAGGAATCGGTGCCGCAGTGGCTCCGAGGGAGCGGACGCGGCTGGGTGACGGCCGAATATGCGATGCTGCCGCGGGCGACGGCGACGCGGACGCCGCGGGAGGTGCAGCGGGGGCGGCAATCGGGCCGCACGCTGGAGATCCAGCGGCTGATCGGGCGGTCGCTGCGAAACGTGGTAAACCTCGAGGCGCTCGGGGAGAGAACGATCATCGTCGATTGCGACGTGATCCAGGCCGACGGGGGGACGCGGACGGCAGCGATCACGGGCGCTTACGTAGCTTTGGCGCTGGCCATCCAGCAACTTGTGGATTACGGAGTGGTGACGGGGGAGCCTTTGACCGGGGCGGTGGCGGCGGTCAGCGTGGGGATTCTGGAGGGCGAGCCGATGCTCGATCTCTGCTACGAAGAGGACGCCCAGGCTGAGGTAGACATGAACATCGTCATGACGGACCAGGACCGGTTTGTCGAGATCCAGGCCACGGGCGAGAAGGCGGCCTTCACCGACGAGCAGCTCGGGCGGATGCTGGAGTTGGGGCGCGTTGGGATCCGGAAGCTGCTAGAGATCCAGCGGGAGGCGCTCGAGAAGGTGTGAAGCTCTACTGCGCCACGACGAACCCGGGGAAGCTGCGCGAGTTCCGGCTGGCCGTGAAGCGTTTCGGGAGGGGTGATTTCGAGATCGAGACGTTGCCCGGCCTCGAAGGGATCGAGCCTCCCGAGGAGCATGGAGAGACGTTCGAAGAGAACGCTATTGCCAAGGCGGTGTATTACAGCCGTTATGCGCCAGGACCGCTGTTTGCCGACGACTCCGGGCTCGAGGTGGACGCGCTGGGCGGCGCGCCGGGCGTGCGTTCGGCGCGATTCGCAGGGCCCGGGGCGACGGACGAGGAAAACAACCGGCTGCTGCTCGAGCGCCTGCGCGGAGTCGAGGACCGGACGGCGCGGTTCGTCTGTGTCACGGCGCTTGCTGAGAAAGGCCGTCTACTCGGGACGTTCCGGGGGACCGTGGAAGGCCGGCTACTGGAGGCTCCCCGCGGCGAAAACGGGTTCGGCTACGATCCCTTGTTCTACTACCCGCCTTTCCGCTGCACGCTGGCCGAAGTCAGCGGTGAGAAGAAGCTCTCAGTGAGCCACCGGGGAAAGGCGCTTGAGGCGATGCTGCGGTGGTTGGCCGGGGAGTGCGCGCGGAAGGACTGAAAGACGGTAGCCACGGATCTACAAACGATCGCGGATCCGGAGGTAGTACAGCACGCCGGCGACGGTCTTGCCGTCGAGGATCTTGTTCTTCTCAATCATGGCGGCCACCTCCTCGGGGGCGAACCAGCGGCAGCGGATCTTCTCGTCTTCCATGGGCGAGGCCTCGCCGGCCTCGAGTTCGGTGGCCAGGTACAGAGTCATCTTCTCTGAGACGTAGCCCGGGGTGGGGTAGAAGGAGAGCAGCTTCTTCCAACGGCGGGCGCGGTAGCCGGTCTCTTCCCGCAGCTCCCGGCGCGCGGTCTGAAGCGGGGTTTCGCCGGGATCGATGCGGCCGGCGGGCAGCTCCCAGAGATACCGGCGGGCGGGCAAGCGGAACTGGCGGACGAGGAGGATGCGGCCGGCGTCATCGACGGCGAGCATGACGGCGGCTCCGGGGTGGCGGACGATGGCGCGGCGAATCTCGAAGCCGCCCCGGTCGACGGCGCGATCTTCGGTGACGTGGAAGATCTTGCTGCGGAAGACTTCGCGGGAAGAGACGATTTTCATCAGCAACTCCTGGGAGCTTTTATAACTCTTTCGACACGGGCGGCTAGGAAGACCGCCGGAAGGCGCGGAGGAACTTTTCCGCGGGCAGGGTGTTGAGTATGTCCCCGGCCGTCAGCCAGCCCCGGCGGGCCATCAGGACGCCGAAGCGAATGTTGGCCAGGTGGGCCGGGTGGTGGGCGTCGGTGGAGATGGTGAAGCGGGCGCCTTTGCTCTTGGCGATGCGCAGGAGCGTGGCGTGCAGATCCAGGCGCTCGGGGCTGGCGTTGATTTCCAGTGCGACGCCGCGTTTAGCTGCCGCTTCGGCGACCTTCTCGAAATCGTACAAGTAAGGTTCACGGTTCAAGAGTAGGCGTCCCGTCGGGTGGCCGATGACGTTGACGTTAGGGTTCTCGATGGCCTTCAGGAGCCGGTCAGTCATCTGGGCTGGTTCCATGTTCATGTAGCTGTGGACGCTGGCGATGACGAGGTCGAGCTCAGCCAGGGCGTCGTCGGCGATGTCCATGGAGCCGTCCTTGAGGATGTCGCACTCCAGACCAGCGAAGATGCGGATTCCCGCACCGCGGCGGTTCCATTCGCGGACGCGGCGGGCGAAGGCGACGACGCGTTTTTCGTCCAGCCCGTTGGCCATCGCCAAGGCTTTCGAGTGGTCGGTGACGGCGATGTATTCGTAACCGGCCTGCTGCGCCGCGGCGGCCATCTCCTCGAGCGACGCCCGGCCGTCGCTTTCGACCGTGTGCATATGGATGTCGCCGCGGATGTCGGAGAAGTCCACGAGGGAGGGCAGCTTGCCATCCGCGGCGGCTTCGATCTCACCCTGGTTCTCGCGCAGTTCCGGGGGGATCCAGTCCAGGCCGAGGGCGGCGTAGACTTCCTCTTCGGTTTTGCCGGCCACGCGGCGGTCGTCTTTGGTGCGGAAGAGCCCGTACTCGTTGAGGGAGTAGCCTTTCTTGAGGGCGAGCTGGCGCAGCGCGACGTTATGGTCCTTGCTGCCGGTGAAATATTGCAGGGCGGCGCCGTAGCTTTCCGGCGGCAGAGCGCGGACGTCCACCTGGAGACCTTCCACGCCGATGCGGGCGCTGGCCTTGTTCTCGCCCTTACCGAGGACTTCGGTGACCTTGGGATGTTCGACGAAGCGCTCCAGCGCCCGGGCGGCCTTCTTGCCGGTGACGAGCAGGTCGAGATCGCCGATGGTCTCCTTGCCGCGGCGCAGGCTGCCGGCGGGGGTGATCTGGTCGAGGCCGGCGCCGTCTTTGCCGTCCTTGAGGTAGGCGATGAGTTCTTCGGCCACTTGAACGCCGAAAGCGAGCAGGAAGCGGCCGGCGCTCTTGCGGTAATGGGCGATGGAACGCAGGATCTTTTCTTCGAGCTTGGCTCCCATGCGGGGCAGGGTGCGGAGTTTCTGTT
>CAYWXL010000053.1:0-27862 GCA_964461995.1 uncultured Solibacteraceae bacterium
AGGAGATGTAGAGCCGGATGCGGTGTCCTTTCTTGAACACGTTGCTGGTGGCCCAGAGGTCGATCTCGTAGCGGTAGATCTTGCCCGGTTCGATTTCCTCGTACCGGCTCAGGCCGTTGCGGAGGCCGGCCCGGATGATACCGTCGGTCAGCAGGCGCGCATAGCCGGTGGGCGAGACGTCCACCAGCATCGCGGTGAAGTGCGTGTCGTGGGCGGTAGTGGCGGCGTAGAGTTCCACTTTGATGAAGCCCGTGACCTCGGTGTCCCGCTCGAGCGGCGGCGTGGAGTAGACCAGTACGTCGGGGCGGAACTCGTTCGGGCTTTGGTCGAAGGGACCCGGGGGAAACAGACTGTTTCCGCAGCACAGGCGCCCGCCGATGGTGGGCACGGGGTCCCGAGGCGTGTACCGGAACTGGTCAGGCGGCTCGCCGCTGGGTTTAGAGAGGCTCAATTGCCCGTCGCCGTTGATGGTGTGCGCCTTGCCCGAGGAGTGCAGGTAGTAACGCGTGAGCTTCTGGCGCTCCAGGGGGAATTCGTTCTCATAGCGCCAGACATTGTCGCCCATGACGAAGATCTTCACCGGCGGCTTCTTGGCGTAGTCGTTCTTCCTGCCTTTGAAGACGAAGCCGTACCACTCGAGGATCGCCCCGTTCATGTCGAGCACGGCTTGCTTGCCGAAGACGTAGCCGCCGATCTTGCCCTCCGGAGAGGTTGAGGCATGGGCCCACGGTCCGATGAGCAGCCGCTGTCCTTCACGGGCTTCCGCGGTCTTGGCCGACTGGCGCATCCCGATGTAGTTCTTCAGCGTTCCCTTCAGGAAGATGTCGTGCCAGCCGCCGGCGTGCAGCGCTTTGATGTCCAGCTCGGAGTAGTGGTCCGAGATCTTCCACGGCTTCCAGTAGTCGTTGTCGGTGAAGTTTTCTACCCAGTCGAAGTAGTAAGGGGCGAGCTCCGGCCCTTTCGGCACGCGCAGCACTGCGAACTCCCTGGGGTTGTACCCGAGCCAGTCCCGCAGCCGGGCCGAGACCATGCGGCGGACTGTGTCGCGGGCCAGTCCGGCGGTCCAGGATTGGGTGAACCACTGCATCAGGACGCCGCCCTGGTAGGTCCATCCGTCGTAGTATTCCGACGCCGTGACGTAGGGAAAGATGGCCTCCAGATGCGGCGGCTTGGCGATCGCCGCCAGCATCTGCGTCGCTCCCACGTAGGAGCCGCCGAACATGCCCACGCGGCCGTCCGAGCCCGGCAGCCGGGCGGCCCACTCCACGGTGTCGTAGCCGTCGGCGCTCTCGTGCTTGAAGGGGTACCACTCGCCTTCGGAATCGTAGCGCCCGCGGACGTCCTGGATCACCACGATGTAGCCGTGCGAGGCCAGCAGGCGGCCTGCCGAGCGCCCGCCCTTGCGGTCGTAAGGCGTGCGCTGCAGCAGCACCGGGAACTTCTCTTTGCTCACCGGGCGGTAAACGTCGGCCGCCAGCAGCGTTCCGTCTCTCATGGCGGCGCGGACGCCGATATCCACCTCGACCTGGTAGCGGCCCGGCTGGGCGCCCCAGATCACCGGGAGAATCCAAAGAATCGATAGCGCAAAAACTCTCCTGTTCACTTCCTCTCCTATCTCTTGTCCACCCACACCGGCGAAGACCAGGCCATCTCCGTCGGAAATGGGTTCTCTTTGGCGTTCCTGTACTTCTCGGCCAGGGCCGGTTCCACTTCCTGCGTTACGCGCAGGTAATAGAGACTGTCGGCGCGAAAGTCGGGATCGCGCCACCACAGCCTGGCCCGGTTGCCGTTGAGCGCCGCCCGGTGGACGGTGCGGAACTCCGGCCCGTCGCTCGCGCAGTACTTCACCACTTCCACCGCCAGCAGCTTCGCCGTGCCCACCACCTCGGCCTCGATCACCGGCCCGGTCTCGGCCTCGATCTCGGAACCCATCAGGCGCCCATTCACCCGGAAATCCAGCTCGATCGGCGCGCCCGTGGTGGCGTAAACGTGGCGCTTGCGCAGTGCTTCGAACAGAGCCGCGCGGGTCAGCTCTGTGGCGTAGATGCCAGTTAGGCCCTGAATCCGGTCCCCGAACAGATTGTGCCCGTCGCTGCCGCCAATCACTCCTAGCCGCAGTCCCATTCGCCAGACGTCCTGCACCGAGCAGCCTTTCACTTCCGGACCGCGGATGTGTCCGGGATTGCGGTAATACTCGAACCGCCCCCAGCTTGAGCAGATCTCCACGCACGGCTCCACGGAGACGTTGACGTAGCTCCAGTCGGTCCCGCCCGTGTACGGCCGGGTGATGTGGTGGGCGAAGAGCAGCCCATTCGTCTTGGCCATCAGATCGACGAACTCGCGGATCGAGTCGGAATGGCCCTCGGTGGGGCGGTAGAGGGGGCCGCCGATGGTTTCATAGATTACGTGGCGGTGGCCGGCCCGCGGAACCACAAAGTCGCCCTGGGTCCATTCGAACCCGGGAATTGTGACGAAGCTATGCTCTTCCAGCAACGACTCAGTCAGCGCGTCGTTGTGCGCCAGCTCGCTGATCAGCAGCTTGTTCGAGTCGCCGTGCGAGGTCGTCGCGGCGAAGTCCATGGCGAAGCGGTCCCGGTGGATGTGGAAGAGCTGGTCCACCGTGCCTTCGTGTCCGTCGTCGATGAGCAGGTGATTGTGAAGGTCGCCGAGGAAGAGCCGCCGGCGCACGCCGGAGGAGTCGCAGATCGCCATGCGTTTCGGCGCGCGCCGCACCGGGCGACGGAACGGCTTCAGCGCCGCGCCTGAGAAGCGCGCCAAGCGCGGACGGGAAGCGGCCTTGAGATTTTCCATCAGCCGGACTTCCCGCAGGTAGATGTCCCGATTGCGGAACACGCCGCGGCCTCGCTCGTAGACGACCAGCGCATGTCCGCTCTCGCCGATCACGAACGCCGCCCGCTGGTCGGCCCTCTTCGGAGGCCCGTCGAGCGCCACGGGCTCATCCAGGCCGAACGTGTGCGGCCCGAACCACCGCTCCCCTGCGAAGACCGCCGCCGAAATCTTCCAGTTCACGTGGCCGCGGAAGGACTGCCAGAAGAGCCACACCGCGCCGTTCTCGGCCACCTGAATCCGCGGCAGGTCCCCGCTGGCGACGAAGCCGGGATCTTCGGTCCCGTCCGCTGCCGGATACCGCCAGCCGTCCTTTGTCTTCACCACAAGGCGCACGGTCGGCCGCGGCGAAGGCCCTTTGCGTGGTCCCCGGCGCCCCCAGGCCTGCTCGTACACCGAATTGCGCGCATACGTCACCCAGACCCGGCCTTCGCGATCCACCACCAGGTCCGGCGCATAGGCGTCCAGCCGGCCGTCGCCCGGGACGTCCTCTGCCTCGCCCCACTCTCCGGCCTTGGGATCGAAGCGCCGCACCCGCACGCGGTACTTACCTCCCGCGTAGACGTCCCAGGCGCACCAGATCGTTCCGTCGGGAGCCGCGGCCAGCCGTGGGCGGAATTCGGGATCGGGCGTCGCCGCCGGGTCCGGCATCTGCCGCCACCCGCCGTTCTCCAGGCGATAGAAAACGATGTCTTGGCTCCCGTTGCGCCAGGACTGCGCCGCGAGCCACAGCCGGTCCGCGCGGCCCGTGACTACACTGGGATGGCCTTCCAGTTTTCCTGCCGGTAGGATTTCGATTTCACTGCCCAGCGAGAGGTCTTGCCCAACGCGGCGCGAGTACAGCCGGTAACGGCCGCCGCGCCGGCTGCTCCAGACGACGAAGATATTGCCATCGGCGTCTTCGGCGAGCGACGGGGAGAAATTCACGCCGAAATTGGTGTTCAAAACCACCGGTTTGCTCCAGCGCCCCTGCGCTCTTTTCCGCAGCATCACCGCGTCGCCCTCGGCGTAGTTGCGGTAGTCGTTCACGTTGCGCTGCTCGGTGGAGATCCAGGCGCACCAAAGGCTTCCGGATCGGTCGAGCAACAATTCGGGATAGCCGTTATTTGTTCCCTGTCCCCTCACCGGTACGCTCACCGGTTCGATCCTTTCCACGGTTTCGAAAGGAGCCGCGGCCTCTTCCGCGCCGGAATGGCGGCTCGCGACCATCCAGACCACGGCCGCGCAGACGGCCGCCGCCAGCCACTTCCCGTGCCGCTCTCCGCCTTTCATCGCGCTGCTCCCGCCTCGAGAAATAACCGTAGTATAGTGCATGGATTGAAAACCGGGTCGAAAATGGCGTCTGAGTGTGCGGCAAGCCTTCTGCGAGAGGTCGCCGAACGGGCGCGGCGGGCGTACGTCGCTCAAATCGCGGGCGAGAGCGGCTCCGGCCGCTGGTGGAGCGCTATCATCATCACCGCCAGCTCGGAGCGTCAGGCGGAACGCTACGAGACCGAAATCGCCCGCCGCCGTAGAGATGGCAAGCTGCCCGCGGGAGCGCTCTATCTGGTGGCGCCCGATCCCGGGGGGCGGCGGATCGGAAGCGGTGGGGCCACGCTGAACGCGCTCCGGGAGCTGGCCCTGCGATGTCTGGCGCCGCGGTGGGACGGATCGCTGGAAGAGTGGTGGAGCGCCCAGCGCGTCTTGATCATCCATTCCGGGGGTGATGCCCGCAGATTGCCGGAATACTCGCTGGCCGGCAAGCTCTTCAGCGCCCTGCCGGTGAAAACACCCTGGGGCGAGGTAAGCACCGTCTTCGATGAGACCATGGCTCTTTCCACCGCCTGGGCCGAGCGGCTCGAATCCGGGCTGTTGGTGGCCTCCGGAGACGTCATTCTTACTTTCCCCGCCGAACAGCTCCGGTGGGACCTGCCCGGAGTCTGCGGCGTCGCCATGCGCCAGCCGGTGGAAACGGGCAGCCACCACGGCGTCTACGTGCTCGGAGACGACAATCGGGTCTACGCCTTTCTGCAAAAGCCCTCGGCCGCCGAGGTGAAGGCGGCCGGCGGACTGCTGCCCGGCGACCAGGTCGCTCTCGACATAGGACTCCTGCGTTTCGACGCCCCCACCGCGGCGCGCCTGGCGGAGCTCGCCGGGGTCGTGAAAAGCGGGCCGGGCTGGGAGTTCGCCGCCGGCATCCTGGACGCCGAAGTTCCGGAGATCGACCTCTACGAACACGTGACGTTGGCCCTCACCGGCCAGTACCAGCCCGGCCCGGACGTTCACAGCAGCATCCGGCGCCTGGTGGACGCTCTGCGCGGAGTTCCGTTCTGGTGCTCCTTGGTGGAAGGCGAGTTTACCCACATCGGCACGACCTCGCACTTTCAGCGCCTGATGGCCCGGGACTCGCGTTTCCGGGATCTGTACCACACGCAGCTCCACCTTGGGACATCGACCCCTCGGGGCGTCGTCTCCTCAGGCGTCATCGTGGATAGCGTCTTCCGCGCCGGCGCCGAGATCGGAACCGACTCCTTGACCATCGAATGTCTCCTCGACGTGCCGCTCCGCACGGGACGCGGCGCCATTGCCCACGGCCTGATGGAGATCGGTAAGCCGGTGGAGATTCCTCCCGAGACTGTCGTCCATCAGGTCCCGGTGCGTTTCGAGAACGGAGAAACCGGCGTGGTCTTCCGTGTCTACGGCGTCGGGGACGACCCGAAGCAGACTGTGAATTCCGGCCGCAGCACGTGGTTCGGGCGCCCCATCCTGGAAACGTTCGGCGAACTCGGGATTCATCCGGAAGAGGCCTGGTCCGGTGTGCCGGAGCCCGAACGTTCGTTGTGGAACGCCGCCCTGTTCGCCGCGGGTCCGGTGGACGCCGCTTGGAAGTCAGCCCTCTGGCTGATGGGTTTCGAGACGGACTACTCGGCGGCCGTCTGGCGCCGGGCGCGCCGCCTGTCGCTCGCTGAGAGCGCCCGCGTGGCCGACACAGCCGCGTTGGCCGAGGCGCGCACCCGGCGCCTCGAGGCGAGCTGGGAGCTTTCGGCGGTGTCTCTGGCCGAAGCCGGAGCCGATTTGCGCCCCATGCTTGCGCGCGGTCCGGGACTGGGAGCGCTCATGCGAACGGGCCACGCGTTGCGTGACGCCGCGGGGGCTTTGGAAGGTTCCCGGCCCACCGAAGCCGCAAGCCGCTACTTTCAAGCCGGTCTTTTCTTCGGACAGGCCGGCCTCGGGGACGAGGCGGAGCGCTCCCGCCGCGACGCGTTCCGGTGCGTGCAGCGGGCAGTCGAGGAAGGATGCCGGGAACAGAGGCCTTTTCAGCTCGATGGTTGGCGGCACGAGACCGTCCGCGTTCGGGCCCCGGTTCGGGTGGATTTCGGCGGTGGTTGGTCTGATACCCCGCCGTTCTGCCTGGATTGGGGAGGGGCAGTGTTGAACGCCGCGCTCACCCTAGACGG
The DNA here is from genome assembly GCA_964461995.1 of uncultured Solibacteraceae bacterium. Taxonomy (GTDB): domain Bacteria; phylum Acidobacteriota; class Terriglobia; order Bryobacterales; family Bryobacteraceae; genus JALSRK01. The sequence continues at coordinate 6,285 of CAYWXL010000053.1, forward strand.
CTCGCTCCCGATCGTCGCTACCGTCAAACGAATCGAAACGCCCATCGTCCGGTGTCTCGGCGACGGAATTGCGGCCGTCGAGTTTCACCGGAACGAGGAAGTTTTCGCTCCCTTGGGTCCCGGTTCGCCAGCCGCCATCCCCCGTGCCGCTCTCCGGCTCCTCGGAATCGCCCGCCGGGATACCCCTCTATGCGCCCGGCTCGCGGAGTTGGGTGGCGGCCTCGAGCTTCACACCGCCGCCGAGCTGCCCCTCGGCTCGGGCCTCGGCACCAGTAGCATTTTGGGCGCCGCCCTCATCAAAGCCCTCTCTGTCATGGCCGGTATCGAGCTGACCGAGGCGGAGCTGAGCGATCAGGTCATGCGTCTCGAGCAGCTCATGACCACCGGCGGTGGTTGGCAGGACCAGGCCGGCGGCATCTTCCCGGGCGTCAAGCTCGTCACCACCGGCCCGGGGCTGCGCCAGCGCTTGCGCGTGGAGCCGATCGAGTGGCCCCCGGACCTCGCCCGCGAGTTTCACGAACGCTTCGTCCTCTATTACACGGGCCTGCGGCGCGTGGCGAAAGACCTCCTCGCCCAGGTTGTCGGCAGCTACCTGGCGCGCGAAGGGGCTGCGGTCCAGGTCCTGCACAGCATTAAGACCCTGGCCTTGGAGATGCGGTATGCCATGCTCGAAGCGGATTGGCCGCACCTCGGAGAGTTGATGGCCCGGCACTGGGAGCTCAATAAGGTGCTCGACCCGCATACCACCAACGCTCCCATCGAGACGATCCTGGCGGCTGTCCGGCCCTACGTCTCCGGGGCCAAGCTGGCGGGAGCTGGAGGCGGCGGATTCCTGATGATGATCGCCCGCGATCCGGAGGCCGCAGGACGACTGCGGGAGCTGCTGGCGGATCCAGACAAGGACTTTCCCGGGCGGCTGCACGAGTTCGGCCTCGCGGCCACGGGACTCCAGGTCGAGGCAGGTTAGCGCTGCCGAAAACTATTGCTCGCCAGTGGGCGCGCAGGCATCGGCAATGCGGCCGACTGCCCGGCGCCCGATATTCGAGAATCGAGGGTCAAGGCTGATCCGGTTTCGCGGGAGCCGACTCCTTCGCCAGCCGGATCTCGGCCCGCTCGAGCTTCTTCTGTACCTGGGCCACCAGTTTCGGATCGCGCTCGCTGGCCGAGCTCTTCTCCCACTCCTGGAGCGAAAGCTTCCACTGGGCCACCGCCTCGCGCAGCTTCCCGCGTTTGAAGTATACGTCGCCGAGGTGGTCGTGCACGATCGGATCGCCGGAGACTTTCTCCACCGCCTGCCGCAGGTACTTCTCCGCCTCTTCCAGCCGGTTCATCCGGTAATAGACCCAGCCCATGCTGTCGAGAAAGGCGCCGTTGTTCGGCTCGTACTCGAGCGCTTTGCTGATTAACTTGTGCGCCTCCTCGAGCTTGATGTTCAGGTCGGCGAACATGTAGCCGAGGTAGTTCATCGCGGACGCATTGTCCGGCGTCAGCCGCAGCACTTCCCGGAAGGCGGCCTCGGCTTCCTTAGTCCGTTTCTGCCGCTCATACATCGCCCCGCGCATGAAAAGCACCGCGGCCTTTTCTTCATCGGTCTTGGAGAGCTTCAGAGCCTTCTCGAGGGCATCCGCCATCAAGTCGTAGCGCTTGACCTTCTCGTAGATCTGAGCCTGCGTCAGCAGACTGTCGCGGTCCTTCTTGTCCTTGGTCAGTTTCCGGACCACTTTTACCGCCTCGTCGGCCTTCCCCAGGTCGGCGAGGACTGTCGCGTACAAGATGCCCACCAGATCATCGTCGGGATATTTCTGCCGTGCTTGGCTAATGACCTCGAAAGCCTTGTCAAACTCTTTGCTCTGCCGGTAGGTGTCGGTAATCTGCGCCGCGACGCGCGGAGCGGATTCCGGATCCAGCTCCTCCAGTTCCCGGAACGTCGCCACGGCTTCTTCATAGCGCCCGGCCAGCCGGTACAGAAGGCCGAGCCTTTCAAGGAAGATCGCGCGGTTCGACTTCTCCCCCTTGCTGTACGTGATCCGCTGCGTGGAGTCCAGGATCTCCTTCAGGGCGTCGATGGCGTCGTCGATCTTGCCTTCGGCTTCGAGCAACCCGACGTTCGTGTAAAGCACCTCGAGGTTGCCCGGGGCCATCTCCAGGGCGCTGTCCAAAGCTTCTCTCGCCTTGTCCAGCTTCCCGCGCTGCCGGTAGATCTGGGACAGCCGCAGATAGGCTTCGTAATCACGCGGATCCGCTTCCGCGACTTCCTTGTACGCTTTCATCGCCTCGTCGGCTTTGCCCGCTCGTAGCAGGCTGGCCGCATAGGCCTTCTTCAAACGGATATTCTCCGGAGCCAGCTCAATTGCTTTCCGGTAACTCTCCACGGCGAGGTCAAACCGGTTCATCTGCTCGTAAGTCCCGGCCAGATAGGTCAGCGCTTTGAGGGAAGGCCGTTTCTCCGCCGCCTTTCGGAAGGTCTCCAGCGCCCGCGGCCGGTCGCCGAGATCCGAATAGACGAGCCCCAACTGGATCAGCGCATCCTCATTCTCTGGATCCAGCTCCAGGACCTTTTTGTAGGCCGCCTCGGCCGAGAGCGAGTCTTGGTTGATCTTGTACAACTGCCCGAGCATCAGCCACGCCTGGGCGTCGTCCGGCTGCAGCTCGGTGATCTTTTCGTACTGCTCGATCGATTTGTCGAGCATGCGCTGGCTCACCCGCTGAGTCTGCGTATCGCCGATCATGCGGGTGTAGATCCGCGCCAGAAGCCGGTGGGCGACGATGTTGTTCGGATTCTTCTTGATCGCCGCCTCGGCGTCTTCCACCGCGTCGCGCAAGCGCCCCGATTGGATGTACAGCTTGGAGAGTTCTTCGCTCAGATACGCTGAGCCTGGGTCGGCCTCCATCGCCTTCCGGAAATTCTCGATCGCCTTATCGACGAACTCCCCTCGGTGGCCGTAGACCCGTGCCAGATCAGCGTAAAGGTGGCCCAGCGAGTAGTGGTAGTAAGCCGAAGCTCGGTCCGGTTTCGCGTTTTGCCCGGAGGTGTCGGAAGCCTCCGCCGGCGCCGCCACGGCAATCAACAGACCCGCTAAGAAAAAGGAAGCGAGCAAATGGTACTTACCCATTGTGTTGATCCGGTTTCCGCTCCTCGCGCGTCAGGTTACGGAGGCGTGGAAATCCTTTCTTCAAACAGTATACCGCCGATCGGATTTCTCCCTCGGCCGATTCGAAACATCATTTTATTCGACGCGCGGCGGCGTGTGGCCGGATACAGCCCCCCGCCGCCTCTCCCGGCGCCGCGCGGCTCCCAGGCATCGATGCCCTACACTGAAATCGAAGTGCGCCAGGATCAGACACTTGCACGGCATTCCGCCCCGCTGGTGGCGATCCTCGGCCCCACCGGCTCCGGCAAGAGCGAAGCTGCGCTGGCCGTCGCCCGCCGCTGGCCGGCCGAGATCGTCAACTGCGACTCGCTGCAACTGTACCGGTACCTCGACATCGGCACCGCCAAGCTCGGCCCGGAAGAACGCTGCGGCGTCCCGCACCATTTTCTCGATCTTTTGAACCCGGACCAGGTCTTCAACGCCGGCGAATACGCCCGGCGCGCGCGGCCCGTCGTCCGCTCCATCGCCCGCTCGGGCCGGCTGCCCGTCGTCGCCGGCGGAACAGGATTCTACCTCCGCGCTCTGCTCGACGGCCTCTTTCCCGGCCCCCCGCGCGACGACCGGCTCCGCCGCCGCCTTCTCGAGGCCGAAATCCGCCGCCCCGGCCTGCTGCACCGCTTCCTGCGCCGCTTCGATCCCCCCACCGCCGCCCGCATCCATCCCCGGGACCGCAACAAGCTCATCCGCGCGGTGGAAGCTTGCATCCTCGGGCGTGCTCCTCTCTCCGCGCAGTTCCGCCGGGGCCGCGACCCGCTCGAGGGCTTTGAAACGCTGAAGATCGTCCTCGACCCTCCGCGCGAGCAGCTCTACCGCCGTATCGAGCAGCGCGCCGAGCAGATGTTCCGCTCCGGCCTCATCGACGAGGTCCGCGCCATCCTCGCCCGGGGATTCCCTCCCGAGTCGAAGGCCCTCGAGGCCATCGGCTACCAGCAGGCCGTGGCCTGCCTCCGAGGCGAGCTGTCATTGGAGGAGGCCATCGCCTCGACGCAGCAGGAGACCCGCCGCTACGCCAAGCGCCAGTGGACCTGGTTCCGCCGCGAAAAGGACGCCGTCTGGGTTCCCGGCTTCGGCGGCGAGCTGGAAACGCAGCAGCAGATCCTGGCCCTCGTCGCCCGATTCCTCGAGCGTTTCCCGGGATTGGCGCCCTCCGGCGCTGCGGCCCCATGAAGCCCGAGCCCGGTGCGCCGCGTTCCCCCTGCACTATGATCGTTGGTGGAGGCAACAGATCATGGTCGAAATCACCTGGCTCGGACACGGAACGTTCCAATTCAAGCTCGATAGCGGCGAAGTGATTCTCTGCGATCCCTGGACGGAAGGTCCCACCTATCCCAAGGACCACCGCTTCGACAGGATCGACGCGATCCTCGTCACCCACGGGCACTTCGACCACATCCACAGCGTCGTGCCCCTGGCCAAGCAGTTCAAACCCCCGATCGCGGCCATCTACGAGATCTGCGAGTGGCTTGGCTCGAAAGGCGTCGAGAACTGCTGCCCGATGAACAAGGGCGGCTCGCAGAAGGTCGGCCCGGTCACCGTGACGATGACCGAGGCGGTCCACAGTTGCGGCATCCTCGACGAGGGCAAGATCGTCTACGGCGGCGAGGCCGCGGGCTTCGTCATCACGTTCCCCGACGGCCGCCGCGCTTACTTCGCCGGCGACACCAACGTCTTCACTGACATGGGCCTCATCGCCGAGATGTACGCGCCCGAGCTGGCCTTCCTGCCCATCGGCGACCTGTTCACCATGAGCCCCCGCGAGGCCGCCGTCGCCTGCCGCCTGCTCAAGGCGAAGAAGGTGGTGCCCATGCACTTCGGCACCTTCCCGCCGCTCACCGGCAAGCCCGAGGAGCTGGCGGAGCTGGTCAAAGACCTCGACACCGAGGTCTGGCCGCTGGAGATCGGCAAGCCCGTTCAGTGGTAGGGAATCCGCGGGCCGCCGGCCGCCGGCGCGCTTGGGAAGGCGGCCCGCCCTGTCACACCTTCTCCGGCACCACGTAGGGGGCGCGGTAGTCGCGCGTCAGCAGCCGGTTCGCCTCTTCGTCGCCGACGCACTTCTCGGCTTTGGGATCGAAGTGGATCATGCGTCCCGTCCGCCAGGCGATGTTGGCGAGGTGCGGCAGCGCCGAGGAGTAGTGCAGATCCTCGGGGCCCGCCCTCAGGTCCGATTCCTTCCGGCTCCGCACCGCCTTGATGAAGCTGCGGAAGTGCGGCAGATTGGCGATGTTGCCTTCGCCCACCGCCGACGGTCCCATCGTCCGCGGCACTGCGGGCTGGCGCACCATGGCTCCAGCCTCAGCCTTCGGCCCCGGCTCGGCCTTCTTGCCGAGGAACGTGTAATAGCTCGAATAGTCCGGCAGGATCATGTAGCCGTCGGTGCCGAGGAAGATCACCCCCACGGCGTTGCGCTTGTCCAGGAAGATGTACTCCTTGCCCATACCGGCTTCCGGGTTCGTGTAGCCGGAGCGCGTCTCGAAGGTCACCAGCACGTCGCGGCCCGGCCACTCGTACATCACCGCCTGGATTTGCGGATACTGCTGTGCGCCCCGGTCCACCCAGACGCCGCCCATCGAGGCGATCTTCGCCGGGTGCTCGTCGAGGCCCAGTCCCCAGCGGATGATGTCCAGTTCGTGGACGCCCTGGTTGCCGATGTCCCCGTTGCCGTAGTCGAACAGCAGATGCCAGCCGCGGTGCCGCTCCCGCGCGTAAGGCCGGTACGGCGCCGGCCCCTGCCACATGTCCCAGTCCAGCCCCTTCGGCACCGGGGCTTCCCGGATCTGCTGGAAGCCTCGCCGCCTCTTGTAGGCGATGCCGCGGGCCATGTAGACCCGGCCGATCACCCCCTTCTTGAGCTGCTCGATCGCCTCGACGATGTTCGGGCTGGAGCGGTTCTGCGTGCCGTGCTGCACGATGCGTTTGTACTTGCGCGCCGCCTCCACCACTTTGCGGCCTTCGTAGATGTTGTGCGAGCCGGGCTTCTCGACGTAGACGTCCTTGCCCGCCTGGCACGCCCAGATCGTGCCTAGCGCGTGCCAGTGGTTCGGCGTGGCGAAGCCCACCACGTCGATTGTCTTGTCGTCGAGGACCTCCCGCATGTCGCGCGCCGTCTTCGGCTTCTTGCCGGAAAGCTTCTCGTAATCGGCCACCCGCTGGGCCAGGACGTTCTCGTCGCAGTCGCACAGTGTTACCAGCTCCACGTTCTCGCCGCGGAGGTCGTGGAAAGCCCGGATGTGCGACCGGCCGCGCCCGCGCAAACCGACCACCGCCACCCGGACCCGGTCGTTCGCGCTCCTTCGGCTCGCTGCCAGCGCGGGCGCCCCTAGCGCCGCCCCGCTCTTCAAGAATTGCCGCCGACTGGCTCCGTTCATGACGTCCTCCCTTCCTGCGTAAACTAGGAACGATGATATACCGCATCGCCCTTGCCGGTGTATTGTTTTCGCTCTTTCTGCAAGCCCAGCCTTCCTGTCCGGAGACGCCGACGTACTCGATTTGCGAAATCGTCTTCGAGCTGAACGACCAGGAGGCCCAAGCCCACCCCAACCCTTACCTCTCCGTCCAGATCCATGCCGAGTTCCGCTCGCCCGAGGCCCGGACCTTCCTGATGCCCGGCTTCTGGGATGGCGGGCGGCGCTTGGTCATCCGGTTCGCTCCGATGGAGGCCGGCCGCTGGGACTACCGCGTCACCAGCAACATCTCCCGCTGGAACGGCATGATCGGCCATTTCACCGCCGTCGAGTCCGACTCGAAAGGCTTTGTCCGGGTGGCCAATGTCCACCACTTCTCCTACACCGAGAAGGGCCGCCGCCCCATCCCTCACCTGTGGATGGGTGACACCTGCTACCGTTTCGCCTTCATCGACCGCGCGCTCTTCGAGCAAATTGTGGACCGCCGCGCCGAGCAGAAGTTCAACCACATCCGGGGCCTCGTTTTCGGCAACTTCCCCGGCGGCGAGAAGGTCTACCTGGATCCCGACACCCCCAACGTCGCCTACTTTCAGGAGCTCGACCGCCGCGTCCTCTACATGAACAGCAAGGGCATCACCGCCGACCTCATCCTCGGCGGCGACCGCAACCACCTCGCCGATTTCTTCCCGAGCTGGCGGCAGCGCCAGCGCTACATCCGCTACGTAGTGGCCCGCTACGCGCCGATGAACGTCACCTGGCAGCTCGTGCAGGAGTTCGAGGAGTACAAGGACGGCCGGGACCTCATGAAGGAGCTCGGCGGCCTGCTGAAGAAGCTCGATCCCTACGGGCACCCGCGCTCGACCCACACCACCTCCACCTCCGCCCCGCTGCTCGACGACGGTTGGATGGACTACATCGTCTACCAGACCTCCGACGAGGCTCTGGAGGCCATCGAGCACCAGCTCTACGCCACCCCCCAGGTGAACACCGAGTTTGCCTACGAGAACTCCGGCGCCGGCGCCACCCACCGCCACCACGTCGATACGGACACCTTCCGCAAGCGGCTCTGGATCGCCACCATGAGCGGCATGTACCCCACCTACGGCAATACCGGCACCTACGGCGGCCGCGGGATCGAGATCAGCGCCGAGTATCTGGACGCCCCCGGCGCCCAGCAGATGACGCACTGGTACGACTTCTTCTCGCGCACTCGCCACTGGGAGCTCGAGCCCTATTACGACGTGGACGGCGGCCGGGCGCTGGCCTTGCCCGGCATCGAGTACATCGTCTACCTGGAGAAGCCCGGCCCCGTCGAGCTCGTCACCGAGAAGCGCGAATACCAGATCTACTGGTTCAACCCCATCACCGGCGAGTTCGTCCGCCCCAAGAAAAAGAAGTACAAGGGCGAGCGCTTCAGCGGCCAGCCGCCCACCCTCGACCACGACTGGGTGCTGCACCTTTCCCGCGACGGCAAGAAAGCCGCGATGGCGAAGCGGTACTACTTCGAGTCCCGGCCCGTGCTGATGCAGGAGGTCGAGCTCGACCCCAAGCGCTGCCCCTACGAGATCGTCGAGCCGCCCGGCGAGACCCTGCCGATCGACACCCCGGTGCGCTTCTCGCTGAAGCTCACCCGCGAGACCCGCGCCACCAGCCGCATGCTCTTCCTGTGGACCGGCGAGGTGGCCGGGGCCGGCATCGGCTACCAGGTGCTGGCCACGGGCAAAGAAGGGAAGTTCAAAGTGCCCCGCCGCTTGGTCCGGCGCTTACCCTCGAACATGAACCTGCGCGTTTACGGCATGAACGCTTTCGGCAAGGTCTACTTGCTCAACCGGGTCTACACGCTCCAGGAGAAGTGATGGCCCGGATCCTCAGCCTCGACACCACCGGCGAATTCGGCAGCCTCGCCCTGGCCGAGGATGAACGGGTGGTAGAGGAACTGCCCCTTCACTCGCCCGACGGCTTCGCCCACGTCCTGTTCGGCCATATGGAGCGGCTGCTCGCGGCCCACGGCTGGCGGGTCGAGGAGATCGACTGTTTCGCCGCCGCCGCGGGCCCGGGTTCGTTCACCGGCGTCCGGGTGGGCCTGGCCGCCGTCAAGGGGCTGGCCGAAGCGCTGGGCAAGAGAGCCCTGGGCGTCTCCAACCTGCAGGCGGTCGCCTCCTTCGGATCGGCGCCGCTGCGCGCCGTGGTGCTCGACGCCCGCCGGGGCGAGATCTACGGCGCCGTCTACGACGCGCAACTGGAACTCGTTGGCCCGGAAGTGGTGAACAAATTCCAGGACTGGCTCGTAACTCTTCCTTCGGGCGATTTGGAATTCGTCTCTACGAACCCGGAGGCTTTCCAGCCGGCGCTGGGCGGAACACGCTTCGCCGGCGCGCCCGTCGTCCGCGCGCCCCGGGCTCTGGCTGGAGCCGTGGCCCGCATCGCCGCCCGCCGCCTGGCTGCGGGGGAGGCGGGAGATCCGGCCGCCCTGGACGCCAACTATGTCCGCCGCACCGATGCCGAGCTGAAATGGAAGGACCGATGAGACTGCGCCCGGCCAGCGCGCCGCCGATACTCCGATGAGCACGCCCATGATCCAGGTCGAACGCCTCCGCAAACTCTACGGCAACCTCGTCGCCGTCGAGAGCGCCTCGTTCGAAGTCCGCGCTGGCGAGATCTTCGGCCTGCTCGGCCCCAACGGCGCCGGCAAGACCACCACCATCGGCTGCATCTCCGGCCTGCTGCGGCCCGACGCCGGCAGCGTGCGCGTCAACGGCCACGACGTGGGCGCGGACGGCTTCGAGGCCCGGCGCTCCCTGGGCATCGTCCCGCAGGAGATCGCCCTCTACGAAGAGCTTTCCGCCGTCGAGAACCTGGAGTACTGGGGCGGCCTTTACGGGCTGCGGGGCAAGGCCCTCCGGGGGCGGATTCATGAGGTGTTGGAACTCACCGGGCTGGTCGAGCGGGCCACTGAACCGGTCAAGGGCTTCAGCGGGGGCATGAAGCGCCGCCTCAACCTCGCCTGCGGCCTCGTGCACGAGCCGAGGGTCCTGCTGCTCGACGAGCCCACCGTCGGCGTCGATCCCCAGAGCCGCGTCCGCTTGTTGGAGGTCATTCGCGAACAGGCCCGCGCCGGAGCGTGCGTCCTCTACACCACCCACTACATGGAAGAGGCCGAGACCCTGTGCGACCGCATCGGCGTCATGGACCACGGCCGCATCATCGCCCAGGGGACGCTGGCCGAGTTGCGCTCGATGCTCGGCGAGCGCGACATGCTCCGCCTCACCGGCCGCTTCGATCCCGCCGCCGCCCGGCGCCTGCTGGCCGAGAACGGCGTCGCCGAAGTCATCCAGGCCGAGGAATCCGTCCTGCTGTGCGCCGTCAACGACGCTCCCCGCCGGCTGCCCGTCCTGCTCTCGGCGCTGGCCGAAAGCGGCATGGAGATCCGCGACGTCACCCTCACCCAGCCCAGCCTCGAGAGCCTCTTCATCAAGCTCACCGGAAAGGAGCTGCGGGAATAGCCGATGGGCGCGCTGCTGGTGAGCCTGAGAAAGGAGCTGCGGCGCTACCGCCGCGACCCGCTCGGCCTGGCGGCCTGGATCGGCATCCCTATCGTCCTGGCCGTCCTGCTGTTTCTTCTCTTCGGGCGCGGATCGCCCACCCCCCACGGCCGCGTCCTCGTCGCCGATGAGGACGAGTCCTTCTTCAGCCGCATGCTGGCGGGAGCCTACTCGCAGGGCCCGATGGCCGAGATGCTCGCCGTCGAGGCGGTCACCGCCGAGGAGGGCCGCCGCCGCATGGACCGCGGCGAGGCCGCCGCCCTGGTGATCATCCCGGAAGGTTTCGGCAAGAGCTTCCTCGACCGCGCGCCGGCCAAGGTCGAGATCGTCACCAACCCCGCGCAGTCGATCGTGCCGCGCATCGTCGTCGAGGCCACCGCAGCCATGCTCGACGCCGCCGGCTACTTTCAGGAGGCCTTCGGCGAAGACCTGGAGAGCCTGCCCCGGGGCGAGGCCCCGTCCGACGCCCAGGTCGCCGCCATGGCCGTCGCCGTCAACCGCACCGTGCGCCAGGCGGCGAAATACTTCGATCCCCCGCTGATCGACGTCGAGACCTCCGCCGGCGAAGGCGAGTCCACCGACTTGGGCGCCCTGTTCTTCCCCGGCCTGCTCTACATGGCCGTGCTGCTCGCCGCCGGCGGCATGAGCTACGACATCTGGCGCGAGAAGCAGATGGGGACCTTACCCCGGGCCGCTTCGTCTCCCGGATCCGTCACGGCTCTGCTCGGCGGCAAGCTCGCCGCCGCCGTCGCCGTCTTCCTGGCCCTGGGCGCGGCGGGAGTGCTGGGGGGTGCGGCGCTGCTCGGCCTGGAGGTCCGCCGGCCCGTACTGGCCGTCGTCTGGATCGGCTTCAGCGGCGGCGCTCTCTACCTGCTCTCCATGCTCCTGCAGGTGCACGCCTCCAGCTACCGCTCCGCGGCCATCGGCAACAACCTCGCGGTGATGCTGCTGGCTCTCGTCGGCGGCAGCTTCTTTCCCTTCGAGTTGATGCCCGCCTGGATGGCCGGGATCGGCATGTGGACGCCCAACGGCTGGGCCTTGCTCGAGCTGCGGCGGCTGCTCTCCGGCGGCGGCGATCCGACGGCGGCGCTGCGCGCCTTCGGACTGGTTCTCGGCGTGGGCCTGGTCTGCTGGTGGATCTGCGTCCGGCGCCTGCGGCGCGCCTTCCTGAGGTGAACGGCGATGTGGCGGGAGACCTTCAAGATGGGCTGGGTTCTGGCGCGGAAAGACGCCTGGCATTTCCTGCGCATGCGCGTCGTCTGGTTCTGGGCGTTCGCCATGCCTATCGTCTTCTTCTACTTCATCGGGACCATCACCGGGGGCTTCGGCGGCGCCGGGGGCTCTTCGTCCAAGGACCGCCTCGCCGCCGTCGTTCCTGAATCCGCCGGCTACCTCGCCGGACACGTGCTCGCCCAACTCGAGCGCTGCGGCTTCTCCGTCGAGCGGGTCTCCGATCAGGAGGCGCAGAGCTTCTCCCGCCGCCTCGTCTTCCCGGAGCGCTTCACCGAGACCGTGCTGTCCGGCGAGCAGGCCAAGGTGCATTTCACCTATGGCGACAACGAGGAGGCGCAGTTCGATGAGTTCCGCATCCGCCGGGCTCTCTATTCGGCCTTGGCCGGCCTGGTGGTCGCCGAGCGCCTCGGCGAGCCGCCCGAGACGGTCCTGAAGAGGCTCGAAGACGGCCCCGGCACGCTTTCGCTCGAAGTCCGCCGGGCGGGCTTTCTTCAGCGCATCCCCTCCGGCTTCCAGCAGGCGGTGCCCGGCACCATGGTGATGACCACCCTGCTGGTGTTGCTCATCACCGGCGGCGTCACCCTGTTCTTGGAGCGCCGGCACGGCATTTTGCGGCGGCTGGCGTCGGCCCCGATGCCGCGAGGGGCGGTGGTGCTCGGCAAGTGGGGGGCGCGCTTCGTTCTCGGGGCGGTTCAGATCGCCTGGGCCGTCGTGCTCGGCGCGCTCGTCTTCGGCGTCGATTGGGGTCCCCACTGGCTGGCCGTCCTGGCGCTGCTGGCGGTCTACGCCGCCTTCGCCGCTTCGGCGGGCGTCCTCTACGGCAATCTCGTCCGGTCCGAGGGCCAGGCCATCGCCTTGGGCGTGATCCTGGCGAACCTGCTGGCCGCGCTCGGCGGCTGCTGGTGGCCCATCGAGATCACCCCGCTCTGGGCCCAGCGCCTCGCCATGCTCTTGCCCACCGGCTGGGCCATGGACGCGCTGCACCAGCTCATGAGCTTCGGCGCGCCGCCGGCCGCCGTCCTGCCGCACATCGCTGCTCTCGGCCTTTCCGCCGTCGTCGCCGGCTGGCTCGCCGCCCGCAGCTTCCGGTTTCAATAGGCTGCGGCCGCCCTCCCCGCCGGCCGGCAGACGCGGGGCGGCGGGACGGTCGCGTAGAATATCCGAAAAGCGCTTGGGACCGGGAACTCCGCAATCCCCTGCGGATCTGCCCGGCCCTCGGGCCCTCGACATACGCCATGAAGAAGCTAAGAGTGGTCGCGTTCAACGGAAGCCCGCGTGAGGACGGAAACACCTCGATCCTGCTCCGCTACGTGCTGGCGGAGCTGGAGGCTGAGGGCATCGCCACCGAACTCGTCCAGGTCGGCGGACGCAAGATCGCCGGCTGTACGGCTTGCCAGGAGTGCAAGCGCAACAAGGACGGGCGCTGTTCGGTCACCGACGACATCTTCAACGACTGCTTCGAGAAGATGGTCGCCGCCGACGGCATCCTGCTCGGCTCGCCCACCTATTTCACCGACGTCACCGCCGAGATGAAGGCCCTGGTGGACCGCGCCGGCTACGTCGCCCGGGCCAACGGCAACCTCCTTCGCCGCAAGGTGGGCGCCGCCGTGGTCGCCGTGCGCCGCCAGGGGGCCCTGCACGCCTACGACACGATGAACCACCTGTTCCTGATCAGCGAGATGATCGTCCCCGGCTCGACCTACTGGAACCTCGGGATCGGCCTCGAGAAGGGCGACGTCGAGAGGGACGAGGAAGGCCTCCGGACCATGAAGACCCTCGGCCGCAACATGGCCTGGCTGCTGAAGCGCCTCCACGGGGCGGGGGCTTGAAGGCCGTGCCTTCGGGGGCGCCTCGGCAGCTCTCCGCGGTCTTTGTGTTCGGTCGGTCGCAGGTGGATTCCTTATCGAGCGTGGGGCCTCTTACTTACCCCACACGGTCCAGCTCAACCGCACGAGCGCTTCGAACTGATTCGACTGGGATTGAACGCTAGCCCATCGTGTGTTATCCGCCCAATGCGTGAAGCGCACGACCGGAGCCAGCGCGAACCGTCCCCACCGTGCCTCGAATCCGGCGCCGGCCGTAGCGCCGAAATGGGAAGCAATGGACGCCTCAAGCCTGCTGGTTGTCCGGACCGAAGCTCCGCCTTCGAAGAGCGGTCTCACCCACCCGCCGCTAAGCTTCCACCGCAAGAGGACCGGGAACTCCCACGTCGTTAGTGTCACCACCCTGTAAGGCCATCGCGGCGGCTCCAGGTCTTGTACCTCCTGATAATGGAGCGGCTTGTAGAAGGCTTCTGCGCTGACCGACCAGCTTTTGCTGATCTGGAGCTCGAGCGATGGACCAATAACGTATCCGGCGGTCTCTTGCCGCAGCACCGCTGGCAGGTATGGGAAGGTCCGCTTCTTCTTTACCAGGTCCCGATTCGGGTAAGCGCCGCCGGACACGCCCACAGACAGGCTCTGACCCGCTACCGGCGGCGACAGAAGCGTAGCGCCCAGCAGGCCGAACGAGACGAGCCGACGAACGGTAGACACGCTCATTGATTTGCCTCGGCCGTTGCCGAGGATCGTGGAAACACCTCCCGTGCGCCAACTCGTTCTCTCAGTCAAAGTTTCTTTTCTTGTGACGATTCTTGGCATTTCCTTGTCTTGCGTTGCGTCATTTTCCACAATCTGCACCTGGACGTTTTCGTATTACCGCTTATTGGATTCCTTGCTGAACCGCGGCAGAAGCGGTCGCACTTCATTTGCCCCATAGCTTCCAGCTCAGGCGTACGGTGATTTCCAACTGGTCCGGCTGGGTCCGCACGTCGGTCCACCAGGTGTCTTCCTGCCAATGCGTGTAGCGGATCCCCGGAGTTACGGCAAAGCGGCCTGAGCGTAACTCCAGCCCCGCTCCGACGCTCACGCCGAAGTGGGAGGGATTCGACGCATTCAGGTTTCCCGTGGACCGGAACGAAGGTCCGCCCTCGAAAAACGGCCGCCAGCGCAGGAGGGAGAACCGATATCGAAAGAGCAGCGGAAACTGCCACGTCACGACTGTCGCGGGGGCATACCCGATGACCTCGTAAGTGTCCTCTCCTGTCCTTCGAAAACTTGCGCTCTCCTCGTAGTGCAGAGGTTTGTACAGCGCCTCGAAAACCGTGGAGAACTTCCTGGTCAGGTGAAGCTCGATGGACGGACCGACCACGTAGCCCACTGAGTCCGAGCGGATCACGATCGGAGGAAAGGGCGGTATAGGAATGTACTGGTCCTCGAAATCCGCGCCGGGGTACACGCCGCCCGTGATGCCCAACGAGACGCCTTGGGCCGCAACGGGCGCCGCGGCGAAAAGCGCGGCGATCAGAGCGTGGCAGAGGAAAAACCACCGGAGGCCGAGATCCTGAAGAAGCTTTTGCCGGATACGGCCGAAGATAGCTGCCAAGCTTTTTCTATAGTCCTGGAGCACTAAGGCGAAAGCGGAACGTTCCTGGGGCGAGGAAAACATTGTGAGTTTCCGCTATTTTAACGGCTTTTCTGTCAGGCGTGCAAAGCGGCTTGGGTCTAACGCGTGGGGGGTCGGAGGATGATTTCTGCGAACACAGCTGCGAAATCCCCGGAAAGACTGCAGCGTTGGGCGTCGTCAAGGCTGGAACGCCGGCGGCGTGACCGGGCGCTGCTTGAAAGCGGTTCGTCGCCGGCAACTGTATTCCGACCCGTCCGATTGCGGAAGCGCGGTGTGTGTGGCCGCACCGTTCTTGCTGGAATGGCCAAACGCTGCTTTCGAAGGTCGCCGACCTCAGTGAGGAGGTCCAACTCGGCCGCCGGTCCGGAAGGCGCCTTACGGGCCGCGCCTTCTTTCTGCTGGCGGCGCCGGGGCATCTCGGGGGCGGGGAAGGGAATTCACAAGGGACCGGGGACGGTCGCGCCCGGCGGACTTCTCGAATTCCTGTAACATAAAAAGGCCCTCCAACCCGGATCAGGGCACGAGATTGGGCTGGCTCGCCCAGCCGCGGGCGGCCGGCGGCAACGGAGGCTTCCCATGATCTCCAGACGCGCATTCTTGTTCGGATCCGCGGCCGCGGTATTCTGCGGCCGGAAACCCGAGTTGACGCCCCGGGAGCGGGTGGATCTGGTGCTCGCGGGCAAGGAGCCGGACCGCCAGCCGTTCAGCTTCTGGTACCACTTCCTGGACGAAAACGAGCCGGGAGAGAAGCACGCCGAAAACACCCTAGCCTTCCACCGCAAGTTCGGCACCGACATCGTCAAGGTGATGAGCGACTATCCCTACCCGCGGCCCGAGGGCGCCTGGTACGAACTCGAGGCGCTCGACAATCCGTTCCCGGAGCAGATCAAGGCGCTCGAGATCATCAACCGGGAACTGGCCGGCTCGGCCCACTCCATCGAGACCATCTTCAACCCCTACAAGGTGGCCGAGAAGCTCTCCTCGCCGGAGGAGGTCGCCCGGATGAAGGACGAAGAGCCGGAGAAGCTGCTCGAGGCGCTCGAGATCATCACCGAGTCCGAGTGCAACCACGCCCGGAAGGCCGTCGCCGCCGGCGTATCGGGCGTCTTTCTGGCCATCGCCAACGCCGACGAGACGGTGCTCACGCGGGAGGAGTACGCGAAGTTCAGCGAGCCGTTCGACAAGCGCATCTTCGCCGCCGTCGCCGATGCCCCGCTCAACACCATGCACCTGCATGGCGACAAGGTCTATCTCGATCTCTTCTACTCTGGCTGGGACGCCACGGTGTTCCATTACGCCACGCACTCGACGGGCGTGCCGATCTCCGAGGTGCGGCGGAACTTCGAAGGCGTGATCATGGGCGGCTGGGACTACAAGCGCATCCTGGAGCTTTCCGGCGAAGAGCTGCGGCGGCAGTGGCAGGAGGCGCGGGCGCAGGCCGGCGTCAAGTTCCTGCTGGCCCCGGGCTGCTCGGCGCCGAACGAATCGACCGACGAGCAGCTCCGGCGCATTGCGGGCGTAGTCACGGGTCAGGGGTAGAAAGGTCCGGGCGCCTGGCCCACCGCCCCCGGGCGGGCGGGAAGGCGTTCGGCAGTATGATGAGACGTTACCGATGCAGCGGAGAGAGTTTCTGCGCCTGGCCCCGGCCTTCGGCCTGCTCTCGCCAGGGCCGCCGCCTGCTCTGACGGCCGCGGCGTCGAGACTCGAGCCGATTTCCGAACCCCACTTCCCCAGCCGCCTGTACGAGTTCGTGTGGCGGAATTGGGAGATCGCCGATCTGGGCCGCATGGCGCGGACCGTCGCCGCCGCCCCGAAGCAGTTGCTCGAGCTTGGCGCGCAAATGGGCCTGCCCCCGAAGCCGGGGCTCGGCGAGGACCGCTTGCGGCGCCTCTACATCACCGTCATCCGCCAGAACTGGCACTTGCTACCCAACGCGCAAATCCAAAGCCTGCTCGGTTGGGACGCGGAGCGCTTCGAGTTCACCCTGAAAGAGGACGACTTCCTCGATCACAAGCTGGGCCCCAAGCCGGACTGCAAGCGGCTGGTCTACCGCCCGCCCACGGCCGGCGAGCGGCGCGCCGCGGCGCGCATCCAGGAAGAAATTAGCCGCGTCTTCGGCCAGGCGTGGCACGAGGCCGGGGAGCCGCCGTTCGAGTTCGTCGAGCGTTTGAGCGATCCGGGTCATCCGCGGCTCCGCGACCCGTCCGCCGCGGCCCGGCCCGGCGAGATCGACCTCGGTTCCGGTTGGGCACTCACCACTGCGGGACGCCCGGAGCTGAGAGAAGCGGCCGAGCGGCTGCGGCGTTTCTTGACCGAGGCGATGGGGGCGCGGCTGGAGCCGTCCGAGGCGCAAGGCGCGGCGGGGGTCATCCGGCTCGAGTTAGCAGGCCGGGCTGCCGGGAGCCTTCGTTTCCGCATCGAAGCCGGCCCGGGCGAGGTACGGCTGGTTTCCACCGATCCGGAGGGCGTGATGCGGGCGGTCTATTGGCTCGAGCAGCGGCTGGGGGCGCGAGGCGGCCCGTTCCTGCGCGCCGGGACGTTCGAACGCGAGCAGGTGTGGGATCCGCGTTACGTCTACCCGTTCTTCGCCCTCTACGGCGACCCGTTGTTCGAGCCGGAGGTGGATCCGCTTCCCGAAGGCTACCTGGACAAGCTCGCCCGCGTGGGGATCAACGGCGTTTGGATCCAGGCGGTGCTGAACACGCTGGCCCCCTCAGCGGAGTTTCCCGAATTCGGCCAGGGCTGCGAGAAGCGTCTGCGCAACCTCAACCGCCTGGTCGAGCGCGCCGGGCGCTACGGGATCCGCATCTACCTGTACTTGAACGAGCCCCGCGCCATGGGTGAAGAGTTCTTCCGGAGGCACCCGGACGTTCGCGGCTCCTCTTACCGGGGCCTTTGGGCCATGTGCACAAGCGTGCCGAAGGTGCGCCGATGGATCGCCAACAGTTTGGCTCACGTGGCGCGGGAGGTTCCCGGGATCGGGGGCTTCTTCACCATCTCGATGTCGGAGAACCACACCAACTGTTTCTCGCACGGCGGGGCTTGGGGGACCGGCGCTCCCCAGGCGGGCGATTGTCCCCGGTGCTCGAAACGCAAGAGCTGGGAGGTGCTCGCGGAGCTGCTCAACACGATGCGCGACGGCATCCGCCGCACCAACCGCCGGGCGCGGATCCTGCACTGGGACTGGGGATGGGGAGACGCCCTGGCCAGGGAACTGATTCCGCGGCTATCGAAGGACGCCTTCCTGTTGAGCGTGAGCGAATGGGAGGCGCCGGTGGATCGCGGGGTTCCATTGCGCGTAGGGGAGTACTCGATCTCGGTGGTGGGCCCGGGACCCCGGGCGAACCGGAATTGGGGGCGCGCCCGGAAGGCGGGGCTGAAAGCGGCGGCCAAGGTCCAGTTCAACAACACCTGGGAGATCGCCGCCGTCCCCTACATTCCCGTGCCGCACCTGATTCTCGAGCATTGCCGGAACCTGTCGCGCCGGCAGATCTCCGCCTTGATGGCTTCCTGGACTCTCGGCGGCTATCCGTCGCCGAACCTGGCGGCGGCCCAGGCCTACTATTGGGCGCCCCGCTCCAGCCCGGAGGAGATTCTCCTCGAGGTGGCGGCGGCGCGTTGCGGGGAGGCGGGCGCCGCCCGCATGGTGGAGGCATGGCGCCGCTTCAGCCGGGCGTTCCAGGAGTTCCCCTACGGCGTGCATATGTACCTGATTCCCACCCATCACGGTCCGGCGAACCTGCTCCGCCTGGAGGAACTGCAGCAGCCGCCCTCGATGATCCTGTTTCCGCACGACGCCTGGCGGAAGTGGGCGGCGGACTACCCGCCGGAGATCGTCCAGCGGCAATTCACCAGGCTGGCGGCGCTCTGGGCCGAAGGGCTCCCGCTTCTCGAGGAGGTTCTTGAAGAAGCGCCCGCGGTGCGCCGCGCCGCGATCGAGTTGGATCTTGCGGTCGCCCAGACCTGCTGGAGACACTTCCGCAGCGTGGCCAACCAGGTAGAGTTCTACCGGCTTCGCGAACGGCTGAAAGAATCCCCTGACGAGACGGTGATCCGCCGGATGCAGGAGATCGCCCGTGACGAGATCCGGCTGGCGCGGGACCAGTTTCTTACCGCGCGCCGCCACTCGGTGATCGCCTACGAGGCCTCGAACCACTATTTCTACCGCCCGCTGGACCTGGCCGAAAAAGTGTTGAACGCCAAACGGGTCATCGCGGAGCTGGACCGCCTGCTTAAAGCTGCGGAACGGGGGCCGGGCAGTAGACCGTAAGCTCCACGGCGCCGCAGTCTTCTCCACGCGCCGGCGGAGCGCGGCTGGCCTGATCCTTCGCTTCATGCTGGCTTCTTCCGAAGCCGGCGGTTGCGATGGGTCGAGCCGCTGGACGAGTGCCGGGAATCCCCGCGAGGCCTTCCAGATGCGGCGCCGGCTGCTCGGCTAAATGTCTCCGGCGTGGTTAGCCATATAACGGTCGAGGGTCGGCGCCTTCAGGCCGATGTGGTGGAACGGCTGGGCGAACGTCAGGCCAAAGCGCCGCCCCAGTTCGGCGCCTTCGCGCCGAGGCTGGTTTTCAGGTTCGCCTTCGAAGGAGAGGTTCCGGAACCGCATCTGCCATGCCAGGCCCGGCGGCGCCTCTGGCGTCCTACCGCCCGTGATTTCTCCGCCGGAGAAGCGCCCTTTGTTCGTGCCCGGTCTCCTTTCCGCGTTCGGTAGACAAACCTGGCACAAGCGGCCCGCCACGGCCGGCGGCCGAGATCCGGACAGTTGGGGTTTTCCCGGTGTCCAGCGCCACGATTTGCGGAACCTCAACGTCCTGTGCGACTTGGGAGGTCCCGGAAGAGGCCGTTTGCGTCCCCCGTGCTAGAGATACTCGCAGGGGCTGCCCGCTGCTAGCGCGCGGCAGTGGACCGGCCCGCTCGCGTGGGCGAAGGCGCTGGTTTTCGCGATCTCTTCCAGTATTTAACTGGGATTTCAGGGTGGCGGCTTCATGCCATGAACGCGTCACGCTTCCCGGTAATGAGTTGAAGCGAGGAAACTTAGCGGTTTTTCTCTTTTGTGTGAGTGGGCGTCGTCACGCGTAACGCAACAACGGGCCCCGCACACGTCCGGCGGGCGCATCCGGCCTATAAGCTCGTGCGTGCTGATTCCCCGATTCCCGGTAGGGAATCATGGAAACCGGTACAGCCCGGATTCCGGCTGGACTGTGCGCTGCGGGCTCCGCCTGCTACCACTCGAGTGGCGGACCCTCGCGGTAGTCGCCCTCCCAGTTGCCTTCGAAAATGTTATCGGCACGGCGGACCTCGCCGGCTCCGGTGACTTTATAAATGCCGTAGCGCTGGGTGCGGCCTTCGGTTCGGGTCTCGGCGATCCGATTCTTTTCGATGACGATGCCGGTCGCGTGCGGGGCGATGTAGATCCCGGCGCCGGCCCGCTCGTTGCCGTTGTCGAGGATCGTGTTGTTGCGCACCGTGTTGCGGTGGCCGCTGTTCTTGAAGGTCTCGGGACGGAAGTAGACGCCGGCGCGGCCGTTGCGGACGATGCGGTTGTTCTCGAAAAGGTTGTCGGTGTCTTTGTGGCCGATTGAAATACCGTGGCGGCCGTTGTCTTCGAAAATGTTGCCGGCAAAGACGCCGTGGCGGACGCGCCAGCACAGGTAAAGGCCGTCTTGGCCGTTGTCATGCGCGCGGGAATCGCGGACTTCGGGGCGTTCGCTGCCGGTGCCCGGATGGATGCCGAGGCCGGTGTTACCGTAGGATTCGCAGTTCAGAATCCGAACGCCCTCGGTGATCTGGAACGAGATCCCGTCGCCGTTGTAGTTCCGGGCGACGCAGTTCTTTACCGTGACGTTGCGGACGTTCTGCAGATAAATGGCGCCGCCGCGGCATCCGTCCAGGTACCCATTGTGGTCCTTGTTGCCGTCCACGATGATGTCCTCGACGATCGTGTCCTCGGCGTTGATCACGGCGAGGATCGGAAAAGTGTTCTGGATCCGGGCGTGGTTCTGCTCGAGGTAGTCCCAGATCGTCATGGGATCGATGAAGAGGATGTTGCCCTCGATACGGGTGATCGTCGTCACAGTTACGCCCCAGCCCCGGGGTTGCTCGTCGTCGAGCACCGTGATTCCCATGCCGTCCCGGAAGCCCGAGGGATCGACGGCGGTCACCTGGCGCAGTCCGTAGCCTGCGTCATCATAAAGTAGGCTCTCAACGCCGTCACTTTTGAGCAGGATCGTCTTGCCGGGCGTGCCCCGTACCGTGACGCCGGAGGGCAGGAGCAGGCTATTTTCCATTTTGTATGTGCCCGGGCCGATTTCGAGCGTGTCCCCTGGACGAAGCATGTCGGCCGCCCGCTGTAGCGCCACGTTGTCCGAACCGATGACGTCCGCTTCACCGGATTGGGCGACGGTGATGGTGCGGGGAGGAGGCTGGCCGTTCCCTACCGTGAAGCGGCATGCGGTGACGAAGGAGAGGGCAGCCAGAAGTGCGATGAGGGATCGTCTTGCGGGTTTCATCAGTGACATTGGATACCCTGCCTGCCTCCCGGCGCAAGCGGGCGGCTCCGGCCTTCGAGACGAGCGCCGCGGGGGACCGTACAGGTGTTTTTCCACAAGGTAATATCCTTGATAGAAATGACTTAGTAGGAAATTGGCTTCGATTGGTAATTTTGTTCCAAAACGGAGGTCCGCAAGTCCGGCCCGATCGAACCGTCCGGCGCCCCGTGATTCGGAACGAGGAGAGACGGTGGAGGCCGCAGGAAAAGAGTTGCAACCAGGAAAGGATGCGCAACGTTTTCTCAATTTACGGACCCT
>CAYWXL010000054.1:0-18731 GCA_964461995.1 uncultured Solibacteraceae bacterium
GGACAACGAGTCTATCACCGTGGGATCGCACGAGGGAACGATGGCGAAAGTGAAGTTCATTATCGGGGATATAGAGCTGGAGGCGGAGTTGCGGGATACGCCGACGGCGAAGAAGGTGGTCGAAGCGCTGCCCATCGAGAGCCAAGGCAGCTACTGGGGACAGGAGTTCTACTTCCACGTGCCGTTCCACGCCGATGAGGAGCCGGACGCCACCGACGTGGTCGAGCCGGGCACGGTGGCCTTCTGGCCCGCGGGCGACTGCCTGTGCCTGTTCTGGGGGCCGACGCCGGCGAGCCAGGGCGACGAGTGCCGGGCGGCCAGCAATGTGAACCTGGTGGGGAAGGTTGTGAACCCGGATGATCTGAAGAAGCTGCGCGCCACCAAGGTCCGTGTGGAAGCGGGCTGAAGGTCGAGCCGGCTAGCCCAGCACCACCGCCGTGCCGCTCGCCGAGACCATCAGCATGCTCTTGCTGCCGCCGCCGATCGTCTCGTAGTCCAGATCCACGGCGATGACGGCGTTGGCGCCCAACTGCTGCGCCTGGGCGGTCATCTCCTGGATGGCGATCTCCTTCGCCTTCCGCAACTCCTTCTCGTAGGCCGCCGAGCGCCCGCCCACGATGTCACGGATGCTGGCGAAAAAATCCTTGAAGATATTGGCGCCCAAGATAGCCTCTCCGCTCACCAAGCCGAGATACTTGGACACGGTCTTTCCCTGGAGGTGGGAAGCGGTAACGATCAGCATGCAGACAATCTCCTTTCCAATAAACAGTACGGACGGGCGCCCGCGGGGTTGCTGAAAAAAGCGTAAGACAGCCGGCGCTGCGCGTCGGACGCGAGGCCGAAGTCAACGAAGTTCCACCCGGTACGGCATCCAGCGCAGAATGCCTCCACGCCCCAGAAGTCGAAGCGTACCGAGGAACGGTCGGATATCCTCCGGCAACGCCGCCGAGACCCGGGCGTCGAACAGCGTTTCTACCTCGGGGGTGAACAGCACCTCCCACAGCGTCTTGCGGGCCGGGTAGGGGACCAGCGCCACCCGCTCGTCCGGGGCGATGCCGGCCTTTTCCTTCACCAGCTCCAGGGCGCGGTCGAGGCCGCCGAGCTCGTCCACCAGCCCGTTTCGCTTCGCCTGGATCCCGAGCCAGACGCGCCCTTCGGCCAGCGGCCGAATCTCTTCCACGTCACGCTTGCGCCCCTCGGCGACCCGCGCCAGAAAACTTGCGTACACGGCCTCGATTCCCTGCCGGAGCTTCGCACGTCCCTCCGGGCCAAGGGGGCGGTAGTCGGAATCGATGTCGGCGAAGCGGCCGCGCTTGAGGATCTCCTTGCGGACGCCGAGCTTGTCGTAGAGACCGCGCAGATTGGCCTTCCCGTAGATGACGCCGATCGAGCCGGTGAAAGTGGCCGGATAGGCCACGACTGGATCGCCGGTCATGGCGATGTAGTAGCCGCCCGAGGCCGCCACATCAGACATCGACACGACCAGCGGCTTCTTCTCGCTCAACAGGCGCAGCTCACGCAGAATCTCGTCGGAAGCGACGGCGTCGCCGCCCGGCGAGTCGATCCGCAGGATCACGCCGCGCACCGTTTCGTCTTCCCGCAAACGGCGGATCGTACGTATGAACTTCCGCGACCAGAGCGCCCCGTCGTCGCCGAACTCGTCGCCTGAGCCCCGCAAGATCGCTCCGCTGCCCACCAGGAGCGCAATCCTAGGCCGCCCAGCGGCCCGCTCCTGCGCCGCCACATAGCGGGCGTAGTCTTTAACGCTCACCTTGCGGATCTCGTCCTGCTCGAGCTTTTCCTTCAACCGGTCGAAGAGCTCATCCTCATAGATCAAACCGTCCACAAGACCGTTTTTCTTAGCCTGCGTAGCCAGGAACGGTCCCTGGTCGAGCAATGCGCGGACCTGGTGTTCTTCCATGCCGCGGGTTTCGGCAATCGCTGCGACCAGGTGCGCATACACCTCGTCGAGGATCGATTCCAAGACCTCGCGCGTAGCCGGACTCATCGAGTCCCGCGTGAACACGTCGCCGGCGTCCTTGTACTTGCCGGCGTGCTCGATCTCGACTTCGACGCCGAGCTTGTCGAGGGTCTTCCGCAAGTACATCGCCTCGACGCGAAGGCCCTTGAGGTCCAGCATGTCCTCGGGAGACAGGTAGAGCTGATCCGCCACGCTCGCCAAATAGTACTCGCGGGCCCCCGGATGGCGCAGATACGCGACCAGTGGTTTTCCGGATTCCTTGAACGCTTTCAACGCCTCACGGAGCTCAAACAGCTTGCCCCAACCGGCCTTGATCCCCGCGGGCATCAAGACCAGGGCCTTGATCTTCGGCTCCTCTGCCGCTGCCCGAATTGCCGACCACAGCTCCCGCACCGTCAAGGGCGCTTTCGCCTCGAACGCCGGAAAAGGGACCACCATCGGCGGTTTCTCAGGGACTCCGCCGCTCAACGCGAGCACGAGCGTGGAGCCTTCCTCCACCGACGGACGAGGCTCCGCGAGGCGGGCGAGCATGAGCAACAAGACCACGCCCGCGAGAATCGCCAGGAAGAACCCGGCCGCCAGCCCGATCAGAAACTTCTTCATGGCGCCGTCACCTTGTCCCGTCCACGGTGCGCGGCCCTCACGCGCCGGTCAGAATCAAATCGACGCGCCGGCTGATCTCCGCCAGCTCTTTGCGGCCGCCGCCCCGAACTTCCACAGTGGCGGCTCCGCGGTAGCCGATCTCCTTGAAAGCGGCGTAAACGGCTTTCCAGTCGATGTCGCCCTCGCGCAGCGGTACGAATTCGGCCACGCGGCCCGGCACACCTGCGCGGCGGCGGAAGCGGAAGTCCTTGAGGTGGACCTTGACGATTCGTTTGCCCAACGTCCGGATCCAGTCCTGCGGATAGCCATAGAGAACCATGTTGCCGACATCCAGATAGGCGCGAACCCACTCGCTCTCGAACTCGTCCACGTACCGGGCGAACTCGAGGGGGCTGAGCAGGAACTTGTTCCACACCTCCTCGACGGCGATTACAACTTTCAACTCCTTGGCCAGCGGTATGAGCTTTCGGATCTGCTTCTGTGACCGCTCCCACGCTTCCCCGTAGCGCACCTCGGCATTGACGACGGCGGGCACCAGCAGCACCGCGTCTGCGCCCCACAGCTTGGCGTTGCGCAGGCTCACTTCCATGCAATCGATGCTGCGGGCGACGTCGTCGGGGTTCGGAGACGAAAGCGGGTACTTCCAGTGGTCCGTGTTCATCACGGAATGGATTTTCAGCCCGCTGGCGCGAGAGGCCTCCCGAATCTCCTCGGCCTCGGATTGATCGCGGATCGTCACGCACTCGATTAGTTCGAAGCCGACCTCGCGGGCCAAGCGGAATCTATCTGTGTAGCTGAGATCCTTGGGCAGCATGCTGACCAGGACGCCTTTTTGAATCGGCAGCCGCTGGGCAGCGCTGGCACGGAACGGGAATGAAGAAAAAGCCGCGGTCCCAGCCGCGGCGCTCAGGAATCTCCGTCTGTCCATGCCCCGATTCTAACCCACCGGAGGAACCCGGCTGCTCGGTTACCACCGGTCTCCGGGGGCCGGCCGGGGCGCTCAGGCAAGATTGGGCAGCTTGATGATCTTTTTCTGGATCGCGTATTGCACAAGCTGGGCCTTGTTGTGAATGTCCAACTTGCGCATCAGATTGAATTTGTGGGCTTCGATCGTCTTGACGCTGAGATTCAAGTCGCAAGCGATCTCTTTCACCGAGTTACCCTCGGCGAGCAGTTTCAGCACCTCCCGCTCGCGGGCGGTCAGGGTGGCGAACCGCGGCAAGCGGTTGGCGGACTTGATGCGAGACCGGAAATCATCGACGAGTTGCGATAGCATCCGCGGGCTCAGGTAGCTGCCGCCGCGCATGACGTCCCGCATAGCTGAGAGCAACTGCTGCGCCGGACTATCCTTGAGCACGTAACCGTTGGCTCCCACTTCCATGCCCTCAACCAGATAGTCCTCGTCGTCGTACATGGTCAAGAAAAGGACCTTGGTTTCCGGGCGGTTCTTCTTGATCTGGCGGGTGGCCTCGAAGCTGCTCAGCCCGGGCATCCCGATATCCATTAGTACGAGATCGGGCCGGGTCTCGGCAGCCTTCTCCACCGCCTCGCCGCCATTGGAAGCCTCGGCTACCACCTCCATATCCGGCTCAGCCGATATCAACGTCCGGATTCCTTGGCGGAACAGGGTATGGTCATCCGCCAATAAGACTTTGATTTTCCCCTTGATAGTCATCAGACTTCCATTCCCACAGTCGCTCCAGTTGAGCTTCGCTCACAGTTCAGCCAGAACGAGAGACTGGCAGTTCTGCGGTGATTCTGGTTCCTGTCTTTCCCCGGCCGGCACTCGACCGTCTTCGGCTTTCGATCTCGAAGTTGCCTCCGAGCAGCGTAACCCTCTCTCTCATTCCGGCGAGTCCAAAAGAACTCTGCCGCGCGAGTGCCTCCGTCACCAGGAATCCGACACCGTCGTCTTCCACATCAAGTCTCAGTACTCCATCGGCAGATGCCAAAGAAATGTTTACACGCGAAGCCTGGGAGTGCTTGGCGATGTTGTTGCAGCACTCCTGCACCAAGCGATAGACCACGATCTCGATGCTCTTCGGCAACTTTCCGAGACGCCCAAGCCGTAGCGTGACGCGGCATGGGTACAGTTCCCGGAAGCGGTTGATCAACTGTTTCAACGCCGCGGCAAGGCCGAACTGTTCCAGCACGGCAGGGCTCAAGGCCGCGATCAGGCGCCGCGTGTCCTGGATCACTTGTCCGCACACCTGGCGCAGGTTGTGGATCCGCCGGGCCAACTCGGGCTGGGCCTCGCGGCACTCCCGCTCCAGTAGTTCCAGCTGCAGTCTCAAGTACAGAAGCGCCTGGCCGGTCTCGTCGTGCAGCTCCCGGCTGATCCGGCGCCGTTCCATCTCCTCGACGTGGAGCATGTGCTCGGCAAGGGCGCGGATCTTCTCTTCCCGCGCCGCCAGATCCTCGATCAGCCGCGCGCGCTCGGCGGCGGCCATGCACCGCTCCGCCGCCGCCTCGAGCAGCTCCACTTCCCGGGGTAGCCAATCGTAGCGCTTGAGAAACGCAAACTGGATCACCCCGGATATTCTGCCCCCGGAGAGCAGCGGTACCGACCACAGCGTCCTGTAGCGGCCGGGCCATCGGGGCTCGAGGGACACCCCCATGTTCCGGCCGGTGAGCGTCACGCACCGCGGCCTGCCGAGGCGCCGTTTCATTTGCGGCGTAGCCGCCAGCCGGAGCGGACGCCGCACGCCAGCGGCGGCGCTTCTGCGGCCACTGCCCGCCTTCGCCCGCAGAACCCACTCCCCGCCATCCTCGTCGAGCAGATACAAGCGAGCCTGCCGCGCCCCGCAGAAACGCCTCAACACCGCCAGAAACCCAGACAGCAGCTCGTCCAGCCCCGGCGCTTCCAGCTCCACTCGGGAGAGCTCGTAAAACGTCTGGGCTTCCACCTCGCGAACCTGGTAATACGCCTTGTTCAGCGTAAGGACTATCGAAAACTGAACCTGCTGGCGGACCCACTCGAAATTCCGCCGCTGCTCGTTAGAAAGGCTCGCAAGGACCGGCGCCAACAACCGGTCGTACTCCCCGAGGGCGGCTACAATGTCGCTCGGGGGTACATTGAGTTTCGCCAACCGGCGACCGTGGTACTCCACCTGTTCGATCAGGTCGCCGACACGGCCAGAACGCGCGATGATGCGCGCCGCCGCCCCCAGGGTAACCGACACAAGGGCGCTGCGCTGGGCTGCTGTGAACCCCAATTCTTGAAGCCGGGCCTTGAACCGGCGGTCTGCCGGATTGACGTGAGGCTGCAAGTACCGGGCGAAACGGCGCAACTCCTGTTTCAGCCGGCTGCTGAGGACGTCGGCTGCATCGGCAAGGGCCGGACTCGTCGTCGTTGGCGGCACATTTCGTCCATCGGCCGGGCCCGACGCCCTCTTTAACAGTGGCCGGGTGCGCCGCTGGGCGGAGAGCCTCCCCGGGGTTCAGCGATCGCCAGCGGCCCAGCGGCGGAGCAACGCGGCGATCCCGGGAAACCCTTCGGCTTCGGCGACCTGCGCCGCCGTGCGACCCTCGTCGTCCTTGGCGAGCGGATCCGCGCCCCGCTGGAGAAGCAACTCCACCACAGCCTGTTTGCCCCACGCGGCGGCGGTGATCAGTGGCGTCGCGCCGGTCTCGCCCTCCCTCATGTCGATGCGGGCGCCGTGGTCCAACAACAAACGGACCACCTCGGGATTGCCCCCGACAGCGGCGTCGTGAAGCGGGGTGAGACCGGTCTCGGCGGTTGCGTTTGGATCCGCTCCATGCTCCAGCAGTAGCGCCACCACCCCCGCGTGGCCCTTGAGCGCCGCCTCGTGCAACAGGGTGGCGCCCGCCTGCCGCGCAGCGTGCTCCGGGGTTCCACTATCGAGCAACAGCTCGACCATCTCGGTTTGTCCCCGCAGGACCGCTTCACGCAGGAGGGCTTGCGCCTGCTCCCTGTTCTCGAACCGGGCGCCGTGTTGAAGAAGCGCCGCAGCCGCCTCGCGATGGCGGAACCGCAACGCCAGTTCCAAAGGCGTCACGCCGCGGCTGTCGCGGGCGTCGATCCGCGCCCCGGCTTCGAGTAACAAGCCGAGCACCGTGGATCGCCCCTTGGCGGCCGCGTGGTGAAGGGGCGTCATGCCGGAACGGTCTGCGGCATTCACATCGGCGTGGTGGGCGAGCAAAACCCGTACGGCATCGACGTAGCCACGCCGGCACGCCTGGCTCAGCGGCGTCGCTCCGCCCGCGTCGCGGACGTCCACGTCCATTCCTCTCGCCAGCAGCGTCTCCACAACATCCGCGTAGCCGCGGCTGGCAGCCATATGAAGAGCCGTAACTCCGCCCCGGGCCCGGGCGTCGATGCGGGCGCCGTGGTCCAGCAACAACTCCACCACCTCTCGGCGACCGGTGACCACCGCGTAGTGCAATGGTGTGGAACCGCCTTCCACGTGTGCGGCATTGGGGTCGGCGCCGTGCCGCAGCAGCAGATCGACCAGGGCCCGGTCGCCGTTCCAGGCCGCGTCGTGCAGCGCGGTCCCGCCAAGCGGCCCGCGGGCGTTGACATCCGCTCCAGCGGCGATAAGCTGGCGGACCCGGGCGATGTCGCCTGCCCGCGCAGCTCGGTTCAACTCCTGCCCGGACGCCGGGACAGCGGCCAAGAGTATGGCGAGCAGCAGCAACGCCATATTCCCAGGCTACACTAGGGCTCGGAAGCTTTCCGGGAGACGGCGGCGCGATTAGCGCACGAAAAAAGGCCGGATCCCTTCGATGGGGACCGGCCTGAAACTGCTGCTTGCGGCGCTTCTTAAGCCCGCGCTGTCTCGTGGTTCAGCGCTTCTCCAGCGGCACCCACTGCTGCCCGCGAGCGCCGAGATAAATCTGCCGAGGCCGGCCGATCCGCTGCTCCTTGTCGAGCAGCATTTCCTGCCACTGCGCGAGCCAGCCCACCGTCCGGCCGATGGCGAAGAGCACCGGGAACATCTCTACCGGGAAGCCCATCGCCTGGTAGATGATGCCGCTATAGAAATCGACGTTCGGGTAGAGCTTCCGTTTGACAAAGTATTCGTCCTCGAGGGCGATCCGCTCGAGCTCAATAGCGATGTCCAGCAACGGGTTGCGGCCGGTGACTTTGAAGACCTCGTCGGCCGTCCGCTTGATGATCCGCGCACGCGGATCGTAGTTCTTGTAAACGCGGTGGCCGAAGCCCATCAGGCGGAACTCGCCCTTCTTCACGCGCTCGATGTAGGAGGGAATATTGTCCTTGTGGCCGATCTCATTCAGCATGCGCAGCACAGCCTCGTTGGCGCCGCCGTGCAACGGCCCGTAGAGCGCCGCCGACGCCGCCGCCAGAGCGCAGTAAGGATCGGCGTGCGAACTGCCCACCAAGCGCATCGTGCTCGTCGAGCAGTTCTGCTCGTGATCGGCGTGGAGAATGAACAAGATGTCCAGGGCGCGCTCGAGAACGGGGTTCGGCTTGTATTGCACTTCGTTGCGCATGAAAAGCATGCGCAGGAAGTTACCGGCGTAGGAGAGCTCGGGGTCCGGCTGGACGTACGGCAGCCCCATCGAGTGCCGGTAGGCATAAGCCGCGATAATCGGAACCTTGGCGATCAAGCGGTGAATGTTGCGCTGGCGGATCTCCGGATCGTGAATCTGCTTGGCTTCCGGGTAAAACGTGGAGAGTGCCGCCACCGCGCTGACAAAAACCCCCATCGGGTGGGCGTCGTAGCGGAAGCCATTGATCAGCGCCTTGAAGTTCTCGTGAAGATACATGTGGCCGCTGATGGCCGCCGTCCATTCGTTCAACTGCTGCTGAGTCGGCAACGCCCCGTGGATCAGCAGATAAGCGGTCTCGAGAAAGCTCCCGTTCTCGGCGACTTGTTCGATCGGGTACCCCCGGTACTCGAGGATGCCCTTCGCGCCATCGATGAAAGTGATCGTACTTTTGCACGACGCGGTGTTGACGTAACCCGGGTCGTAGCTCATCAACCCGAAGTCTTCGTCTTGAACCTTGATCTGGCGCAGATCGAGAGCGCGGATCGTCTCGTGTTCGATGGTGAGTTCGTAATTTTTACCGGTTCGGTTGTCAGTGATCGTCAGCGTTTCGTTCGGCATTCGGCCTCCTGGTGTTAGGGATGCAATTATCGTATTTCTGTCGCGTGCCTCGGTTGGCTCAATTGTCCGCCTGCACCAAGCGCTCGATTTCGGCCTCGAGAATCGCGCGGTCGCGGATCGCCTCGTCGGTTGGAGAGAAATGTTTTCGGATCGTGCCCGCCCGGTCGATCAGAAACACATGCGGGACGTGGATCCTGAGCCGTTTCGGATCCGGCCGAAGGTAGGAGCCCACCATCTGCCCGCAATCGAACAGGAAGGGGCCGCTCACCCCGTGCTCCTCTTTGAAAGCCTTCACAGTCGTGAGGTTGTCCGGCGGGTTCACGACATGTAACACCGCAATGCGGTCCCCGTATTTCGCCTTCAGCTCCTCCAACGTCTTGGAGAGCCGCTGACAGATCGGGCACCGGGTGAGCATGATCTCCAGAATGACCACTTTCCCCCGGTAATCGGCCAGATCGTGGAACTCCCGGTTCTCGTCGGCCAAAGTGAAGCCGGGCGCCCGGCGGCCGGGCGCCTGACCATTGGCGGCCGGCGCTAAGATTCCCACCACAAGCAACCAAAGGCTGGCGACAACAGTCAGCTGCATTTTTCTACATTATCACGGCTGGGACCGGGCCTTCCGACGCGCCAGCGCGCCCCGCAGGCGCTGTCCAAACGGCTACCGGCAGCTCAGAGTTGGTCGGATCAACCCCTCCGGGGATTCGAACAGGCCGGGCAATCTCACATCGATCGGCTCCACAACCGATACCATTTCCGGCGTCGCGGGGGATCCTCGGCCCGTCCTCCTTCGACGGCGTCGCCACTGAGGGTGGCGCGGGGGTTGGTCACGAACAGCCGCTCCGCCCACCGTTCGCCGTAGCGCCGCGCGATCAGGTCGTAGACGTCGGCCATGTAGGGCGTTCGGTCTTCCGGGTCGTGAGCATCGCTGGCGACGAAGTGAACGAGCCCGCGCTCCAGCAACGTCTCACTGAACTTTTTCGCAGCCCGTCCGAACCGTCCAGTGAACGACAAGGCGGTCACCTGCAGCAGCACGCCCCGGCTGACCCACTCCTCGAGCTCGGCCAAGCGGTGCTGGAGCAGCCAATTTCGCTCCGGGTGGGTGATGATGGGAATCATCCCGGCGGTCATCAGCGTATCGAAGATCTCGGTGCTGTTCTTGAAAATGAGAAGGTCGGAGAACTCAACCAACAGGTAGCGCCGGTTGTTGATCGTGTATTTTGTCGGGTTGGCGATGGCGTCCCGGATGTTGTCATAGGAGAGATGGAAGTCACAGCCCCAGTGAATGCGCGGCCGCCGCGCCGTCATTTCCGTGAGTTGGTCCACCTTCCGCCGGATCGTGTCGGGCTCGAAAGAATAGGTCAGGTTCGCGTGCGGCGTCGCAACAATGTCCGTAGTCCCGGATTCGGCGGCGATGCGTAGCATCTCCACGCTCGTCCGCGCGTTTGGAGCCCCGTCGTCCAGCCCCGGAAGGATATGGCTATGGATATCGACCATTCACCGCAACCGGACCGCCGCGTGGGCGGCCGGAGCGCCGCAGGCGCGGCGTCTAAATGAACATCTCCTCGTCCGTGGTCGCTTCCGAAACGTTCGGCCTTCCGCCCCGGAGGAAGTAGTCCAAGGCTGTCCGGATCCCGGAGATCACGCCGCTGACCTGGCGCACCGGCGCCACCACGCCCTTGTTGAGCAGCACGACCGTCTCGTGCACCCGGCTCACGGAGTCGTCGATCACCAGCTCGACACGGTCGAGCTGCGCCCGGGCGCGCTCGGTGAGCTCGGTCAAGAAGGCATCGGTACGCTTCACTTGAGCCGTCGTCGTGTCAAGGATCTCGGCGGTCTTGGTGGTGATGTCAGAAATCTGCTGTTGCGCTGTCTTCAACGTCTCCCCGGCCGAAGCGAGCACCTCCTCGGCGCGGGGAGACAATTCGTCCAGCCGCTCCTTGACCTGCCGCGCATGGCGGGCGACCAGCACCGCCGCGATGGCCTGGACCGCCAGCGCCACCGCCCCGATGCCGATGGCCACGACCATCAGGTAGACGATGGTTTCGTTGATCTGCATCTCTGCCGGGACCCGGTGGCGTCGTCAGAATCCTTCCGCCTTGGATTCTTCTTCGGCTTCCGAAGGCGTGACGGCCTCCTTGTAGGCCTGTTTGCCGGCTTCGACCGCCGCGGCGACCTTGTCCTTTTGCTTGGCCACCACTTCCTTGCCGCGGTCCACGAGCTCCGTCGCCGACTCGCGCACTTCTTCGGTCCGCCGCTTCACGAAATCACGGCCCTCGTCCGCCTTCTCGCGAATCAGCTTCCGGGTCTCCTCGCCCGACTTCGGCGCGAACAAGATCCCGATCGCTACACCGATGCCCATGCCCAGGAAGAAGTACGAGAGTTTGTTGCCTTCGTCCACGGTGTGTCTCCTTTCTGCTGCCGGAATACTCCTGTAATTGAAGATAGCATTAGAATAGCTGCCATGGTGGGGAAACTTTCCGATGCCGACCGATAAACCCACCGCCGCGAAAAAGCCCCCGAAGAAGCTCGACTACGATGCCCTTTGGCAATACGCCGTACGGCTCCTCAGCGCGCGCGGCTATTCGGCGGCCGCGCTGCGCGAGCGGCTGCGGCGCCGGTCCGCTCGAGCCGGCGATGTGGCCCGCGTTGTCAGCCGCCTCCGGGAACTCGGATACCTCGACGATCGGAAATACGCGGAGCTCTACGCCCGCCTGCGGCTCGAGAACGACGGCTTCGGGCGGGCCCGCGTCGTGAAAGACCTGATCCGGAAAAAGATTCCCCAGCAGTTGGCCGAGCAGGTGGCCGCAGCCGTCTTCGAAGGAACCGAAGAGGAAGAGCTCATCAGCGAATTTCTGCGGCGGAAGTACCGCAAAGTTTCCCTGGCGGAGCACTTGGCCGACCCTCGGAATCTGGCGTCCGTGTACCGCCGCTTGCGCTACGCGGGCTTCAGCGGAACCGGCATCATTCGCGTCCTGCGCCGGTATTCCGAGCACGCCGACGAGCTTGACGGCGCCGAAGAAGCCGAAGAGTTGTAAAGCCAGGGGCGGCGCAATGCAGGTGCTATCCTGAAGGCGAGATGAAGCGGTTCCGCTGGCTGCTGCTCGCGGCTATCGCGGCCATTCTGGCAGCGGTCGCGGGAAGTTATCTTTCGAGGACCGCCCAACAGGCTTCCGAAAGCCCGCCGCCTCCACCTGAGCTGCCTCCGAACATCACCGCTACTAGTGATACCTGGGTGCACACCGAATACGACGGCGAGCGCCCGGTGGTCGAGATCCGGGCGAAGAAGATGCGCCAGCTTCGGGAGCCGGCGACGTTCGAGCTCGAAGGCGTCGAGCTGCGCATCTTCCAGCCAGGCGGCTACGACCGTGTCCGCTGCGGCCGGGCCGAGTTCGACATCGAGAAAAGCCTGCTCTACTCAGAGGGACCGGTGGAAATGACTCTGGACGTCCCCGAGGCGGGCACCGTGGATGAGTCCAGCCTGGTGCGGATCGAATCCTCCCACGTCAAGTTCGATACGAAAACCGGCCGCGTGACGACCGGCGAACCGGCTCGTTTCCGCTTTCCCCGCGGGGAGGGACGCTCCACCGGCGCTACTTACGACCCCCGCTGGAAAGACCTCCGCATGCACCACGACGTCGAACTGCGCTGGTACGGGAACGATCCGGAACATGAGATCCTCGTCGAGGCCGGCAGCCTGGTCTACAAGGAAGATCAGGACAAGGTCTATCTCTCGCCCTGGTCCCGTTTCCGCAAAGGCGCCCTCGAACTCGACGCCGCTAATAGCGTGGTGGCGCTGAAAGACGGGGCTCTTGATCGCATCGACGCCTGGAAAGCTTCCGGCCGCCACGGAACCGCCGGCCGGAGGACGGAATTCGGCGCTGCTCATCTGGTCATGATTTGGGGTCCGGACATGGCGATCCAGAAGATCGTCGGCGAGGGTTCCGCGCGGCTCATTTCCCGGACCGGCGGGTCCGGGCTGACGGCCTCCGGCGAGCGGCTCTTCCTGGACTTCCGGACTGGCAAAGCCGACAGCGTCCTGGAACACGCGCTGCTGATGGGCAGCGGGCGGCTGCGGATGCTACCGGCCGGGAAGTCTTCTCAGCCCGGCTCCTCTGAGCGCGTGCTGACCAGCGAGGTGATTCACGCCTACCTTCGGGCTGACGGTTCCGGGTTCGAAAAGATCGAGACCGGGGCTCCGGGAACCGTGGAGTTCATCCCCATCGGCGCCGAAGGCGTGCGGCGCAAGGTCGAAGGCGACAGAATCTGGATGCTGTTCGCTCCCGGCAACCGGCTCGAACTATTCCGGGCGCAGCCCGCCGCAACCTGGACCGCGCCCCCGCCCGGCAGCGAACGCCCGGCCCGGCGGACCTGGAGCGACGATTTCATCGCCCGTTTCGACACTGATTCCGGGGAGCTCATACGCATCGACCAGACCGGCAATTTCCGCCTCGAACAAGGAGACCAGCACGCCCGCGCCGACAAAGGCGTCTTCGAACCCACCCGCGACATCTTCCTGCTGCTCGGCACAGCCCGCATCGCCGATGCGCGAGGCTCGACTTCGGCGGACCGCATCCTGTGGGACCAGCGCCAGGATGCCGTTACCGCCGAGGGCAACGTCGCCTCCACCCGGCTGCCGGACAATAAAGCAAGCCAAGGCGGCCTGCTCACCCCCGGCGAGCCCGTCCACGCCCGGGCGGCCAAGATGCTGGCCCGGAACGCTGGCGCCGTGGTCGTGTACGAGGGTAACGCGGTCCTGTGGCAGGGCGCGGACCGGATCCAGGCGGACCGGATCGTCATCGATCGCGAGAAACGGACCCTGTCCGCCGCCGGCAACGTGATCACCCGGCTGCGGATGCAAGAGGCCGAGGGCCAAGGCTCCGCCCCTCCGCGCTTCACCGTGGTGCAGGCAAAGGAATTCTTCTATGCGGCCGAGCACCGCATGGCGCAGTACCGGGGGCAGGTGCGGCTGACGCAACCGGGACTCGAGGTCATTAGCGACGGGCTCCAAGCGTTTTTCGCTGCACAAAACGGCGCGAAGGAACAGCGGGACGGGGGGCGCAAACTGGAGCGGCTGATCGCGGAAGGCAACGTCCGCGTGATCATGAAAGAACCCGGACGCGTGCGGACCGGCGTCGGCGAGCGCGCTGAGTACTACCTCGCCGAGGAAAAGCTCGTGCTGCGCGGCGGACGGCCCAAGCTGATCGACAGTGAGCGAGGGACGGCACAAGGCGATCAATTGACCTACTATGCTCGCAATGATAGGCTTCTGGTTGATGGTGACGAAGTTCGGCCGGCGGTCAGCCGGTTGCGAACTCGGCAGCCTCGCACCGGCCCAGGAGGGGGCGAGTAAGCGGCGCAAACCGGCATGCGAACACTGGAGACCGTAGAGATCTCGAAGGCTTACCGCGGCCGCAAGGTGGTCGATGACGTCTCGATCAAGCTGGTCCAGGGAGAGGTTGTCGGGCTGCTGGGGCCTAACGGGGCCGGCAAGACCACATCCTTCTACATCATCGTCGGGCTGATCAGCCCCGACTCCGGCAGCGTCCTGCTCGACGGCGAAGACATTACCAGCCTGCCGATGTACCAGCGGGCGCGCCGGGGCATCAGCTACCTCCCACAAGAGCCGTCGGTCTTCCGCAACCTCACCGTCGAAGAGAACCTGATGGCGATCCTCGAGACCCTGCCGCTGAGCCGCCACGCCCGGCGGGAGCGGATGGAGAGCTTGATCGAGGAACTGGGCCTCGACAAAGTCCGGCGCAACAAGGGCCACTCCCTCTCCGGCGGCGAGCGGCGCCGGGTGGAGATCGCTCGCTCGCTGGTGATCAACCCAAGCTTTCTTCTGCTTGACGAGCCTTTCAGCGGCATCGATCCCATTCAGGTACTCGAGATCCAGAAGATCATCGCCGGCCTGAAGCGCGCCGGCATCGGCATCCTGGTGACCGACCACAACGTGCGGGAGACGCTGGCCGTAACCGACCGCGCCTACATCATCAACAACGGGCGGATCTTCCGCACCGGCAGCCCCGAAGAGCTCGGCGCCGATCCCGAGGTGCGCCGCATCTACCTCGGCGAGAGCTTCACCTTCGAAATCAGCAGTTGGCGCTGAGCCGCCCCGGCTGCCGGCTCAGCTCCGGCCCGAGGAGCCGAAGCCCCCAGCCGCGCGCCGGCTCTCATTCAGCTCCGACTCTTCCCACTCGACGGCCGCGTACGGGGCGATGACGAGCTGTGCGATCCGGTCCCCGGCGCGCACCTGGTAGGGCTCGCGGCCCAGGTTGATCAGGATGACCTTCAGCTCGCCGCGGTAGCCGGGATCGATCGTGCCCGGAGCGTTGGGCATCGAGATGGCGTGCTTCAGCGCCAGCCCGCTGCGGGGCCGGACCTGGCCTTCCCAGCCCGGCGGGATCTCCACCGCCAGCCCCGTCGGCACGGCTTGCGGCACGCCGGGATCGAGCAGCACGTCCTCCACCGCGCGCAGGTCCATCCCGGCGTCTTCTTCCGGACCATGGACGTAGGCGGGCAGCTGCGCCCGCGGATGGAGGCGCTTGATTCGAATCCGCATCGAATCCGCTATGATAAACGTTTTCCTCCCCCGGGGAAGCTTCACGTCCGAGGAGCCCCAGTGAGCGGAACCAAACCGCAGCGCGTCGTCACCATTGGCCCGATGCCGCCGGAGAAATCAGCGTATGCGCTGGCCCGCTATAGCCGCTCGCCGGACTCGATCCGCGAGTCGCTGGCCTGGGTCAGGCGGCACGATTCCGAGAAGTTCCTCGAAAGTTTCTACTTCCAGTACGGGCACGCCTCGATCGCCGATCTGGGCCACCTCGCGCTGTCGTTCGAGGGCATCTCCGAGCTGGCGGCCAGCGAGATCGAAGACGAGCAGCTCTGGGACGGCCAGGCGCGCTCCTCCCGCTACCAGGACTTCTCCCGCTGCGGCGTCGTCGTGCCGCCGGAGTTCGACGAGGCCGAAGCCGCCGTCTACCGCCGGGCCGCCGAAACGCTGCTTGAGGCCTATCAGCGCGTCCACGCGGGCGTCTTCGAGCTGCTCCAGGAGAAACTGCCGCGGCCCGAGGAGATGAAGCCTGGCGCCTACGAGCGGACCCTGCGGGCGCGGGCCTTCGACGTCGCCCGCTACCTGCTCTTCTGGGGCGTGCCGACCAACGTCGGCCAGGTGACCAGCATCCGCACGCTGGAGCGCCAGATCCGGCGGTTGAAGGCGAGCGAATATCAGGAGTGCCGCGAACTGGCCGGCGAGATCGCCGCAGCGCTCTCCCGCCCGCCGGACTGCGTCTGGTACGAGGGTCTCGAGCATGAGCCCGTCGCCCCCACGCTGGCCCGCCACGTCGAGACCGACGAGTACCTGCGGCGCACCCGGGAGGACCTGGCGCAGTGGGCCCGGCAAAATCTGCCCCCTCCGGCGGACATCGAGGTGGACGACGTGGATCTGGTCCGGGCCGACGACATCCCGGCCGACATCGTGGCCACGCTGCTCTACCCGGTCACTGGCCGGCCCTACCGCGAGCTCTACGAGCTGGCCCGGGGCTGGAGCGCGGCCCGGCGGCGCGAGGTGCTCGAACTGGGAGTTCGCCACCGCAGCCGTCGCGACGACCTGCTACGCGCCTTCCGCGGCGGGCCGTACGTCTTCGATCTCGTCCTCGACATCGGCGCCTACCGCGACCTGCACCGCCACCGCCGCTGCCATCAGTTCCGTCAGCCCTACTCGGGCCGCCTGGGCTACGCCGTGCCGCGGCTGCTCGCCGAGTCCGGCCTGGAGAGCGAATACCGCCGCGCCATGGACGAAGCCTTCGCCGCCGCCCGAGGGTTGCCGGAGCCCGGCTCGCACTACCTGCTGCCTTTCGGCGCGCGCTCGCGGTTCCTCTTCAAGATGGACTTCGCCGAGGCTGAGTACATCGCGAAGCTGCGCAGCGGCGTCAAGGGCCACTTCAGCTACCGGGAAGTGGCCTGGAAGATGAAGCAGAAGATGGAAGAACTGGAGCCGGAGCTGGGGCGCCTGATCGAAGCCACGCCGCCCTGGGTGGAAGAGCCGCTCAAGCGATGAACCGGCCGATGGCCCTCAAGAACGCCCGATCTTGCGCGCCCGCAAAAAGCTAGTGACCCCGAACCAAAGCATCAACAGCGAGAACACGCCCGCCAGGACCACGTGAAACAGGCTGTCCGTCTCTCCATCCTGGGCGAATCTGCGGTAGGCCCGGACGCCCGACGAAAGCCCCGGAATCGCCAGCGCCAAAAAGATCAAGCCGATGATTTGATTCCAGAGTACGCGCAACGGCCGGATGACTCCAGGCAAAATATGGGAGAGCAAGAGCTTGATCTTGGCGATCATCGATCTCGGCGGGCTGTCTGCCCCTTATCCTAACAGAACGGCTCCGGCCGGCTCCGGCGACCCTGTCGTGGCGGCGGAAATCCTCAGTAACCGTCGGCCGGTGCGGCTTGTGCGGCGGGTCGAAAAGTTGCCGCCCGCGCTGCGCGGAGCTATCCTTGTAGACTTAAGCCGGAAACGGCTCGGGTTCCGATCTACGATCTCATAGTGTCGCTGAGTAAATCCGATGACTGATCTCCTTTCTGCTGCCCCCTACCTTGGACTGCTCGGTCTCATCTGTTCTCTCGCCGTCTACGTCGTCATCACCCGGAAATCTCCGGGTAACGAGACGATGCAGGAGATTTCCGAACTCATCCACGCCGGGGCGATGGCGTTCCTGCGGAAGGAATATTCAATCCTGGCGATCTTCGTGGTGATCGTCGCCGGCCTGCTGGCCTGGAAGATCAGCCCGGCCACGGCTTTGTGCTTCGTCACCGGGGCCGCGTGCTCGGTGGCGGCGGGCTTCAGCGGAATGCAGGCCGCCACGCGCGCCAACGCCCGGACAACGGAGGCGGCGCGCACCGGCGGCGCCGGGGCGGCTCTTATGGTCGCTTTCGGCGGCGGCACGGTGATGGGACTCGCTGTCGCCGGGCTCGGGCTGCTGGGCCTCGGCGTTCTGGCCTCGATCTACGGGGATCCCGAGACGGCCGCTAACATCAACGGATTCGCCATGGGCGCCAGTTCGATCGCTTTGTTCGCTCGCGTCGGCGGCGGCATCTACACGAAAGCGGCCGACGTGGGTGCGGACCTCGTGGGCAAGGTCGAAGCCGGCATCCCCGAGGACGACCCGCGCAACCCCGGCGTCATCGCCGACAACGTCGGCGACAACGTGGGCGACGTGGCCGGCATGGGGGCCGACATCTTCGAGTCCTACGTCGGCTCGATGGTCGCCACCATCGCCATCGCCGCCACCATGCAGACCACCGGGATCATCGAGCTGGCCGCCGGGGCGGCTCCGGAAACCGCCCGGACGGCGCTGATGGCGCTGCCGCTGACGCTGGCCGGTGTGGGGCTCATCGCCTCGCTCATCGGCAACCTCTCCATCCTGGTCACCAAGAACTGGGGGCCGGCTCGCGCGCTGCGTTACTCGGCCTGGTTCGCCGCTCTGCTGTTCCTGGTCGCCTCCTACGTGGTCATCGGCGGGCTAGCGATCAGCGAGCACGTCTTCTGGGCAGTGCTGGCGGGCAACGTGGCCGGGGTGGCCATCGGATTCATTACCGAATACTACACCTCGATGAAACCCATCTACGGCATCGCCGAGGCGTCCAAGACCGGCGCCGCGCCGAACATCATCCACGGGCTGGCTGTCGGCTTCCGCAGCACCGCGTTGCCGGTGCTGATGATCTGCGCTGCCATCTATGTCTCCTTCCAAGCGGCCGGCCTCTACGGAATCGGCATCGCCGCCGTGGGCATGTTGGCCACGGTAGGCATCACGATGAGCGTGGACGCCTACGGGCCTATCGCCGACAACGCCGGCGGCATCTCCGAGATGGCCGGCCTCGGACCCGAGGTTCGCGCGATTACCGACACCCTCGACGCGCTCGGCAACACCACTGCCGCCATGGGCAAGGGCTTCGCCATCGGCTCGGCGGCGCTCACCGCCTTGGCGCTGTTCAGCGCCTACACGCAGGCGGTGGACGGCGCGCGCGTGGCCGCCGGCTTGGAGAACATCGTCAT
>CAYWXL010000054.1:18831-27802 GCA_964461995.1 uncultured Solibacteraceae bacterium
CTGGCCCTCTTCATGGCCAACGCCGGTGGAGCCTGGGACAACGCTAAAAAAGCCATCGAGAAGGGCGAGATCCCGGGCGAGCAGAAAGGCTCGGACGCACACAAGGCTGCCGTGGTCGGCGATACGGTGGGCGATCCCTTCAAGGACACCAGCGGGCCCTCCATGAACATCCTGATCAAGCTGATGTCCATCGTCTCGCTGGTGATCGCACCGCTGATTGCGTAAGGGGCTACCCGCGCACGCTGCCCACAAGGGAGGACCCGCCGGGCTTCAGTGCCACAAGCCCGTCCAGCGCCACGTGGGACCGGGACGCAGGGCAATGCGGGCGCGCGGCCGCAACGGGTATTCCTCTTCCCAGAGGGCCGTCTCGCGCTGTGGCGCCTCGCCTTCCAGATCGAGTAGCCGCCGGATGCGCTCCTCGGTGGCCGGGTGCGTCCGGAGCAGAGAAGGTTCTGGGACGCGCCGCCCCGGCAGGAAGATCCGCTCCAGGAAATTCACTTGGTAAGTCTCCAGCTTGTAGAGCGCCGAGGCCAGCCCCCGCGGATCGCCGGTCAGCTCGACCGCCCCGAGATCGGCGTCGAATTCCCGGGACCGCGACAGCGCCAGTTGCAGCAGGGCCGTCAGCGTTGGAGCGAAGATCAGCAAGAAGACTGCCAACCAAGGCACGTTGTAGCCCGCCGCCAACCACAACGGCAGATTCAACAGGAGGAAGAGCTGTCCCATCCAGGAAAAGAAGACCGTGGCGCGGCTTACCAGATCGGCCAGGCCCAAGACCTGCAAATCGTTGTGGCGGATGTGCGCTACTTCGTGCGCCAGCACCCCCACGAGCTCGCGGCGGTTCAGGTGCTCCAGCAGCCCGGCCGTCACCGTCACCGCCGCGTCATCCCGCGAACCCACCGAGAATGCATTGATCATCGGCGTCGGGATATAGAAAAGCCGCGGGGGACGCTGGAGTCCGGCGCGCCGGCTCAACTCCATCACGATGCGGTACAGGCCCGGGGCCTCTTCCACCGCTAAGGGCCGCGCTCCATAAAGCCGGAGAATCAGCAGCGGCGAGACGCGCATGCCGGCGGTGAGCAGCACCAGCCCGGCTCCCACCAGGCCCGCCAGCCCCGAAGGGCCCGCCACCACCCAGCCGAGCAGGCCCAGCAGCCCCAGCATCCCGGCGAACAGAGCCGCCGTGTGGACCAGGTTGCGGAGTTTCTGCTCAAAGATGCGCTCCCGCCTCATGACGCCGGCTTCACCACAGAGGATTCCTCACTGGTGCGGATGCCCATCTGCGCGAGCAGGTTGCGCAGTTCTTCGCCCGACATCACCTCGCGCTGCAGCAGCTCTTGCGCAAGGCGGGTCAGCGCGTCGCGGTGCTCGGTGAGGATGCTCTTGGCCCGGGCGTAGCTTTCCTCGACGATGCGCCGCACCTCGGCATCCACCTTCCTCGCCGTCTCCTGGGAGTAGGTCGGTAGCGCCGGGCCGCTGGAGTCCAGGTAACCCGACGGCAGCTCCTCGAGAGCTACCGGACCAATCTCGCCGCTCATGCCGAACTGCTTGACCATCCGGTTCGCCAGGGCGGTGGCGCGCTGCAGGTCGTCGGCCGGACCGCTGGAGACGTGCCCGAAGACCACCTCCTCGGCCGCGCGCCCGCCGAGGATCACTGCGAGGCGGTCGCGCAGCTCCGGCTCGGTCAGCAGATAACGGTCCTCCAGCGGCGTCTGGATGGTAACGCCCAGCGCCGCGCTGCCCCGCGGCACGATGCTCACTTTGTGGACGGGATCGGCGTGGGGCAGCATCATGCCGAGCATCGCATGGCCCATCTCGTGGTGCGCGACAACGGACCGCTCGTGTTCGCTGAGGGCGCGGCTGCGCCGCTCCAGGCCAGCCAACACGCGGTCCACTGCCTCGTCGAAGTCGGCCATCGTCACCACCTCGCGGCCTCGCCGGACGGCGATCAGCGCCGCTTCGTTGATCACGTTGGCCAGCTCGGCCCCGGAGAAGCCCGGCGTGCGGGCTGCGATCAGCCGCAAATCTACGTCCTCGGCCAGCTTCACGTTGCGGGCGTGGACCTTGAGGATCGCCTCACGGCCGTTCATGTCGGGGCTGTCGATGACGATCTGCCGGTCGAAGCGCCCGGGGCGCCGCAGCGCCGGGTCCAGCACGTCGGGCCGGTTCGTCGCCGCCATGATGATGACGCCGGCAGAAGCGTCGAAACCGTCCATCTCCACCAGCAACTGGTTGAGCGTCTGCTCGCGCTCTTCATGGCTCACCGGCGAGCGCGCCCCGGCCCGGCTCTTACCGATCGTGTCGATCTCGTCAATGAAGACGATGCAGGGCGCCTTCTGCCGCGCCTGCTGGAACAGCTCCCGCACCCGGGCGGCGCCCACGCCCACGAACATCTCCACGAAATCAGCCCCCGAGATCGAGAAAAACGGCACCCCGGCCTCGCCCGCGGTGGCCCGCGCCAACAACGTTTTGCCCGTCCCCGGCGGCCCCACCAACAGCACGCCCTTCGGAATCCGGGCCCCGATACGGGCGTAGCGCTCGGGATGCTTCAGGAAATCGACGACTTCGCGCAGCTCCTGGACCGCCTCGTCCACGCCGGCGACGTCCTTGAAGGTCACCTTCACCGAACTCTCGTCCCAGATCTTCGCCCGGCTGCGGCCGAAACTGAGCGCCTGGGTGGCTCCGGGCAGCCGCCGGACGCTCCACGCCCAGAAGCCGATCAGCAACAGGGTGGGGAAGGTCCACAAGAACAGGTTGGACCAAAAATCATCGCGGGGCACGCCGGTGAACTTCGCCCCGGCCTGCTCGAGACGTTCGATCAGCCGGCTGTCGTCCACGCCCGGCAGGCGGACCGCACGGAAACGTTTGGCGTCCTTGCCCTCGCCCTCCTGCCAAACGATGAACTCGTCCCCTATGGCGGCTTCTGTAACTCGTTTCTCTTGAAGGGATTTGAGGAAGTCGCTGTACGTTGCTTGGCGAAGGCGCGCCGCGCCGGCAAATGATTGGTTCAGCCATATGAGCAAGAGCAAGGAAAGCAAGATGTACACGGCAGTGTACGCGTATTGGCGTTGGCGCTGGCGGCGGTCACGATCGGCTTTGTCCGGCATCGTTCGCCTCCTCCGAAAGATCGACATTTCCACGCCTACAGCCCGATAGGCTCACGCTTGGCGGGTCACCAGAATTGTAGCACGCGGATTAGTTCTTGACAAGATCACTATCAAGATGTATGACTAAAGATGGATCAAGATTCTGCACCGAGTTGAAACCAAACTACTTGTCCGGGCGTCAACAATGCGGAAGCTCTTTGGCCCCGGCGAGCAACGTCAGCGAGCGAACGGGAGGCCGAATATGGAATCACGGGTTCACATGCTTCTCCGCACCGCGGCGGGGTGGGACTTCAGGGCTTGGACGGCTCTCGTGGTCTGCGCCCTGCTCGTTCACCTTCCACTGTCAGCTTACGCAGCGCAGAACCAACCGCCGGTACGGCCGTTGCCGCCGGAGGTGTTCCAACCCTTGGACCAAGCCCTGCAGAAGTCATACCTCGAGCTGTTCGACGAGGCTTCCAAGTTGGAATTCAGCCCGCAGCAGATCGAAAAGATGCGGCAGTATCTGAAAGAATCTCGCAGTTACTGCCGCCGCCTCTGGGGCGACAAGATCGAGCAGTGGGACAAGGAATTGCGCAAGGCCCAAGCGGAACTGCGCAAGCGCAGCCGCACGCTCAAGGAGGCCCAGCGCAAGGAGTACCATTGCCGTATCCAGAACCTGCGGCTCCAGATCCACAACGGCCGAATGCTGCGGGAGCAGGCGATCCCGACCGCTTACGAGAACCGCCTGGCCAAGCTTGACCTGATCGAGAAGTGGCCGGCCGAGGAGAAACAGATTCGGGAGGAGATCGCCTCGGGCGCTTACGCGGAGCGCAAGTATGGCGACGTATTGGACATCGGTTTCCGCGACGTCGGCCGCGGCCAGGAGCAAGACATCAAAGTGGGCCGCGACGCGGTCCGCGAGATGAAGCTCGCGGGCCTGATGCCCCCGGAAGTGAAAAATGAGGTCGTGCGGCGCTACGTGACCGACCTAACACGCAAGATCGCCCGCAACTCCGACCTCCGGGTGCCGGTGCAGGTGACGGTATTGAACTCCAAGGAGATCAACGCCTTCGCCCTGCCCGGCGGCTTTCTCTTCGTCCAGCGGGGGCTGCTCGAAGCGGTCGAAGACGAGTCGCAACTGGCCGGTGTCCTCGCCCATGAGATCGCCCATGCGGCGGCCCGCCACGGACACCGGCTCATGAAGCGGGCGACGATTTCCTCAATCATTTATCAAGCTGCCCAGGTAGCCGCGTTGATCTTCACCGGCGGCGTGGCCAGCATCGGGCTCTACTACGCCCTGCAGTACGGCTTCTACGGCCTGGGCATGCTCTTGAGCCTCGATCTGCTCGGCGTCAGCCGCGATTTCGAATTAGAGGCGGACCAGCTTGGCGTCCAGTATGCCTGGAAGACCGGCTACGATCCCACAGGTTTTATCCGTTTCTTCGACAAAATGGCCACCCACGTGGGCTACGTCCGGGGTCTGAGTTGGTTCCGGACCCACCCGCCCTTCTATCAGAGGATGGTCCACACCAAGCGCGAGATCATGTTCCTCCCCAAGAAGGAAGGGCTGGTG
Source organism: uncultured Solibacteraceae bacterium (assembly GCA_964461995.1). Lineage (GTDB taxonomy): Bacteria > Acidobacteriota > Terriglobia > Bryobacterales > Bryobacteraceae > JALSRK01. The sequence continues at coordinate 23,488 of CAYWXL010000054.1, forward strand.
CGCAACTCGGACGCCTTCGACCGGATGAAAGAGGCTCTGAAGGAAGTCACGGCCAAGGCCGAGCAAGAGGAGCAGGACCGGCCTAGCTTGCTGGCGCCGGAGACCGACTGCCCGAAGCCGGACATGCCTGAGATGAAGCCTGGAAAAAGGAGGGTGGAGACGGTATGCAACATCCCTATCGACTGACCGCGTCGGCCGCTCTTGCGGCCGCCCTCCTGCTCGTCCAGCCGCTGGCGGCCCGGGAAGTATCGCTCTATTTCACCGTCGAGAAGGACGGCAAACTGATCGGCGGTCTCACCGAGAAGAACTTCCGGCTCTACGAGGATGGCGAACCGCGGCCGTTCCGGCTGGCTGAGCCCGAGACCCCGGCGTCCATCGCCCTGCTGGTAGAGTACAGCCGGGCCTCGTGGCCGTACTTCAACGACATCTTGCGCTCCATCGAAGGGTTCTTCGAACAAGCGCCGGAGGGTCACTGGTACGCCCTGGCGACCTTTTCCAACGACCTGAACGTGCGGGTCGACTTCACCAAGCTCCGGGGGCGGATCTCGCAGGCTTTCGCCGATCTTCCGTCCCCCATGTGGAGCGAGATCAACACTTACGACGCTGTCTACGAAATGCTCGAGCGGATGAGCCGTCTAAAAGGGAGAAAGGTTCTCATCGTCATTGGCTCGGGCCTGGACACGATGAGTTCCCGGACGTTGGACGACGTCAAGCGGATGGCCGAGCGGGCCAACGTGGTCGTGTACGGCGTCGGTGTCGGATCCATGTTCCGCGGCATGTGGGAACCTTACCTGACTACCACGGCACGGATGGACCTGAGCATGGCCCAGGCCTTCTTTCAAATGCTTGCCGACAAGACCGGCGGGGACGCCTGGTTCCCGCGATTCGAAGCGGCGTTCCGAGACGTGATGGAGGCCATTATGCAGTCACTGGCCTTCCAGTACCGGCTCGTCTACGATTCCCAGGTCCCCGAGGACGGCAAGTTTCACAAGATCAAACTGGAAGCGTTCCAGGTGGTCAACGACCGGCGCACCAACTTCCGCGTTCGGGTGCGTCAAGGGTGGCGCCGGTAGGCGAACCAGACGGTGACCGGTTCACGTCCGGTAATAGGAGGTGAGCTGTGGGGAATTCGAAAAAGGAGATTGTCATGAAGCGATCGATTGCGATTCTCATTCTCGTATTGATGACAGGCGCCGGCGTATTGGCGGGTGCGGTGGCGGCAAGGTCGCTGGCGGATGGAACCGGCGTACGAATGGTGCCGGTGGCGGTGGCCGGGGCCGCCGAATCCACCGGTAGTGCGGCCCTGACGGCGGGTTTCCGCTCTGTAGTCAAGAAAACGTTGCCCGCCGTGGTGAACATCTCCACCACGAAGGTTGTCAAGACCGAACGCCAGGCTCCGGTCCCGTTCTTCATGGATCCCTTCTTCCGGGACTTCTTCGGCCGCGGATTCGGGTGGCAGTTCGACGTGCCGCGCGAGTACCGCGAAAAGAGCCTTGGCTCGGGCGTGATCGTCTCGGCTGACGGCTACATCCTCACCAACGATCACGTGGTCCATGGCGCCACCGAGATCAAGGTCTCCCTGGTGGACAAGCGCGAGTTCGATGCCAAACTCATCGGTACGGACCCCAAGACCGATATTGCCGTTCTCAAGATCGAGGGCGAGGACCTTCCTCAGGCTACCTTGGGCGACTCCTCGAAGATCGCTTTGGGCGACATCGTCCTCGCCATGGGCAACCCCTTCGGCATCGGACAGACCGTCACCATGGGCATCGTCAGCGCCACCGGCCGCGGCGGGCTGGATATCGAGGACTATGAGGACTTCATTCAGACCGACGCGGCGATCAATCCCGGTAATTCCGGCGGGCCGCTGGTGAACGTCAAGGGCGAGGTGATCGGCATCAATACCGCGATTCTCTCCCGCAGCGGCGGCAACGTAGGCATCGGGTTCGCGGTGCCGATCAACATGGCCCGCCACGTCATGCAGCAACTGATCGAAAAGGGCCGGGTGGTCCGCGGCTGGCTCGGCGTCTACATCCAGCCGGTCACCTCCTCGATCGCCAAAGCGATGGGGCTGGAGAAACCCCAGGGCGCGCTGGTGGCCGACGTGGATCCCGACAGCCCGGCCGGCAAGGCGGGCTTGAAGACAGGCGACGTGATCGTGGGCCTGGACGGCCAGCCGATCGAGGATTCGCGCCAGCTCCGGCTGCGGATCGCTGAAGCCGGTCCGGGCAAGGAGGTCAAGCTCGAGATCGTCCGCGACGGCAAGCGCATCACCATCCCGGTCACCCTGGGCGAGCTGCCCGAAGAGCGCGCTCAGGCCGGCCCGGCAGCCCAGCGGGGCTATCCGCTCGAAGGTGTCCAGGTCGATGACCTCACCCCGCAAGTGGCGCGCCAGCTCGGGCTGCCGCCGAATACCTTCGGCGTCGTCGTCACCTACGTCGAGCCTGGGTCGCCGGCCGCCGAAGCAGGTCTCCGGCGGGGCGACGTGATCCAGGAGGTGGACCGCAAACCGGTCACCAACGTCGCTTCCTTCGAGCGCGCCGTCCGCGAGGCGGGGCGCAAGCCGGTGCTGCTGCTGGTGAACCGCGGCGGGCGAACGGCGTTCGTCGTCGTCGAACCGCGCTGACGCCCGATCGAGCGGCGGGGCGGTTCGCTGTTCCCGCTCTGCCGCTCCCCATTCCTTCGAGTCCCTTGGGACGACTTGCCCAGTTGACTATGAGTGGAAAAGGAGCCGCGAAGATGTGGAATCGCCTGCTGTGGGTCGCCTTGCCCTTCTCGATGCTGACGCTTCCGGCTTTCGGCCAGGGCTGCTGGGTACGCGATCTCGTCACCCCGCGCGTCGGCGAGGTCTGGGTTTTGTGCGAAGAGGGATCGGTTCGCATCAGCGCTGACGGGGGCCATTCTTGGCAGGAGCACAGCCTCGAGCCCCCCGGGGGATGGCGCGCTTTGGCGGTCGCCCGGAACGGTTCAGCCGTCGCCGTGGGCTCCACCGGCCGCATCGCCTGGACCGTGGATGCCGGAAAGACCTGGCATCGCGCCGAGGCCGACGTCGCCGCTGGGCGCGATCTCTACGCCGCCGCGGCCGCCGGCTCGCGCTTCTGGGTGGCCGGAGAAGAGGGACTCGTCCTTCACAGCCCCGACGGCGGCGCCACCTGGGCTCCCCAGAACACCTACACCACCGCTCGCTTGGAGGGACTCTTTTTTCTCGACGAACAGCGCGGGTGGGCCGTCGGGTGGGCCGGAACGATCCTGAAAACGACTGATGGCGGCCGCTTCTGGGACGCCGTCACTCCTGAAGCGCTCTATGAGAACCTCACTGCTGTCTGGTTCGAGGACCCGGACCACGGCTGGGCCGTGGGAACCCCCGGGCTGCTCCTGCGTACCACCGACGGCGGGCGCACTTGGAAGCGAATCAACGCCGCTCTCACCGGCTTGGTCCACTCGGTCCGCGTCGCCGGGGGAACCGGCATCATCGCGGGGGATCGCCTGCTGGTGCTGGATGCCGAAGGCCGCTGGAAACCGGTCGCCTGGCTTCCTCCGGAAGCTTTCACCGCGGCTTCGATCGCTGATGGCGAGCTGTGGGCTGCTGGTCCCCACTTCGTCGCCCGCAGCCGAGACCAAGGACGGTCCTGGACGGAAGTCTGGCGGGAACCGGGATTCCCAGAATCTGAGCTGTCGGAAGAGTATCCCACAACCGGACCGGCCAAGAGATCTATTAGCGCTCTTCGGTCCGATAATCTGCCAGGTTTGCGCTAAGGCTCTGGCTGGTCTCTTTGCAACCTATTGACCCCAGTGGTGTTATTCTATCCTCTTGACACTCTGAACCATAGAGTGCTAGTCTATTTGGTGACCGGTTCGCGCCACCTTCCTGCGAACCGAGCCAAATCCTGGCTGATCACTGGCCAAACCATCGACTCACGCGTACAGGAGGTTAGCTAGCATGCAACTGCGTCCGCTCTATGACCGCCTCGTGGTGAAGCGGATTGAGGAAGCGGAAGAAAAAACCCCCGGGGGGATTGTCATCCCCGATTCAGCGAAAGAGAAACCCCAACAGGGTGAAGTGATTGCCGTCGGCCAGGGCAAACGGCTCGATGACGGCAAACTCGTTCCTCTCGAGGTGAAAAAAGGAGACCGCATCCTCTTCGGCAAGTATTCCGGCAATGAAATCAAGATGAACGGCGAGGAGTACTTGATCCTGAGAGAGGATGAAGTTTTGGCGATTCTCGAAAAGTAATCTGAGGTTTCCAAGGAGGGTAGCGTATGCCAGCGAAACAGATTGTCTACAGTGAGGAATCCCGGCAGGCGATATTGCGCG
>CAYWXL010000055.1:0-9997 GCA_964461995.1 uncultured Solibacteraceae bacterium
CGGGCCCGGAACGGAAACGGCGCGCATCTTCTTTCCCCGGACGTGCGTGAACCGCATCGCCAAGCAACGCAACATGGCCGAGGCGTTCCGGTTGAGTCCGCCGACGCTGATTGTCGAAGTCCGGGAGGGTCCGGCGCCCGGCACAACGATCTTCTACCACTTCCACCACTTCAAGGGGCGGCTGGAATTGGAAGAGACGGTGCCTTCCGACGGCTTCCTCACGCTGCACCAGCAGCTCTGGCGGACGGGACGGATCGACCATTCCTGGAGCCGCGAGGAAGAGGAGTCCCTGCGCAGCATCATTCAGCAGCGCCGGCCGGATAGTTGAGCCGGCCCGACTGCTTCTCGAGACGGATGCCGCCGGTGAGACGGGGAATGTGTCCGCTGGGGGCGGGCCGGAAAACAGCCGGGCGGGTGAATCCTGCGGCGGGCCTGCATCTATTTCCCGCCACCGGCCCGGGCGGGAATCCGCTTTGCTGGACGGCCGCTCGCGTTTTTCGGGTGGCAGCGTCCGGTTCTCCGGATAGAATTGAAGAACACAGTTTACGCTCGGCTCTCGGCAGAGAGCGGCAGCACGAACAGGGAGCCGCATGCGGCAGTGGAGAACGGAGAACGGCCGGCAGGGCTGCTAACCACCTGGAAAGAGATCGCCGCGTACCTGGGCGTCACGGTACGCACGGCGCAGAGGTGGGAGCAGGAGCGCGGCCTGCCGGTGCACCGGGTTCCCGGAGGGCGGGGGCCCGTCTGGGTCCGGACGAAGGAACTGGACGAGTGGCAAGGGGCGCCCGGCTCGCCTCGGGCAGAGACCCAACAGCGCGCCGCCGCGCGCCCGCGGTGGGGATTCGTGGCCGTGGGGCCTACCGTGTTGGCGTTGCTGATCGTGGCGGCGGTGCTGGGGTATCGCTGGGGAATCGCTCCGGGGGCGGAACCCGGTTCGTTCACGAGGCAAGGGGGCGTTCTGATCGTCTACGGCGAAGACGGCCGGGAGCTGTGGCGCAAGCCCACGCCGAGGTTGTGGCGCTTCCACGCGCCGGAGCGCGGACGGCGCATGGCGCAGGTGGTGGACATCACAGGAGATTCCCGCAAAGAGGTGCTGGCGGTAATGGGCGAAGGCGACCTGCCCGTGGCGACAGTGCTCTCCTGCTTCGATTCTGCGGGCCGCGAATTGTGGCGTTTCACCCCCAGCAGAGACGTGCGGGTGGAGGCGGAGGTGTTCCGGCCGCCCTTCCAGGTACGCGCCTTCGCAGTCCGACCCGGACCGTCCCGCCAGATTGCGGTGATCAGCGCGCACGACGCGTATTTCCCCAGCCAATTGGCGATTCTCGACGGAGAAGGAAACGTGCTGGCCGAGTATTGGCACTCGGGGTACTTCTATTCGGTCCGTTACGCCGACCTGGACGGTGACGGGAAACCGGAGCTGTACGCAGGGGGCACTTCGAACGCCAGAAACATGGCCGATCTGGTGGCTTTCGATCCGGACCGGGTCGCCGGCGCCTCGCGGGAGCCGCCCGACTACCAGTTGCTGGGATTCGAGCCCGGCACGGAGATCGCCCGCATCTTTTTTCCGCCTACGTGTCTGGCGCGGGCGGCGACGCAGCGCAACATCGTCATCGGGCTCCGGCTCATGGGGCGCGCTCTAATCGTGGAAACGCAAGAGGGACCGGGGTCGCAGGCGCTCATCCATCGCCACTTCACCGCCGGCCTCGCACTGGAAGCGGTCGCGGCGACTGACGGGTTTCTCACCGCTCACGAGCGTTACCGGCGCATGGGGTCGATCGACCACGTCTGGACGCCCGACGAAGAAGCGTCGTTGCGCGATATCATCCGCGAGCGAGTTCCGCCCGGCTCCTGACCGGCCCGGCCTTCCGCCGTCGCGCCGCCACCCGGCGCCGGCGCTCATTTCGCCAGCTTGCTGACCACCGAGAAGTCTTCGAGCGTGGTGACGTCGCCGGTGACCTTCTGGGTGGTGACGATCTCGCGCAGCAGGCGCCGCATGATCTTGCCGCTGCGGGTCTTCGGCAGGGCCTCGGCGAAGCGGATCTCCTTGGGCCGGGCGAACTTGCCGATCTCGTGCGAGACCCACTCGCGCAGCTCCTCGGCCAGCTTCTCGTGGTCGTGGCCGCCGCCTTTCAGGGTGACGAAGGCGCAGACGGCCTGGCCGGTGATCTCGTCTGGCTTGCCCACCACCGCCGCTTCGGCCACCGCCGGGTGCTTCACCAGGGCCGATTCGATCTCCATGGTCGAGAGCCGGTGGCCGCTGACGTTCATCACGTCATCGACGCGGCCGAGGATCCAGAAGTAGCCCTCCTCGTCCTGGCGGGCGGCGTCGCCGGTGAAATAGGCGCCGGGCACGCGGCTCCAGTACTGCTCCTCGTAGCGCTTGGGATCGCCCCAGATGGTCCGCATCATGGCGGGCCAGGGCCGGCGGATGACGAGGTAGCCCTCTTCGCCGGGGCCCACGGGCTTGCCGTCGAAGCCGACGACTTCGGGCAGGACGCCCGGCACGGGGAACGTAGCGGAACCAGGCTTCAGGGGGACGGCGCCAGGCATGGGGGCGATCATGATGGAGCCGGTCTCGGTCTGCCACCAGGTATCTACGATAGGGCAGCGCTCTTTGCCGATCACCTTGTAGTACCACTCCCAGGCCGCCGGGTTGATGGGCTCACCGACGGAGCCGAGCAGGCGCAGGCTGGAGAGGTCGTGCTTGTTCGGCCATTCGTCGCCCTGGCGCAGCAGCGCGCGGATGGCCGTTGGCGAAGTGTAGAGGATGTTGACCTTGTACTTTTCGACGATCTGCCACCAGCGGTCCCAGGCAGGGGTGTCAGGGGCGCCTTCGTACATCACCGTCGTGGTTCCCACCGAGAGGGGGCCGTAGACGATGTAGCTGTGGCCGGTGATCCAGCCGACGTCGGCGGCGCACCAGTAGACGTCTTCCTCCTTGATGTCGAAGATCCATTTCATTGTCATGGTGGTGCCGAGAATGTAGCCGCCGGTGGTGTGCAGGATGCCCTTGGGCTTGCCGGTGGTGCCGGAAGTGTAGAGGACGAAGAGCGGATGCTCGGCGTCGAGCGGCAGGGCCTCGCACTCGTCGGAGACCTCCGCTTCGAGCTCGTGCCACCAGTGATCCCGGCCGGGCTTCATCTCGATCTGGGAGCCGGTGCGCTTGAGCACGATGACGTCCTTGACGCCGGGGCAGTCCTGTAGAGCCTCGTCAGCGGCGTCCTTGAGGCGGACCTCCTTGCCGCGGCGCCAGCCGCCGTCGGCGGTGATTACGAGCGTCGCGCCCAGATCCTGGATGCGAGCCTTCAGGGCCTCGGCCGAAAAGCCACCGAAGACGACGCTGTGGGTGATGCCGAGCCGCGTGCAGGCGAGCATGGCCACCGGCAGCTCGGGAACCATGGGCATGTAGATGATGGCGCGGTCGCCGGCCTTGTAGCCCCGTTCCTTCAGCACGTTGGCGAAGCGGCAGACCAGCCGGTGCAGGCCGGTGTAGGTGATCTTGCGCTCGTCGCCCGGCTCACCCTCCCAGATGATGGCGTACTTGTTGCCGCGCTTCTGCAGGTGGCGGTCCAGGCAGTTGTAGGACATGTTCGTCTTGGCGCCGGGGAACCACTTGACGAACGGGGGATCCCATTCGAAGACGTGGTTCCACTTCTCGAACCAGAAGACCTCCTTCTCGGCCAGCTCGCCCCAGAAGTTCTCGGGCTCGTTCTTGGCGCGCTCGTAGAGGTCGCGGTAGGCGTCCATCCCGCTGACGTTGGCCTGGCGGACGAAATCCTCGCTCGGTGGATATACGGTGCTGTCGCTCATGTTTCCGGATCGTCTCCTCGTTTGTGCTACGGAGCCCGTGCCGGGTCAGGGGAGCACGGGAGCCCTCGCATCTCCCAGAGCAGGGCTCAGTGGAATTGTATCAGAGACTTCGACCGGGGCAGAGGCGGCAAAGCGGGGCGCCGCGAGCCGCGGTCACCTGCTGCCAGGCTCCGGAGCGGGGCGTTTGGCGTCGGGGTGAGTGATGTCGATGCTGCCCTTGAAATAAGCCCCGTCCTCGATGACGATACCGGCCATCTTGAGGTCGCCGGTGAGCTGGGCGTTGGCGCGGATGCTGATGCGGCCGGAGGCATCGACGTTGCCGTGGACGCGTCCCATGATGTCCACGTCGCGAGCGCGGATGGTGGCGCGCACGCGGGCGTGAGGGCCGATGGTGAGGCGATGCTGGCCGAGATCGACGGTGCCTTCGACACGGCCGTCCAAGTAAAGATCCTCGTCGGCCTGGATATCGCCCTTGAGCACGATGGAGCGGCCGAGGGTGGCTCCTCTGCGGGGCGGTTGAATCGGTTCGGACATGGCTGTTTCCGAGGCGTCTGCCGGCAGGATCCGGTGCGCGGGTTAACGGGTAGCAACTCGGATGCCGCGACGCCGCGTTCCAGGCAATCTTGTTGATATTTCACGTCCCGCGGCGGTTCCCCGAAGCGGGCGGGGAAGAAAAATGTACCGGCCCGGCAGGAATTACCGGTTTGCCGGGGCGGCCGGGGTAGACTAGAAGACTCGCCGTGAAGGGAATCAGGCTCTGGGTACCAGTGGCGACGATGCTGCTGGTGTCCTTTATCAGCTACGTGGACCGCAACACGCTGGCGCTGCTGGCCCCGACGATCCTCGACGAGACGGGCCTGTCAGCCGAGCAGTACGGCTTCATTATCTCGGCCTTCTCGGTGGCCTACATGATTGGAAACCCGATCTGGGGGCGGATGCTGGACCGTTGGGGTTTGCGGGTGGGGATGGCGGTGGCGGTTTCGGTGTGGACGCTGGCTTCTGCCTCCCACGCGCTAGCGTCGGGCTTTCTGAGTTTCGCTGTCGCCCGCGCCGCACTGGGATTTGGCGAGGGGGCGACCTTCCCCGGCGGGTTGCGGACGGCGATGCTCACGTTGCCACCGTCGAAGCGGAGCCGGGGTGTGGCCGTGGCCTACAGCGGCGGGTCGCTGGGAGCGGTGGTGACGCCGTTGATCATCACACCGATCGCGCTCTGGTGGGGCTGGCGGGCGGGGTTTCTGTTCACGGGGCTGATCGGGGCATTGTGGCTGAGCTTGTGGGCCTTCGTCAGCCGCCGCCCGGATCTGAGGCACGACTACCGGCCGCACGAGGATGCCGCGGCGGGCGTCTCTCCCGGCCTCCGGGACCTGCGCATCTGGAGTTTCGGCGTGTTGTACGCCGCCGGGGCGCTGCCCATCGCTTTCGTCATCTACGGCTCGGCGCTCTACTTGAACCGGGCGCTGGGGGCGGACCAGGCGCTGATCGGCAAGGTGCTCTGGCTGCCGCCGCTCGGCTGGGAGATCGGCTATTTCTTCTGGGGCTGGCTGGCCGACCGCGCCGCAGCGGCCGGAGGCGACCGCCTGCCGCGGCTGAAGCGTTTGCTCGGGATGGTGGCGCTGCTGGGCTTGCTGCTGGCCGCGCCGCCGTGGCTGGATTCGTTTGCCGGCGCGATGGCCGTCTACGTGGTTTCCATGTTCTGCGCTGCGGGCTTCATCATTCTGTCGATCGCTTACGCCACCGACGTCTATTCCTCGCGCCATGCGGGGCTGATCTCGGGGATCGGCTCGGGCGCCTGGTCGGCGACGGTGGCCGTCGTGATGCCGGTCTTCGGGCGGCTGTTCGACGCCGAGGCTTGGGCGGCGGCGTTCGCACTGGCGGCGGCGATCCCGCTGGGCGGATATCTGCTCTGGCTGGCGGCGGTGCGGCGCGCGGCGGCCCCGGCGTGAAGCCCCGCGGGGAAGAAAAGTCCGCTATTGCGTAGGGCGGGGCGGCTGCGGTCTGATAGAAGGTCATGCGAAACGGAGCAACTTTTCTCGGTTTCCTTCTCGCGGCGGCCCTGTTTACCGGCTGTGCGCCGTCCGAGGAGCCGGTCACGGCGCCCACCGCCGAGCGGCAACTCGTGTACTTCGGCACTTACACTCGCGGGGAGAGCCGGGGCATCTATAGCGGCTGGTTCTCGCCGGAAACCGCTGAAGTCGCCGGGCTGGAGCTGGCGGCGGAAGTGCCCAACCCGTCGTTCCTGGCGCTGCATCCGAACCGGAAATATCTCTATGCGGTCTCGGAGATGATCGGCGGGGGCAAGAAGGAGGGCGCCGTGTCAGCGTTCGCCATCGATCACGTCACGGGCAAGCTGACCCTGCTGAACCAGGTGAGCGCCCGCGGGGCAGGGCCGTGCCACGTCGCGGTGGATCACACGGGCAAGTACGTGGCCGTAGCGAACTACTCGAGCGGCTCGACCGCCGTGTTCCCCATTGGCGAAGACGGGCGGCTGGGCGAGGCGACGGGCTTCGTGCAACATAAAGGAAAGAGCGTCCACCCGCAGCGGCAGCGGGGGCCGCACGCGCACGTGGTCGTCTTCTCTCCCGATAACCGGTTCCTGCTGGTGGCTGACCTCGGCCTCGACAAGGTGCTCGTCTACCGCTTCGACGCGGCGACGGGCAAGATCGAGCCGAACGACCCGCCGTTCGCCACGGTGGCTCCCGGCTCGGGGCCGCGGCACCTGGCGTTCCACCCGTCGAAGCCGTGGGTTTACGTGATCAACGAGCTGAGTTCAACGGTCACGGCCTTCCGCTACGATGCCTCTAGGGGCGCGCTCGAGGAATTCCAGACGGTTTCCACGCTTCCCGAAGGCTTCCAGGGCGAGAACACCACTGCCGAGATCGCGGTGCATCCATCGGGCAAGTTTCTCTACGGGTCGAACCGCGGCCACGACAGCATCGCCGTCTTTCAAATCGACCAGCAGAAGGGGTCGTTGAGCGGACTGGCGACCTTCCCCAGCCGGGGCGCGTGGCCGCGGAACTTCGCGCTCGATCCGGAAGGCAAGTTCCTGTTCGCGGCCAACCAGAACAGCGATTCCGTCTCGATCTACCGCGTGGACCCGGCCACCGGGCATCTGGAGGCGCTGGGCCAGCCGTTGCCCGTGCCCACGCCGGTCTGTGTGCTGTTCGTTCCGTGAGCCGGACTCCTGACGCCGCCGGCAACCGCCGGGTTTAGCGCAAAAGGCACCGCTTCCGATACAATAGCCTGCGCTATGGAAGGATCGAAATCCGGACGGCGCGGTTTTCTGAAGAGCGCGGGCGCAGCCTTCGCCGCATCGGTGTTTCCCGGCAAAGTCCTCGGAGCCAATGACCGGCTCGTCGGCGCCTACATCGGCACCGGCCGGATGGGGCTGGGCAACATCCGGTACTCGCGGCGCGCCGCCGACATCGTCCAGAAGTATGTTTGCGACGTTTACGAGCCGAACCTGCAAAAGGCCGTCGATCTGACCGACGGGAAGGCGAAGGCGGTGCGGGACTTCCGCGAGATCCTGGCCGATCCCGAGGTCGATTTCGTTTGCATCTCGACGCCGGACCACTGGCACGCCTACATGACAGTGGAGGCTTGCAAGGCGGGCAAGGACGTCTACGTCGAGAAGCCGATCTCGGTGACCGTCGAGGAAGGCGCGCAGATGGTCCAAGCGGCGCGCAAGTACGAGCGCGTGGTGCAGGCGGGCACGATGCAACGCTCGGGGCTGCACTTCCAGCAGGCGGTGGAGATCGTTCGGCGCGGCGTCCTGGGAAAGGTGACCTTCTGCCGGACGTGGAACTACTCGAACCAGGGCCGGGAGGGGATCGGCAATCCGCCGGACACCGATCCGCCGAAGGATCTCGACTGGGACATGTGGCTCGGGCCGGCGCCGTACCGGCCGTTCAACAAGAACCGCTTCGGCGTCGATCCGAAACATTTCTCCCACTTCCGGTGGTTCTGGGACTATGCCGGGGGGATGATGACGGACTGGGGCGTCCACTTGCTCGACATCGTGCAGTGGGCCTTCGACGAGGAGATGCCCCGCTCGATCGTCGCTCTGGGCGGCAAGTACTACATCCAGGACAACCGCGAGACGCCGGACACGCTCGAGGTCACCTACGAGTATCCGAGCGGCTTCCTGGCGGTTTACGAGAACCGGATCGAGAACCGGCATACCTACACCCAGGGGGCCAACATCTCGTTTCACGGCACGCGGGGGACGCTGTACTTGTCGCGCCGGGGCTACCGGATCATCCCTGAGGATCCCGAAGACAACGAGCTGGCGGCGGTCGAGGTGCGGTCCTTCAACCAGGCCAACGTCGCGCACTGGAAGAACTTCTTCGAGTGCATCCGGACCCGCGAGCGCCCGATCTCGGACATCGAGAAATGCCAGCGCTCGACCACGACGTGCCTGCTGGGCAACGTGGCGCTCCGAAGCCGCTTGCGGATCGAATGGGACGAAAAGAACTGGACGACGGTCCAGGAGGAGGCCCGGCGCTTCCTGCGGCGTGAGGCGCGGGACCCGTGGAAGATCGTCGTGTGAAGGGGATCCGCTCCTCGAGGGGCGGGCATCGAAAGAATCTGCGAGGGGGTAAGACATGGCGAGACGTTTTGACCGGCGGGCGTTCTTGCGAGGAATCGTGGCAGGCGGCGCCTGGCTGACCGGAGGAATTCCGGCCAGCGGGCAGGAAGATTCACTGCCGAAGTTGCGCGTGGGTTTCGTGGGGGTCGGCAACCGGGGGCGGGCCGACTTGCGAAACCTGCTGCGCACCGGCGGCGTGGAGATCCGGGCCATCTGCGACATCGTCGAGGCCAAGGTGGTCCGGGCGCAGAAGATGGTGACCGACGCGGGGCTGCCGAAACCGGCCGAGTATTCCCGGGGGCCCGAGGACTATAGGCGCTTGTGTGAGCGCGACGATCTCGACTTGGTCTTCACCGCCACGCCGTGGGAGCTGCACACCCCGGTTTGCGTGGCGGCGATGAAGGCAGGCAAGCACGCGGCCACCGAGGTGCCGGCGGCCATCACTTTGGAAGAGTGCTGGGAGCTGGTGGAGACCTCGGAGAAGACTGGCCGCCACGCGATCATGATGGAGAACTGCAACTACGACCGGGTGGAGCTCATGGTGCTGAACATGGTGCGCCAGGGGCTGCTGGGGGACCTGGTCCACGCCCGTTGCGGTTATCTCCACGATCTGAGGGCAGGCAAGTTCAACCCCAAGCGCGACGTGCTGTGGCGCTTGCAGCACTCGGTGCGGCGCAACGCGGACCTCTATCCGACGCACGGGCTCGGCCCCGTCGCCCAGTGCCTGAACATCAACCGGGGTAATCAGTTCGACCATCTAGTCTCGATGAGCTCGAAGTCTTTGAGCCTGCACCAGTACGCAGTGGAGACCTTCGGCCCCGACAGTTGGCAGGCGAAGCTCGACATCGCCCTGGGCGACGTGGTGACGTCGCTGATCCGCACCCGCGCCGGCCAGACCATCGTGGTCACCCACGACACGAACACGCCGCGGCCTTACAGCCGGGACTATCTGATCCAGGGCTCCAGAGGGATCGTGCAGAAGTACCCGGAGCCGAAGATCTACATCGACGGCCGCAGCCCGAAGCACCAGTGGGAAGACCTGCTGGAGAACTACGCGGACGAATACGAGCATCCATTGTGGCGGGCCCTGCGGGAGAAGGCCAAAGGCTCCGGCCACGGGGGCATGGATTTCATCCAGGCGTACCGGCTGGTTTACTGCCTGCGGCGGGGGCTGCCGCCGGACAGCGACGTCTACGACGCGGCGGCGCTGAGCGCGGTGACGGAGTTGAGCGAGCGCTCCATCGCCAACCGCAGCCGCACGGTGGACTTCCCGGACTTCACCCGGGGCGCCTGGATGCGGCGCGAACCGTTGGGAATCGTCCAGGCGTAGGGGCCTGGGGCGAAGGCACGGCGCGGCCAGGGGCGCGTCCGACCGTGAGCCAGTGGGAGTCGGCTGCGGGCTTGCTCCGCGGCGAGTTCGTCGTCGGGACGCCTATTGGATGACACGCGTCCTCCCAGGGTGTTATCCCGGAAAAAGGCTCATGAAGTGGAAACGAATCATTGCGATCGGTGTCATCGCCGCGGCGGCGGGTTTCGACGCTCCGGCGGCCGGGGACGGCTTCATCCCGCTGTTCAATGGAAAGGATCTCGCCGGATGGGCGC
>CAYWXL010000055.1:10097-27128 GCA_964461995.1 uncultured Solibacteraceae bacterium
GCCGGGGACGGCTTCATCCCGCTGTTCAATGGAAAGGATCTCGCCGGATGGGCGCCGGTGGGCACGCCGGAAGCGTTCGTGGTCAAGGATGGGTGTATCTACTCGACGGGTGCGACCCCGTATCCTTCGTGGTTGCGGACGGTGAACGAGTACGAAAACTTCGTATTACGTTTCGAATACAAAACGCCGGGATGGTACGAAGGTGGCGTGCTGTTCCACGCGCCGCTTCATGGACCGGCTTCGAAACTCGGCTTCAAGCTGCACCTGCGCCACGATAAGAAGGCCTATGGGAAACGTTCGCCGTTGGCGATCTACGACGTGGCGGCTCCGCTGGCCATCCCGGCGAAGGCCCCGGGGGAGTGGAACGAGTGCGAGGTGGAAGTAAACTGGCCCAGGCTACGGGTAAGGGTGAACGGGACTTTGGTCCACGATATCGATATGAGTGCCGACGAGACACTCAGGTACCGGCTGCGCAAGGGCTACATCGGCATCCAGAACATCGGCGGCCGAGCTTACTTCCGGAACATCCGGATCAAGCCTCTGCCTCCCGGGAGCGAGAAATGGACCGATCTGCTCGCTGCGGGCATCGACGGATTCACCACGGAAGGCGATGCAGTTTGGGCCGTCCGTAACGATACGCTCATCGGGGCCGGCAACAACGGCGTGGCGGTCACCAAGCAGGAGTTCGAGGGACCGTTCGAACTACAGGTTTGGGTGAAGACCATCGTCAACGGCAACGGGGGCGTGCTCTTCTACCACGACGGCGAAAAGGGCGTCGAGGTCCAGTGCTTCAATACCCCCGACAGCACCAACCCCACCGGCAGCATCTACGGGATCGCCCCGGCCACGCGGGTGGCGGCCCGGGACGAGGAATGGTACCTGATGCAGATCTTCGTGGACGGTCCGCGGGCGATGGTGCTGGTCAACGGCGAGAAAGTGAGCGAGACCGGGAAACTGAAGCCTCCTTACAGAGGCCGGATCGGCTTCCAGCTTCATACGCCGGCTTCGGTCATCCATTATCGGGGCGTCCGGATCAAGAGCGCGACCGATGTGTATTCAGGGGGCCGAAACTGAGAGGGGCGGCGATCCGCCTCCAGGGGTAGGAACGGGTATCTGAAACGGCGACCGTCCGGGAGTACTCCCGGCGCAGGCGTCCAGTACTTCCGTTCCACGTCCGCCGCCGGCATCCGTGGTAGCGTAAAGGGTAACGGGACGTGACTTGGAGCGGGAGGTATCCCACTATGGACCAGGCGCTCATTCGGGCCGATAGACTCACTAAGAAGTTCCGTTCCGGTGAGACGGACCTGGTCGTGTTCGAGGAGCTCAGTTTTGGCGTCCGGCAGGGCGAACAGCTCGCCCTGGTGGGTGAGTCTGGGGCGGGCAAGTCCACGCTGTTGCATTTGCTGGGCGGCCTCGACGAGCCGACCGCGGGGACCATCTATTACGAGTCACGCGACATCTTCGCGATGGACGACGGAGCGCGGGCCGATTTCCGAAACCGCGAGATCGGGTTCGTCTGGCAGAACCAGTCCCTGCTGCCCGAGTTCACCGCGGTGGAGAACGTGATGATGCCGCTGCTCATCCGGGGCGTTCCTCGGGAGCAGGCCCAGGCGGAGGCGATGGCGCGTCTGGAAGAAGTGGGCCTGAAAGCCCGGGCGGCGCATCGGGCCGGGGAACTCTCCGGAGGAGAGCAGCAGCGGGTGGTATTGGCGAGAGCGCTGGTGACCCGTCCCAAAGTGCTGCTGGCAGACGAGCCCACCGGCAATCTCGATCACCACACCGGGGAAAGGATCATTGAGCTGTTGGCCGAGCTGCACCGGCTCCACGGCCTGACTTCGGTTTACGTTACCCACAATCTTGGGTTCGCGCGGCGTTGTGATCGCATCTTAGAATTAAGAGAGGGGAGGCTCTCTCCCGTGCCGGCGGTTGTTGCGCTGGGTGGCGCCGCCGGGGAGACACGCAGTCATGTTTGAACGATATACGGAAAAGGCCCGCCGGGTCATCTTCTTCGCGAGGTACGAGGCCAGCCAATTCGGCAGCCCGTACATCGAGACTGAGCATCTTCTGCTCGGGCTCTTGCGCGAAGACAAGGCGCTCGCCAACCGGTTCCTGCGCTCCCATCAAGCGCTGGAATCGATCCGGAAGCAGGTGGAGGCGCACACCACGATTCGGGAGAAGGTCTCCACCTCGGTAGACCTTCCCCTCAGCCACGAGTGCAAGCGCGTGCTCGCCTATGCCGCCGAGGAGGCGGAAAATCTCGGCCACAAGCACATCGGGACGGAACATTTGCTGTTGGGGCTGCTGCGGGAGAAGAAGTGCTTTGCGGCGGAGATTCTCGAAGAACGGGGGTTGCGGCTGAACCACGTGCGCGAGGAGATCGCGCGGTCCAGTTCGGAGAAGATCACTTCGAACCGGCCCAAGGAGAGCTCGCTGCTCAACGAGTTCAGCCGGGACCTTACCCAGGCGGCCATGGACGGGCTGCTCGATCCGCTGATCGGGCGGGAATACGAGGTCGAGCGGGTGATCCAAATCCTCTGCCGGCGGACTAAGAACAACCCGGTGTTGATTGGCGAGCCCGGCGTGGGCAAGACGGCCATCGTCGAGGGATTGGCGCAGCGCATCGCCGACGGCGACGTCCCCAGCTTCCTCGCCGACAAGCGGATCCTGGCGCTGGACCTGTCGCTGATCGTCGCGGGAACCAAGTACCGCGGCCAGTTCGAGGAGCGCCTGAAGACCATCATGAAGGAGTTGATGGAGAATCAGAACGCCATCATCTTCATCGACGAGCTTCATACGCTGGTCGGGGCCGGCTCGGCCGAAGGCTCCCTCGACGCCGCCAACATCTTGAAGCCGGCGCTGTCGCGGGGCGAGATCCAGTGCATCGGCGCCACCACGCCGGCCGAGTTTCGCAAGTCGATCGAGAAGGACCGCTCGCTCGAGCGGCGCTTCCAGGCCGTGAAGGTCGCTCCGCCGAGCGAGGAGGACGCCATCAAGATCCTGTTCGGGATCAAGGAGCGCTACGAGAAGTTCCACGCGGTGGCCTACACCGACGAGGCAATCCGGACGGCCGTGCACGCCTCGAGCCGGTTCATCCCGGACCGGTTCCTGCCCGACAAGGCGATCGACCTGATCGACGAGGCGGGCGCCCGGGTCAAGCTGCGGCAGACCACGCTGCCCCCCGAAGTGTCCGAAGTCCAGAAGCGGATCAAGTTCATCGTCCACCGGATGGAGAACGCCATTGCCAACCACGAGTTCGAGAAGGCGCGCTTCTACTCCGACGAGGAGCGCAAGGAGCGGGAGAACTTGCGGTTGCTCCGCGAGAAATACAACCTGGACGACACTTCGACGGGGATCGTCGGCAAGGACGATATCGAGGATGTCGTCGCCCGGTGGACCGGCGTGCCGATGACGTCGATCCGCGAGGAAGAGATCACGAAGCTGTTGCGGATTGAGGATGAGCTGCACAAGCGGGTGATCAGCCAGGACAGGGCGATCAGCGCGATCGCTCGAGCCATCCGCCGTTCGCGGGCCGGGTTGAAGTCGCCGAAGCGGCCGGCGGGCTCGTTCCTTTTCCTCGGGCCGACCGGCGTCGGCAAAACGGAAGTGGCCCGGGCTCTGGCCGAGTTCCTGTTTGGCAGCGAGAAGGCGCTAATTCGCTTCGACATGTCCGAGTTCATGGAAAAGCATTCGGTGTCGAAGTTGATTGGTTCGCCGCCGGGCTACGTGGGTTACGAGGAAGGTGGGCAGCTCACCGAGCGGGTGAAGCGGTCACCGTACTCGATCATCTTGCTGGACGAGATCGAGAAGGCCCACCCGGACGTCTACAACATCCTGTTGCAGGTCTTCGAAGACGGCCAGCTCACCGACGGGCTGGGCAACACGGTGGACTTCAAGAACACGATCATCATCATGACCTCGAACCTCGGGGCGCGGCACTTGGAGAAAAAGTCCCCGATGGGATTTGCTTCGCCGGCCACCGAGGGTATTCCGACGCGGATCGAGGATCTGGTGATGAGCGAGGTGAAGCGGGCGTTCAACCCCGAATTCTTGAACCGCCTCGACGAAGTGATCCTCTTCAGCCCGTTGAGCGACGAGGATCTGCTCAAAATCATCGACTTGCTGGTCGAGCAGATCAACCAAAACCTGGTCAGCAAGGAGTTGAAGATCCGCTTGGCTAAGGAGGCGGCCAAGTACATCCTCGAGAAGACATGCGGCGACCGCAGCTACGGCGCCCGGCCGTTGCGGCGGGCGCTGCAGAAATACATCGAGGATCCGTTGTCGGATGCTCTGATTCAGGGTACGCTGCCGCGGCCGGCTGAATTGGAGATTTATCTCGGCGATGACGGAATCTACTGCCGGCCGGTGAAACAGGAGCAGCCGGTGGCTGCGGGCGGAGCCAGCGAGGGCGAAAGCCGGCAGGCCGGCATCAAGCTCTACGTCTTCTGAGCCTTTCTACGAACGAGCCTGCGGACGCCCCCGGCAGGGTCCGGAGGCTCGTTTTCATTCTCTGGGCCGCCTCGTCTCGCCAGGATTTCAGCCTCTGTGGGGACCTTCATGTAACAAACTCGAAAGTATCTTCCCAGCCACTCCCGTTCGGCTCCGGATGGTGGTTTAATGTTGTGGTATAGCGATGTCACCCGGGCACGCAGTAACACGCCGGTGGCAGACGCCTCGCCCTGCCCGGGAAGGCTCGGTCAAAGAGCGAAGAGGAGGGATTCGTAGGGCCATGTCGAACGAGGGGGGAGTTTCCACTGCAGAAGGCGGCAGGAGCGGTTGGCGGCGTTGGGGAGCGTGCTGCCTCGCCGGTCTGCTGGTAGGCTTGACGGCGCCGGCGTCAGCCCAATCCCTGGCGGACCAAGTGAGAAGGCTCGAGGCGACGGGGAACGCGCTCCAGGCGTTGACGTTGCTCGAGGAGGAAGTGCAACGGCAGGGTGATGCCGAAACTCTCCGTACGTACGCGGAGTTCCTCGACCGTCACGGCGACGCGCGGGCGCGGAGTGTATACCAGAGGCTGGTGAAAGCCGGCGGCGCCGAGCCGTGGGTCTTGCGGCGGTTGGCGCTCCTCGATTTATTGGCGGGCGACCGGGAGGCGGCCATTCGGCGCCTCGAAGCCTACCACCGGGCTGGCGGCACGGATTTGCCGCCGGAGATTCCGAAGGCAACGGCGATCCCGGCGCCGGAAGACTATATCGAGATTCCCGGGCCACTAGAGTCGTTTTCCCGAATGGCGGCGTTTTCCTCGGAGCTGGAGCCCGACGACGTGCTGCCCGCGATCGCACGGAACGTGATCACCAGCGGCTACCGCGTTACGGCGAGCTACGAGGGGTTGCAGCCCACCGAGTACATGAAGCTCCTCCAGCGGTATCTCTCGCAGGCGCGGGAACTGGAAAAGCTGGCCGATGATACCGGCGTGATCCGTATCAACGAGTGCGACTCCACGCAGACGGCCGACCTGCTGCGGGTGCTCGGTTACCGGATGCGCGGCGGCTGTGGCGCCGAGGTGATCCTGGAAACCGTAAACGCCAGCCGGGCTTTCTTGACGATCGACTCGGGGTTTCCGCTGGCCGAGCTCGAGCAGGCGCTGCGCACGAACCGTCCGTTCACGTACGACTATCGGCCGAGCCGGATTCCGATCCTTCACGGAGCAAATTACTGGCTGACACAGAAGGACAAGAAACGGTACCCGGCTTTCATCGACGCTTTTCTGGCGGACCCGTCGCTGTGTCGGCTGTATCTGGCGCTTTCCAAAATGGACCCGGAAACCGTCGAAGCGCTGAGGAAAGTCGCGGATCTAGAGTTTCTCAAGGCGTTCGCGCACGTGCTGGACTTCTTCGGCAGCTTGTTCGAGATCCAGGATGGGAAGGCGCTGACGCCCGGCGGTGAGCGGGCTCGGGCGGTTTGGGCCGAGTTGGTGGGAGTGTCACCCGACCGCGGCGGCGAGTTCTTCAAACGTCTCGTTGCCCTCGACGATGGCTGGATGGCCAGCTATTACGATGCACTGCGGAGAATCGAGGGGCCGGTGCTCGATTACCTGACCGAGCCCGCCCGCCTGCGGCGTTTCTATTTGGCGATCCGCGGAAAGGTGACGAGCCCTGGCCCGGCCCGGCCGGTGTTCCGGTCGAATGCCGACCTGATGCTCTTGACGACGCGGCTGCGGCTCGAAGCCGATGGCCGGCCCCACGTTCCCGGCGGGCTGGGCGTCTGGAAACAGCTCTTCGCTGCCAGCCGGTACGAAGTTTACGACAAGAAGTTGAAGAAGACGGCTCCCTTATGGGATGACGCTGACGACGTGATCGAGGCGTTGTTCGCGCTATGCCGCAAACCAGTGGACAACCAGCCGCTGAAAATGTTCATGGCGCTCAGCGACATCGACCGCCGGCGGAAGACGCCGCTCAAACCGGAGACGGTGGAATTGCTGATTCGGCAGTGGAGGCGGTTCGGAGATCAGTATCCCTTGTTCGCCGAGACCGGCGCTTTGCGGGACGAGACGATTCGCGCCTTTCTGGAAGCGGCCCGGCAGATCGACCGGGAGGGCGATCGGCTGCTGCGCTCCGATGCAGCCGGCGTATTCCAGGCTCTTACCGGGCTATGGCAGATCGGTGTCCGTCACGGAGTGATTCCCGAAGACGAGGCCGACGGTGTGCTCGCCTCGATTATCCAAGAATTCTCGCGGATCACGAACCGCAGGGAGCTTTTCGACCAGACGCGCCGGGCCACGGAAACGCTGCTTACTGCTATCGGTCCCGGTGGCGAGTCCCGCCATGACCGCATTTTCAAACTGCTGGCTGGATCGATGGAGCCCGGCGACGCAGAGACTTACGAGCTCGTGGCCAGCCAGATGTGGCGGATCTTCGAGGCCCAGAAGCTGGTCACGCTGGACACGATCTTCGACGTCGCCGATCACCTCGAAGAGTTGGCGCAAGGCGCTCAGCTCAACACGGCGATCATCAACCGCTTCGAGAGAAGGCTCGAAGACCTTCGCCCATACGGCGAAGGGCTCTCGTCGGTCGAGAAGAACGCCATCTCCTTCGGCTACTGGGCCGAGCGGCATTTAAACCAGCAGAGGAAGCTCGATCTCCGGCGGGAGATTCGGAGGGCGATTGGTTCTCCGGAAAAGCTGCGCAACTTGAGAGCGCTGTTGACCGGCGTCCTGCGGGACACCCTTGTGGGTTACAACTACATCCATTACGCCCCGCCGGGAGCCCAGCTACTGCAAACAAACCCGCTGTTCGTCCGGTCGCATGACTTCATCGGCACGGCAGGGGCCAACGAAACGTGGCGGGAAGCGGCCGTTTACGGCACGGGCTGGCCGTCCAGCGCCGGAGGCCGGCTGGTAGGTTCGCTGGCGGGCCTGCCTTATGCGCTGGCGCAGGCCGAACAAAACTTCCTGGTGCCCCGCAACGAGCAGGCCCTGATTTGGGGCGACCTGGTTCCCCAGATGATGGTGGCGGCAAAGGTACCGCGGTGGTGGCACGTCCCGCCCCCGTTGATGCACTGGGTGGCGTTGCACGTGAGACTGGCAAAGGCGGCGGTGGCGGAAGCGGTGCTCGATCCAGAACGGCGCGAAGTTGTAATTAGCGAACTCCGGCGTCACGCGAGTCCGGCGCGTGTCAAGGAGGTAGCGGCCTTGCTGGCGGCGGGAGACGCGGTGGAGGCCCTGGACCACATTACGCCATCTGAACTGTTCCTCCTGGGACGGATGCTCGCGCAAAAGCCTGCTCCGCAGGATCCATTGCGCGCGGAGATCCGCCGCCTGGAGGCCGAGCACCCCAGGGAAGTGAATATGGCGGCGGCGTCGCGAGCCTTCGGATCGCCGAAACCGAAGCTGACGAATTCATATCATCCTGAACTGTTGAATTTGCGCACGTTCCCCACTCTCATGGGCTATTCGAGCCGGATCATGGCCGAGAGCTGGGAATCGAATCTGATCTTTTTTGCGACTCTCGCTGACGGACTTTACATGAGGCCGTCGCAGCTCAACGCGCAGGTTCCGGAGTGGACGCGTAAGACGGTCGAAACAATCTTCGCGACGCACTTGGAAGACTGGCCTGCAGTGCTGCGTTCCTTGCGCAAAGTCGGCGAAGAGGTGCGCGCCGCTTGGCAGCGGCCGGCGGGATCGGTGGAACGGGCGTCGCTGGGGGAGAGATAATACTCGCAACGAGTGATGGAGGCGAATCGGGCTATGCGTTGGGCAATCGTCGCGGGTGTGGGGCTGATGGTCGGGATTCCGGCCATGTCCCAACAGGTGCGTGAGAGGCCGGTATTCCGCACCACTGTGGACATGGTGGTGCACAGTTTCACGGTGACTGACGAGAAGGGCCGTTACGTGAAGGGGCTGAAGCCGAAAGACATCCGGATACTGGAAGATGGCATCGTTCAGAAAATCGCCACTTTCGCGGAAGGCAACGAGCCCCCGGTGGAAGTTCTCGAGGACGGCAGCACGCGTCCGCTGATCATCACGCCGGGCCGGGACCGGGTGGACGGCTCGGATAAGTTCCGGGGCGGCTCCGAGGTTTTCGTAGGCACCAACGTGTTCATTTTGTTCGATACGTCGAACTACATGTACCGCAGTTTCGTCTACGCCTCGGATGCGATCGCGGATTTCATTCGAGGGTTGGACCGGGCCGACTCGGTGGCCGTCTACACGTTCAGCCGCAACCTTTCCCGGACGGCGCCGCTGACGCGGGATCGGAACCGGGCGATCATCGGCTTGCGCCGGGCGGTGGCGGGCGACGACGCAGCGCTGTACAACGCCCTGCTGCTGACCTTGCGGGACGCTTCCCGGGTGCCGGGCCGCAAGGTGGTGATCGTCTTTTCGAACGGCCCTGACAATGCGAGCATGGTTGCTCCTGACGACGTGAGGGCCGTTGCCGAAGACGAGGGAATCCCGATCTACGTGATCTCGACGAGCGAAGTGAACAAGGACCGGATCTCGAGCAACGTCTTCCGCCGCATCTCGATGCGCACCGGCGGAAAAGTGTACTTTGCCAAGACGTGGCAAAAGCAAGTCGAAGCGTTCGAATCGATCCGCGAATCGCTGGGCAACGCCTATACCGTGACCTATTACCCCGCGAAGAACCCGAACATGGGCTTTCGCAGAATCACCGTCGAAATCGTCTCCGACGTGGGGAAGAAATACCGTGTTCTGGGCCGGCCGGGATACAGGCCGCGGCCGGTTTTCTGAAACCTGGGCCGCGCGCGCGCCGGAGCGGCGGATCAGGCCGGTTGATAGCGCACTTCCAGTTTTCCGGAACGCGCCAGCTCCACGAATGTCTCCAGCGAGAGCCGGATACCGGTTTCAAGCGGGGTGAGAGGCAAACCGGCAAACGCTTGCTGAATAGCAGCGTCATCCAGGTCGCAGACGAACCCAGCCGGCTCGGCATCTGCCGCGACGCCCAGGTCCACAGCATTCTCCATCCCTAGCTCCCGAGCGGCTTCTTCGACGAGGCGCAGGAACTCTTCCACGTGCACGGTGCGGCCGCGGATGTTGAAAACGCCGTAGCCTTCGAACGGTTCCAGGGCGGCCGCGGCGAAGTGGGCGCCGACGTCAGCCACGTAATGATAGTTCTCCCGGCCGGCATAGGGCATCCGGAACGGGATCCGTTCGCCGCGGACGTGGCCGGCGGCGACGGCCTTGATTGCCGCCGTGGGCGCCGACGTCTTGCCGAGATCGCGTCCCTTGCCGTAAGTGGTATTCAGGCGCAGACAGACCGTCGGCACGCCGGTTTCCTCGTGGTATAGCCGGGCGAGGTGTTCCGACGCCAGTTTCCACACCCCGTAGAGGTTAGGCGGACGCAGTGGATCGGTTTCCCGCACGCACGGGCCGGGGTAAAAGGCTCGCGGACCGTAGACGGCGGCGGAGCTGGCCAAGACGAAACGCTCGATAGAACGGCAGCGCGCCGCGGCCTCGATCACGTTCAACGTGCCGCCGACGTTGACTTCCATTCCACGCCATGGCTGCGCGTCGCAGGCGGGCGTCTGGAGCGCTCCCAGGTGGATCACGCGGGTGGGGGACGCGTCGTCGAACCAGCGGCGCACGTCTGCGGGGGCGGCGAGGTCGCCGCGGACGATCCGGATCCGGGAGTCCAGCCGGTCTCCGAACCAGAGATGGAGGCGGTCCGTCCGGCCGGAGCGGGAGGCCACGAAGATCTCTCCGGCGCCACGCTCGGCGCAGGCGTAACAAGCGGCGGCTCCGATACAGCCTGTACCGCCGGTGATCAAGACGCGACTCATTTCGCCTTTGCCGTTACGTTCGTTGCGCAGCCCCGGATGCCGCCGGCGCTCTCCCGGGGACGGCGCCGCGGCGCTGGTGTCATTATCACCCGGCGGCGACCCGCTATGGCAAGGGCGGGCTCCGCAGACCACCGGCGCGGATGTGCACGCCCAAGCGGGCAAGGGAGCGTCTTGTCTGCTGTCCCGCTCCGGCGTGTGTTAGAGTGAAATTCTCGGTTGGTCACCGGATGTCGGTTCAGATCTTCCTTCAGGGACACCTTTTCGGCATCGAGGACTTCTTGACGTTACCGGCTCCGCCGGACGAAGCCGCCCCATGGGGGCTCTGCGGCGAAAACCTGATCATCGGCCGGAGCCGCTGGGCCTCGTTGCTGACGGAGGTGCTGCCCCGCGCACTGCTTGAAGAGTTGGGTCTGCCAAAAGCGTTGCTCGGATCGAGCGGCGGCCGGCAGTTTCTGCTGATTCTTCCTGGCGAGACGCGCGACGCGGCGGGCGAGTTCCTGGAGAAGGCCGCTGCGGAAATCCGGGAGCTGAGCAACGGATCGCTCCGCCTGTTGTGGGCGGTGACCGAGAACCTCGGCGATTGGGCAGTCGTTCGGCGGCGGTTGCGAGAGGGCTTCGAAACCAAGCTCGACCGGCCGGCTGCAGGCGCGGCGGAGGATTTCTTCGAGCCGTTTGATGAGTCTGGGCCGGCGCCGGACGGACCGGCCTATTTCACTGCCACGCTTGGTCCCAGCTTCAACGACGCGAAGACGGTGGGATGGTCGCCGGAAACGCCGGGGCGCGTTCTCGCCGGCGAGGGTAAGCATCAGTGGCCGCTTACGGATTCCCGCGACGCCATTCCCTTGGCCCGGCACACGGCGCCGGGTGACTCAGCCGGCATCGCAGACCCACCGACGCTGGCGTCCCGCGCCGAAGGACGGAAGGCGTGGGGCGTGCTGCGGGGCGATGTGGACAACTTTGAGTTCCGCATCCGGCGGCTGACGACGATCGAGGAGCATGTAAAGCTCTCGTTGCTGTACCGGCGCTTCTTTGCGGGCGAGCTGGAGGTTCTTTGCTCGTTGCCCGACTTCTGGCGCAAGGTTTCGATCATCTATACCGGCGGCAACGACTTCGCCGTCTTCGGGGCGTGGGACGCGTTGATCACCCTGGCGCGGGAAGTGCAGCGTCTGTTCCACCGGTTTAACGAAGAGAACCTGAAGGAGATACCTGGGGCCGAGGGCAAGACGATTTCGATGGCGCTGGCGATGGCCCCGGAGCCGGAGACTCCCGTGGCGGAGGTGTTCCAGGAGGCGGGCCGCCGGCTGCATTACGCCAAGGCCGCCGGGCGGGACTGCTTCCATGTCTTCGGGCACGTCGTCGAGTGGCGGCAGCTTGCGCAAGCCGCCGAGTTGCACGAAAACCTGGGGCGTTTGGTGACCGAGTTCGGCGGTTCGCCGAACCTTCTTGGAGATTTGATCCGTTTCTACCGGCGGGCCGGGACGGCCGCCGGGACCGCCGCGGAAGGACGATTCAACCGTCCGTGGCGCTACCATCGCCGCCTCAGCCTGGTGGCTGCAGGCGCGCGTGACCGTGAGTACCAGCGGCTGCGCTCGCGGCTGGTGGCTGATCTGATTGGCAAGAGCGCGGCCCAAGCGAAGCTTCGCCCTGGCGGGCGCGTAGCCCTCGAGTGGGCGAGGCTGTTATCGGAGGAGTGATCCGATGGCGGAAACACAACAGGAAACGCGGAACCGGGAGAGCAAAGCTGCGCGGGAAGGCCGCTCCGGCCGAAGCGGCGGACGGGGCGGCGAGCGCGGCGGCCCTCCGGAAATCGACCTCGACAAACTGATCGCCGACAGCCTGTACTTAGATAACCAGGCGCACGCGATCGTCGCCCGGATGCGCGACATGGACTCAGGCACGAAGAGCCAGTTGCGGCGGCTCTACAACGCTGTGCGCCGGGCGTGCCGGGCGCCGGAGGGAGAGCGGCAGCACCAGTTCGTCATGCTGCGGGCGCGGCTAGCCTACACCATCGCCCGCCACTCACTTCGCAGTCTCGACAGCCTGGAGCGCCTGTTGCTCCAGGTGACCCGGAAGAATGACCCGCGGGGCTACGAACGCTTCCGCGATCTGTTCGAGGCCATCATCGCCTACAACGAGTGAGCGAGGAACCCATGAGCGCGCATACCGCTGAGACCGAACTCAAATTCATCGGGAAATTGATCCTCGACGGAGAGATGCACTGTGTGACCGGCCTGCACATCGGCGCCGGCAAGGGCTCGCTGGAGATCGGCGGCGCCGACAATCCGGTGGTGAAGGACGCCTTCGGCCGGCCTTACGTGCCGGGGAGCTCGTTGCGCGGCAAGCTGCGTTCCCTGCTGGAGCAGGCGGCGGGGCTGGCGGTGCCTTCGGAGCTGGTCTACCTCTCCAAACGGCGGGGCCAGGAAGTGCGGATCCATGAAAGCGACCGCCCGGACGACGAGATCTGCCTCCTCTTTGGCCGCAGCCCAGGACGGCTCGAGAGGACCACGGGCGAAGTGCTGAACGCCTCGGCCGCCACGCCGGCCCGGCTGGCGGTTTACGACGCCCCTCTCATCGAGGAAAGTATTACCGAGTCGATGCGGGAGAACCTCGATGACGAGCTTACCGAGGTCAAGAGCGAGAAC
Source organism: uncultured Solibacteraceae bacterium (assembly GCA_964461995.1). GTDB lineage: Bacteria > Acidobacteriota > Terriglobia > Bryobacterales > Bryobacteraceae > JALSRK01. Next base: position 22,973 of record CAYWXL010000055.1, read on the forward strand.
GCCATCGACCGGATCACCTCGCAGGCGAATCCGCGGACCCTCGAACGGGTACCGGCCGGGGCGCGGTTCCGGGTGCGCATGGTGATCGACATCCTTTGCGAGGAGGACAAGGCCTTGGTCGCCAGGCTGGCCGAGGGGTTGCGCCTGCTCGAAGATGACAGTCTAGGCGGCGGCGGTTCCCGCGGCAGCGGGCAGGTCCGGTTTGCGAATCTCAGCCTGCGGTGGCGGAACCGGGGCTACTATTCGGCCGGCGAGCCTGAGCAGGAGCTGCTCAAGGAAGCCGACGTGACCCAGTTCCAGGCGCTGGTGCGGGAAGAAGACTTCGCCGGAAAACTCGCCGGATAGCCATGCGAGAGGCGCTCCTTGTCCGGATTCGGGCCACCAGCCCGTGGCGTCTCGGTCCGGGAGACGGAAGACCCGGCGCCACGGCGGAGCTATACCATAGCGACGCCCTTTACTCGGCCGTCACCGGCGCCATGGAGAAACTCGGCGAGTTGGCGGCCTGGCTGGAGGCGACGGCCGGGGCCGAGAACCCGGCCGTGCGGTTCAGCTCCGGGTTTCCCTGGAAGGGGCCGGACCTGTTCGTGCTCCCGCCGGTGACCGTCTGGCCGCCGGACTCTTTCGCGATGCTCCACCTCCGGGGCGCCCGGTATCTGCCGTTGCACGCCGTCAAGACGCTGCTGGCGGGCGGAGAGCTGCGCGAGGAGGACTGGATCGTGGAGCCTTCCAGCCGCTGTCTGCTGCGCCGGACGAGCGCGCCGGTGACCCCGGTGTTCCGCGTGACGGCTAGGGTGCGCCTGCCGGTGGACCGCTTGCACAGCCGGGGCGGGAAGCCGAACCGCATCGCGTGCGTGGAGTTCGGGCCGGGGGCCGGCGTCTGGTTCGTGGTCCTTTTCTCGGGAGACGAAGCCAGGAGCCGTTGGGAGGAGCCGGTGCGGGCGGCGTTCCGGCTGCTCGCCGACAGCGGGTTCGGTGGCGGGCGGTCCATCGGGTGGGGCCGCGGCGACGCTCCCCTTTTCGAGGCGATTCCGTGGCCGGGCCATTTTTTGCCGGAGCCCCTGGATGCGGTCCCCGCCGAGGGAATCCCTGCCGGGGAGGCTGATACGGCCGTCCCGGTTTTGGCGGAAACGACCGGCTACTGGCTGTTGTCCCTTTACCGGCCGGGTCCGAAAGATGACATCGCTTGGGATCAGGGGCGGTATTCAGTCGCCGTGCGCGGCGGGCGGGTGGAGAGTCCGGCCGGCTGGGGCCGGAAGAAGAAAGCGGTCCGGGTAGTTCAGGAAGGATCGGTCTTGGTCGGCGGGAACGCCCCCCTGGGTTCGGCGCCCGACATCGCCCCCGATGGGTTCCCGCACCCTGTGTACCGGTACGGCTTTGCCGTGAGTGTTCCGATCCGATTGAGGGCGACATGAAGTACCGGCTTACGTGTCTCAGCCCAGTGCTGATCGGGGATGGGTCGCACCTGGCGCCGATCGACTACATGGTCTGGCGCGACCACGTCAACGTGCTCGACCAGAACCGGATTTTCCGGCTGCTGGCGAAGGGGCCCCGGCTAGAGAACTACCTCAAGCAGATCCGCCGGGCCGATAAGCTGGATTTCGCCTCCTGGGGCGGTTTTGCGCAGAACTTCGCCGGACGCAGGATCCCCTTCGAACATCCGGCGTACGCGGCATACTGGGAAAAGCTGGGCGCCGAACATCTCCGCATTCCTACGTTCGTCTCGTCTCCTGGGGGCCCGTACCTGCCCGGTAGCGCGCTGAAGGGGGCGCTTCGGACAGCTTACTTGAGCCTGCGCGTGACGCCCGGGATTCTGAAGGAGGTGGCGGCGCGTCTGGGCAAGGAGAAGTCCCCCCGGGGGCTGGGGGCGCTGATCGAAGAGCGCCTGGCGGGGGCTTCCTGGGCAAGCCACCTGAAGCCCTTCGCGGTGGGCGACTCGGCTCCCGTGGAACGGAGCGCGCTCAAGATCTTCCTCGTGCGCACGGCTACGCTGGCCCCGGCAGGTCCGGGGAAACTCGCGCTGCGCTGGCGGCAGGCGCCGCGGGGATCGGTGGACGGCGCCCGGCCTGAGTCGAGCACGCCGCTGTTCGTGGAAATGGCGGCTCCCGGGTCGGTGTTCGAAGGCCGGTGGCGCGAGAACGCGTACTATCAGCAGCCCGAGGTGGTCAAAGCTTTGCGCTGGAAGAACCCGCTCACCACGAAATCGCTCATGGAGGCGGCGAACGCGGCGGCCGAGCGGCTGCTGCAGGTTCAGCTCCGCTACGCGGAGGTCGCTGGGTTGGACCTCGTGCGGGAGAATGTACGCGGTATCCTCGACCGGCTCAATCAGGTACGCGGGGAGAACGCCTGCATCGTGTGCCTGGGTTGGGGCGGCGGCTTCCTGAGCAAGTCGTCCGGAGGCAATCCGGCTGAAGAGACGCACCGGCAGATTTTGGCTCAGTTGAGCTATTACAGCCGGGCCATCCGCAGTGGGCTGCCATTCCCCAAGACGAGGCGGATCGTTTTTCTGGAGGACCGGCCGGCCGCATTTCCGGGGTGGGCGCTATTGGAGATCCGCTGAGGGGCTGTCTTTCCGGAGTTCTGCCACAATATTGCCGATAGCAATTCAGAGGGCTTTCCTTGGACGGGAAGCAGCCTGCATGTTACACTGCTGACGGCACATGTGTTACAGTCCCCGGATCCGGGACTGGTTGGGCGCAAAGGGTAAGGCCGCCTGACGCAAGGGAGGAGCGAGCGGAAAATCGATGTATGAGGCGTTTTTTGGTCTTAGCCGGAACCCGTTCAAGTTGAGCCCTGATCCGGCCTTCCTTTACCGGAGCCCACAGCACGAGGAGGCTCTGGCAAACCTCATTTACGGTGTTCAGAGCCGGAAGGGCTTTGTTGTCTTGACTGGGGAGGTGGGGACCGGGAAGACCACGATGCTGGAGTGCCTGCGGGACTTCCTCGTCTACCACCACATCGAGTTCGCTACGATCTTCAACTCGCGAATCACGCCGGCTGAGTTCTTCGAGATGATCGCCTACGACCTGGATCTCCGGGTGCAAAACCCGACGAAGACCGAGGTGCTGTTCGCGCTGAACCAGATGCTGATCCAGGTGGCCAACGAGGGGCGCACGACGGCGCTGATCATCGACGAGGCCCACAATCTGGACTGGGATGTTCTCGAAGAGATCCGCCTGTTGGGAAACCTCGAGAGCCGTCATGGCAAGCTGCTGCAAATCGTTCTCGCGGGCCAGCCGGAGCTGGACCGGAAGCTGGACGCGCCGAATCTGCGCCAATTGAAGCAGCGGATCGTCCTGCGCTCCACGCTGTTGCCCTTCAAAGAGCACGAGACGGTGGAATATATCAACAGCCGGCTGGAGAAGGCGGGGATGCCGGACCAGCGGGTGTTCCCGCCCGAGGTGCTGGCTGAGATCCACATCCGTTCGCAGGGCATCCCGCGCGTGATCAACGCTCTGTGTGACAACCTTCTGCTGACCGCCTTCGCCCTGGAGAGCCGGGTGGCCACGATCGACATGCTCGATGAGGTTTGCGACGACATGCGGCTGGAATGGCCGGGCCGGCGTCGGCGGCGTCAAGAAGTGGCGGAGGAGCGCGTGCCGGGTCCGCAGCTTTTCCGCCGGGACCTCAGCAGCCGCGGCGATTGACCTTTTCCCCGATTTGCTCTCGCACCCCTTCCCGTTAGCTCCCCGATAGGATTGCTACCGGTCGTCGGCCTCCGCTGTCGTGGCCTAAGCGCGGTTTTCCGCAGGCCCTCGCAAACCGGGGCCCACGGCGGGCTGTGGGGCGACTTTCGGAACCCACCGCGGGCCGTGGGGCGCCGCGCAGGCCGCTCAGGTGGTCCGCCAGCGGCCGTGCGCACGGTAGAACACCCGAGGGCGTTAAGGTTTTCCCCTGAACAGACCCTATCGGAAATTTCCGACTATCACTAGGTAGAACACCTGGATTACCCTGTAGGTGGTTTCGCTTAAGAACCAGGGCGGGGCCAGTGTCGGCTGGTCTGCTTGTAAGCGAAAGTCGTGAAGAGGTGTTGCTGCTGATGCGAAATCTTGTTGGTATTTCAATCGCTTGTGCTACACTGTTGCTGTTAGGCGCACTCTCGGCGAGCGCTGTGGTTGCGACTGTGCCGCAGAGCGATCTGGCTCTCGGGCCGTGGCCG
>CAYWXL010000056.1:0-2732 GCA_964461995.1 uncultured Solibacteraceae bacterium
GATTCCTGCCAACTGAATGAGCCGCTTCCAGTCAACTACCGTCAGGACCCGCTGGCCGCACGCAAGGCCGCTTACACCCCGCTGTACAATGGCTCCGACATGAGAGCGTTCATCCGCGCCTCTGCGCTTTGCGTAGTCCTTCTCTTTCTGGCCGGGGCGTCGCTGGCGCCTGCCGCCGAGGACGTTCCACCTCTGCGTTCGTTCACCACCGGCGGCCATGCCGTCTATTACCTGAGTCCCGCCAAGGTCACCGAGGACGGACCGCGGGCGGTCGTCTCGGCGGCCTTCGATGGCTACGTCCTCTGCCACACCGGTGCCGGCGAGCTACTCTGGCGGACCCCTACCGGCGGCGCGCTGCCCCGCGACCTTGCCGTCTCCGACATCGACGGCGACAGTCTGGACGAGGCCCTCGTCGCCTCCGCCGACGGCGCCCTCTACGCCATCGACCACGACGGCGCTTTGATGTGGGTCTTCAAACGACCCCCTCCGCTGCACCAGGTCGCCGTGGCCCGCCCGGCGGATGGTTCGCCGGTCATCCTCACCGGCGGCGTCGAGCAAGTCCTTTACGCTCTCTCGCCGCATGGCAAGGTCTTGCGCACCCTGAAAACCGAACACTCGATCCGCCACTTGCGAACCGGCGACATCCTCGGAACGGGCAACCCTTACGCCGCGGTGGCGACCGCTTCCCGCGGACTGAGCGGCGACCTCTCGCTCCTGCTCGTCGATCCCCAAACCCTGAAAGTGATCTGGAAGCGCACCGGCCTCGGCAGCTTCGCCTTCAATTCCGGCCGCCGGTTCTTCAGCATGCTCCTCGTGGACTTGGATGGGGACGGCAAGCAGGAGATCGTGCTCAGCGATGGCTGGGGCGAGCATGGCAAGATCTTCGCCTTCGACCACCAGGGCCGGCAACTGTGGACGCGCTCCGACAAAAGAATCCCGAACGTCCCCTACCGCATGAACCTGCTCTCCCACGTCACGCTGCCGGACGACGAGTTCCTCTTGGGCCACTTCGCCAACATCTTTATCCTTTACGAGTTGGACGGCTCGTGCCGCGAAGTCCTCACCGCTCCCTATGCCTTCGCCAACAGCGCCTACGATCCCGAAACACGCACGCTCTACCTCGGGAGCGCGGTCTCCGGCGGTGACGCGATCCACGCGGTGCGCCTCGATCGGTCCGGCTGGCGCGCCGCCCTTGAAAAAATGCGTTCCGTCGGCAGGCTCGCCCGGATCGAAGACAACCTGCGCGGCCTTGCCGAACAGGTGCGCCGTTTCCGCCGCCCCGCCTACCAGCCGGAGCCTCGCGAGATCGTCGTCCTCGCCCGCCGGCCGGAAAACCGCACGTATCAGCGCCTTCGCTTCGTGGACCGGATCACGCTCAGCCAGAAGATCACCGATCCCAGCGAACTCTGGTGCCGCAGTCTGGATCGCCGCCGGCGCTATGACCTCTCGGCGGAAGAGATCGTCCAGCTCGCCCGCGCCCGCGAAGCCGACGGCGCGGACTTCGCCATTTGGGCCGGGCACGGCCATGCCGTCTACATGCCGCTCTCGACGATGGAACGGATCCTCAAGGCCGCGCCCCGCCGCTTCTACGGATTCCTCTTCGCCGAGATGGAAGGGGTCGATGCCGAGCTCGCCGAGGTCGTGGACAAGATTCTCGTCCCTCTCGCCGAAGCCTGCCGCAAGCACGGCAAGAAGATGATCTTTCTCAACAAGAACATCTTCTATAATGGCCCGATCTATGTGCCCTTCTGGCGGCGGCTGCTGCTGAACCCTCGCTTCCGCGACGTCGTCGTGCCCGCTTTGGAAGAGACTAACAGCCGCACCCCGGAGATGAGCCTTTCCGGCCGCATCGGCCTCTGGCTCACCGGCCGCGTGAACACCTGGGCCTGCCGGATGGTGACCGACAATGCTTGCTTCGACCGTATGTGGGAGTTCTCGTCCCAACAAGTGCTCTCCCACCACCTACGGCACCTGATCTCCCGGGCCTCGCTCGGCGCGACGGTGTTCATCAATAACATCCACCAGGGACCCTTCACCCGCGCTTTGGAACGGCAGCTCACGCCCTTCTACGACATGCTCGAGCGCGGCGCGGTTCACGTCCCGCAGCCGAACGAGCTGCTGTCGGTCTCGCCCGTCTGCCTCGGCATGAGCAGTTCGCCCGCGGCCGCCTACATCCGCCACGGCATCAACGGCCACAACTACCGCTATCCGGCCGACGAGCATCCCCCGCTCGTCTTCGACCGGCTCGACTGCTACTGGGCGGGCGCGCCGACCCTGCCCCACGACTTCTCTCGCTACGGCCTGGGCGTACGCTGGCGCGGCGCGGACTTCCTGCCCGAGATGCCCTATGGACTCGTGGCGATGGTCCCGGACGACGCCAGCCTCAATCGTCCTTTCCGCCGCAAGATCACGACCGACGGCCGCTGGTTCTACGACGCCGCCGGCAATCGCCACGGCCCGGCCGAGTACCGCCCGGTGGTGGAAGCGCAACTAGAAGACGGAGCGGCCGCGCTGCCGGTGCGCGTCGAGGGACGCGTCCACTGGACCGTCGTCCGACTCGATCCCAGTCACATCCGAGTGACGCTGATCGATCCCGGCTACTTCGAACCGGACGAACGGGAGGCCGAAATCCTTCTGCAGCACATCCGCGGCCGCCGGGCCTCGGACGTCTTGACCGGCGAAGCCCTTGCCATCCGCCGCGGCCGCATCCGGGTCCGGGTCCCTGCCGGCTC
>CAYWXL010000056.1:2832-4159 GCA_964461995.1 uncultured Solibacteraceae bacterium
ACCAAGGCCTACGGCTACCTCCGCACCGAGAAGAAGTACAAGGACTTCCAGCTCGGCCTCCGCTTCAAGTGCGAGGGCGACGGCAACAGCGGCCTCTTCTTCCACGTCGATTTCGAGCCCGGCACCCCGCGGGTGACCCAGGGGCTCCAGTTCGAGATCGACTGCCGCATCAACCACCACACCGCCGGTATCTACGGCGACGGCCGCCGGTGGGTGGTCTGGCCGGCCCCGGAGAACGAGACCGTCGTCCGCCAGAACGACTGGAACGACCTGCAGGTGCGCGTCGAAGGCAACCGCTACGTGGCAAGGCTCAACGGCGTTCTGATGATCGACTTCACAGATCCCCAGCCGAAGTCCTTCGACGGCTACATCGCCCTGCAGCTCCACTCCGGCGGCGAGGGCAACATGCGCTTCAAGGACATCTATATACGCGACCTCACAAAGCGCTGACGCGACGCCGGTGGCGCCCGTCGGAACCCCGGCGCGCCCCGGCGCCCTCAATCGCCAGCAGCTTGGCTTTCAGATCGAGCCCGGCAGAGAAGCCGTGCAAGCCGCCCGAAGCCCCAATCACCCGGTGGCACGGCACGATGATCGGAACGGGGTTGCGGCCGTTGGCCGCGCCAACGGCCCGCACCGCCTTCGGGGCGCCGATCGCCGCAGCAACCTCTTTATAACTGCGGGTCTCGCCGTAGGGAATCTCTAGTAGCGCCGTCCAGACCCGGCGCTGGAACTCCGTGCCGTGCAAATCCAGCGGCACGGTGAACCGCGTGCGGCGGCCGGCGAAGTAGTCGCGCAGCTCGTCGGCCGCCTGTACCAGAATCGGGTCAGCCGGGGCGCGCACGAGCCGCGAACCGGGAAACATCCGCCGCAACTCCTCGAGAAACGCCTCCCGCCGGCTCCGCAACGCCACCCGGCAGACGCCCCGCGCCGTCGCCGCGAGATAGATCCTCAGGCCGCCCGCCTCTACCGCCGCCCACCGGATCTCGCTTCCGCCCGCGCGCATCGGCGCCTATCGCGGCATCATCGGCACGTCAAGCCGCAGCTCCCGGTGGAAGCGCCCACGCATGTTGCCGAGCCACGGATCGACCCACCGGCGGTTCAGATCGACCGTCGCCCGAACCACTTCGCCGTTCTTGGCCGCCTCGGCCACGATGTTGCCGTCGGGCGTGTAGACCCGGGTGGGGAAGTCATAGCCCGAAGTCACCAGATAGACCTGGTTCTCGATGGCCCGCGCCTTCACCAGCGTGTCGTTGCCGCCCCAGATCGGTACCAGAAGGATCTCGGCTCCGCCGAGCGCCAGCCCCCGCGCCGGGTCGGCGTACTCGGT
>CAYWXL010000056.1:4259-26556 GCA_964461995.1 uncultured Solibacteraceae bacterium
ACCTCGCGGTCCACCAGCTCGATGAACCGCCGCACGGACTCTTCCGCCGAGCCGGTGTGCCTGGGCCGCAGATTCACCGAAGCGATGCGCACGGGCCGCGGCTTCGGCGCGGGAATCGGCTCGAGCTTCACATCGTCGAACCAGACCTTGCCCTCCGGCGCGTCCCACAGTAAGAGCTGGATTCGCACCGCCGCGGCGTCCTCCGGCGCCGGGGCTTTCAGGGTCAGCCGCGTCCAGTCCCTTTCGGGCTTCTCCCGCCAGGCGTATTCCGGACGTCCCGCACGCTTGCCGTCGGCCTTGGCCCAGTCCAGCCGGCAGACCACTTGACGGGTGTGGAGCGTCAGCCCCTCATGGCGGTAGCGCAAACTCAGCCGGTACCAGCGGCCCGGCTCGATCCCTTCGACGGTGCGCTCCCAACCGCCGAGCACCGCGCGGTTGCCGTTGCCGCTCACCACCAGCGCGCCCTCGGGCGTCCGGGCCCCCTCGCGCTCCACGGTGAGCAGCGCGGCGTTTTCCGGCCGCGGCGCCCACGGCCGCCAGTCGCCGTACTCGGTCAACCCGGATTCCGGCGTTGCTTCCTTCGGCGGTCCCCCACAGGCAAAGAAGAAAAGCGGCAAGGCCGCCACGACGACACAACTGTTCCTCAGCATGGCTGGTCTGATTATAGGCCGCCGGACGGCGCGGTCACAGCTGCCAAGCTCCGATCGTCTCGCCGGTCGCGAGCGCACTTACCGGTAGGCGGGAATTCCCGTGACGCGCTCGCCGATGATTAGCGTGTGGATGTGGTCGGTCCCCTCGTAGGTCTTGACGGTCTCTAAGTTCGCCATGTGCCGCATCAGCGGATACTCGTCCATGATCCCGTTGGCCCCCAGCAGGTCGCGGCTGATGCGGGCGCACTCGAGCGCAATGGCCACGTTGTTGCGCTTGAGCATCGAGACGTGCGCCGGGTCGGCCTTGCCCTTGTCCTTGAGCCGTCCGACGTGCAGGGCCAGCAATTGCGCCTTGGTGATCTCGGTGATCATCCAGGCAAGCTTCTCCTGGACGAGCTGGTGTGAGGCGATCGGCTTGTCGTCGAACTGCTTGCGGTCCAGGCTGTACTGCCGGGCCGTCTCGTAGCACTCCATGGCCGCGCCGATCACCCCCCAGCCGATCCCGTAGCGGGCCTGGGTGAGGCAGCTCAGCGCCGTCTTGAGACCCACCGCCCCGGGCAGCGCGTTCGAGGCCGGAATCCGGCACTCGTTGAACGACAGGCTCGAGGTGACCGAGGCCCGCATCGAGAGCTTCCCGTGGATGTCCGAGGCCGTGTAGCCCGGCGTGCCCTTCTCCACCAGGAACCCCCGCACCCGGCCCTCGCCCCGCGCCCAGACCACGGCCACGTCGGCGATGGTGCCGTTGGTGATCCAGGTCTTCTCCCCGTTCAACACCCACTCGTCGCCCTCCAGCCGCGCCGTGGCCCGCATGCCGCCGGGATTGGAGCCGAAGTCCGGCTCGGTGAGCCCGAAACAGCCGATCGCCTCGCCGGTGGCCAGCTTCGGCAGCCACTTCTGCTTCTGCTCCTCGGAGCCGTAGGCATGGATGGGGAACATCACCAGCGCGCTCTGCACCGAGATGAAGCTCCTCACGCCGGAGTCGCCCCGCTCGATCTCCTGCATGATGAGCCCGTAGTCCACGTTGCTCATGCCGGCGCAGCCGTAGCCCTCCAGGTTCGCCCCGAAGAAGCCCATCTCGCCCATCAGCGGGATGATCTCGTCCGGGAAACGGCCCTCGTTCCAGCACTCGCGGATCACCGGCTTGACGTGCTCCTCGACGAACTCCCGCGCGGTCTGCCGCACCAGCAGCTCCTCTTCGGTGAAGAGCGAATCGATGTGCATGTAATCGACGCCTCGGAAAGGTGGCATAGCAGTTCCATTGTCGCCCAGCGCACCGAGGAACATCAGCAGCGCGGAGGGCGCCTGCGCCGAGGGGCATCCCGAAAAACCGCCCGCTGCGGCAACGTCAAAGTGAGATTCTTGCTCCGGCGGAACCACTATCACCTGCGAGTATCCCGGGCGTAGACACCGGGGGTAGCCATGAGCAAGGCCGTCCTGATCTGTGCCGTGATGCTGGCGGTCCCCTCGTGGGGGCAAACGTCCGATCGCGCCTATCCCCACCTCGAACGCGCCTACGCCGCCCTGCGGTCGAAGGACTATGACGCCGCCATCGCCGCCTTCCGCCGGGCGCTCGATGCCGGAGCCAGGCGGCCCGCCGTGTACAAGGATCTGGCGTACACCTATCTGAAGGTCGGCGAGAACGAGGCGGCCCGCGACGAGTTCGAGCGGGCGATGCGCCTGGATCCCCAGGACTTCCACGTCGCCCTGGAGTACGCCTTCTTGTGCTACGAGACCGGCCGCGAAGCCGAGGCGCGGCGGGTCTTCGACCGGGTCCGGAAACAGGGTGACGCCGAATCGCGCCGGACCGCCGAGGAGTCCTTCCAGCGGATCGACGCGGCCTTGGCGGCCGGCATCGAGCGCTGGCGCCGGGTGGTGGAGGGAGATCCCGGCAACTTCAGCGCCCACCGGGAGCTGGCGCGCCTGGCCGACCACCGTGACGAAAAGCTCCTCGCCTTCGAGCACTACCGCGCAGCCTGGCGGTTGCGGCCGGAGGAACGCGAACTGTTGCTCGACATTGCCCGCCTGGCCCGGGATCTCGGCCGGGAAAACGAAGCGATGGCGGCGCTGCTGGCGGCCTCCCGCGGCGGCGAACCCCGCACCGCCGACCGCGCCCGCGAGCTGCTGCCGGACCGCTACCCCTACGCCTACGAGTTCGAAGCCGCTCTCGATCTCGACCCCGGCAACGTGCGGCTGCGCCGCGAATACGCCTATCTGCTGCTTGAAATGGGCCGCACCGCCGAGGCTGAGCGGCAGTTCGCCCGCCTCGTCGCCGATGCGCCGGACGATCTGCTCGCCACCGCTCAGCTCGGGTTCCTCCTGCTGGACCGCGGCGACCATGAGCAAGCCATGCCCCTGCTCAAACGGGTGCTGGACGGCGGAGACCCTGAACTGGCCGAACGGGTGCGCAAGACGCTGAACCTGCCCGCGCCACGGCGCCCCGCTCAGCCGCCCCCGGCGTCTCCGCCGCCCGCGTCCGACGCCAAGGCCATGGGCCGCAAGAGCCTCGAGGCCGGCTATCTGAAGGACGCCCTCAAATACCTGCAACTCGCCCACGAGGCCGATCCGGTGGACTTCGAGGTCATGCTCGACCTCGGCCGCGCCTGGAACATCCTCAAACGGGACGACGAGGCGATCCGCTGGTTCGACCTCGCCCGCCGCAGCCCGGACCCGAAGATCGCCGCCGAGGCCGAACGCGCCTACCGCAACTTGCGGCCGGCCTACAAACGCTTCCGGCACACGTTCTGGATTCTGCCCTTCTATTCCTCCCGGTGGAAGGACGTCTTCGGCTACGCCCAGTACAAGCTGGAGGCGCGGCTGAGGCGCCTGCCGCTACGGCCCTACATTTCCGTCCGCTTCGCCGGCGACGCTCGCCGCACCATCGGCTCGGTGCTGCCGCAGTATCTCTCGGAAAGTTCCTTCGTCGCCGGCGTCGGCGTCCGCACGGTGAACTGGAAGGGGCTGATGGGATGGGCCGAGGCCGGCTCGGACATCAGTTATCTCGACCGGCGCGACCGCCCCGGACGCATGGCGCCTGACTATCGCGGCGGCGTCTCGTTCTCGAAGGCCTTCGGGGCGCTGCTCGGCGGCGAGGCGCCCGGCTGGTTCTACGAAACCTACGTGGACGGCCTCTACATGAGCCGTTTCGACCACACCTTCCTCGGCTACTTCCAGAACCGCGCCGGCTATACGCTGCCTGCCCTCGGCAGCTTCCAGTTGCAGGCCGGCTGGAACGGCAACCTGACCGTCGAGGCCAAGCGCCAGCCGTGGGCGAACTTCGCCGAGTACGGCCCGGCGCTCCGGTTCCGCTGGTCGTGGATGCCGAAGTCGATGGTGATTTCGGTAAATCTGCTGCGGGGCGTCTACCTGCTGGCGAACAGCCCTTATGGGTCCCGCTACACCGATCTGCGCATCGGAGTCTGGTATGCGTTCACCCGGTAGAATCGCTGCGCTGTTGCTGGTGACGTCCGCGCTGGCCGCCGCCCCGGCCCGGATCAGCGGAGCGGCCGGCCCCAGGGCGCCGGCGCTGACTTACCACGCAGCCGGCTCCGCTTCGGGCTCCTGGTCCGATCTGCTCTCCACGCTCGGGCTGCAGGAGGTCCCGCTGGAAGAGGCCGATATCCTGATCACCGGCTCGGGGGAGCCGCCGCCGGATCTCGAGACCCGCGTCCGGTCCGGGCTCTTGGCGGTAGTCGAAGCCGGTTCCCCGGCCGCCCGCGGCTTCGGATTCGTTCCCACCGCGAGGCGCGTCACGGTTCAGAGCCTCCGGGACGAGCGGGCCCCGGAGTTGCGTATCGTCTGGGAGCATGAGCAGGAGGTGCCGGTCTACAGAATCCCCGATGGGACGCGGATCTTCGTCCGGGAGCGCTGGACCGGAGCGCCGCTGGCGGCCGGGCTTCGCCTCGGAGCCGGGGCGGTACTCTGGACGGCCGTCTCGCCGGGCAAGGGCGGCTACGAGCGGTTTCCCTACCTGCTTCAGGCCCTGACCGATCTGGGCCTCGAGGCGCCGTTCCGCTCCGAGCGCCTCTGGGCTTTCCTCGACGGCGCCTACCGGCTCCGCGTCGATCTGGACTACTTCGCCCGCCGGTGGCGCCGGGCGGGAATCAGCGCCGTTCACGCCGCCGCCTGGCACTACTTCGAGGGCGACGAGCAGCGCGACGCCTGGCTGCGGCGGCTGATCCGCGCCTGCCACCGCCAGGGGATCCAGGTCTACGCCTGGCTCGAGCTGCCCCACGTCAGCGAGCGCTTCTGGCAGGAGCACCCGGAATGGCGCGAGAAGACGGCCGCCGGCCAGGACGCCCACCTGGACTGGCGCAAGCTCATGAACCTGCTGAACCCGGACTGCGCCCGGGCGGTGGCCGCGGGCATCGAGCGCCTCATCCTGAACTTCGACTGGGACGGGGTGAACCTGGCCGAGCTCTACTTCGAGTCCCTGGAAGGGGCGGCCAATCCGGCGCGCTTCACTCCGATGAACACCGAAGTGCGGGCCGAGTTCCACAAGCTGCACGGCTTCGACCCCGCCGGCCTGTTCCAGCCCGGCGTGAAGCCGGATCCAGCGAAGCTGCGCCTGTTCCTGGACTACCGCGCCGATCTGGTGGCGCGGCTCCAGGAAGAGTGGATCGCCCGGATCGAACAGCTCCGGAGCAGACGGCCGCACCTGGGGCTCGTCCTCACCCAGGTGGACGACCGCTACGACACCGGGATGCGCGACCTGATCGGCGCCGACAGCGCCCGCGCCCTGGCGCTGCTCGACAGGCACGACTTCGTGTTCCTCATCGAGGACCCGGCCACGGTCTGGAGCCATGGCCCGGAGCGCTACCCGGAGATCGCCCGGCGCTACCGGCCGCTCACCAGCCGGCACGACCGCCTGGCCATCGACATCAACGTAGTGGAGCGCTACCAGGACGTCTACCCCACCAAGCAACAGACCGGCGCCGAGATGCTGCGCCAACTACACCTGGCCTCGCTGGCGTTCCCGCGGGTGGCGCTCTACGCCGAGCACTCGCTCTTGAAACCCGACCTTGCACTGCTGCCCGCCGCCGCGGCCGCTGTGGAGCGCGAGGTCCGGCATGGCCGGGCCTTGACGGTGACGAGCCGCTGGGGAGCCGGCGTGCGGTGGCGCGGTCCGGTGCGGGTGAACGGGAAGCTCTGGCCCGTCGCTGGAGAGGGCGTCGTCTGGCTACCGCCCGGCACGCACACCGTGGAGCCGGCGGCCGAGGAGCCGCCGCTGCGGATCCTGCGGCTGAACGCGGATCTGGTTTCCGCCGAAGCCAACGGCGAAAGCGTCGAGATCGCCTACGAAGCCTCGGCCCGGGCCTACGCGGTGCTGGAGCGGCGGCCGACGCGGGTGCTGCTGGACGGCTTCGAGGAGCTGGTGAAGGGGTTGGAGACCGAAGAGGGCTTCGTCGTCAGCCTGTCCCGGGGCCAGCACCTGGTGGTCTTTTACGCCAAAGATCCGGAGGCCTCTTTCCTGTCCGAGTAGCCCCACGAGCAGTTCCGGGCGGCGCATCGCCGGCGGCCCTCAGAACCGGAAGATCCACCCGACGCTCGCCTCGCCCTGGTTCATGTAATGGTCGTTGGGGATCTCCCAGCAGTAACCCCACCAGTCGCACCAGACGCCGCCGGGCGTCGAGAACAGATAGGTCGGCGTCCACCGCGCCTGGAAGCGGAAGCCCATGTTGTCGTTGACGAACAGCTTCAGCCCACCGCCGACGTGATAAGTGGGCTTGGTCTCCGCCGTGTGGTTGCCCGCTCCGCGCAGCGCGCCGATGCCGAAAGTCAAGAACGGGCGCACCCTCGTGAAAGAGTCGCGAAAGTTGTAGACGACCGCGCCGATGAACTGGTCCAGGCTCACGTCCACGTTCTCGAGCACCGGATAGCCGCCCCGCAGCCACGCCTTCGCCTTAGTGGGTTGGCGGCTCCAAAAAAACTCCACAGCGAAGTTCTCGTTCAGGTTGTAGGCGGCCGTCACTCCGTAGGAGACGCTGGGACTGAATTTCACCCACTCGACGTCTCGGACAACCGGCTTGTCGGAAGCCACCGGCACGTCGCCGCCGAACTTGTAGCCAGCAAACGGCGCCACTTCGAACCGCTGGCCCCAAAGAGCGCCGCATGCCCAGATCAGCAAACCCGCCCATCGCACAGCCTGCATCATAGCCTCCTCATGGGTACAAACCCATCTCTATAGGGCTGGACGCGAAGCGGTGCCGATGGGTTCTGCCTCGCCGGGTGCGTGCGTTCCCAGAAAAGGTAAATGGCGAAACGGGCGGCGCGAGGCGCAGGAAGAAGACGAAAACGGGGAGGTCCAATTTCAAGAAGCCGGGACGGACTCTTCGACCGGCGGCGGGTCGGGGACAGGAATTCGATCGATGATCGCGCGTATCGCCTCGGCGCCGAACGGCTTTCGCAGCACGGCTACCAGGAGATCTTTACTGGCGGAACACCTTCGCGGCACTCCCGTGAGGCTGCGCACCGCGAGGATTACCCGCAAGCCCGGAGCCCGGCCGTCGTTAGCCAGGCAAGCCATCAACTCGCGAGGGTCCCCGTTGGGCAGAGAGCAATCCACCACGGCGAACTCCGGCTGGAACCGTTCGACAGCCGCCGAGGCTTCATATGCGTTGGCGGCAAATTGGCAGTGGACCGAATCGGTGGCCTCCCGCTTTAGCGCCCCGATCAGCTCAGGATCCGCCGTGATCACCAGCACGTTGGCGGGAAGGCGGTGAATGCGCCGATAGTAGGGGCACTCCTCGCACGACGTCCGAAGATAGCGCTTGGAGTGCAGACAAACGGCATTCGATACCAACCGGAAACACCACTGGGCCCGTGAGCGGTAGACGATGCAACGTTGACACTCCGGGCTGGGATCGGCGTTGCGGCTGAAATATTCCCAGCAATACAGCGGCTTCCGCGCCGCGTGCTCGCCCGGCCGGCCCTCTTCGCGCGGAACAACGAGCCTCTCGACCGCCGCAGCGGGAATCCGGTGATGCCCCCCCGGTGTGCGCTCCGCTTGGAGCTTTCCCTTCTTGATCCAACGAAGGACGGTGTCCGGCGCCACCCCGCAAAGCTCGGCCGCCTCGCCGGTGGTCAGCCATTTTACTGAACCGCCAGCAGCTTCATCGAGGTTACCAGGCGCGGTATCGAGGAACTGGCTCATGGCCGGATCAGCCGACGAGAAAGAGTCACAGGCTAAACTACTATGATGAGACCTGCAAATCCGGACGTCAAGGTCGGAGTGCGCCGGTTGCGGTATCCTGGACGGCCTTGGGGAGCTAGAGGTCCGAAAACCCCTTGTGTCAGCTTGATCTTTTCGCTATCATAATGTTTTGACTACCCGCCGCTACGCACCAAGGGTGGAGGTGCGACCTTGGGGCGGCCAAGAGGCGGATCCAGGCCGGAAAAAGTCGGCATGAACCAGAGTTTCGAGTTCCTTTCCCCTGAGTGGGTCCGCGAAGTCGTCTCCCGCGTGGAGTCCGCCAAGGCGGATGACCCTTATTTCCGGAATCTGGTCTCCGAGTTCAATTTGACGACGCTTTACATCGTCAAGAACATCCCAGCCGCGCTTCGGAAACGCTGCGGAGGAGCCAAGAATCTGTCTTTCCGAGTGCGGGTGGAACGCGGAACGGTGAAGGAGATCGATTTTGGCGCCGATACCGCAGATCCGAGGGTGGACGTGGTGGTCCAGGTGGACTACCGCGACGCCCGCAAGCTCTTCGAGGGGAAGCTCAGACCTGCGATCGCGGTGGTCACCGGCCGCGTCAAGGCGAAACCGACGAACGGCTTCAGCGGGTGGTCGAAGATCGCGGCGAAGTCTGTGGTGACGGCTGGCCGCATCTTGCGCACCGCGCGCAAAGTGCCGACCACGTTCGGCGGCAAGAACTGACGCCCGCCCCACCTCAAGCGCCGTTGTGTTCTCCTGAAACCAACCCAGCGCGGACCTGCCTTAGTTGAGGAAATATGTCCGGTAGAGAGTGTCCCGCTGCCGGGGGGTAAACCCGGCGTCGCGGATGATGCGCCGCAACTCTTCCTCCGTGGCGCGGTTGCGCGCCCCGGCCGCAGCCACGACGTTCTCCTCAATCATGACGCTGCCGACGTCGTTGGCGCCGAAACGCAAGCCCACCTGGCAAGTCTTGAGGCCCTGGGTGACCCAGGAAGACTGCACGTTGAGGATATTGGAAAGGTAGAGGCGGCTGACGGCAAGCGTCTTCAGGTATTCGACAGCGGAAGCTTCTTCTTTGATTGTCCGGCCCAAAGCGGTGTTCTCGGGCTGAAACGTCCAAGGAATGAAAGCTGTGAAGCCGCCGGTCTCTTCTTGCAGATTCCGCACCCGCTCCAGGTGGTTCACCCGCTGTTCCAGCGTCTCGCCGCAGCCAAACATCATGGTCGCCGTTGTCCGCATCCCCAGGCGGTGGGCGGTTCGATGCACTTCCAGCCACTCGTCGGTATTGCACTTGAGCCGAGAGATGCGGCGGCGCACCTCGTCGTCGAGGATTTCGGCGCCGCCGCCGGGAATCGAGTCCAGACCCGCGTCCCGCAGGCGGGCAATGGTGTCCCGCAGACTCAGGCCGCTCACTTCGGCGATGTTCAGGATCTCGGGCGCCGAGAAGCAGTGGAGCCACACTTGGGGGAAGCGTTTCTTGATCGCCTTGAGCATCTCCTCGTACCACTCGATGGTCAACTCCGGATGCAGCCCGCCCTGCATCAGGACGCCGGTGCCGCCGAGATCCACCGTTTCTTGAATCTTGTCGAGGATGACTTCGATCGGAAGGACGTAGCTCTCGGCGTGGCCGTGCGGGCGGTAGAAAGCGCAGAAGGTGCAGTACTCGGTGCAGACGTTGGTGTAGTTGATGTTGCGGTCGATGATATAGGTGACCACCCCCTCTGGATGGAGCTTGCGGCGTAGCGCGTCCGCCTCCATCCCGACGCCGATCAGGTCGGGGTCCCCCAACAGTTCCAACGCTTCCGCGCGAGTGATCATGCCGCCACCGTCCGCCGGGCGAAATCCAAAAACAGGCCCAGCCCTTCTCGTTCATTCTCGCCGAAGCGGTAACGGATATGCTTGGTGAGGTAGGTCCGGGCGAGATCTTCCGCAATGCCGCGGCGGCGAGCCTCGCGGCGTACGATCTCGTCAATGCGGTCCGCACCGTAAGAGGCCGAAGCTTTGAAGATCTCCGGGATTCCGTCAAGCGTGAGCCCCGGCCGCGCTGCCCACACAGCAAATACCATAGGCTTGCCCGTCCACTTCGTCCACTCCTCGCCAAGGTCCAGGACACCGCCCGCATACGACTCTGGATTCACCTTCAAGGCGGCATCGCCGATGAGCAGCGCTGCGTCGGCCTGCGCGAGCATTACCGGCAGGTCGGGCGCCATCGGGACGAGCTGCGGCTCGACGCCGAAGCGCTGGGCCAGAATGAGGCGGGCCAAAACCGTGGATGTCCGTGAACCTACGTCCGCCGCCAACGTGCGAATTTCCGCCCAGGGTCTCCGGCTCACGAGAAGAATGCTGCGAACTGGACCGAAAGAAGCGATGCACGCGCCGGGCACGACCTCTAGGCCCAACCGCGGCACCTCGACCACGGGCACGATACCAATGTCGGCCCGGCCGGCCTCCAAAAGGTCCGCGCATTCGGCGGGAGTGACGAAGTCCAGGTGAAAAAGGCCACGCTGACCGCCATGGAGCATGCCCCATACCAAGGGCAACGTATTCAGGTAGCGGACCGCTGCGATGTGGAATCGGGGCAGACTCCGCCCCTCAGAGTTTTGCAATGCCGGTTTCAAGTCCCAGGGTAACACCGGTCCCCAGCCGGCGCTTGGCTCAGACGGGTTCTTCCGGTCCCGAGTCCTCGGCTCGTTCGCGCCAGCGGCGGTACGCTGCGGCGACGACGGCGAAAACATCGGACTGCTCCGCCGATTCCGCAGTGAGCAGTTCGGGGCCGATTTCGACGATCTCGCGCCAGAAATCCGCCACCACCGGGGGCAAGGCTCCCGGGCGTTCCTCGGTTACGAACGGCTGGAAGGTGCGCGGCCCACCTTCGGTGTCGCGCACGGCGCCCGAGAAAAGCAGTTCCCACTCCCCTCGATCGTTCTCGCTGGGGAGCCGGTCCTGCTCGTCCATCTCGAGCAGTTCGGCCAGCATCAACAGTCGATCTGGTGTCGGATCGAACATCAAGAACCTCTGCTTAGTTAGACGCACGGAACGCGGAAACGTTCTATCAACCTGCGGATAATTTCCGGGGACGGTCCGTCGGAACTGACGCGGTAATTTCAAGATACCATTTTCCACGGACCACGCGCTGCCGCGTCCGGCGCCCACGCTCAATAAACAGAAGCTGCTGGACGGCTGGAACGCCGAGCTGGCCGAGCCGCACCGTGATCCCGATCGAGCACAACGGGCTCAAGTTCAACCTCTACGTGTGAACCGGCGGCGCTATTCGAGGGTGACACCGCGGCTGCGGGCGATCTCGATGGCGTAATAGTTCGTCACCCGCGCCTCGTTGCGGGCGACCTCGTAGTAAGCGGCCCGCAAGAGTTGCTCTTTGCGGTTCCGGAGCGTTTCGCGGATTGTCTGCTGGACCCGGGGATCCTCCAGTTTCCTCTGTCCGGCCGGCTCGCGCGAAATGAGCTTGAGAATGCGGAAGCCCTCGGGCGATTGGATGATGGGGGAGATCTCGCCCGGTTTGAGCGACATGATCGCGCGCCGAATCTCGACGCTCGCCTGCTCAAGCTGCGACTCCGGAATGAAGCCCAGGTCGCCGCCGTTGGGCGCGGTATTGGGATCCTCCGAGTAGGCCTGGGCCAGCATGGCGAAGTCCTCGCCCTGCTTCAGGCGTGCTTCGATGGCAGCGATTTTCGCTTTCGCCTGCTCGAGATTCTGCGCCTTGTCGCTGCGCAAGTTGCGCACGTTGGGATCCGGGTACGGCGTGACGAGGATCTGGGCCAGATGGATTTGGGGCTCGACCAGGTTGAAGCTGGCTTTGTTGGCTTCGTAGAAGGCCTTCACGTCGGCGTCGGTAATGGAAATGCGGGAGATGATCTCTTTGTTGAACAGCTTCTCGATGCTCAAGTCGCGCCGGAGCTGGGCCCGCAGGTCATCCTCGGTAAGCCCCCGGGCCTCGAGTTGTTTCTTGAACTCCTCCTCAGTGTAGGGCGCTTTCAACTCCGCCAGTTTGGCGTCCACATCCGCGTCCACGGCCATCAGGCCAAGCTTCTCAGCCCGCTGGAGCATGATCTCGTTGTCGATCAACCCGCGCAGGATCTCCAGCTTCTGGATGATCACCTGGTCATCGCTGGCGTCGGCCTCTTGCGAGGGGAACAGCACTTTGTACTGCTTTTCCAACTGTTCATACGTGATGTGCCGGCCGTTGACCGTGGCGGCTACGTTCTTCGGGGGCTCCCGCTTGCAGGATAGTCCGAGCAGCGCGCTTGCCAGCAGGGCAAGGACGGCGGTTCGGTTCTGAACCATTCGCATTCCAATCCATTCTAACCAACCGGATCAGGGGACATGGCCGGCATCGCTTGGGGCTACCGGCGGCCTTCCAGGAAAGCTAGTTGCTGCTCCACGATGGTCCGCTCCGGAGCGCGGGGAGCGATCTCCAGGAAACGGCGCAACTCCACCTTGGCCTCTTCGATGCGGCCTTGCTGAGCCAGAGCCATGCCGAGGATATGCAATACCTGCGGGTACTTCCGGTACGCCTTCAACTGAATGGCCTCGCGGGCGCTCGCCTCGGCTCCGGCAAAGTCCCGGAGCTGGAGGCGAGCAGCCGCCTGGTAGAACCAGGCCTCCGGGAATTCGTAAGGATTGCGGTCTAATACGTACTGCGTGCGCTCTTCCACCCGGCGCCAATCGCCGCGGGATGCATCCAAGTAGGCGAGCCGCAGGGCTGGACGCAGATAGCTGCCGTCGGCGGCCAGCGCCCTCTCATACGCCTCGCGGGCTTTCTCAGGCTTCTTGGTCGCTTCGTAAAGGCGTCCCAGCTCATACCACGCGGCGGCGTACTTCGGATAGATGCGGAGCGCTTCGTCCAGGCGGCGCCGGGCAGCTTTCCACTTCTTTTTCCGGCCGGCGGCCTGCGCCTTGGCAAGCGCCTTTTTCGCCGCCGGAGGCGCCTCGAGACTGGAGGCGCTCACCGTCATGCCCCTGGCGCCCTTCTTCCGCTTCAGCCGGATGGTGCCGGCGTCGAAATTGCCCATCGCGTCGTTGCCGGCGACGATGACCGGGTCGGAGTAGTAGCCGTTGAGCAGCACGTGTAGGCGGCAGTCGATATAGACGCCGAACTCGACGCCGTAGCGCCGCGGGCCGGTCATGCTCTCCGGACTCACGGCCGTAAAATGAATGCTGATGACCCCGCCAGGTTCGACGCCGACCTCCCAGTCCGGCTGCCCGGTGCAGCGGATCAACACCGTCGCGTCGGGCGGAGCAGGACGGCCGTCGTCCAGAACGGCTTTGCCCCTAATGAATACCGAGTGACGGTAGACGTTCCCGCGGAGCGCGCCGCCGGCGCCGCGGCCGCTGATCGAGGAACTGTCCCGATCGGTACCTGTGGGCTGCGTCTCCGGCACCTGGGCCAAGGCAAAAGTAGCAAGCAGCGCCGCCGGACCCAGCCAGCTCAATGCCGTCAACAGCCGGAAACACCGCATGGGGACTCCCTTCTGCGCCCACCCCCATCATGGCACCGGGAGCGCAGCGAATCAATGGAAACCCCCTCGAAGAAGCCGGACGGCGACGACGAGCGACAGGCGCGCCTGTTTCACAAGCGCTCGCCGCGGGCGCCGCCCAGCGTGACATCCCGCTCCAGGACGCGCCCGTTCCGGAAGATCTTCAGGCGGATCGTGTCGCCGGGCCGCTTCCGCCGCAGATAGCGGCGCAGCGCATCGCGCGTGTTCATCGGCCGGCCGTCGATCTCCATGATCAGGTCGCCCCCGATACCGAGCTCGAAGTTGCCGACGATCACCCACCGGCGCGCGCCCCGCAGTCCCGCGGCTTCGGCCGGAGTTCCGGGGAACACTTTGTAGATGAGGAATCCGCCCTCACGCGGCAGGTCGATCGCCTCAGCCAGGTCGCCACGGATCGTCACGCCGTTGATCCCCAAAATCGGCGGGCCAAACTTGCGCCCCGTCCGGTACTCCTCGATCATCCGCTTGGCGCGGTTGATGGGCATGGCGAAGCCGATACCGATGTTGCCGCCGGGACCGTAGATCGCCGTGTTCACGCCGATCACGTTGCCCTGGGAATCGAGCAGCGGCCCGCCGGAATTGCCGGGGTTGATGGCGGCGTCAGTCTGAATCATGTCCTCGAGATCGTTCCCGTTCTCGTCGCGAATCGTCCGCCCCAAGGAGCTGACGATCCCGGTGGTGAGCGTACCCTCGAGCCCAAACGGGTTGCCGATAGCGAGGACCTTCTGCCCGACCTGCACAGCGTCGGAGTCCCCAAGACGGAGGTAAGGGACCTTGCGGTCCGGCTCGATCTTGATCAAGGCCAGGTCGTTCAGCCGGTCCCGCACCAAGACCTTCGCCCGATAGCGGGAATGGTCGGACAGCGTTACGGTGATCTGCGGAGCGCGGCCCGATATCACGTGGTTGTTCGTCAGGATCTCGCCGTTCTCACTCACGAAGAAGCCGGAGCCGGTGTTGCGGCTGGGGTAGATCTCATAAAAGAACCCGAGCCGGTAGACGGTGCTCGTGATGTTCACGGTGGCGTCGCGGGCCATCTTGTAGATCTCGATGTTGTTCCGCTCGTCGGGGCTGAGGCCGGCCGAGTAAGCCACATCGGGGCCGCTCCAGAGCGGCGCAGGCCCGGATTCCGCGACGGGTTCTCCAGGGGCCCGGCGGAGCGGGCTTCGCTCCGAGGTGAAGTAAAAAAAGGCGCCGGCCAGCAGCGCCGCGATCAACAAAGTGCGGACTCTCATCGGGCAATGCTCCGTAGTTCTTCGTAGACTTTCTTTACCTGCCGGACTGTCTCTTCTTTCGTCCCAGAGGTGTCAATGACGTAATCGGCCAGTTTGACCTTCTCTTCGGTCGGCAACTGCCGGCGGATGCGCGCGAGAACTTCCTCGCGGCTCATTCCGGTCCGGCGCGTAGCTCGCTCGATCTGCTGTTCCGGGTCACAGACAGTGACGATCAGGCGATCAAAACGTTTGTGGCTGCCGGTTTCAATGAGAATCGCCGCCTCCACCACCGCGATGCCGTCCGGGCGGCGAGCGCCGTACTCGGCGAGCAGCTTCTCTTCCAACCCGATAACCAGCGGGTGGACAATCCGGTTCAGCTTCTCCAGTTTTTCCGGGCTGCCGAACACCTCTCCGGCGAGTTTCCGGCGGTCGATCCGGCCTTCTTCATCCAGGATACCGCGGCCGAATTCGGCCACCACCGCCTCATAGGCTTCGCCGCCCGGCTCGAGTACCCGATGGCCCAGCTCATCGGCGCTGATCCAATAACAACCCAGATCGGCCAGGGTCCGCCCGACGAAACTTTTCCCGGTGGCGAGCCCGCCGGTCAGGCCGACGCGGAGCAAGGGTTCACGCCCCCATGCGGCGCTCCGCCGCGTTGATCGTGTTCACCATCAGCATGGCGATGGTGAGGGGACCGACGCCGCCCGGCACCGGAGTATACGCACTAGCTTTCTCGGCCACGTCCCGTGGGTGCACGTCGCCGACGAGCACGCTGCCCTTCTTCTCGAAGGCGGCCATCTTTTCCGGGTTGTCGCCGAAAAGCTCCTCGGCTTTCGCGCGGTCGGCGACGCGGTTGATCCCGACGTCGATGACCACCGCCCCCGGTTTGATGAAATCCCCAGTGACGAACGCCGGACGGCCGATGGCGGCTACCAGGATGTCGGCCTCTCGGGCCACGGCGGGCAGGTCACGGGTGCGGGAATGGCAGATCGTCACGGTGGCGTGCTCGTGCATCAGCAACATGGCCATCGGCTTGCCGACGATGTCGCTGCGGCCCACCACCACGGCGCGTTGGCCTTGGATGGGGATTTGGTAACGGTGCAGCAGCTCCATCACCCCGGCCGGCGTGCAGGCCCGGGGTCCCGGCCGACCAGTAAGCAGATAGCCCATATTCAGCGGGTGGAATCCATCCACGTCTTTCTCGGGAGCCACCGCCAGCAGGACTTCGTGCGAATCGATCTGCTTGGGGAGCGGCATCTGCACCAGGATGCCGTCGATTTCCTCTCGTTCATTGAGCCGCTGGACTAGATCGACAATCTCCTCGGTGGTCGCCGTTGCCGGCGGCGTGTACTTTTCGCTGTGGATTCCCAGCTTTTCGCACGCCTTCACTTTGTTCCGCACATAGATCGCCGACGCCGGATCATCGCCGACCAGGATCACCGCCAGCCCCGGCGGGCGCTTCCGCTCCCGTAGCCGCTCGACCCGCGGCTTCGACTCGGCGAAGATCTCGTCACGAACTCGTATTCCACTGAGCAGCTTGGCCATCGCCTTCCTATTATGGGCCAATCAACTCCTCGGGGCCTTTTCGCGCAGGTGGAAGTGGTAAACAAGCGCCCCAGTGCCGATCGTAATCACCGCCGCCAGCGACACCAGCGGTTTCAGCGTCATGCCGAAGATCGTCATCCACACGCCGACAATGATGAACGTGACCGGAATGAGCGGCCAGGCGAAGCTGACGACGGGCAACTTCCTCCAACCTTCCCTGCGGCGCAACAAAAACAGCGAGGCTACGCTCGCCACGGCGAAAAAGTTCAACGTAAAGCCGATATAGAGCAGCAAATCCGGAAACGGAGTCGCCGTGATCAGCATTGCCACCACGCCCTGACAAGCGATGGCGAAGACCGGCGTCCGCCATTTCGGGCTCACCCGCGCCGCCTGTCGCAGAAACGCCCCGTTCTGCGCCATCGCGTAATAGACCCGCGGCCCGATCGTCACCATTGCGTTCACCGTCGATACCAGCGACAGCGCCATCAGAGCGCTGAAGATTCCGGCGCCCCCCGCGCCAAACAGGTACTGCGCCGCCAAGGATCCTATAGCGATCTCCCCTTTCATGCGCTCGAGCGGCGCCGCATAGATGAATGTGATGTTCAAGGCAACGTAAAGCACCGCCACCAGCACCGTGCCGATCGCCAGGGCCGCGGGAAGCGTGCGGGCGGGCTGCTTCAACTCCTCGGCCACGTAGGTGGCGGCGTTCCAGCCGCTGTAGGCGAAATAGATAAAGAAGAGGCTTATGGCGAACTGCGCGGCCAACGGGCTGGTCGAGGTGCGTTGAGCGGGCTGAGAAAAGTGCTCCCAACTGCCCGCTCCCGAAGTGAGGCCGAGGATGACAAACGTTACCAGAACGAGCACTTTGATCGTCGTGAGCACGTTCTGCAAGCGCGCCACGCGCTGGATGCCGAAGAAGTTGATGACGGTGAAGAGCGCGATCAGCCCGCAGGCCGTCACCTGAGCGCCGCCGAGTTTGATCTGAAACGCCCCGGAGCCAATCGCCAGGACCGCGTTCTCTTGTTTGGCGGCGGGAAAGAAATAGCCGACATAATCGGCGAAAGCCAGCGCCGCTGCCGCGATGGGAGCCGAGAATCCGGCGAAGAACGAGACCCATCCCGTCATGAAACCCCACGTGGGGCCGTAAGCCCTTGTGAGGTAGACGTATTCACCGCCTGAGCTGGGAAAATTGATGCCCAACTCGGAATAGCAGAGGGCGCCGGCCAGCGCGCATCCGGCTCCCACCACCCAGATGACGAGAATCAACGAGGCGTGGCCGAGGTCGCCGGCGAGGAACCCAGTAGTCGTAAAGATCCCGGTGCCGATCATGTTCGACACCACCAGCGCCGTAGCGCTGATGACGCCTAGCTGGCGCAACAGACCCGCGGGCCTCACTCCCGCGGCAGGCGCCGGGTTCGGATTTCCCATGCCCGTCATTGTACGTGACTCTTCGAGACTGCACGCGGCCGAAGGATTTCCAGGCTGCTCCGGGTCCGATAATCATGGACAGAAATGCTCCCACCCCCTATGATGCGGGTATGAGGCACGCCTCGACGGTGGCCGTTCTCGTGGCGGTCTGCGTGGTCGGCGCTCAGGATCCGTATAAAACGCGACGCGAGGCCATGGTCCGCGATCAGATCATGGCCCGCGGCATCCGGGATCCGGACGTGCTGCGCGTCATGCGCGAGACGCCGCGGCATGAGTTCGTCCCGCCGAGTTTGCGGGAGCAGGCCTACGAGGACCACCCGCTGCCGATCGGTTACGGGCAGACGATCTCCCAGCCTTACATCGTCGCTCTGATGACCGAGAAGCTCGATGTGGACAAAAGCCACAAGGTGCTGGAGATCGGCACCGGATCGGGTTATCAGGCGGCCGTGCTGGCTCCGCTGGTCAAGCACGTCTACACCATCGAAATCGTCCCCGAACTGGCCGCGCAGGCCAAGAAGCGGCTGGCGAAGTATCCCAACGTGACGGTGCGCCACGGCGACGGCTACGAGGGCTGGCCTGAGGAGGCCCCGTTCGACCGGATCATCTTGACCGCTGCGCCCCCGGAGATCCCCCAGAGCCTCATCGACCAGCTCAAACCGGGCGGAAAGCTGCTGGCGCCCGTGGGACGGTCCCCGTGGTCACAGGAGCTCGTGCTCATCGAGAAGCGCCCTGACGGCAAGCTGCGCCGCAAAAGCATCCTGCCGGTTGTCTTCGTTCCCATGGTGAAGGGAAAAAAGGAGTAAGTTGAATACGATCCCTAACGAGGAGGTGGCCGTCGTTATGCGAATCTCGTCGCGCCGCAGCTTTCTGGCCGGCTTGATGACCGCCGCAGCTTCCCTTCCCGCGGCCCCGCCAACCGGTGAAGCGTTTTGGCGGATGGTGCGGCGGCAGTTTCCTTTCGGCGAAGAGAAGGTGCCGATGAACGCCGCCAACATGTGCCCGCCGCCGCGGGCGGTGACGGAGCGCTTCGTCGAGCTAACCCGCGACACCGACGCCGACTGCTCCTTCAACAACCGGGCCAAGTTCAAGAAGTTGCTCGAGCAGAGCCGCGCCCACATCGCCCGGCAGCTCGGCGTGAGCCCGGACGAAATCGCCCTGGTGCGCAACACCACCGAAGCGAACAACATCGTCTGCAACGGACTGCCGCTCGAGCGGGGCGACGAGGTTCTGCTCTGGGACCAGAACCACCCGACAAACAACGTCGCCTGGGACGTGCGGGCGGCGCGGTTCGGCTTTGCGGTCCGGCGCGTCTCGACCCCACCCCGCCCGGCCGGCCCGGAAGAGCTGGCCGAAGTCTTCATCCGGGCGCTGTCGCCGCGCACCCGCGTGCTCTCGATCACGCACCTCTCCAACGTCAGCGGCATCCGGCTGCCGGTGCGTGAAATTGTCGAGGCGGCACACAAGCGCGGCATCTACGTGCACGTGGACGGCGCGCAAACCTGGGGCGCTTTCGACCTCGACCTGCGCGAGATGGGCTGCGACTCTTTCAGCGCTAGCGCCCAGAAGTGGTTCGTCGGCCCGCGGGAGGCCGGCATCCTCTACGTGCGCGCCGAGCAGATCCCGCGCATCTGGCCGGGCACGGTGGGCGCCGACTGGGGCCCCGAGGTCAGCCCGGCGGTCAAAGGGGCGCGGAAATTCGAGTCGATGGGCCAGCGCGACAACGCCCGGCTGGCGGCCTTGGACACCGCCGCAGAGTTCTTGGACTCGATCGGACAGCAGCGCATCGAAGCCCGGGTGCACGAGCTGGCAGAGGCTCTGAAAGACCGCCTGGCCGACTTGGGCGTCCAGCTCGTGACCCCCCGAGGCCCGGAATTGAGCGGCGGCGTCTGTATCATCGAGGCGCCGGAAGAGAAGCGGCGCCAAGCCGTCGAGATTCTCTATCGCGACTGGGGGATCGCCGCGGCTCCGACCGGCGGCCTGCGGCTGTGCCCGCACATCTACAACACCATGGAGCACATCGACCGCGCCGTCCAGGCGGTGAAGGCGGTGCGGAAACTGCTGGCGTGAGACGTCGTCGTCGGGAAAGGCCTGCTACCGCTTCGATCCCGGATACGCCGCGTTCTTCACCAGCATGCCGCTGGGGTGGCGGATGAACTCCGGCTGTTCGCCTGTTTCCTTGCGGATTTGTTCTTCCACCCAGGCGAGCTGTTTGCGGGCGTCTCGGACGTCTTCGCCGTCGGGCTCCAGCGTGAGGTAGAGCTTCAGGTTGGCGGCCGCCTGCCGGTAACGGCCCTGCCGGGCGTCGATCAGCCCAAGAACGAAGTAGGCTTCGGGATCAGCTCCGACCCACGCCCTTTCCAAGGCCTTTTCGGCGCTCCAGCGGGCGCCCGCCAGATCGCCGAGAGCGTATTTCGCCATTGCGTTGACGACAAAGACGCGCGAGTCGGCCGAAGGCATGATTTGCAACGCCCGCTCCGATTCCCGCGCCGCCTCGACCCAGTCCCCGCGAGCCGCCGCCAGTTCCGCAAGTCCAGCGTGAGCGCGCCAGACTTCGGGATCGAGAGCCAGCGCTTTGCGGTAAGCGTCCAAAGCGCGTGGGGTGTCGCCGATCGCCTGGTAGACGCGGCCGAGATCGGCCCAAGCGCTGGCGTAGTTGGGGTAATAAGCCACCGCCTTCTCAAACAAGCGGCGGGCCCGCGGCAACCGGCCGCGTACGGCGCGCCGCCTTCCGGTCAAGTAGGCCCTCAACGCGTTCCGCGGGGCGGTGAAACCCGCTAGGTACCGGGCAATGCTTTCCGGGATCGCTGGCGGCTCTGTCTGGCCGACAGGAGCAGGCTCGTCGGCCGGTGGTTCCTGCGTGGCGCTCTGCTGCGCCTCAGCGGGAGCCGAAGGGAGAAGGCCGGGCGCGCTGAAAGCGGCTCCCGCGGGAGCCGCCGTAATAGCGAGGATCACCACCGTAAAGATGGCTGCGGTCAAGGCTCTCACGCCTCCTGATTCAATTCTCGCACCTTTCGGCCCAGGCAGCGCGGCAATTTCCCCTGGGAACCGGGGCCAACACCCCAGCGATGGGCGCCGGCCCTACTGGAACGCAGGCTCAGGCCTTCCCGGTTTCGAGCGCTTCGTCTTCCCGGCCGCGCTTGGGCAACAACAAGATGGCCACTGCCCCGACCATCGCGACGGCGAAGGTGACCAGCAAGGCGGTGACGTAGTCCGGATCCACGGTCGTGCCCTTGGTCTCCGCGATCAGCGCCACCAAATACGGGAACCAGGTCTGACCGATCGTGTCGGTCGGCAGGATGATCGACATCGCTCGAGCCAGGCTATTGACTCCGAACTGCTCAGCGGCCATCAGCGGAATCAGCATGTAGTCGGCGCCCATGGCGAATCCGAACAGGATGGAGAAGACATAAAGGGTGGTGGAATCTGCTGGCGTCACCCGCAACAGCAGAGGAATCGAGAGGGCGACGATGAAATACGTCACCGTCATGACGTACTTTTTCGGGAAGCGGTCCGCCAGCCAGCCCATGCCGATTCGGCCGGCGATGCTTGAAAACAGAATGATCTTGCTCATCTCCGCGTGAGCCGCGTCCCGCAGCGCCTGATCGACGAAGCCCTGGTCCTCGAGAATGAACTTCATGTTCGCGAAGATCGATCCGATGGCCCCCAGCGAAGCGAAAGACCCGATCGCCAACAGCCAGAAGGCGGGCTTGCGAAGCATCTCGCCGAACGGCGCCGGCTCGATCTTCGTGATGGCGAGATTGTTGGGGTCCCCGTCCGGATACTGGCCGATATCGCCCGGGCGGTCCCGCATCACGAAGAGCACCAACGGCCAAGTGACTAGCACCATCGGCCCCATCGCCAGCAGGACGCCGGGGAAGCCCAGCGATTCGGTGAGCGGCTTCGCCACGTACGGCACCACCAGGGCTCCGAAGACACCGACGCCCACATAAGTGATCCCCATCGCGGTGCCGCGCTTCTTGCGGAACCACTGGGAGATGATCACCTGGTGCGGAATCGGCCCCGAGAACAGGTAACCGGCCACGAAGAAAAACCAGACGGCGTAATAAATCCAGAGACTTCGTGCGACGGTGCCGAAGAGCACGTAACAGGCGGCTATGAGGCCCGTCCCGATGAGGATCATCCACCGCGGACTGAAGCGGTGCACCAACACGGGGCCCACCCACAGCGTCAGCAACGCGCCCAGCGGGAAGCCCAGGATGATGTCCGCCCGCGTGGCCCCGGCTATCGCCTCGCGGTAGTAGTCATAGAAGAACGGCGTCGCATAGAAGAAGAACGCGATCTCGATGCCGAAGGTGACGAAGCAAGCCGCAACGATCCGGTTTCCGTAGAACTTGTTGTCCATGCGGGTCAGGGCTCCTCGTGAAGATAGACTCATACTTATACCACACGCCGGCGTCTCCGCCGACTCGCTGTGAGACTCACGAGACCGCCCTTACCGCGCTTTCACGGCGATGTACGGGCCTTCCGGAGAACTGACGCCGTTCACTGTGATCACCACCTTGTGGTTGCCGTCGGGCAGCGACTCGGGCACCTTGAAGCTCACCTGATACAGGCCTGCGCAGCACGGCGCCGCTCCGACATAGTAAATGTCGGAGGCGGGCACGTCCACGCCGCCCACCTGGATGCGGACGCCGGCGCGGTTCACCACTTCGGCCTGCCCGTTGGGGACTTCGTTTTGCGGAATGGCGCCGGTCTCGAGCGGGGGGTTCGTCTGCCCGAGCCCGGTGGCGTAGAGGTGGGCGATGTCGCCGGGCGCCGCCGGTCCACCGCCGGCGA
>CAYWXL010000057.1:0-26214 GCA_964461995.1 uncultured Solibacteraceae bacterium
AAGCGGTCACGATGGAGCGCGACCGGCTGGCCGCCGAGAACGAAGAGCTGAAGAACACCCTGCTGCGCCACCGCGCCGAGTTCGAGAACTTCCGGCGGCGGGTAGAAAAGGAGCGGGCGGAGTTCGCCGAATACGCCGCCGCCGACGCGATCCGCGCTCTGTTGCCGGTTCTCGACGATTTCGAGCGGGCGCTGGGAGCCGTTCCTCCGGAGATCGGCGCGGACCACGAATACGTCAAAGGCATCCGGATCATCTACGAACGCCTGCTCGAAACTCTCAAGAAGCTCGGCCTGGAGCCCATCGAAAGCGTGGGGAAACCCTTCGACCCGACGGTCCACCATGCCGTCGAAAGGGTGCCAACCGCTGAAGCCGAGGACCACACGGTGCTCGAAGAGTGGCAGAAAGGCTACAATTTTAAGGGCAAACTCCTGCGCGAGGCGATGGTCCGCGTCGCCGTGAAACCTCCGGCCGAAGAGAATCTGAAACAGGAATAGCGAAACGATCAAGCCTGGGCAGCCCTGGTGACCAAACGCGACTACTACGAGATTCTCGGCGTTGACCGCAACGTTGACGAGCAGGGACTAAAGAAAGCCTACCGCCGCATTGCGCTCAAATATCACCCGGACCGCAACCCCGGCGACAAAGAAGCCGAAGAAAAGTTCAAGGAAGCGGCGGAAGCCTATAGCGTCCTGAGCGATCCCGAGAAACGGCGGCGTTACGACCTTTACGGCCATGACGGGCTGCGGGGCGGCGCTGAGCCCGGTTTCGACCCGTCGGTGTTCACCGACTTCAGCGACATCCTCGGCGACTTCTTCGGCTTCGG
The DNA here is from genome assembly GCA_964461995.1 of uncultured Solibacteraceae bacterium. Lineage (GTDB taxonomy): Bacteria > Acidobacteriota > Terriglobia > Bryobacterales > Bryobacteraceae > JALSRK01. The sequence goes on from CAYWXL010000057.1 coordinate 824, forward strand.
AGATTTCTTCGGCGGCGCGTCCAGGCGGCGGCATCGGCCGATGCAGGGCGACGACGTCCGCTACGATCTCGAAATCGATCTGGAGGACGCCATCCGGGGCAAGCAGGTCGAAATCAAGGTGCCGCGCCTGGAGACCTGCGGCGATTGCCGCGGCAGCGGCGCCGATCCCCGTGGGGGCCTGGTGGCTTGCTCCATGTGCCGGGGCCGCGGGGAAGTCATCTACCGCCAGGGGTTCTTGTCGATCCGCCGGACCTGCTCCCAGTGCGGCGGCACGGGGCGCGTCGTGCGACGGCCGTGCTCCCGGTGCAAAGGCGAAGGGCACATCCGGATCGAGGAGCGCCTGAAGGTCGAGATCCCTCCGGGCGTTGATACCGGCACCCGGGTGCGGCTCCAAGGCAAGGGCGGCCCGGGCGTGAACGGCGGGCCCCCGGGCGACCTTTACGTCTTCCTCCGCGTCAAGGAACACCCGATCTTCGAGCGCCGCGGCGACGACCTCTACTGCACCGTCCCGCTCAACATCGCCCAGGCGGCCCTGGGCGACGAAATCCACATTCTCACTTTCGACGGCCTGCAGACCGTCAAGGTGCCCGAGGGCACCCAGCACGGTGACAAGGTCCGTCTGCGGGGCCTGGGCGTGCCGCGGCTGAACGACAAGAGCCGTGGCGACCTCTACGTCCAGTTCGAAGTGAAGGTCCCCACCAAGCTCAGCCGGGAGCAGCGCCGCCTGTTCGAACAGCTTCGCGAGACTCTGCCCACTGAGAGCGAACCGAAAGAGAAGGGACTGTTCGACAAGGTGAAAGACTACTTTAGCTGAACGCCCCGGCGGTACAATGTGCCCATGATGACCGCCGGACGGAGCGCCGCTTTCCTGCTGATTGCGTCCTTCGTTTGGGGGCAGGCCCCGCCCAAGCTCCCGCCCGAGCCGGACCACAACGCCGGCCGCATCCTGAAAGCCCTCGACGACCTCATGTGGCACATCCGCCTGGACGACGTGGCCTATGTGGACAAGGTCCGCTACACCAGCGCCCCGCCGCGCCATGAGCCGAACCCCACCGCCCAGGGGGCCGGCAATCCCTTGATCATCCAGGCCTACACCTTCATCCCGAAGAACCTGGACCGGTCGAAGAAGCAGCCGCTCATCGTGCTGCCCCACGGCGGCGTGCACTCGAACTTCAACACCTTCTACCTGCACATCGTTCAGGAATTGCTCGAGCAGGGCTATTCGATCATCGCTCCGGAGTACCGCGGTAGCACCGGTTACGGAGCCCGCTTCTACCGCCAGATCGACTACGGTGGCCTCGAGGTGGAGGACGTCTACCAGGGCATGAAGTGGATGCTGGCCGAATACGACTTCCTCGACCCCGAGCGGGTGGGCATCGTCGGCTGGAGCCACGGCGGCCTGATCGCCCTGATGAACATCTTCCAGCACCCGGACGACTACGCCTGCGCTTACGCCGGGGTGCCGGTGAGCGACCTGGTGGCGCGGATGGGCTACAAGTCCCAGCGCTACCGCGACCTCTACGAAGCGCCCTACCACATCGGCAAGTCGGCCGAAGCCGATGTTCAGGAGTACCTCCGGCGCTCGCCGGTGACCCACGCAGCGAAGCTGGCCACGCCGCTGCTCATTCACACGACGACGAACGACGAGGACGTCAACATCCTTGAAGTGCAGCGGCTGATCGACGCGCTTAAGGCCGCCGGCAAGCAGTTCGAGTACAAGATCTACAAAGATGCCCCCGGCGGACACGCCTTCAACCGTCTCGACACCAAGCTGGCCCGGGAATCCCGCCGGGAAATCTACCGCTTTCTGGCCCGGTATCTGAAGCCCGAGCGGCCGCCGGAGTGAACCTTACTCGGAGAGGTATTTCTCCAGCCAGCCCAGCAACTCCTGGTAGAAATAGCGATTGTCTTCCCCGTTCTGGATCCAGTGGTTGGCGCGGGGGAAGACCACCAGCCGGCTGGGCACCCGCAGCCTCTGGAGCACGCTCCAGTAGGCCAGCGTCTGGTTGAGCGGCACCCGGTAGTCCTTGACCCCGATGGTCAGCAGCACCGGCGTCTTGAAGTTCTTGGCGTAGGTGAACGGGCTCTGCTCCTTCCAGATCGGGCTGCCCTCCCACGGGGGCCCGCCGTTGTTCCGTTCCCGGTGGTAAATCACGTCGCTGGTAGCCCACTGGCCCTCCAGACTGATCAACCCGGCGTGGCTGTAGAGACAGCGGTAGCGGCTGGTGGTGGCTTGGAGCCAGTTCGAGAGGTGTCCGCCGTAGCTGGCGCCGCCGGCAGCCATCCGGGAGCCGTCGAGGAACGGGAACCGCTTGAGCGCCTCGTCGGCCGCCTGGTCGATCTCCTCGCCGGGCGTCCTCAGCGGATCGCCCTGGATGGCCCGGGCGAACTCCTCGCCGAAGCCGACCGAACCGGTGTAGTTCGTGGCCAGTACCACGTAGCCGGGGCTGGTGAGCAGCAAGAAGTTCCACCGCGGGTGAAACGAGTCTTTGCTCGAAGAGTGGGGTCCGCCGTGGATGAACAGCACCAGCGGATACTTCTTGCTCTCGTCGAATCCCGGGGGCAAAAACAGCAGGTTGTGGATCCGGCGGCCCTTCCTGCTGGTGAACCAGAAGTGGCGGGCCGGGGGCGCGTCGATGCGGGCGACGGCGTCCTTGTTGAACGCGGTCAGCGCCGTGTGGTTCTTCGCAGCGGGATCCACGCGGACCACTTCGGCCGGGCGGCGGTAGCTCTGCCACGTGGCCAGGACGAGATCCCCGGCGGCCTTGGCGGGGACCGCCAGCCCGGAGTACGTCCCCTCGGCGGGATCGACGATCGCCTCGGGGGCGCCCCCAGCGGCGGGCATGCGGAAGATCTTCGTCACGCCCTGGTCATCGGCCTGGAGATAGACGCGCTCGCCGCCCGGCGCCACGGCGTAGCTCGACACCGAGCGGTCGAAAGCTCCGGTGAGGACCTGGGGCTCGCCGCCGGGCCAGCGCATCCGGACCAGGCGGGTGAGGTTGTAGACGTAGTCGGTGACCGGCCGGCGCAGCGCGTACAGGAACCGGCCGTCCGGGCTGAACTTGCCGGTGAAGTAGCTGTCCTTGCCGGGGGTCAGGTCCTCGGGTTCGCCGCCGGCCGCGGGGACCTTGTAGAGGTGCGTGATCACCACGGCGTAGGCCGCCTCGTGGCGGTTCACCGTGGCGGTGAAGACCACGGACTTGCCGTCGGGGGACCAGACGGCGCGGAAATTTTCGCCCGAAAGCGTGCGCGGGCCGCCGAAACCGGGCTGCTCGGCCAGCTTGGAGCCGGCCAGCAGGTTCACCGGTTCGGCCCCGGCGCGGGCCTCCTGAACGAAGAGGTGCTGGCGGGAGTCGTCGAGCCAACGGTCCCAGTAGCGGATCGGGAAGCCGTCGTAGACGTAAGCCTTGTATTTGCGCTTCTCGCGCTCCTCGGCCGCATTGGCGGCGGTCTCGGGGTCATAGGCGCCCGGGTAGACAGTGCTCTGGAACAGGATTTTCTTGCCGTCGGGACTCCACTTGGGGTGGGTGGCGCCCAGCGGCATATCGGTGATGCGGACCGCCTCGCCACCGCCGATGTCCAGCACGTAGATCTGGGGCTTCTTGTCACCGTCGCGCTTGGCCGAGAAAGCGATCTTGCGGCTGTCCGGACTCCAAGCGACGCCGTTCTCGCTCCCTTTGGAGAAAGTCAGGCGGCGCGGCGGAGCGCTTCCGTCCGGCGGCAAGATCCAGAGATCGGAAACCTGCTTGTCCGGGTCGTAGTCGGGCTCCGTCACACTGACGACCACCCAGCGGCCGTCCGGGCTGGGGACGGGCGTCCCGACACGCTTCAGTTTCCAGATAAACTCGTGGGAAATCGTCTGTCGCTCGGCGGCCCAGGCGGGCGCCAACGCCACCGCCGCCAGCAAGGTAAAGACGAGGAATCGAACCCAGCGCATAGGGGGAATATAGCATCCCGAAACGCGGCCGAGCAGGGCTTCAGGATCCCTGCGGAAGCCGCCGTCGGCGCGTTTGACACCCCCAAACGGGATTCGCTACGCTAAGAGAAGTCTAGCGTTCTCGCGGAGAAAGTCTGTCTATGGTTACTAAGTTCCCATCGGCGAAGTCTGTCGAACGCAAGTGGTACGTAATAGACGCCAAGGATCAAGTACTTGGCCGTCTCGCCACCAGGGCGGCGACGCTGCTGATGGGCAAGCACAAGCCGGAATACACGCCGTTTTTGGACACTGGGGATCATGTGATCGTCGTCAACGCGGCGAAGGTGAAATTGACCGGCGACAAAGAGAATCAGAAGGTTTACCGGCGGCATACGGGCCATCCCGGCGGGCTGAAGGAAATCACCGCGCAGAAGCTGCGGCAGAAACACCCGGAGCGGCTCGTGGAGCTGGCCGTCTGGGGCATGCTCCCGAAAACCAAGCTCGGCAAGCACATGTACAAGAAGCTGAAGGTCTACGCCGGGGAGCAGCATCCGCATCAGGCGCAACAGCCCGTACCGCTGGAGATCCAGGAGTAGAGTTCTAGTGGCAGCGACAGTGATTCAATACACGGGGACAGGCCGGAGAAAAGCAGCCGTGGCGCGGGTCTTCCTGCGCCAGGGAAGCGGCAAGATCACCGTCAACGGGCGGCCCTTCGAAGAGTATTTCAAGCTGGAAGCCGCCCGGGCGCTTGTCCGCCAGCCTCTGTTGGCGACGGAAATGGCGGACAAGTTCGACGTCTACATCAACGCCAAGGGCGGCGGTTACACGGGCCAGGCGGGCGCCGCCCGGTTGGGAATCGCCAGGGCCCTGGCCGAATTCAATGGAGAGCTGCGCAGCAAGCTGAAAGAGCTCGGGTTGCTCACCCGGGATCCGCGGCGCCATGAGCGGAAGAAATACGGTCAGCCCGGCGCGCGGAAACGGTTCCAGTTCTCCAAACGCTGAGGTGTTCACGCGGGGGCAGCGGGAGCTACGGTGCGGATTTCGGCGGAGCGAATCTTTCCCACCGTGGAGGCGCTGTCCGCTTTTCCTGTTGGGCCGGTTCGCAAATCCCGTTTGGACCGCGGGCCGGCGGCATCAAGAACTGCATGGTTAGCTAAGGAGGCACTTTGCCGTCGATCACGATGAAGGAATTGCTCGAAGCCGGCGTTCACTTCGGGCACCAGACCAAACGCTGGAATCCGAAGATGAAAGAATACATCTTCGGCGAACGCAACGGTATCTACATCATCGATCTTCAAAAAACGCTGAAGCTCTTCAAGGAGGCGATGCGCTTCGTCACCGAGATGGCCGCCCAGGGCAAGACAGTGCTGTTCGTCGGCACCAAGCGGCAGGCCCAGGAAGCGATCGCCGAAGAGGCCAAGCGGTGCGGCATGTACTACGTGAACCACCGCTGGCTGGGCGGCCTGCTGACCAACATGGTGACGGTTCAGAAATCGATCCAGCGGCTCAAGGAGCTCGAAGCAATGGCGATGGAGACCGGCTACGAGGGCCGGTCGAAGAAAGAGATCATCCGGCTCGAACGTGAACGCCGGGCGCTCGAGCAGAACCTGGCGGGCATCAAGGACATGCCGGGGCTGCCGGACATTCTGTTCGTCGTGGACTCCAACAAGGAAGCCATCGCCGTGCGCGAGGCCCGGAAGCTGAAGATCCCGGTGGTGGCCGTAGTGGACACCAACTGCGATCCCGACATGGTGGACTACGTGATTCCGGGCAACGACGACGCTCTCCGAGCAATCCGGCTGTTCGCCAGCAAGATCGCCGACGCGGTGATCGAGGGCCGAAACCTCGCCACCGAGCAGGAATTCCTCGCCCAGCAGCAGGAACAGCAGGAAGCCGAGGCCCCGGCAGAAGAGGTCCTCGCGGGCGAAACCGTGGCCGAAGACTACAGCCGTTACATGGACCCCGAATACTCGGTGCAGTTGATGTCGGAGAGCTTGAACCAATTCCGTGAGGAAGAAGCCCCGGCGGAAAAGCCGAAACAGGAACCCGAAGCGCAGCCTGAGGAGTCCAGCGGCCAAGAGCCGACAGCGGCGGAACCCGCCGGCGGAACCAACGCCCAGTCCTGACGGGGCTCGAAGCGGCGGGCCGAATTTTTCAACGACTTTCGGAATCATACGACAGGTGGAAGATCATGGCGGAAATCACCGCAGCACTCGTAAAGCAGCTTCGTGAGCGCACCGGCGCCGGGATGATGGATTGCAAGAAGGCCCTCCAGGAAGCCAACGGCAACCTGGAAGAGGCCGAAGTGGTCCTCCGCAAGAAAGGCATCGCCGCAGCAGCGAAGAAAGCCAGCCGGGCTACCAAACAGGGCATCATCGGCACCTACGTCCACGCGGGAGCCCAGCTCGGCGTGATGATCGAGGTGAACTGCGAGACCGACTTCGTCGCGCGGACGCAGGACTTCCAGGAACTGGTGCACGACCTCGCCATGCAGGTGGCGGCGGCGGATCCGAAGTGGGTCCGGCCGGAGGACGTTCCGGCGGAAGTAATTGAGAAAGAGCGGGAGATCGCCCGCGAGCGCGCTCTCAGCGAAGGCAAACCGGAGAAAGTGATCGACCGGATCGTGGAAGGCCGCTTGGGCAAGTTCTACGAGGAAGTTTGCCTGTACAAGCAGCCGTTCATCAAGGATTCCAACGCCACCGTGGAAGATCTGATCAAACAGAAAATCGCCAAGCTCGGCGAGAACATTACGGTGTCGCGGTTCGTCCGGTTCAAGGTCGGGGAGACGGCGGCCGACGGCGGCGACACCAAGCCGTCCGATCAATGAGGTTGGCTCCGGCTGCAGGCCGTGGTCACGGCGCCTCGCGAGGGACTCAGTAATGCCGAAGTATGAGCGAATCGTCTTGAAGCTCAGCGGCGAAGCGCTGGCCGGTGAGGGCCGCTTCGGCATCAGCCGGGAGAGGATGGAGTCGCTGGCGGCCGAAATCGGCGAAGTCGCCAGGGCAGGCGTTCAGCTCGGGCTCGTGGTCGGGGGCGGAAACTTCTTTCGCGGCCTGGACGCGGCGGCGCGCGAGATGGATCGGGTCACCGCCGATCACATGGGCATGCTGGCCACCGTGATCAACGCCCTTGCCCTGCAGGACGCGCTCGAAAAGGCCGGGGTCGAGACCCGCGTCATGACGGCCCTGAGCATGCGGCAGGTGGCCGAGCCGTACATTCGCCGGCGCGCCCTGCGGCATCTGGAAAAGGGCCGCACGGTGATCTTCGCCGGCGGAACCTCAAACCCTTTCTTTTCCACGGACACCGCTGCGACGCTGCGCGCTCTCGAAATGCGCGCCCAGGTCGTCGCCAAGGCGACCCGCGTGGACGGCGTCTACGACAAAGATCCCAAGAAGCATCCGGATGCCCGCTTCTATCAGGAGATCTCCTTCGACGAGGTTCTCGCTCAGTCGCTTCAGGTGATGGACGCGACCGCCGTCGCCATGTGCCGGGACAACAACTTGCCAATCCTTGTTTTCAATCTCAACACCCCGGGCAATATAATGCGAATGGCGATGGGTGAGCCCATCGGAACATTGATCCACTGAACGGGAAAGCGCCATGTCTGTGACCGGAACGACCATCGAGGAAATCAAAGCGAACACCAAGACGAAGATGCAGAAGGTCGTAGAAGACCTTCAGCACGCCATGGCCGGCATCCGCACGGGCCGGGCCTCGGTGAGCCTGCTCGACGGGATCAAGGTCGACTATTACGGCACGCCGACGCCGCTGAACCAGTTGGCGACGCTCCATGTCCCGGAGCCCTCGATGATCACTTGTCAGCCCTGGGACGTCTCCCAAATTGGGGCCATCGAAAAAGCGATCCGAGCCTCAGACCTCGGGCTGAATCCGAGCAACGACGGCAAGATCATCCGGATCCCCATCCCGCCGCTCACCGAGGAGCGCCGGAAAGAACTGGTTAAGCACTTGCACCACGTCCTCGAGGAGCACCGCGTCGCCGTCCGCAACATTCGACGCGACGCCAACGAGGCGATCAAGAAGCTTTTCAAAGCCAAGGAAATCAGCGAGGATGACGACCGGCGCGGACACGACGAGATCCAGAAGCTCACTGACGAGTTCATCAAGAAGCTCGAGGAAGCCGCCAAGGTCAAGGAAAACGAGATTCTCGAGCTGTAGGTGTCGCCCGGCTCTCCCCTTCTCCGCGCCCCAACCCGCTAGCCGGCGCCTCAGTCCAGCCGCTTGTGGAAGCGCAGCGCGCTGATCGTCACGATTCCCGCCCCGAAGACCGCCATAGCCAACATCTGCGGCCACAGCACCTCTACGCCGACGCCTTTCAGGAACAGTCCCCGCACCACCTCCATGAAGTAGCGGACCGGGTTCAAGTAAGTCAGGTACTGGACCGCGACCGGCATGTTGCGGATCGGGAAGGCGAAGCCGCTGAGCATGAAGGCCGGCGTGAAGAAGATGAACGAGCCGAGCATCGCCTGTTGCTGGGTGTCGGACACCGTCGAGATGAACAGGCCGGAGCCGAGCGTGGTCATCAGGTAGAGCACCGAGCAGAGGCCGAGCAAGAAAACGCTGCCGCGCAAAGGGACGTGAAACAGGATCAACGAGAGCGTCGTCACCAGCGTGATCTGGACCAGCCCCACCAGGGCAAAAGGCAACGTCTTGCCGAGCATCAGCTCGATCGGGCGGATCGGCGTCACCAAGAGCTGCTCCATGGTCCCGATCTCTTTTTCGCGGACGATGGCCAGGGCGGTCAGCATCAGGGTGACGATGGTGACGATGTTCACCAGGATGCCCGGGACAAAGTAGTTGCGCGAGCGCAGGTCTTCGTTGTACCAAACGCGGAAGCGGCCATCGATTCCGGGCAGGGCCACGGACCGGGGGCCATCGATTCCCGAAGTGGCGATGATCCGCATCTTGAGGGCCCTCTCGCGTTCCGGGAGATAGCGCATCGAGAAGTTGCTGACCACGCGGGCGGCGTAAGAAGAGACGACGCTGGCGATGTTCGAGTTGCTGCCGTCGATCAGAATTTGGACGGGAGCCGTGCCGCCGCGCTCGATCTCCCGCTGGAAGCCCGGCAAGACGCCGACGATGGCCACCACGTCGCCGCGGTCCAACAGAATCTGAGCTTCGGCCGGACTCTCCGGAGCTGCCGTGACGCGGAAGTAGGTGGAGCCCTCGAACTCCTCGTAGAGGGCGCGGCTGGCCGGCGTAAGGTCGCGGTCGAGAAAGGCGATGCGGGAATCCTCGACGTCCAGGTTTACGGCGTAGCCGAACACGATGAGCTGGATCATCGGCGGCACGAAGAGGAAGATCCGCATCCGCGGCTCCCGCAGCGTCTGCCGGAACTCCTTGATGACGATCTCACGAATGCGGCGCCACATGCGTCACTCCCTCCGTCCCACCGGACCCGGCAGCGTTCCCGTGCTTGCCTTTTTCCGCCTCATGCCACTTTCTGCCTCAACTTCCGCACCGTCACCACGAAGACCAGCAGGGCGTACAGCAGCAGGAAAAGGAACTCCCAAAACAACACGCCCAGCCCCACGCCTTTCAGAAACACTCCCTTGAGGATCACGACGAAATACCGCGCCGGCACGATGTGCGTGAACACCTGGATCGGCCGGGGCATCGCCTCGATGGCGAAGACGAAGCCCGACAGCAGAAACGCTGGCAGAAAAGACGCGATCATGCTCGCCTGGTAGGCGAGCAACTGCGACCTCGTCACCGCCGAGATCAATATGCCCGTGAATAGCGCCCCGATCAAGAACAGTCCGGAACCCGCCGCCAGCAGCAGCACGCTGCCGCGGAAGGGAATGTCGAAAATGAAGATCGCGGCCACCACGGTGACGACGACGTCGGCGATGCCGATGGCCGAATAGGCCAGCATCTTGCCCAGGGCGAGCTCCGACGGACGAAGCGGGGTAGAAAGCACCTGCTCCATGGTGCCCATCTCCCACTCCCGGGCGATGGTCATCGAAGTGAGCAGCGAGCCGATGATCATCAGGATCACGGCGATCAGGCCAGGCACGATGTAGTTCCTGGATCTGAGCTCGCTGTTGTAAAGGACGCGCAAGCGGGCCTCCACCGGCGGCGGGACCTCAAGGCCGGTCCGGCGATCCTGTTCGGCGGCGCGGAGCCGAAGCGTTTCGGTAGCCACGAGGCTCTCGATGTAGCCCAAACTGATCCCGGCGGTGTTCGAGTCGCTGCCGTTGATGAGAAACTGCACCTCGGCTTCCCTGCCGGAAAGGAGATTCTCGGAATAGTCCTCGGGAATTACCACGCCAAGCAAGGCCTGCTCCTCGTCGAGCGCCTTCTGGATCACGCCGGAGTCCGCCACGAATCCGTGGATTTCGAAAAACCGGGAGCCCCGGAACCGCTCGATCAGCTCGCGGGATTGCGGCGTCCGGTCGGCGTCGTAGATAAGCGTAGGAATACGGTCCACATCGAGCGTCAGGGCGTAGCCGAACAGCAACAACTGCACGAACGGCATGCCGAGGGCCATCAGCAGACTCCGCGGATCCCGCAAGATATGCCGGAACTCTTTGCGGGCCACCGCAGCCAGACGCCGGGTCTTCATTGGGCGCGCCCTCCCGGACCTTCGATCATCTCCACGAAGAGCTCTTCCATCGATGCCTTACCGTGCGCCCGCTTCAGCTCCTCCGGCGAGCCGAGGGCGACGATCCGGCCCTGGTGCATGAGCGCCACCCGGTGGCAGTATTCGGCCTCGGTCATGTAGTGGGTGGTGACAAAGATCGTCTGGCCAGCGGCCGCTAGATCGTAGATGAGATCCCAGAAGGATCGCCGGGCGATCGGATCCACGCCGGAAGTCGGCTCGTCGAGGAACAGAATCGGCGGCTCGTGGAGGATCGCGCAAGCGAGCGCCAGCCGCTGTTTCCAGCCGCCGGGCAGCAGCCGGGTCATGTCGCGCCGGCGGCGCTCTAGACCGGCCATCTCGAGGGCGAACTTCATGCGCTCGGCGCGGACCTCAGCCGGCACGCCGTAAATGCCGCTGAAGAAGTCGATGTTCTCTTCGACGGTGAGATCGTCATAGAGCGAGAACCGCTGAGACATGTACCCGATGCGCCGCCGGACCTGTTCTGGCTGGGTGGCGACGTCGAGGCCGCCCACCAGCGCTCGTCCGGAAGTGGGCTGCAGCAGGCCACAGAGAATCCGGATCGTGGTGGACTTCCCTGCCCCGTTCGGGCCGAGGAAGCCGAAGATCTCCCCCCGGCGGATCGTGCAACTGATGCCGTCCACGGCGGTGAAGCCGCCGAAGCGCTTCACCAGGTTCTCGATGACGACCGCGGGCTCTCCGCTCATCGCGCCTCCTCTGCGGAATGCTCCACGAAGGCGATGAAGACGTCCTCGAGCGTCGGCTTCTCCGGCCGTACCGCCTCGGTGGCGCCGACCCGGCGGACCATCAGGCCGCGCTCGCGGAACTCGCGCTTCAGTTCCTCCGGCGGGGCGCAGCGCAGCAGGCGGCCGGCGTGCATCAGCCCGACGCGGCCGCAGCGCTCGGCTTCGTCCAGGTAGGCCGTCGTCAGCAGGATCGCGATGCCTTCCTGAGCAAGCTGCTGGAGGATCGCCCAGAAGTCGCGCCGCGAGACCGGGTCTACTCCGGTCGTCGGCTCATCGAGCAGCAGCACTCGCGGCCGGTGCAGCAGCGTGCACATCAGCGCCAGCTTCTGCTTCATTCCGCCGGAGAGCGCCCCGGCGCGCCGGTTGCGGAACGGGGCCATGCGGGTCATCGCGAGCAGGCGGGGCAATAGCTCGCGGCGCTCGGCCTGGCCGATGCCGAACAGGTCGGCATAAAAACTCATGTTCTCGTCCACGGTCAGGTCCTGATAGAGCCCAAAGCGCTGGGCCATGTAGCCGATCGAGTCCTTGACCTGGTCCGGATGGGTGCGCACGTCGTAGCCGGCGATCTCGGCGCGGCCCTCGTCAGGGTCCACCAGCCCGCAGAGCATGCGGAGCGTGGTCGTCTTGCCGGCGCCATCAGGCCCCACCAGCCCGAAGATCTCGCCGGCGCCCACCTCGATGTCGAGGCGGTCCACCGCCGTCAGCGTCCCGAACCTCTTGGTGAGGCCGGCGGCGCGGATCAGCGGCGGGCCCGGGCTGGAGGCGGCGTCCGTCATTCGAGCACGATCTCCCCGTCCACGGGCATGTTCAGTTTCAGCTCCTGGTTCGGATTCTCGACGTCGATCTTGATCCGGTAGACCAGCTTCACCCGTTCTTCCTGCGTTTGGATCTGTTTCGGCGTGAACTCGGCTTCCGAAGCGATAAAGCTGACCCGGCCGTGGTAGACCTTGCCGGGGAAGGTGTCCGTGGTCACCCGCACCGGCGCGCCGATCTTCACGCGCCCGAGGTCGGTCTCGTTGATGTAGCCGCGCACCCACGGATGATCCAGGTCGCCGATGGTTACCACCGTGGTTCCCGCCGCGAGCACTTCGCCCACCTCGGCGGCCTTCGAGAGCACGATGCCGCCCACCGGGGCCGTGGCCACGGTGTCGGCGAGCTGCGTTCCCAGAAAGGCCACCTGCGCCTCGGCGCGCCGAATGTCGGCCTTGCGGGCATCCACCTCCTGGCGGCGGCGGCGCAGCTCGATCTTCTGGGCCTCGGCCAGCCGCAAAGCGGCCCGGGCCTGCTCCACCTGGGCGCGGGCCTGTTCGATCGTCTCCTCGCGCGGTCCCTCTTCCACCAGCGCCAGCCACTGTTCGGCCTCTTCGAGCTGCGCCTTGGCGGCTTCGTAGCGGGCGCGAAACTGGTCGTACTGCGCCCGGGAGATGTCTTCCGCTGTCATCAGCGGCTGCGCCCTCTTCCAGTCCGCCTCGGCGCGCGCGAACTCCGAGCGCGCCCGCTCCATCCGCGCTCGGGCCTGGGCGATCTCCTGTTCGCGCGAGCCGGCCTCGAGTTCCGCCAGCCGGGCCAGCGCCTGGTCGAGCTGCGCCTGCCGCTGAGCGATTTGATTCTCAATGGAGGCTTCCTGGAACTCGATGGCGGTGAGCAGTTGCTGAAGGGCGGACCGGGCTGCGTCCAGCGCCGCCTCCGCCTGCTCTTTTTGACGCAAGATGGGCTCCTGGTCCAGCCGGGCGATCACTTGGCCGGCCTCCACCCGGTCGCCTTCGTCCACGGTCCGCTCGACGAGCTTGCCGGAGACTTTGAAGGCCACCTTCACCTCGGTGAGCTCGATATTGCCGGAGATGCGGATGCGGTCGGCGGCGTTCCCGTTGCCGCAGCCGGCGAGCCAGCCGGCGCCGGCGGCGAGCGCCAACAGCCAGATGTATGCGGACTTAATCATGATGCGTATTCTCGTCGACTTCATGGGAGGAACTCCCGGATCTTGCCGATGGCCGAACCGAAGTCCAGCCGCGCCGCTTCGTACTGATACAAGGCCGCAATGTGGTTGTCCCGGGCGCGGGCCAAGCGGTTCTGGGCGTCGGTGACTTCGATGCTGGTCGCCACTCCGGCCCGGTAGCGGCGCTGTGCCTGCTCTAGTTCGCGCTCCGCCAGGGTGAGCCCTTTCTCGGCAACCGAAACCTGCTGCCGCGCCCAACGCAGGGCGTCCAGCGCCAGCCGGATCTCCAGCTCGATCTTGGCACGAAGATCGGCGGTCTGGATGCGGGCCTGGCGCAAGTCGGCTCCGGAAGAGGCTTTCCTGGCCTCCAGGGCGCCGCCGTCGAAGACCGGCACGGTAAGGCGGAAGCCGTAGGTCCGTGTCGGGAAGGAATCGTTGAGCGCGTTGCCCAGATTCCCGTAGTCGCCGAAGGCCGAGATCTGGGGCAAACGCTCCCACTTCGCGGCGCTGAAAGCCAGCCGGGCGCGAGCTTCTTGTTGCTGCTGCGCCTTCCAGTCGGCGCGATGCGTCAGGGCCTCGCGGAGCGCCGTTTCAGCGTCCGCCTCGTCCACTGGGTGGAATTCGAGCCGCTCGGTGAGTTCCAGTCGCGTTTCCAGCGGCAGGTCGATAGCCCGTAGCAATTCCAGATAGGCCCGGCGGCGCTCGTTCTCGGCCAGCAGCACCATCTGGCGCTCGTTGGCCAACTGCACCTCGGCGCGCGTCACTTCGATGGCTATGCCCGTACCGGCCTCTTTCTGATTCCGGGCCAGCTCGAGCAGTTCCTCGGCCAGGCGCACGTTGGTCTGGGCCGCTTCGAGGCGCGCATCGGCGCGGAGCGCGGCCAGGTAGGCTTTGGAAACGGTCGCCGCTACGTTGTCCCGAGCGCTCTCGCTCAGCTCCCGGGTAGCGCGCAAGCCCGCCTTAGCCGCCTGGTACCGGCGGATGGCGCTCAGCGAAAAAACCATCTGGCTGGCCTTGGCGCGGGCATCGAAGACACTGAAAGGGCCAATTTTCGCCGGCGTGCGCAGGGGCGTACCCGGTATGGTGAAATCCACGCCGAAAGCCCTGATGTTCGTCACCTGGTTGTCGTACTGCAGGTAGGCATCCACATGGGGCAGCAGAGCAGCTCTAGCCTTGGCCTTTTCGGCTTGGGCTTTCCGCACCGCCTCAAGCGCGAGCTGCAGGCGGACGGCGCCGTCGGGCTCGAGCGCTAGATCCACCGCCTGGCGCATGCTGAGGGGCAGCGTCTGGGCGTGAGCCCCCGCACTCAACAACGCCAGCGCCAAAATCGCACCGCCCCAGCGGTTCATGGTTTCACCTCCTTCGAAACCTTGGCCCGCAAACCGGCAGCAAGGAAATCGAGCAGCCGCAGCCGCATCTGGTCGGGAGTGGCGGGAGGAACGCACCCGCCGCTCAACTCAGGACCGAATTCGCCCATCCTCAAGGCCGCGGCCAGCGTCCCGACCATGAGCATCATCCGCCAGAAGACCTCGACGGAGGGCAATTCCGGAAGGGTGCGGCGGAACGCCGCCAAGAAGCGGTCGCGTACCGCCTGGAACTGTTCGGGCGCAATGCGGCTGAAGAAGTACTCCGGCTCGGCCAGCAGCCGGCCCATCAAGCGAGTGAAGTTGCGGCCGCGGTCGGGCTCCACCGCCCGTTCGAACACTGGATCGACGAAAGCGGCCACCAGGCGGCGCAGTGGCGCCGGGCGGCGGCCGTAGCGGCGCTCCAGCTCGTCCAGGCGGGCCAGGCGTTGCTCGTTGATCGGGCCGGCGTAGCGGCCGACGACAGCGTTGACGAGGGCGTCTTTGGAGCCGAAGTGGTAGTGGACGGAGGCGAGGTTGACGCCGGCTTCGGCGATGATCGCCCGGAGCGAAACGCCGGCGACCCCGCGTTCGGCGAAGAGGCGCTCGGCGGCGTCGAGGATGCGCTCGCGGGTGCGGGCGCCGTTGCGGCGGGGAGTGGACGGTGGCGGCGACTCACTCATACGTATGATTCAATCATACGTTCGTTTAATACAGAGGTCAAGCTTTCTTTCGCTGGAACCGGTATAGAATGCTTGCGTGCGCCGCAATTGCTTCAGACTTCGACTGCTCGCCGTGGCCGTCCTGGCCGTTTCTTGCTTCCCCCTTCCCGGACGGGCCGCCGACACCGTCCGGGCCTGGGAAGAGACGGTCACCATACCGACCTACCGTGTGGGGCCCAACAATCCCAACCCGATCTTCTACGAAGGCCGCATCTACCAGGGCGCGAAGGGGCCGATCTACCCGTATCCCTTGATGGACAACCTCACCGACGAGAAAGTCCCGGCGGACTACAAGGCCGTTTTCCTGGAGAACCGCTACCTGCGGATCATGGTCCTGCCGGAGCTGGGCGGCCGCATCTTCGAAGCCCTGGACAAGACCAACGGGTACAACTTCGTCTACCGCCAGCACGTGATCAAGCCGGCTCTGGTGGGCATGATCGGAGCCTGGATCTCGGGCGGCGTCGAGTGGAACATTCCACACCACCACCGCGCCACGTCGTTTCTGCCGGTGGAGTACACCGTGGTCGAGAGCCCCGACGGCAGCCGGACCGTGTGGGTGGGCGAGATCGAGTGGCGGCACCGAATGAAATGGAGCATCGGTATGACGCTGCGCCCCGACCGCTCCTATCTCGAAGTGACCGTCCGGCTCTTCAACCGGACGCCGCTCGCTCACTCGGTCCTCTATTGGGCCAACGTGGCCGTGCACACGAACGAGAATTACCAGATCATCTTCCCGCCCGACACTCGCGTGGTGACGCACCATTCCAAGGTGCAGTTCAGCCACTGGCCTGTCTCGCGCGAGATTTACGGCGGCGCCGACTTCCGCTCCGGCGTGGACGTGAGCTGGTGGAAGAACCACGTCAAAGCCAACTCCATGTTCGCCTGGGACTCGACGATGGATTTCCACGCCGGCTACGACCATGGCAAGCAAGCCGGAACGTTGCATGTCGCCGATCACAACTACGTTCCCGGCAAGAAGTTCTGGACCTGGGGACGCGACGCCCACGGCCGGATGTGGGACGAGCTGCTCACCGACGAGGACGGGCCCTATCTCGAGCTCATGGTCGGGGCCTGGAGCGACAACCAGCCCGACTACAGTTGGGCCCAGCCCTACGAAGTCAGGGAGATCACCGAGTACTGGTATCCGTTCCGAGACATCGGCGGCGTCAAGCAGGCGACGAAAGATGCGGCGGTGAATCTGGAGATCAAGGGCGGCAGGGCGCGCTTCGGGTTTTGCGTGACCCGCGCCTGGAACGACGCCACAGTGACGCTCGAAGCCGCCGGCCGCACTGTGTTCGAAACCCGGACGGCCATCGCCCCGGACCGGCCCTTCGTAAAGGAGGTCGAGCTGCCTGCCGGCGTGCGGCCCGAGCAGGTGACGGCGTCGCTGGCCGCCGGCGGCCGCACCCTGGTGAGTTACACGCCCGTCGTGTACAAGAAAGAAGAGCCGTTGCCGAAGCCGGCGACGCCGCCTCCGGCGCCGGAGACCATCGAGACCAACGAAGAGCTCTTCCTCACCGGCTTGCGCCTGGAGCAGTTCTACAACCCGCGCGTCGAGCCGTATCCCTACTACGAGGAGATCCTGAAGCGCGATCCGGGCGACTACCGGGCGAACACGCAGCTCGCCGTGAACTATCTCAAGCGCGGGATGTACGCCGAGGCGGAGAAGCACCTGCGGCGGGCGGTGGCGAGGATCACGCGGAACTACACCCGGCCCAAGGACGGCGAGGCGCTCTACTATCTCGGCGTCGCTCTGCGGGCTCTCGGCAAAGAGGCGGAGGCGGCCGATGCCTTCCACCGCGCGGCCTGGAGCTTCGCCTGGCGGGCGGCGGCCAACTACCAGCTCGCCGAACTGGCCTGCCGGAAAGGCGAATTCGAGCGCGCCTTGACGTTCCTGGACCGCTCGCTGGCGATGAACGCCCGCAACACCCGGGCGATGAACCTGCGGGCCGCCGTGCTGCGCCGCCTGGGGCGTTTCGACGAAGCGGAAAGGCAGCTCCTGGCTGCCGCAAAAATCGATCCGTTGGACTTTTTTGCCGGCAACGAGTATTACCTGCTGCTCAAAGCCAAAGGACAAGAAGTGGCCGCCGGCACGATGCTCACCGGCTTCGCCCAGTGGATCCGGACCGACGTGCAGAATTGCCTGGAACTGTCCACCGATTACGCGGCCGCCGGGCTTTGGGACGAGGCGCTCGACGTGATCGAGCGGCGTCTGGCGCGGGCCGATGATCCGGCGAAAGCGCACCCGATGCTGCACTACTTCCGCGCCTGGTACACAGAGCAGAAGGGCGACCGGGCAGAGGCTCTGCGTTACTGGAAGGACGCCGCCGCCGCTCCGATCGACCTCTGCTTCCCGTTCCGGATGGAAGCCCAGCGGGTGCTGCACCGGGCGATGGAAGCCAACCCCAACGACGGCCGGGCTCCGTATTATCTGGGCAACCTGCTCTTTGACCATCAGCCCGACGCGGCGGTCGAAGCTTTTGCTCAAGCGGTGAAACTCGACCCGGGTAATCGCATTGCGTGGCGGAACCTGGGGCTGGCGCGGGCCAAGGCGAAGGGGGATATCGAAGGGGCCATCCAGGCGCTCGAAAAATCGATCGAGGTGCAGCCGGACGCCCGGGTCCTCTTCGAGCTGGACCGGTTCTACGAGCGCGCCGGCCGTCCGCTGGAAGAGCGCCTGGCGATGCTCGAGAAGCACCACCGCACGGTGCTCGAACGCGACGACGCGCTGTCGCGGGAGATCGCCTTGCTGGTGGACCTCGGCCGCTACGACCGGGCGCTGGAGCTGATGAAGGACCGCCACTTCCGGCGCTGGGAAGGCGTCGAGTCCGTCCATGGGCTGTTCGTCGATGCCCACATCTTCCGCGGCCACGAGCGCTTCGCCGCCAAGGACTACCGCGGGGCCCTGGCCGACTACGAAGCGGCCCTCGAATACCCGAGGAACCTGGAGGAGGCCAAGTCCTACCGCGACGGAGCCTACGCGCGTCCCTACTACCACATCGCCCGCGCCCACCGCGCCCTCGGAGACGAGGCGAAGGCCCGGGAATACTTCGAGAAGTCGATCGCCGAGGCCGACGAGGCCTTTTCCGTACGCAAGCCGACGCCGGAGACGATGGCCTCGATCCTCTACTACAAGGGCCTGGCGTTGCGGGAACTGGGCCGCAAGGCGGAAGCCGGGCAGGTCTTCTCGGCGATGATCGAAGCGGCGCAGAAGACGCTCGCCAGCGGCGGCGAGGTCGATTACTACGCGAAGTTCGGCGAGAGCGGCGGCCCCGAGTCCCGGCTGGCCCAGGCGCACTACCTGATCGGGCTGGCGCTGCTCGGGCGCGGCGACGCCGCGGGCGCGCGGAAGGAATTCGAGGCCGCCCTCGAACTCTATCCGAACCATCGCGGGGCCCGGCGCAGACTGCGGGCCGGGCCCACGGGCTGATCAGCGGGCCACCGAGACGTAGACGATGTTGCTCGAGCGGCCGGCAAACAGCACCTGCACGGGAACCTGATCGCCCGGCGTCGCCGGCGCCCTCACGTTGATCTGCACCACCCCGGCCACCAGCCCGGGCGCCCCGCCGAGGAACTCCACCTGCGCCTCCACGCCGCCGATCCTAACCACGGCCGGGGCCAGAGGCACGGGCGGATCAGCGGCCGGATTGATGGAGCCGTCCACGCCCGGCGGCGACATCTCGCCCGCCCCGGTGAGGAAGAGCGTAATCACGCTGCCCACGGGCGCGGGGTTCTCCGGCGTGTTGAGCGTTCCGTCCTCATTGAGGATCGCGCCTTGCCCGCGGCCGGAGCTGTCGGCGGAGAAGACGCCGGGTTTGGTCTCCAGGACGGGAATCGATACCGCCGAGGAGAGCCAGCCGTCCACCTCGACCTGAACCATCACGCGGTCCCGCCCGCGGATCTCGAACGGCACGACGCAGGTCGATTGCCGCCGGGACGCCGCGATCATCGGCGCCGGTATCCCGTCGAAGAGGATGCGCGTGCCGCCGGTGACCGTGCTGAGCTTACCGTCGGGACCGATCACGGCGCCGGCGGGCTCCTCAGGACCGATGTTCTCGCCGAAGATCGTCACCAGCTCGCCGGGGGCCACTCCGCCGCCGGCGTAGCTCGCCGCGTTCACCACCGCGGTCGCTTCGAAGACCGGCAGCGGCGGCGTGACTTCGAAGAGCACCGGGATCACCTGGGGACTATTGACGGCCGTGTCCGCCTGGACGGTGATCGTGCCCTCGTAGCGCCCCGGCGCGAGGCCCGAGGGATCCGCTTCGATCTGGAGATAGACCGGAGTGCGCCCGGCCTGCGGCGTCACCGTCAGCCACGGCCCGCCGCTCGCCGTCTCCACCGTCACCGTGTAGTCGAGCCACTTGTTCCGGCCGTTGAGGAATCGCTGCTGGGGCGGCGGAGCCGGGCCGTCCACCGAAGTGCGGAACAGGATCTGCGACGTGTCGAGCATGATCTCCGGCGGCGGGTTGACATCGAGAACGACCGGGACGATGACCAGCGAGTTGGGATCCGACGCCAGGCGCAGGGCCACCGCGCCGTAGTAGCGGCCCGGCTCGAGATCTTCCGGCCGGACGACGAACTCGACCGTCTCCTCGTCCGGCGGCCTCAGCGCCGAAGCCGAGAGCCACTCGCCGCCGGCGATCACGCTCAGACTGCCATCGACGACAGCGCTGCCGAACTCCCTGGTGACGACCAGCGGCGTCTCGTCGCTGGGCGTGAAGCGCAAGGTCAGGTAATCGAGCGTGGGAGCCGCGATGACCGGGAAGAAGACCCCGCCGGGATCCGGCGGCGAGAAACGCGGCGCGGGCGCGGTGGCGCTCATTTCGGCCGTCGCGTCCCAGGGCCCCAGCCCGAGGACCACCGAAGCCCCGCCGACCGAAGCGGGCTGGGGGAACACCACGTCTACGGGGATCCGGAACCTGTCGATGACCAGGGCGCCGTTCACGCCGGCATACGGAGCCACCGGCACGACCTCATAGACCAGCAGGGCCCGGCCATCGTTGACAGGGACCAGCTCCCACGGGCCGCCGGAGGCCAGCAGCTCTCCGCCGCTCAAGTCCGGCCCGAAGCCGACGACGCGGCGGGCTTCCAGCTCGCCCGGAGAACCGTCCAAGAGCTCCGAGCGCACGCTCGCCGGGGCGACGAGGAAGACGCCGGGCGGCAGGTCGCGGAACTCGGCGATCAGCCGCGTCCCGGTGCTGGCGGCGCCGGGAGCCCCGGGGGTGGTGGAGCCGAACTCCGGCGTGAAGCCGCTCTCGGTGAAGTAGGCGAACTCGGGGGTGGCTTGGAGCACGGCCGCGGTCGCCCCGGCGGTGGAGGTGGCGATGCGTTTCCGGAAGGCCTCGGTGAAGCCCTCCTTGTAGACCAGCGTTACCTGTCCCGAAGGCCGCTCCACCCAGCTCTTCGCTGCCGGGGTGATGTAGCCCGCCACCACGCGGCTGGTACCCAAAGGAACCGAGTTCGAAGCCGTGACGGCGACCTCCACCGTCACCGGCATGGGATTGTTCGGATCCACGGGCTGGGCCTGGGCGTCGATGCGGATGTTCACCAGGCGCAGGATGCGGTTCTGACCGGGCTGCGGCGGCCGGAACGGGATGCCGTTCCACTCGATGCGGTTCTCCCCGCCCACCGCCTGGAAGCCGGCGTAGACGTTGCCCGAACCGGGCGCCCCGGGGTTCCCGGGCGGGCCCGGCAGCACCCCCGGCGTGCCTTTCACCTGTCCCTGGTAGACGACGCCGTTGCTGGTGTTCGGGACGCCGGGCAGCGGGTCGTCGATCAGCAGCAGGGCTTCGGTCTCGCCGGTGGCCGGATCGACGATCCGGCTGGTGATGCCGGCGTTGACGAAGACGACCAGGTTGAGAAAGCGTACCTGGTTGGGATCGCCGCCGGTGCAAGCCAGGCGGATGTCTCCCAGACGTTCCGCGTGCCCGCCGGAGCGCAGCAGCGGACCCTCGGCAGTGATGGTGCAATCGATCAGCGGGGCCTGTCCCCACAGGTGCACACTCGAGCAGGCGAACAGGACGGACAGGGCCCGGAAGAGACGTCCAGCGCGGTGCATGACTAACCTCCTCCAACCCCTTTAGCGAGGGTTCATCCAGTGCGGGACGCGGGCCGACCCTATTGCTTCCACGATATCATATCCCTGCACCCGGGAAACCAAGGAGGACGGTCATGCGAGGAACCTGGTTGCTGTTGGCTTTCGCGGCGATTCTGCCGGCCCAGGACACGACCAACTTTCCGGTGCTGGGCGAAGTAGTCCGGATGGATCCGCGGCTCGACCGGCTGATCCCGAAAGACGCCCGCATCGAGGTGGTGGCCTCGGGCTTTTTATGGTCCGAAGGCCCGGTCTGGATCAAGGAGGGCGGCTATCTGCTCTTCTCCGACATCCCCCGGAACTCGGTGATGAAGTGGAAGGAGGGCGAAGGCGTCAGCCTCTGGATGAAGCCCTCCGGCTACACCGGCGTGGCCGACTACGGCGGCGAGCCGGGCTCCAACGGCCTGCTGCTCGATCCCCAGGGCCGGCTGGTGCTCTGCGAACACGGCGACCGGCGCATCTCGCTCCTCTATCCCGACGGCGGCAAGCGCACCCTGGTGGACAGCTACCAGGGCAAGCGGCTGAACAGCCCGAACGACGCCGTCTACCACCGCAACGGCGACCTCTACTTCACCGATCCGCCCTACGGGCTGCCGAAGCGCTGGGACGATCCCCGGCGGGAGCTCGATTTCTGCGGCGTCTACCGGCTTTCGAAAGACGGCAAGGTCACCCTGCTGACCAAAGAGCTGACCCGGCCCAACGGCATCGCCTTCTCGCCGGACTACAAGACGCTCTACGTGGCCCAGTCCGATCCCAAGGCGGCGCTGTGGAAGGCCTTTCCGGTGAAAGAGGACGGCACGCTCGGCCCCGGCCGGGTCTTCTACGACGTGACCGAATTCGTGGGCAAACTGCCCGGCCTGCCCGACGGGATGAAGGTGGACCGCGAGGGCAACCTCTTCGCCACCGGCCCCGGCGGGGTCTACGTCTTCACGCCGAAGGGGGAGTTGCTGGGCCGCATCTCCACCGGCGAGGCCACCGCCAACTGCGCCTGGGGCGACGATGGCTCGACGCTCTACATGACGGCCGACATGTACCTGTGCCGCATCAAGACGAAGACGCGGGGGTTGGGCTTCTGAGCGCCGCAGAAGCGTGGGAGCCGCGGCGAAGCGTCACTTCCCGGCCGCCGGGACGAACTTCTGCACCCGCCAGTTCTTGATCTCGGTGACGTAGACGGCGCCGGTGGAATCGACGGCCAGGTGGTGGGCGAAGTCGAGCTTGCCCGGAGCCTTGCCGAACCCGCCGAAGACGCCGAGCACCTGCCCGTCGAGGTTCAGCTTCACGATGCGGTTGTTGACGCCGTCGGCCATGTAGATGGCCTTCTCGCGCTTCACGTAGTAGAGCCCCCAGGGGCTGCCGATACCGGTCCATTTGTTCAGGAACCGGCCCTCGGCGTCGAAGACCTGGACGCGCTGGTTGGTGCGGTCGGCCACATAGACGCGCCCCTTCTCATCGACGCAGACGTCGTGCACCAGGTTGAACTCGCCGTCGCCGGTTCCTTTGGCGCCCCAGTGGCTCTGGTAGACGCCGTCCTTGGAATAGCGCACCACGCGGGAGTTGCCGTAGCCGTCGGAGACGTAGAAGAACTTGCCGTCGGGCGTGAAGGCGAGGGCCGTGGGCTTGTTGAAGGCGTACTTTGCGTCTTGTCCGCCGGGGCGGTGTCCGGCGGTGGCGATCACCATGCGGATGCGGCCGGTGCGGTCGCATTTGAGCACCGCGTGGCCGCCGACGTCCACCAGCCAAATGTTGCCTTCCGGTCCGACGCGGATCCCATGGGCGGCGACCACCGGCACGTCTTCCCAGGCCTGGATCAGGCGCCCGCCGGGATCGAACTGCATCACCGCGCGCTTGCCCCGGTGGAACACCCAGACATTGTCGTCAGCATCGACGTCCACGCCGCTGCACTCGCCGAAGTTCCAGCCCTTGGGCAACTGTGGCCAGCCCGGCACTACACGGTATTCCAGCCGCGGAGCCGAGTCCAGATCGGCCGCCGCAGCCGGCAGGCAGGCGAGCATCCCCAGTACGATCGAGAGTCTCCACATCATGCGCCGAGAGTACTGGAGGCAGCGTCGAGTGTCAACCGGCGAAGCGAAGCCGCCACGGTGGGCGAACGCACGCCGGCAAAGTAGAACGTTCCGGTTCCCGGCAAAGTAGAAAGTTCCGGCAGCCGGCGCGGCTATTCGAGCCTTACTGTCAACTTCCGTGCGCCGGGCCGGGCAGCGGGCTTCAGGCCTTTCGCCTCCCACCACTCCGATCTCCTCTCCGGCACCCCGACCCGCAGCGTGTAGGTGCGGCCGGCATCGAAGACGCCGGGGGTGTAGGAACGCCCTCGAATCCGGAACGACTGCACGATCTCTCCGGCCGTCTCGTCGATGATCTGGACGACGGGACCGGCGGCCCCGCTGATCTCGAGCTGCGGCAGCCAGGCCACCGGACGGCGCCCATCGAGCTCCTCGTAGCGCACGGTGACGGGCCAGCCGGAGAACTGCTCGCCGCCGGCCTCCGGATCCGCGTCGTGCGGCCAGCATTCGACCGTGATCCGGCCGTTGCGTTTGTCGAATCGCACGATCCCGTAGCCGTCGCCGTGCGAGGGGCGGATGGCATCGCCCAGCCCCGTGCGAGCCTCTTCGGCGGGGATCAGGTAGCGCTGCCGGAGCCGCTGGCCGAGGAGCGAGCGGCGCTCGGGGTTGGCCACGGCGATCATGCGGAAGTAGTTGCCGAAGCCGTCGGTGAACTCGCCGAGGTAGTCCGGCTCGCCGGGGCGGCGGTCCCGGCCGGGCGTGACGGGGTAGAACCACCGCCAGAAGATGTTCCCCATGGCCGGCACGGCGAACTGATAGACGGCGTCCGAGGGGCGCTCGATGCCAAGGCGGGCGAAGGTGGCCAGGTGCTGGTCGCCGCTCAGCACGAACGCCCGGCAGCGGCGGAACAGCCGGACGGCGGCGTCGCGCCGGGGCTTGGGGAAGCCGTCGGTGTCGCGGTCGGCGGTGATCCGGCCCTCGAAGTTGACGTGCATCGACGCGTAGATCGTCTGGCTGATGACGCACTTGAAGGACTGGCCGGCCCAGTCCTCGCCCCACTGCTTCAGCATCTGCTCTTGGCGCTCGCCCAGCAGCGATTGCCGCTCGGGATCCTCGACGGCCGGGGGCGTCTTGAACTTCCGGTCTTCGAGCACGGCGAAGCCGACGCCGCCCCAGGTGAAGGTCGTGTAGTAGTTCGTGATCCCGTTGCGGACCGGCCGCGGGTCGTAGGGATCGGGCAGGTGGCCGGTCTGGGTGCGGTGCACCATGTTGACGAAGTAGGGCGAGCGGATGTAGCCGCCGTCGGCGTTCCAGCCGGTGAGGCTCAGCCGGCCTCCCCAGCCCCAGAGGTTGCCGTGGTAGACGTCGTGGTCGTCGGGCTGGACGGTGGCGGGCAGGTGGTTGGTCAGCTCGCGGAACGCCCAGTGCCAGAGGAGCCACTTGTAAAGGTAGTCTTCTTCCGGCTCGATGTCGGTCACCTTCGGGCTGGGCTTGCCTTCGTAGATCTGGTCGCCGGTGAAGGCCAGCAGATCGACG
This sequence comes from uncultured Solibacteraceae bacterium, assembly GCA_964461995.1. Taxonomy (GTDB): domain Bacteria; phylum Acidobacteriota; class Terriglobia; order Bryobacterales; family Bryobacteraceae; genus JALSRK01. The sequence continues at coordinate 25,754 of CAYWXL010000057.1, forward strand.
TCCTGCTTCTTCACCGCCGCGACGGCGTCCGCGAAGGGCATCCAGATGTTGGCCGGCGTCCAGCGGCCGACGACGATCCGGCCGGGCTTGGGGTCCGGACCCCGCATGTGCGCCACGCGGCCCATCACGCCCATGCCGGTAAAGCCGGCGACGCTCACCACGGGCTTGTCCACCGGGTCGCGGGCGATGCGCGTCGAGTAGCGGTAGACTTCGCCATCGATGTCCTGAAACACGACGCGGGTCTCTACCTCCCGGGAGGCGTCCCAGTTCTCCACCCGGAACGGGACGTAGTAGTCCGGCCCGACGATCGGCTTCGGACCGTCCACGACAACCCACTCGCCGTCCGGCCGCCGGGCCTCTAGCTTCGCCGTGAAGCGCATCCGGTTGCCGCCGCGCCCGGGCCGCCGGAAGCGCTCGGGCGCCGGCACGGTGACCTGCGCGCTCAGGGGCATGAACTGGGC
>CAYWXL010000058.1:0-26087 GCA_964461995.1 uncultured Solibacteraceae bacterium
TTTTGACCCCCGCTCGGCGCGGCGATAGAATGAGGGTGTCTTCCAAAGCGGGCGCGCTTCGCGCCCAAGGAATTATCCAGTTCGTACGGAACAAAAGAGGATCGGACTCATGGCGCAGATTCATCGTTCATTCAACCGGCGGGACTTTTTGCGGCGGGCCGGCATTGCTGGCGCGGCCTTCGGCATCGGCGCTCCGGGACGAGTGCTGGGCGCCAACGATCGCATTCGCATCGGAACGATCGGGGTCGGCGGCCGCGGCACGCACGTGACCCGCTACTTCGCCCGTATCGGTGAAGAGACCGGCGGCGTCGAGATCGCCGCCGTTTGCGACGTCTGGCGCAAGCGTGTTAACCAGAACAAGAAACGCTTCCACTGCGACGGCTACCTCGACTACAAAGAGCTCCTCGCCCGCGACGATATCGACGCCGTCATCATCGCCACTCCCGACCACTGGCACGCCACCATGGCCATCGAGGCCATGAAGGCCGGCAAGGACGTCTACCTCGAAAAGCCCATGTGCCATACGATCGACGAGGCCCGCCGGCTCGTCGAAACGGTCAAGGAGACCGGCCGGGTGCTGCAGGTCGGCTCCCAGACCACTTCCGCCGATCAGTGGTACAAGGCCAAGAAGGCTATCGCCGACGGCATGATCGGCCAGATGATCATGAGCCAGGGCTCCTACCACCGCAACTCGCCGAACGGCGAGTGGAACTGGCCCATCGATCCCCAGGCCGGCCCCGACGCCAAAGGCGACGAGTTCATCGACTGGAAGATGTGGCTCGGCCCCGCCCCGGAGCGGCCCTACGACCCGGACCGCTACTTCCGGTTCCGGAAGTACTGGGACTACTCCGGCGGCATCGCCACGGATCTCTTCTACCACGTCGTCGCCCCACTGAACATTTGCTGGGGCGAGCCGCAGTTCCCCTACCGGGTCACGGCCAGCGGCGGCATCTACGTGTTCAAGGACCGCGAAGTGCCCGACACCTTCCACCTGATGGCCGAGTACAAGAAGGGCCACTCGCTGGTGCTCAGCTCCTCGATGGCCAACAGCCAGCATATCCCCGGCCTCATCCGCGGCCACCTGGGCACCATCATCATGGTCGAGCACGGCATGTTCGAGCGCTACGCGCCCTACATCACGGTCCGGCCGGACTACTCCGAGCGCAAGAGCCGCAACGTGATCACCGAGGAGTACGCGGCGAAATGGGGGACGGTGGACATCCGCATCCCGGTGAAGCGCGCCGACATGCTCGCCGACCACATCAAGAACTTCCTCGAGTGCGTCCGCACCCGCGCAAAACCCCACCTGGACGTCGAGACGGGCGCCAAGGCCCAGGTGGTGATCACCATGGCCGTCGAGGCCTATCGGCAGAACAAGGTGCTGTTTTTCGACGAGGCGAATTGGAAGGTGCTGGACCACCCGCCGGAGAAGGCGTAGGCGGCAAGGGCGCTGCGCCGCCGCAGGGGCTCAGAGCAGGGCCTGGACCTTTTCCCAGTTGCCCGGCTCGCCGAACGGGACGCACTTGATGTTGCGGTCGATCGCCCGCAGCAGCCCGGTGAGCACCTTGCCCGGCCCGCATTCGATGGCGCGGTCCACGCCCTGGGCCGCCAGGCGCCGCACCGATTCTTCCCAGCGCACGGGATTGGGGACCTGCTGGTAGAGGCCCTCGCGGGCCTCGGCGGCCGTGCGGATCTCGCGCGCCTGCCAATTGTTCACCAGCGGGATCTCGAGATCCCGGAATTCGGTGGCGTCCAGATCCGCCTTCAGCCGCTCCTGGGCGGGCCGCATCAGGGGGCAGTGGAACGGCGCGCTCACCGGCAGCATCACCGCCTTGCGCGCCCCAGCGGCTTTGGCGAGCTCTACGGCCCGCTCTACGGCCCCTTTGTGGCCGGCGATGACGATCTGGGCCGGAGAGTTGAAGTTGGCCGCCGCCAGCACCTCCCCCTGGGCCGCCTCGGCCAGGATTCCGTCGAGCTTGCCTTCGGGCAACATCAGCAGTGCAGCCATGGCTCCTTCGCCCGGCGGCACGGCCTCCTGCATGTAACGTCCTCGCTTGCGGACCAGCCGGACGGCGTCGGCCAGCCGCAGCGCCCCGGCGGCCACCAGCGCCGAATACTCGCCCAGGCTGTGCCCGGCCACGTAGTCCGGCCGCACTCCCTTCTCTTTCAGCACGGCGTATGCCGCTACGGAGACCGTCAGAATCGCCGGCTGGGTGTTCTCGGTCATCTTCAGCTCTTCTTCCGGCCCCTCGAAGCAGAGCCGCGACAGCGGGAACCGCAGCGCCTCGTCGGCTTCGGCGAAGACCCGCCGGGCGCACTCGTAGGAATCCGCGAGGCTCTTGCCCATTCCGGCGAACTGGGAGCCTTGTCCGGGAAACAGAACGGCAAGCTTACCCATAGAGACTCATTCTCGCCGACGGCCGCCCGCCCGCGCCACTTTCGGGAGGGCTGGCCGTCTCAGGCGGAGCGTAGATCCTGGAATCTGCGGTAGGCTTCGTCCCAGCCGGCGGCGGGCTGCGGCTCGTACCGCTTCACAGGGAACGACTGCCGCACGACTGCCCGGGCTTCCTCGAGGCCGCTCAGCGCGCCGGCTCCGATGGCCTGGATGAGCACGTTGCCCGCCGCGGTGGCTTCGGTGGGTCCGGCCACTACCGTCCGGCGCGTGCAGTCGGCCGCGAGCTGGTTGAGAACTTCGTTCTGAGAGCCGCCGCCGACAATGTGGATCACGCCGATGCGCCGGCCCAGGAGCCGCTCCAGCGCCTCGAGCACCTGCCGGTAGCGCAGCGCCAGGCTCTCGAGGATGGTGCGGCAGAATTCGCCGGGCGTCGAAGGCTCCTTCTGGCCCGTCTCGCGGCAGTAGGCGGCGATGCGCCCGGGCATGTTCCCGGGCTCGGGGAAGCGATCCGGATCGATCACCGCGGTGAAAGCCGGGGCCTCGCCGGCCAGCTTCGCCAGTTCCGCGTAGCTGTACTCGCGTCCCTCGAGCGTCCAGGCGCGGCGGCACTCCTGGATGAGCCACATGCCGGCGATGTTCTTCAGGAAGCGGATGCGGCCGCCGTAGCCCACCTCGTTGGTCAGGCCCGCCTGCCGCGCCTCCTCGTTGATCACCGGCTCGGCGAGTTCGACGCCCATCAAGCTCCAGGTACCCGAGCTGATGTAGCACCAGTCTTCGCCCTCGGCGGGCACGGCGGCGACGGCGGCGGCGGTGTCGTGGCCGGCGGAGGCGAACACCGGCGTCTCCGGATCTAGCCCGGTGGCCTCGGCGACTTCCGGGCGGATCGGGCCCAGGCGCGTGCCGGTGGCGACGATCTCGGGAAGGATGCAGGTCGGCAGCCCGAGCCGCTCAAATAGCTCCGCCGCCCAGCGCCGGTTGGCCGGATCGTAGAACTGCGACGTGGAGGCGATGGTCAGCTCGGCCTTCTGGACGCCGGTGAGCCAGTAGTTGAAGATGTCCGGCATGAAGAGCAGCTTGCGGGCCACCTCCAGCGCCGGAGCCCCGGCCAGCTTCATCGCGTAGAGTTGCGGCAGCGTGTTCAGGTCCATGAACTGGATGCCGGTGTAGCCGTAGAGCTCTTCGGCCGGCACCACTTTGGTAATCCTGGCGATCATGCCGTGGTTCCGCGCGTCCCGGTAATGGCGCGGATTGTCCACCAACGAGCCGTCGGAAGCGAAGAGGCCGAAATCGACGCCCCAGGTATCCACGCCGATGCCGTCGAGCTTCAGCTTCCGCGCCCGGCCCGCCACGGCGGCCCCTTGGAGGATTTCGTGCCAGAGCCGGAACGTGTCCCAGTAGAGCCCCTGGGGGATGCGCACAGGCTCGTTGGGGAAGCGGTGGAGCTCTTCGAGGGTGAGTTTGCCGCCGTCCAGCGTGCCGAGCATCGCCCGGCCCGAGGAAGCGCCCAGGTCGAAAGCGATAAAGTGCCGCATAAGGCCGCCAGTATAGCGCGCCGTCCGGAGTCTGTGCCCGGCTCTGCGACGCGCCGAAGAAAAAGGACCGATCGCGCCTGTGGACCTCTCCGCAGTCGGTGGCATACGGCTGTACGGCTGAATCCGCGGGCGTCTCTGAGGGCGCCGTGCGCGCGGCCGGTGGGCGAGGCGGCGTGTTCGCCCGCCTCAATGTGATATCACATTGGTGTTTCGATGGAGGCGGAATTATGATACGTGGCGTGACTTTGGCTATTTGTCTCTTCGCGATGGCTTCGATGACGCTGGCTGCCGCGCCGCCGGCTCCCGTCTCGCTCCGGGTGGAGCACCTCGAGAACCCGCTTGGGATCGACGCGGCCAACCCGCGCTTCTCCTGGGTGCTGCCCCAGTACGGGCGCGACCAGCGGCAGACCGCTTATCAGATCGTCGTTACCTCCGGCGGGCGCACGGTCTGGGATTCGGGCAAGGTCGAATCGGCGAACTCGGTCGGCGTCCGCTACGCCGGCCCCGCGCTGGCCTCCGGCGCGGCCTACGAATGGAAGGTGCGCTGGTGGGACAAGACGGGCGAAGCCAGCCCGTACAGCCGTCCGGCGCGGTTCGAGATGGGACTGCTCGCGCCCGGCGACTGGACGGCGAAATGGATCGCCGGCGGCAACCAGCTCCGCAAGGAGTTCCGCCTCGACGCGCGGCCGGTACGCGCCCGCGCCTACGTCTCCGGCCTGGGCTACTACGAGCTGCGCATCAACGGCCGCAAGGTGGGCGACCATGTCCTCGACCCCGGCTGGACCACGTATGACAAGCGCGTCCTCTATGTCACCTACGACGTGACGGACCGGCTCCGCGCCGGTGACAACGCCGTCGGGCTGATCCTCGGCCAGGGCTGGTACGGCAAGCGCGAGGCGCTGCTCGAGCTGGTGGTCGAACTGGAAGGGGGGCGAACGGTGCGGATCGTCACCGACGGCTCCTGGAAGACAACCCAAGGCCCGATCCTAGCCGACAGCATCTACAACGGCGAGACCTACGACGCCACTAAGGAGACCCCCGGCTGGGACCGCCCCGGCTTCGACGACAGCGGCTGGCCGCCGGCCCGGGTGGTCGAGGGCCCCGGCGGGAAGCTCTCGGCCCAGATGATGCCGCCCATCAAGGTGGTCGAGACGCTCTATCCCCGGCGGCTCATGAACCCCAAGCCCGGCGTCTGGGTCTTTGACCTGGGCCAGAACATCAGCGGCTGGGTCCAGTTGCGCGTCAAAGGGCCGCGGGGGACGAAGGTCCGCATCCGCCACGCCGAGCTGATCTACGACGACGGCACGCTGAACACGGAGAACCTCCGCCGGGCCAAGGCCACCGACTACTACATCCTGCGGGGCGATCCCGACGGCGAGGTCTGGGAGCCGCGCTTCACCTATCACGGCTTCCGCTACGTGGAGCTCACCGGCTACCCCGGCACGCCGTCGCTCGACAGCATCCGCGGCCGCGTGGTCCACACCGCCGTGCGCCAGACCGGGGCGTTCTCGGCCTCCAAGCAGATCCTGAACGACATCCAGAAAATCATCCTGTGGGGCACGCGGACTAACTTGCACAGCGTCCCCACCGACTGCGACCAGCGCGACGAGCGCATGGGCTGGATGGCCGACGCCCACCTGGCCTCCGAGACCGCCATGGTGAACTTCGACATGGCCGCCTTCTACGAAAACTTTCTCCGGCTGATGCGCGACGAGCAGTCCGAGGACGGGGCCGTCACCGATACGGTGCCCCACAAGTGGGGCCGCCGCCCCGCGGACCCGGCCTGGGGCTCGGCCTACCCGCTGATCGCCTGGTACCTCTACAAGCACTACGGCGACCGCGCCGTGCTCGAAGAGCACTATGAGGGTCTGAAGGCCTGGGCCGACTTCCTGGATTCCAAGGCCGAGGACCACATCGTCGAGTACTCCTACTACGGCGACTGGGTGCCGGTGGAGAAGACGCCGGGACCTCTGGTCTCGACGTTCTACTACTACTGGAGCACCCGCATCGTGGCCCGGGCGGCGCGCGTCTTGGGCAAGGACGCGGACGCCGATACCTACGAGCGCCGCGCGGCTCAGATCCGCGAGGCTTTCCACCGGCGCTTCTACCGGCCGGAGACCGGGGATTACGGCAACGGCTCGCAGGCCTCCAACGTTCTGGCGCTCTACCTGGATCTGGCCCCGAAACAGGCACGGGGCGGGGCCAACCGCAGCCTCTATTGGGACATCGTCTACCGGCACAACACGCATCTCACCACCGGCATCCTGGCGACGAAGTACCTGATGCCGCTGCTGACACGCACCGGCCGCGCCGATCTCGCCTACGAGCTGGCCGCCCAGACCACGTATCCGAGCTGGGGCTACATGGTGAAGCGCGGCGCGACGACGCTTTGGGAGCTCTGGCAAGAGAAGACCGGGCCATCGATGAACTCGCACAACCACCCGATGTTCGGCAGCGTCGGGGTCTGGTACTACGAGGCGCTGGCCGGCCTCGCGCCGGACGAAGACGAGCCCGGTTACCGGCGGATCGTCGTGCGGCCCCAGGTGGTCCGTGATCTGCGCTGGGCTTCGGGCTCGATCGAGACGCCGTACGGCCGGGCGGCCTCGAGCTGGCGGCGCACCGCTGACGGGCTGAGGCTCGATCTGGAGATCCCCGTAGGGGCCGTCGCCGAGGTATACGTGCCCACGCTGAACAAGGACGATCCGGTCATCCTCGAGTCCGGCAAGGTGATTTGGCGGAACGGCGCCTTCCAGCCGGGCGCAGCGGAAGGAGTGCGTAGCGGCCGCCGGGAAGGCCGCGCGGTGGTTCTCGAGCTGGGCTCGGGTATCTACCGGATCGAACTGAGGGGGGAGTGAGCCCCCGTGGGTGGGGGATTCTCCGCAGTGTGGTGAATTAACCCAACGAACGAAAGAGTATAGAGACGCAAGCGTATGAAAATCAGTCAGACGTAGTTTGGCACGCGATGTGCAAACAAGTAGGGCAACAATAAGTCGTCATTGACTTAATAGCATCCCCGGCGGCGAGACCCAGCTCGCCGCTTGCCCCTCCGAGCGGGCCACGGCGTCCCCTCCCCGTGGCCCGCAGTCCTAGTTGCAGGGCCTGCTTCCCCTCCGGCAGGCCCTGAGCCTCCTCCTTGTACTGAGCTTCGCCTTCCCCCCGGGCGAAGCTCTGTCTTCCCACCGGCGCATCCCAGTTCACCGAGGGCCAACTATACTCGTAGATGTGAGAGCAGCCCTCGAGGTCGCGGTTTTTTGGGTCACATTGACGGCCGTGGCAGCGCTCCAGCAAGCCCGCACCGGGCCGCGGGTCGCTTGCGCCGCCGAGTGGGAGCTCGGCCGCGCGACTTACCTCGCCCGGTGCGCGCGGTGCCACGGTGAAGACGGCGGGGACACATCTTATCCTGAGATCCGGACCCTCAAGGGGATTGGGCGGCGCCTGAGCCGCGAGGAGATCCGCGCGAGGCTGCACGCGAAGGGCGCTGGTCCGGAGCTGGTGCTGATCCGAGGAGAGACGTTCACGGCCGCTGAGGTGGAGGCGTTGATATCATATGTCGCGGAGTTGTAACCGATGGCTTGGTTATTGGCGTTGCTCTTGGCTCTTGTCCCGGCGGCGGCCGCGGCCCCGCCTAACATCGTGATCTTGTTCGCCGACGATCTCGGCTACGGGGATCTCGGGGTTTACGGAAACCCTACCATACGCACGCCGCACCTGGACCGCATGGCGGCGGAAGGCCAGAAGTGGACGAACTTCTATGTCGGGGCCAGCGTCTGCACCCCCAGCCGCGCGGCGCTGCTCACTGGCCGGCTGCCGATCCGCAACGGCATGATGTCGGCGAAGAACCGGGTCCTGTTCCCCGATTCCCTTGGCGGGCTTCCCCAGCAGGAGATCACCATCGCCGAAATCCTGAAACCCCTCGGCTACGCCACCATCGCCATCGGCAAGTGGCACCTCGGGCACCTGCCGCAGTACTTGCCGACGAAACAGGGTTTCGACACCTACTTCGGGATTCCCTATTCGAACGACATGGACAAAGTGCCCGGGGCCCCCAAGGGCTGGGAGTTGTGGGCGCACCCGAAGATTGAGTATTTCAACGTGCCGCTGATGCGGGACGAGAAGATCATCGAACGGCCTGCCGACCAGACGACCATCACCCGGAGATATACCGAAGAAGCGGTTCGCTTCATCCGGCAACACAAGAATCAGCCGTTTTTCGTTTACTTGGCTTACAACCTGCCGCACGTGCCCCTGTTCCGCTCGGCGAAGTTCACCGGCGTGAGCCTCCGGGGCCTCTACGGCGACGTGGTGGAGGAGATTGACTGGAGCGTCGGCCGGATCCTGGACACCCTACGGCAAGAGAACCTGGCCGGAAACACGCTGGTGGTGTTCACCTCGGACAATGGGCCCTGGCTGATCTTCAACGAGTTCGGCGGTTCGGCGGGCCTGCTCCGCGGCGGCAAAGGCTCCACCTGGGAAGGGGGAATGCGGGAACCGGGCATTTTCTGGTGGCCAGGTAAGGTCCGGCCGGGCGTCGTCCAGGACCTCGGAAGCACCCTCGATCTGCTGCCGACAATCGCAGCGATCACCGGGGCGAAGGCGCCGGCGGACCGCATCTTGGACGGCTACGATCTCTCGCCGGTATTGTTCGGTACGGGCAAGAGCCCGCGCCAGGAGATGTTCTATTGGCGGGGCGACCAACTGTTCGCTGTCCGCCTCGGCCGCTACAAGGCCCACTTCTACACGCGGTCGGGATACCGGCACAAGCAGGCGACGGCCCATGAGCCGCCCCTGCTCTTCGATCTCGGCGTCGATCCCGGCGAGAAGTGGAATGTCGCCGGCGAGCACCCGGACGTTATCGAGAAGATTCGCAAGCTGGCCGAGGAGCACAAGGCCTCTATCAAGCCGGTGAAGGACAATCTCCTCGAACGCAGCCCGAGCGCTCTCACGAGCCGGGCTGGAAACTCGGCCGGAGCGACTCACTCAGGGTCGAGCCGTTGACCGGCGCTCCGAACTCGACCCGCTGGAACAGCCCTTCGGCCATCCACTGCCGGAACCAACGGAAGATCTCGTCTTCGCTCATGCGGCTCCGCCGCAGCGCCTCCCCCAGCTTGGAGCCGGAGGCGAGGCGCGAGAACAGACCGAAGGCCGGTCGCGAGAGCTCCAAGCTCAGGGGCGTGTAATCGCGCCGGAAGATGACCAGCCAGGTTTTTTGGGGGCGCGGCGGGCGCACTCGCGGATCTTCTCTTACCGCTTCAGCATACCGGCTGACCGGATAGTGGAACGCCTCGAGACGGAACGCCCGGATCGGAACCAAGCGAGCGTCCTCCCAAGCGTCTTCTGGAACGCGGGCGGCGTCCTCGGGTGTTATGGCGTGGTCTTCGGGTGCGTCGAAAACACTACTGATCGCGAATTCGTACCGGGCCAGGTCCGCGGCGAAGCGGGGACGGGGAAGGCCTTCCAGCTCGTTCAGGAACAGGGGCAGGTAGTCGCCCAAGCGGTTCAAAGTGTAGCTTCGGGACGGGTATTGCCGAATGTACAGCGAGATAAGCTGCTCCCAGAGTTCCGGCCCGAGGAAGCCCGCCAGCAATGGATAATCGACCTCCAGCGCCTCGCGCATACGCGCCTCGTACATCCCGCGGTAGATCCCCAGGCGCTCGAGCGCCGTCAGGCTCCACGATGGTTTGACGGCTTCCAGGGCGCGCCCGGGCGGGATCTGCCGGGCGGCCTCCGGGCTCCGCAGCGCCTCGGCGTCTTCCCCAGGGGCCGTGATCACGGCCTGCAGCCAGCGTTGGGTTGCGGCGAGATCGGCTTCAAGAGACATGGACCGCCGCCTCCCTCGCTTCGTCCTTACCCGGCGCCGGCTCCATCCGGAACTTCCGGGCCTGGAGGACCTCGGCATGCACCGTGTCGAAATCCGGGATCGCATCGTCCCACTCAAGCAGCGTCGCGGCGGCGCCGTGGGCCCGGTTCGTCGCGTAGCGGTACAGTTCCCAGACCTCGTCGATGACGTGGTCCGAGTGCGTGTCCAGAATGTGGGTGCCCTTGTTCGTATGGCCGGCCAGGTGGATCTGAACCACCCGCTCGGCCGGAATTCCGTCGATGTATTCGAATGGGTCAAAGCCGTGGTTGTAGGCGCTGACGTAGACATTATTGACGTCGAGCAGCAGCCCGCAATCGGCTTCTTCGGCCATCGTCCGGATGAAATCCCACTCGGTCCACGTCGAGGCCGCGAACTCGATGTAGGTAGACGGGTTCTCCAGCACCAGCGGGCGCTCCAGGAACTCCTGGACGGTACGGATCCGCTTGACGACATGCGCCAGCGCCTCGTCGGTGTAGGGCATGGGCAGCAGCTCGTGGGTGTTCAGGCCCATCACGCCGGTCCAGCAGAGATGGTCGGAGATCCAGCGGGCGTCGATCCGCTCCGCGAGCCGCTTGAGCTTGCGCAGATAATCGAAGTCCATGGGGTCAGTAGAGCCGAGCGAGAGCGAGACGCCGTGCATGGCGACGGGATACCGCTCGGCCACGAAGTCGAGGACGTAGGCCGGTCGGCCGCCGGTGTCCATGTAGTTCTCCGAAAGCACTTCGAACCAGTCGATGGCCGGCTTCCGGCTGAGGATATGCGGAAAGTGCACCGTGCGTAGGCCGATGCCGAAGCCCAGATCCGGAAAACCCCACTTGTTGTTATTCATGGTGCACCGATTGGGATTGCGCAGACTCCGGCGGGGAGCCACTATCGCGCGGGGCCCTCGCCGGAGCTGCAGCTCAATGATCAGGCCGCCGCCGGCCGCCGCCGGCGCAGCCGCAAGCTGTGTTTGGCCGATTTCAGCGGAACCGAGCACCCGCCTTTGCCCTTGCAACTGTTCTTGCCGGCGCAGCCGTTGTCCCCAGTCTTGCAGCCGCCTTGACCCTTGCACTCGTTCATACCTTTGCAATCGTGGTGGGCGGTAGTGGCGCAGCCTCCTTTACCCTTGCAGGAGTTCTTGCCGGCGCAGCCGTTGTCGCCGCTCTTACAGCCTCCTTGCCCTTTACACTCGTTCCGCCCCTTGCATACGTGCTTGGCGCCTTTTTCGCCGTCGGCTGCGGCTGCGGCCCGCGAGAGCCGCCGGGCGGCCAGCATCCCCGAAACAGCCGCCGGGACGGCCAGCGCGAATTTTCGTCGAGTCATTGAATCCTCCAGATTCCTTTCCAGTGTCGAGAGTCCCCGCTTGCCGGAGCCTCTGAATGCCCCTCCGGAATGCGGTTTCACTGGGTTCTCTTACAGCCCCTTCCTCGGTCTGTTACGCCCGCGGCGGGAAGTTTACACATGTAAAACCCGGCTCACTGGAGCCGGTAGACGGCGTAACGGGAGTTGCGGAAGACGGCCGTGCGGTCCGGGAAGGCGTTTTCCGTCCGTACGACGGCGTAGTCGATGCCCAGTTGGGCGAAGCGGTCCAGCGATTCTTCGGTGAGGGGGCGCAGCATGGTTGCCTCGTAGCGCCGCCACCATTCTTCGGCGAAGTTCTCCACCATGTTCACCTGGCCGCCGGACTTCCAATCGACGTAGACGGCCCGCAGCGCCTTCACGCGGAAGATTCCCGGCTGGCGGCCCTTGCCGGCGTCCGGGAACAGGAAGACGGCATCCAGAGGAGTCGAACGTCGCGCCCAGGCGGCCAGCTCGTCGAGTTCCGGCTCGTGCATGTTGCGTTCAGTGACTACCTTGCCGAAGTACGGCAGCGCCAGGAACGGCAGGACGAGCGCCGCGGCCCCCGCCGCCCACTGCCACGCCTTCGCCCGGCCGGCGAGCCAGCCGGCCAGGGCGAAGAGCGCCCCCAGCACGATCACCATCGCCAGCCGCCGCTGGATCAGGGGTGACGTGAGGTCAGGAAGGAGCAGTTGCCAGACGTCCGGCTGCGTCGGCAGGATGAAGGCAAAAGCGCCCCAGGCGAGCGATTCGATCCGCCGGCCCTGAAGCGCCGCGTGCAGGCAAGCCACCGCCGAAACGAGAATCGTCACCAGGATGACCCAGAGCACTGCGCGGGCTGGCTGGAACCGGGCCATGAGACCCCATTTCAGTGTGTCGTACAGCAGCCAGGTTACGGGAATGCTAAGCGCGCCGGTGACCGAGAGGCCAGCCAGGTAGAAGCGCACGCGGTACGGGACCGTCTCCTGCAGGCGCCACAAGCCCAGGGCGGTAACGGCGAGCAGAGTGAGATAGAGCCAGATCCAGCGGCCGATCCACATCGACACCCAGGTGTACGGAGAGCGGAGCCGCTGAAGGCGCTCTAGTTCCGGCGATAGGCGGCTGAACCACCCCGCGCTCGTCCCGTCGCCGGGCTGCAGATACGCGAACGCCAGCAGTACGGCCGCCGCTGCGGGCAGCCAGAGCATCGCCTTCCATCGGCCCCGGGGTTCCTTGTCCCCTGCGGCCCCCCACAGCGCCCAAAGCAGGAATACGCCCCAGACCGGATACGTCGTTGGCGGGTGATAGAGGAACGCCAGCGCGCTCAGCAGCCCGGCGGCCGTGTACCGGCGGTGGCACGCCAGCCCCACGGCCAAAAGCAGCATGCCCATCGCCGAGCCCCTCGGCTTCGGTTCGTATTCCACCGTGAGGACCGCCGGCCCCAGCACCGTCGCCCCCAGCGCGTAGACGGCCGCAACGAGCAGAGAGAGGCGCCTCGGCAATCCCGCCGCCAGCGCGATCAGGAACACCCCGAGCACGCCGCAGGCGCGGAAGAGAAGCTGGTCCGCGGTGAGCAGCGGATAGAACTGCAGACTCGTCAAGCGTCGCGCCGCCACCGCCAGCTCGTCGTAGATGGTAAAGGCCACGTGGGGGCGCGTCGCCACCAGATCGTTGGCGAGGACCGAGGGATTGTACAAGTGCTCGAGGATCGCCGCATAAATCTGGCTGTCCTGCTGCAGCCACGTCTGGCCGGGGAAGAAGACGAAACCCAGGGCGGTGACCAGCAGTACGCCCGCTGCGAGTTGTAAATGTCCCCGGCTGAGTCTCATAACGTGGCGATCTTGCGATGGATCAGCAGGAAATAGAGCCCGAGCAGCGCCAGCACGGCCCCGGAGGCGCCGATCACCGCTGGGGCGCCGAAGACGGGCGCCAACGACCCGGTGAGCAGGCTGCCGATCGGCATTCCGCCGCGGAAGGCGACATTATAGACGCTCATCACCCTGCCGCGCATGTCCTCCACCGCGATGAGCTGCACCAGCGAGGTCACCATGGCGAAGACCACCACCAGAGCGGCTCCCCCGAGGAACAGCAATACGGAGCTAAGCGCCAGGTCACGGGAAAGCGCGAAGCCCGCGATCGCCGCCCCGAGGACAACGAGGGCGAGCAGCGTCGCTCGCCCCTTATGCTTTCCGTGCCCGAAGGCGGCGACCAGCAACGCTCCCGTAATCGAGCCCGCCCCCGATAGCGACAGCAGCAGCGTATAGACCTCCGGGCCGCCGCGGAAGACGTCCCGGGCGAAGACGGGCAAGAAGACGATCACCGGCACGCCGAAGATCGTCATGGAGAAGGCCAGCGCGATCAGCGCTTCCATCGCCGTCTGCCGCCGGATAAAGGCGAAGCCTTGCCGGATGCTTTCGAAGATGGAGTCGGCGGTGCGCCGCGGAATGAACCGCACCTTGATGAGCAGCAGCGAGGTGATCGGGGCCAGGTAGGAAAGGCCGTTGAGAAGGAAGCACCACGCGGCGCCGAGTTTCGTCAGCGCTAGGCCCCCGGCCATCGGTCCCAGCACCCGGGCGATGTTGAACTGGATCGAGTTCATCGCGATCGCGTTTGGCAGCTCCCGCGGCTTGACGAGCGAGGGGATCAGCGCCGCGTAGGCCGGCCCGCCGAAGGCCTGCGCCAGCCCCACCAGGAACGACAGGCACAAAATGTGCCAGACCTCGACTACGCCGCCGGCCGCCAGCCCCGCCAGCAGCAGCGCGCAGGACATTTGCAGAAACTGGCCCGCGATCAAGATCCGCCGGCGGTCGATCCGGTCTGCCGCTACCCCGCCCACGAGCGAGAACAGGAAGATCGGAATCTCGCCCAGGAATGCGTCCAGCCCCAGCCAGAAGGCCGAGCCGGAGATCTCCAGCACCAGCCAGCTCTGGGCGAGCTTCTGCATCCACGTACCGATCGACGAGACGCAAGCCCCACTCCAGACGAGCCGGAAGTCGCGGTAACGGAACGCTCTGAAGACGCGGGTGATCAACAGCCGGAACGCTTACGGCAGCGGCTTGTCGCGGTGAATCAAGTGCAGCAGGTTCCCGTCGGGATCGGTGAAGAACAACAGCCGGTTGCCGTCCATCTCCAGGACATCGGTGACGAAGTTGACGCCCTTGGCCTCGAGCGCCTGGCGGGCGGCGTCGAAGTCGTCAGGGATGATCGCCAGGTGCCGGATGCCCGGAGCCTTCATTCCTTGCGGGCTGCGTTCGCCTTCCGACGGGATGATCTCCAGCATCGTTCCGTTCGGCGCCTTGACGAACACGTTGCCCGCGTAACGGTGATTGATGGTGAACTCCAGGGTTTCGACATACCACTGGGCCAGCTTCTCGGGATCGGGCGTGGCGATCGCCGTATGTTCGAGTCCTTGGAACATGATTGGATTGTAACAAGCGGCGATCGCCTCGGGCCCTCAATAGATTTCGAAGCAGAAGACGTCGTTGGCGCCTTGCGGCGTCAGGCAGTACTGGCCGTTTTCGAGGTATTCGTTGGCCTCGATCTTGTAGACGTTGTCCTTGATCCGGTCGAAGGTGAGATATCGTGGCCGCGGCCCGCGTTTGCCCGGCTTCTTCGGGAAAGCCGTCTCCCGGTGCCCCTTGACCACGTCCATCCGGTACAGGCGGTAGGCCTGCGGCGGAACCTTGTCCACCAAGATGATGAAGATCGGTTCGGCCAGCGGCGTCCTCACCGGCGACCGCTCGCCCGGCACGACGTAGGCGATATGCTTCTTGCGCATCTCCTCCTGCGCCACCGCATGCTCGGTCTCGATGAGGTTCTCGGCGTGCAGCAAGTACGGCACATCCGCCTTCGGAGGCGGCGGTCCGTCGTACTGCTGCGCGAAACAGCCCAGCGCCGCCCCCAGAATTGCGGGAACCCACCAGCCCAGTAGCCTCATGTTTTCATTGTAGCGGCGCGCCCTCCCAAGCCGGCGCGCCGCCGGACTCCTGTTCAGCTCTCCCGTAGGCTCTCCCGGGGTTGGACTCTCGCCAGGAACTCGTCGAGGTCCGCGTCGCGGAGCGGCCGCGGCAGGAGTTGTATGCCGGAGAGCTTTCGGCCAGACAAGCCGTCCGGGCCGGCCAGCACAGCCACCGAACCCACTTCGGACGCGATCCGGCGCAAGAACGGTTCCCACCGCTCCGGATTGTCGCGGGGTGTGCACAAGGCGCAGTCGAAGGGGAAGCGCGCGGCGAGGTCGGCCGCTTCCGGAAAGTCAGCGGGGACGGCTCGGTGGCCCCGGCGCGCCAAGGTATGGAGCAGGTGCCTGCGGGCGACTCCGTCCGCGTCGGCCACGAGCACCGTCAGGCGCGCCTCCGGCGATTGGGCAGACGAATCCGGACGGGGCGGGACCGCGGCGGGAATCCGCAGTTCGATGCTCATCTCGCGGTCCGGGCCGCTGAGGGCGCGGAGCTTGCCGCCGAAGCTTTCCGCTGCGGCTCGCAGCCCGGCGTCATCGAGCAGGTCAGGGCTGGGCGCGCCCGGGCAGCGAATCGTGACGGCCACATGGCCGCCCGTGTTGCGGGCCGAGAGCGTTACCAGATCCTTGCCCGCCGCCGCTGCGGCGCGGACGGCGTGTTCCAGCAGGGTTTCGAGGAGAGTCTCGAGCCGCTGCGCCGGGGCCCGGACGACTGCCGCCGTCAGACCGTCCGCTTCCACACGGACGCCCTCGTTCAGCCACTCCCGGCGGCGCCGGGCGAGCACCGCTCCCGTGACGGCCTCGAGGTTTACATCCACCGCCCCCGCATCTCCATGGACGCTTCTTTTCAGCTCGTCCAGCTCTCCGAGCGCGGCCTCGATCTGGTCGGCCAACGCCCGGATCACCTCTTCGGCTGCGGGACCGTGGCCCTGTCCGCGGGCCTTTTCGAGCTCGTCACGCAACCGGCGCAAGCGCTCGCCCGCGCGCATCAACGCCCTCTCGACGGCGCCGCCTGCGTCCGCGTTTGCGCGGCTCCGGGCAACGTGCTCCCGGAGGGCGGATTCCTCGATCGAGGCCAACACGGCCCCGGCGACTCGGGCAAGGTGCAAGGCTCCGTGCTGTCCGGTGGCCCTCGGCAGGGAGGTTCCGGGTGCAGGAACGATCTCGAGCATCCCCAGGAGCCGTCCCGCTCCGCGCACCGGCACGTAGTAAGCCGGACTGCCCCCGGGCGCGGCGGCGGTCAACAGCGGCGGAACGTCCTCCGCTTGAGCGGCGCGGTTCCACTCCCGGAAGTGTTTCACCGCCGGGTGGTCCTGCGGGAGCGGTTCGGCGCCGTTTGGTGGGTCGGCCGCGGACGCGAGACCGTTGTCTTCCGCGGGTGGTGTCAAGAGCCGGAGTGAGGCGATGCCGGGAAACCTGCCGGCATACCGGGCCAAAGCGCCGCCGATCTCCGCCGCCGTATGTGCGGCGGCGATCTCTTCCACCAGCTCTTGCAGCGTCGCAGCGACGGCGGCGCCCTTTGCGAAACGGCGCTCCCGAACCGCCCACAGGACGATCGCCACCACCGCGAAAACGAGCAGCGTGAGGATCGTAGCAAGGTCAGTCAACGCGGCGGCGCGCGGCGGGCCGGTCTCAACCGGCGGAAGACCGGACGACGAAGTGAACCCGAGCAGGATCACGGTGCGTTTCCCTGGACGAACAGGCACTCAGCCGACGGGCTGGAACGCCGCCAGCCATTCGGCCAGTTTTGGATCGCGGAAATCCTGGATCACGAGATCGCATCCGGGCAACCGGTCTGTGGTCGTCGTCAGGCCGACCACGGCTGCTCCGGCGCCCTTGGCCGCCCGGACGCCGGTTTCCGAATCCTCGAACACGATACACTCCGGCGGCGCTACGTGCAACAACTGAGCCGCCAGGAGGTAGATCTCCGGGTCCGGTTTAGGGTTCTTCACCTGGTGGCCGTCCAAAACGACGCGGAAGTACCGGCGCAACCCGCTCTCCTCGAGAATGAACTCCACGTTGGCCGGTTCGGCGTTGCTCGCTAGCGCCAAGGGCCGGGAGGCGTGGCGGAGGATGAAGTCGCGTATTCCCGGGACCAGGTGCCGCTCCAGACGCGGTTTCATCAGCTCGCGGTAGAGCTTTTCCTTTTCCGCGCCATGCCGGAAGCGCTCGGAAGGCGGCAGGTCCCGGCCGAAGAAGATCTGGACGATCTCGTCGTTGTGGCGGCCGAGCATCTCCGCCTCAATTGTTTCGCGCGGAACCTCGATCCCGTGCCGGCGGAGGTAGCGCTGCCAGGCTTCGGTGTGAACCGGCGTGGAATCGACGATCACGCCGTCCATATCGAAAATCAAGGCTAGCCCGTCTCGCGAGACCAGTTCCTCTCCCACTGGTCCGGATCATAGCATACGGCCGCCCCGCGCCCTTTCGAGGCGCTGCGCCGGGCGCCCCCGGACAGCCGCGAAATTGCCCGCTCCTCTCTCGGCGCCCGCCGGGGATATAGACAAAAACGAAGCTTGTGTCACAATGAAAGAAGAAGCGTATGAACGGCGTCAAGACGGTTCTTCTGCTTGGTGTCCTCACGGGCTTGCTGTTGATCGGCGGCGAGGCGCTCGGCGGCCGCCAGGGACTCGTCATGGGACTGGCCTTGGCCGTCGGGATGAACTTCTTCAGTTATTTCTTCTCGGACCGGATGGCGCTGGCCGCTTACCGGGCCCAGCCGGTGACGCCCACTGAGAACGCCGGCGTCTACCGCCGGATTGCGCCGATCACGGAACGGCTCTGCCAGCGGGCCGGCATCCCGATGCCGAGACTTTGGGTGATTCCGGACGACTCGCCCAACGCCTTTGCCACCGGGCGCGACCCGAATCACGCCTCGGTCGCCGTGACCGCGGGTATCTTGAAGCTCTTGAACGACCAGGAACTGGAGGGCGTCATCGCCCATGAGCTCGGCCATGTCAAGAACCGCGATATATTGATCAGCTCCATCGCCGCCACCATCGCTGGCGCGATCACCTTTCTGGCCCGCATGGCCTTCTTCTTTGGCGGTGCACGGGACGACGACGAAGGCGCCAACCCGATCGCCATGATCGCCATGCTGATTCTGGCGCCGATCGCCGCCTTGCTGATCCAGATGGCAATCTCGCGGACCCGGGAATACGCGGCCGACGCTGCGGCCGCCCGCTTTGCCGGTACGCCCGACGGCTTGATCAACGGCCTGCGCAAGCTCGAGATGTGGTCGAAACGGATCCCGCTCGAGGCCTCTCCCGCCCACCAGCATATGTTCATCGTCAAGCCTTTCACCCGCCAAACGATGGCGCGGCTCTTTTCGACGCACCCTTCCACTGCGGAGCGGATCGCGCGGCTCGAGAGGCTGCGGTACCAGCCGGCTTACTGAGGAAATCGGATCGCGCCGCGGGCCTGGGACCGGTCACCTCACGGTGAAGGTGTGCTCTTCTTCGTAGGTCTGGCCGCCGACGCGGTCCCGGACGGTGACGATGAGGGTGTACTCGCCCGGCGCCAGGTCCGGCGTCAGGTTCAGGCTCAAGCCTCCTTGAACGTGCCGCTGGGGGTAGAAGGATTCCTCTTCCTCGGACGCTGCTACCGGCTGTTCGAAGAGCGTCTTCCCGCTGGCCCGCAGCACCTTGACGCCGTAGTCGATGGAAAACCGGTTGTTGTCGCCGAACTTGTAACCGGTGATGTCGAACCGGGCCCAGACCGAGGACCCTGGCCGGTAGACGGGCCTGGTCAGGGGCCGCATCGACGTCTCGGTTCGGTAGAAATGGAAGTTCCGGATCACCAGCGTATCGCTCGGCTCCACGTCCCGGCCGCGGACGAGGAAAAACACTTCCGCGCCCGTGTCCGTCTTGGCGTACAGGTCCTCCACGTGGATCGCAATGCGGTACTTCCCGGTGGGCGCCGTCGGCGGAATTAGCGCTTCATAGCGAACCAGGGGCGTCCATTTCTGTTTCTTGTCTTGATAGGTGAGAACCGTCGCGATCCGTCCCTCTTCCGGCTTGCGGATGGGGAGCCCTTCGGGGTCGAAGGCCTCGATCGTATAGGCGAGCCACAGGTTGTCTTCGTCGTCCTTCTCTACCGTCTTGAAACCCGAGATGCGGAACGTCAAGAAAACAGTGTCTCCCGGGAAGAACTCGAAACCCGCCGGCGTCGGGGGGCCGCCGTCGTACTGGTGCAGGGCGGTTTGGGTGATCTCTAGCTTGGGTTTCGCGGCGCTGGCCCCTCCGGCCCATACGAGTGCGAAAGCGACGACGAAGGCCGTCGGCACGGTTTTCCGTCCGCCGTTCATCTTCCTTCCCCCGATGAGTCTCTACTTAGAATGACTGCCCGCCCGGGGACGGAGGTTCCACGGGCGGCGGCGGAGCGAGCGTAAGGGGGATCTCGATCAAGGCGGTCCGCTCCGATTCCAGGTCGCCGCCGTCGGTGACCCGCAAGCGGTAGTCGCTGGGGGGCACGTCGAAGACGATCACCCCTTCGAGCATCCCGGCAGGTTCTAGGATCCGCAAGAGTCCCAGCCAGTTCGACAGCCCCTCCACCTTGGAAACTTCCATGAAGCTGTGGCCTTCCTCGTCTTCCAGCGTCAGCAGGGGGACGGCTACCTGCTGCTGGCCAGCGTTCGAAATCGAAAGCCGGATGATCAGGAACCGGTGCTCGGGAATCTGGGCGTCGATGGAGTTGCCG
Source organism: uncultured Solibacteraceae bacterium (assembly GCA_964461995.1). Taxonomy (GTDB): domain Bacteria; phylum Acidobacteriota; class Terriglobia; order Bryobacterales; family Bryobacteraceae; genus JALSRK01. Next base: position 19,734 of record CAYWXL010000058.1, read on the forward strand.
ATCTGAGCCGCCCACTGCGTCTCTAACACGTTGTACGTCAGCGGGCCGACCGTCGTCAGCTCGCCCATCTTGTGGACCGGCTCCTCGAGAACGCCGGAGGAGCAGGCAGCGATGACAGCGACGGCCAACGCCACAAGCACCGTCTTGATCTTCACCATCGCCCTCAATCTTATGTGACCTGAGATGGGGAGGCAATCTCGCCGGGAACCCCGCGGGGCCGGCGCGCCGGGCGCTCTGTCACCCCAGCCTTTCCCGCAAAAGCTGGTTCACCTTTTTGGGGTCCGCCTGCCCTTTCGTCGCCCGCATCACCTGCCCGACGAAATACCCGATCACCGTCTTCTTTCCGCCGCGGTATTGCTCCACTTGCTTGGGGTTCTTTTCGATCACCTCGGCGACGATGCGCTCCAGCTCGCTGCCGGCCATTACTTTCAAGCCTTCGCGCTCAACGATCTTCGACGGCGCCTCGCCAGTGGCGAACATCTTTGGGAAAATCTGCTTGGCCAGCTTGCCGGTGATCTGCCCCTCAGCGATCAGGCGGATCAGCTCACCCAAGTGCTCCGGGGGCACCGGCGACTCGGTGATCTCTTTCCCTTCAGCGTTCAGCCGCCCCAGCAACTCCCCCTGCACCCACTTGGCCGCTTCCACTGGGTTCTGCGCCGCCGCTGCGGCCTTCTCGTAGTACTCGGCCAGAGGCCGCGTCGCCGTCAGCACCCGCGCGTCGTATTCCCGGAGGCCATACTCTTCGGTGAAGCGAGCGCGCTTCGCCGCCGGCAATTCCGGCATGGAGGAGCGGATCGTTTCGAGCCACTGCTCGCTGATCTGGAGCGGCAGCAGATCCGGCTCCGGGAAGTAGCGATAGTCGTGCGCGTGCTCCTTGCTCCGCATGCCCGCCGTTTCCCCAGTGGAGGGATCGTAAAGCCGCGTCTCCTGGTCCACCGTGCCGCCACTCTCGAGCACCGCCACCTGCCGGGCGATTTCGTAATCGAGCGCGTCCCGCAGAAAGCGGAAGGAGTTCAGGTTCTTGACCTCGGTCTTCGTCCCGAATTCCTTCGCCCCTTTCCGCCGCACCGACACGTTGGCGTCGCACCGGAGATGGCCCTTCTCCATGTCGCAGGTGGAAACGCCGACGAACTGCAGCGTTTGCTTCAGCTCCGTCAGATAGGCGTACGCCTCCTCGGAGCTGCGCATGTCAGGCTCGCTGACGATTTCGATCAAGGGAGTTCCGCACCGGTTGAGGTCCACGTAGCTGTACCGGTCGGAGTCCCGGAAGCCCTCGTGCACGCTCTTGCCTGCGTCGTCTTCGATGTGTACCCGCGTGATGCCAATACGCCGGGCCGCGCCGCCGGCCTCGATGTCGAGATGGCCGTGCTCGGCCAGCGGCAGCTCGTATTGTGAGATCTGATAACCCTTGGGCAGGTCCGGATAGAAATAGTTCTTCCGCGCCAGGCGCGAGACCCGGTTGATGCGGCAGTTCAGCGCCAGCGCCGCCTGCACGGCCATCTCCACAGCCCGCCGGTTCAGTACGGGGAGCGCCCCCGGCAGCCCCAGACAGACCGGGCACACGTTCGTGTTTGGGGGGTCGCCGAAGCGCGTCGGGCAAGCGCAGAAAATCTTCGTCCGCGTGGCGAGCTGGACGTGCACCTCCAGCCCGATCACCGGCTCGTATTTGGCCAGCAACTCCGGCGAGGCGAGAACATCGGCAACCGACGACATGACTTTCCCTCATTATACGGGCCGGCTTGCGGCCCGACTGGTCCGCTGTCCGGGGAATGCGGCGCACGCCATCTCCGGCCAGGCAGGCCGCCGCCGCAAGCGGCGTGGCCGCTACGTCGGAGCAGGGTGTCCCGCCCGTCTTATCCGTGGATCTTCTTGAAGTTGGCGAGACAACGCTTCACCGTCTCAAACGGCGGGTAGTCGCTGCCTTCTTGCTCGATCAGGTAGTATTCGACGCCGCCCACCGACTCGGCCGCCTGGAAGATTTCCTTCCACGGAGCGTCGCCCTCTCCGAACAGGACCCGGTAGCCCTTGCCCGCGGCCGACGACCAGTCCTTGCAGTGGATGTTCTTGATGCGGCCCGGGTTGGCACGGATCCAGGCTACGGGGTCCGAGCCGGCCTCCAGGCAGGTGCCGACGTCGAGCTGGAGCAGCACTTCTTTGGGCGTGTTTGCCGCGATCACCTCGATGGGCCGCTTGCCGTCCACCGGACGGAACTCCCGCTGGTGGTTGTGATAGCCGGCCGTCAGCCCGGCGGCCTTCATCTTCTCATGCGCCCTCGTGAGCTTCTCCGCTACCTTCTTCCAATCGTCGAGGCTTCCCTCGATGCGGCCGGGGCTGGCCATGACGATGTACTTGCTGCCGATGATCTTGTTCAGCTCGATCGCGTGGTCCAGGTTCTCCGGGTCGAAGGCCGAGGAGCCGTTATGCGTCGAGAGGCATCGGACGCCCAGTTCGTCGAGGAGCTTGCGGACCTCTTTGGCCCGGGCGGCCGTCCACTTCAGGTACGGCGCGTAAAACTCCACGCATTCGTAGCCCATCCCAGCGACCTTGCGGACCGTTCCCATCAGGTCCTTCGCGAGTTCTTTGCGTACCGAGTACAGTTCCAAGCCGACGGGGATCTTGCCGGACTTGGCCAGAGCGATGGGCAGGCTGGCGCCCAAAGCGAGGAGTGAGCGTCGGGAAAGCTTCTCGGATACCATAGCGTAACCGACTGTATCACAAGGCTCGGAGCCGGAATAAGCCGTGCTGCAGGCCGTCCCCGGCCCGAGCTCGCGTTTCCGGGTGGCGATTCAACGCTTTGGAGCCGGGGAGCGTCATAAGAAGTGTGAAGAGCTTACTGCGCCCGCGCGCCGCTTGGCTCGCCGCGGCCGCTGCGTTGCTGCTGCCCGGCGCCGGCCGCGCTCTCGACGTCAGCGAGGCGATCGCTGGCATCGAGGCGCGATACAACAGGCCCCGGACGATGCAGCTCGAGTTCGAGCAGACTTACACCGGCTATGGCCGGCCCCCGCGCACCGAGAGCGGAACACTCTACCTGCGCAAGCCGCGGCGGATGCGGTGGGAATACCGCCGGCCGCCCGGCAAGCTGTTCATTTCCGATGGGAAGTTCGTCTATTTCTATAGCCCGGCGGCGAACCGTGTGGAGAAAATGCCCCTCAAGGAGAGCGGCGACCTGCGCACGCCGCTCGCCTTCCTGATGGGCCGCCTCGACCTGCGCCGGGACTTCCGGGAGTTCCGCTCCCGGCCCGAGGGGGAGGACTTGCACGTGGTCGCTCTGCCGAAGTCCAAGAACGCTCCGTACCGCGAAGTGATTTTCGTAGTGACGCCGGAATTCCGGATCAAGCGGCTGGTGGTGCGCGGGCGGGACGAGTCGGTGATGGAGTTCCGGTTTTCCGACGAGCGGATCAATCCGCCGCTCCGGAACGACCTGTTCGTCTTTCACGCGCCTCCAGGGGTGGAATTCATCGAGGTCGGCGAGGAGGACGCCGGGGGCTGAGCCATGGCGGAATGGGTCCTCAAGTACGCTGATCCTCGCGGGGAGGTCCGCCAGCAGGTGGCTGAGGCGGACTCGGCCCAGGAACTCAAGGATAAGTACACCCGCCAGGGCTATCTCGTCTACTGGGTGAAGCCGAAGACCGAGCTGGCCGGTCTCACGCAGCGCGTCGGCTCGAGCCGCAAGAAGATCAACCAGGAGAAGTTCCTGATCTTCAACCAGCAGTTTGTCACGCTGATCAAAGCCGGCCTTCCCATCCTGAAATCCCTCGACCTGCTGGCCGAGCGGCTCACGGATCCCAAACTGGGCCGCTACATCAAGGCGGTGCGTGACGAGGTGAAAACGGGCTCGAGCCTTTCGGACGCCTTCGCCGCCCAGGGAGTCTTCCCGCCGATCTACGTCACTTCGATCATGGCGGGGGAAAAGAGCGGCGCCCTGGCCGAAGTCCTTGAGCGCTTCATCCAGTACCAGAGATTAGCCCTCGCGGTCCGCAAGAAGGTCTTGCTGTCGTTGCTCTACCCTTCGCTGTTGATCGGGTTGACGATCCTGCTGATCGTTTTCCTGGTCACCTACGTGGTACCGAACTTCGCCCAGCTTTACGAAAGCATGGAGGCGGACCTGCCCGTGGCCACCCAAGTGCTTATCGCTGTAGGCACCACCGCGCGGAACTATATCTTGGCCGGCGTGGGACTGCTGGTCGCCGCTGTGGTCGCCTTCCGGATCTGGTCCCGCGGCGAGGCGGCCCAGGAGAAGATCGACCGGACGAAGGTCCGCACGCCGGTGCTCGGCGACATCTGGACGAAATATCAGGTGGCCCAGCTCTCCCGTGTCCTCAGCACCCTGCTGATGGGCGGCATCCCGCTCGTCCAGGCGCTCGAGACCGCCGGGAAATCACTGGGGTCCAGCTTACTGCGCAAGGCGATGGAGCAGGCGCGGAAGCTGGTGCGCGAAGGGCAGAGCCTGTCGGCCTCGTTCCAGGCGACGGGTCTGTTTCCCGAACTCTCCATCGACATGATCGAGGTAGGCGAGTCCACCGGCGCTTTGCCGCAGATGCTCAACAGCGTGGCCGAATTCTACGAGGACGACGTCCAGACGCGCATGCAGGCCGCCCTGTCGCTGATCGAGCCGGCGATCATGATCTTCATGGGCATCTTCGTGGCGTTCGTCCTGGTGGCGCTCTATCTGCCAATCTTTTCGCTCGCCGACACATTGCGATGAGGAAACGCCGAAACAGCAAGGGAGGAGTCAGCCATGGCTGAAGAGATCAAACAACCGGGGACCGAGGAGGAGGTCGAGGAAGCGCGGGCGCTCGCCAGACGCTACCGCTGCGAGTTCGTCGATCTGCGCGAGACGCGCATCGACCACGACTTGTTCACTTCGATTCCGGTGGACCTGATGTTCCGCTACAACTTCGTCCCGCTGAAGGCCGACAACGGGACGCTGGAGATCGCCCTCGCCGACCCCCGCAACTTGAACCTCATCGACGAGCTTTCCATCCTGCTGCAAAAGCGGCTCCGAGTCCGCGTCGCCACGCTCTCGCAGATCTCCGACCTGCTGAAGAAGACCGAGCAGTCCCAGCGCGTCCTCGAGGAGGTCACCGAGGGCTTCACGCTCGACGTCGTCGCCGAGGAAGATAGCCAGGACGAGACGCTCTCGATCGAAAAGCTGACCGCCGGGGACACCGATATCGCCCCGGTCATCAAGCTCGTGGATACGACGATCTTTAACGCCCTCGAGCGCCGCGCCAGCGACATCCACATCGAGACCCGCGACCAGGAGGTCGCTATCAAGTACCGCATCGACGGCGTGCTCCACTACGCCATGCCGCCCATCGCCAAAGACTGGCACTCGACCATCATCTCCCGCATCAAGGTGATGAGCGAGCTCGACATCGCCGAGCGCCGCATCCCTCAGGACGGCCGCTTCCGCGTCCGCTACAAGGGCCGCTTGATCGACTTCCGCGTCTCCATCATGCCGACGATCTACGGCGAAGACGCCGTGTTGCGCGTTCTGGACAAGGAGTCGATGAGCGAGAAGTTCAAGTCGCTGAACCTCGACGTGGTCGGCTTCTCCGAGGAGGATCTCGCCAAGTTCCGTCGCTATATCAAGGAGCCCTACGGCATGGTGCTCGTGACCGGCCCGACGGGCTCGGGCAAGACGACCACCCTCTACGCCGCTCTCAGCGAGATCCAGAACGACGAGGACAAGATCATCACCATCGAGGACCCGGTCGAGTACCAGATCAAGGGCATCACCCAGATCCCGGTGAACGAGAAGAAGGGGCTCACCTTCGCCCGGGGGCTGCGCTCGATCCTGCGGCACGATCCGGACAAGATCATGGTCGGCGAGATCCGCGATCAGGAGACGGCCCAGATCGCCATCAACGCGGCCCTCACTGGCCACCTGGTCTTCACCACCGTCCACGCCAACAACGTCCTCGACGTTTTGGGTCGGTTCTTGAACATGGGCGTCGAGCCGTACAACTTCGTCTCCGCCTTGAACTGCATCCTGGCCCAGCGCCTCGTACGGGTGATCTGCCCCCACTGCAAGCGCCCGGTCGAATATCCGGAGGACTATCTCGTCGAGAGTGGGCTCGATCCCGCCGAATGGCGCCGGATCACTCTCTACGAAGGCGCCGGCTGCTTCGAGTGTGGCGGCACCGGCTTCCGTGGCCGGACGGCGATCCACGAGCTGCTCGATTTGAGCGAGCGCATCCGCGAGATGATCCTCGACCGCCGGCCGAGCTCCGAGATTAAGCGCCAGGCCCGTGACGAGGGCATGCGGTTCCTGCGCGAGTCGGCCCTGGACAAAGTCAAGGCCGGTATCACTACCCTGCGGGAGATCAACAAGGTGACGTTCGTCGAGGT
>CAYWXL010000059.1:0-5051 GCA_964461995.1 uncultured Solibacteraceae bacterium
CCGCGTCATGATTCGTCAAGGCGACGGAGGCCGAATCATCAACATCAGCTCGGTGCACGCCCGGCTGAATTTCCCGAACTACGCACCCTACTCGCTCTCCAAAGGTGGACTCGACGCCATGACGCGGCAGCTCGCCATCGACCTCGCTCCGCACCGGATCACTGTGAACGGCATCGCTCCCGGCTTCATCGAGGTCGAACGAACACGCGCCGCTTTCGAAAACTACTCCCGGGAAGCCGTCGGACGGCGCATTCCCATCGGCCGCGTCGGGTTCCCGGAAGACGTGGCCGCCCTCGCCGCATTCCTGGCCGGCGACGAAGCTAGCTACATCACTGGCGAGGTCATCCGGTGCGACGGCGGCTCCGCGGCGCGGCTGGCTTTCGACTGACCCCCGCAGACGTCCACCCCCTGGCCATGGCCCGGGCCGTTTGCCTTCACAGCTCGAGGTATACCGTGCGGTAATCGAGCGCCCCGTTGCGGACCCGCCAGTGACGGAAGCACGTCTGGCGCCCCCACATGTTGATCACCGGCCCGCAGAGATGGAACGGGATTCCGTTCACGGTGTGAGATTCATCCCGGTGGAAGTGGCCGGCGAACACCGCCACCACGCCACCTTCTTTCATCCGCCGCGTCCAGCGGTCCATGATCGCCGCTGGCCATCCCTCCCACAAGCGGTTCACGTGATAGGAGGGCAGACCCATGACGTGACAGAACAGCAGTGTCGGCCTGGCCGGCGTCAGCAGGCGATCGAGCTGGGCGAATGCCCACTCGCGGTCCTCATCCCCGGCCCGAGGATCCAACGGCTGGCTGTCGAAAAGTACGAAGCGCAGGCCTTCGACGGGTTCGATGGCGATGTTGGTCTTCCCGAAGCGCTCCTCGAACGCGGGACGGAAATCGCGCGTGTGGCTGTAGCCGAGGTCGTGGTTCCCCGGCACGTAGTAGGCCGTTCGTTCGAACTCGTGCAGCTCGCGCGCCAGATCGAAGTCTTCGTTGGTGTCCCGGGTGTGGGCCACGTCTCCGGTGTGGATGACCAGCTCGTACGGCAGCGTACATTTGTTGATCGCTTCCACCACCGCGCGGGTACGGCGGATGGACTCCTCGGCGGGAACGTCGTAGCGGCGCCGCGCCGAGTAGAGCCGGTGGCGGGAGACATGGGTGTCGGAGACTTGGATGAAAGAGAAGTCGATCTTCCCGTCGATGCGCTCGAGCGGCGTGGCTTTGCGGGCGGCCACGACGCCTAACCCGCCGAACAGAAACGCCCGCCGCGTCACTCGCAACAACATTGCGTTACATCCCTTGCCCAGTCTGACTCGAGGAGCAATCCTCAACCCCCTCGAGCTCCACGGCCCGCCCGCGGACGCTCTCTCGCAACTCGGCTGCCGCGATACGAACCGCTACCCTCACTGTACAACCGGAACGCCTCCTGGCGCAGCGGCCGCCAAGCTCCCGCACAGCCGGCCGCCGTCACCTGGATCGCCGCCAGATGATCACGATCGCCGGGACCGGGCGGTCGCCCGCGCGCACCCGGAGCCGACGCCACTGGTTGGCTTCCGAAGGCCGCTCGATCAGGCTCACCGCCGCCGCCTTGGCCGGCTCGTACTGAAAATTCAGCCCGGCCCGGGCCCCTCCACCAGAAGGAACCGGCTGGTCCGTGGTATAGACCGTCAACCCGGAACTGGTGAACTCGGCAGGGTAGATGCTGATCTCCACCGGTACGGCCGGCAGCCGCCCCGTGACATTTCCTGTCGAGGCGCGGCCACCGTCGATCGTCAACGTTTCGCCCGCCCGGAGAAAGCCGGTCCAGATCAGTTTCCCCGATGTTGGCCCCCCGGCCCGCGGGGCCGGAGCAGGTTCCGGCACGGAGCGAGCCGGTGGCGTGCCGGTTGCGGTAATAGCTGCTCCGCGCTGCTCGAAGCCGATGGCAGGCGGATTCTGAGCCAGTTCGACCCGCGGCGCCGCCCGTGGCGCCGGAGCGGCTCCCACGGCGGCTGCTGGCGCAGTCTCCGTCCCGGCCCCGGGGCCTCCCGCCGGACTCGCAGTCCCTGGGCGTGCCGCCGGCGAGACGCGCGCGGCCGCCTGCCGTTGCTCGAACTCCTGCAGGACCGTCAGGGTCCGCGTCAGCGTCGCCACCTGCTCGCGCTCCAGCGCTACCGCCGATCGTAGCCGCTCCACCTCCAGGCGCAACTCTTCCGGCGTCGCCTGCGGTGCGCCATCGGAGGGGGCCCGGACGCCGCCGCGAAGATACCGGCTTGCCACCACGACTGGAGGAGCGCCCATTCGCTGAATCGCCAACTCCACGCGCACGTCATCAGTCAGCGGCGCATAGGTGTACGCGCCTTGCATCAATTCCATGAGGTCCAGCGAGACCTCGGTGACGTTCGGGCCGTCGGTGATCTTGATCGCTCCGCCCGCCGCGCCGCGGAACTCTGGATTCGAGGGATCCCAGCGGATGAGCAAACTCGAGCCGGAGGCTACGATGCCCAATCTCAATCCCCCACCGGTCCCGAGACGCTCACCCCAGTACTGCCGGACCCGCTGCAGATAAGCCGAGACTGACTGGATCGCTGGCTTGAGGCCCGCCTGCCCTGACGCGCTCCCGCCGCTTTGCGCTGCGAACCAGAAACCCGCGAGTAACGCGACGCCTGCCCCGGCTGCAATAACCCAATTCTTCCACCCCCCTCTTCCCTTTGGCGTCTCGCCGCCGCCGAACTGGAAGGACGGCGCGCGGACCGGCTGTTCCACGGGCTGTTCCCCCTCCTCACGCTCCGGCGCGGCCTCCGCTTCCTGGCCTTCGTGCCGGTGCGGCGCCTTGTCTTCCACGGCCGGCCTGAGCTCCACGTGAGGTGGCTTTTCCAAACGCGGTAGCTCCACCAGCAAGGCCGGATGGGCAGGGAGCCGGCCGCTTGCATCCCGGGCGAAGATCCCCAACTGCGTCGGCCGCTCCTCTTCGGGACGGAGCACCAAGGCGATCTGCCAGGGGTTGGGAAAGTGGCGCTCGTGGAGCTCCAGATCCGAGGGAGTGAGATTCACGCCGCTCCGGGTGTGGGAGTGATACCACCCGACCGGGACCAGTCCGTCGAGATGCGGATCCTCGGCCGCCTGCCGCAACTGCTCCTCTAGCTTGCGATGATCCTCGTCGGAGAGCGTGAAGGACGGCCCGGCGGAGTGGTCGCAATGGATGGACCGGCTGGTAACGATGCGGATCCGGTCCTCGCCGGCCTCCCCAAAGAGGACGCCGCCGACGGCCAATCCCCCATGCGGGAACATCCGGAAAGCGGCTTCCACATCGCGGACGATCGTTTGCAGCGCCTCTGCGGAGTACTCGATTACCGCCGGCTGGCCGTCTATTCGCCAGCAGTCCCGATCCGGCGATTGCCCGCGATCCTCCATCGCACCGACTCTAATACAACTATTGGAGCAAACTCGCCGCCCAAGGGACACCGCCGAGCCTTCCCGCCGAGCGCGATACAATAGCTCCGCACGCCCCTGGGGTCGAGCGGCTGGGACAGCCACCCCTCAACGCGGAGCCGGCCGGCGCAACGGTGCAGCGTTTTCGCCGTCGCCGGTGCACGCCCAGGCCGGCATCCGGTGGTCGGGCTCGCGCACAATGCGGGGGCGGGTCGCGGGAAAATACCAAGGAGGTTCGAACAGCGTGTCATTGCGTGTGATCGCCATTGGCGCTCATCCGGACGACTGTGAATACTATTGCGGAGGAACTGCCGTCAAACTCGCCGCCCGCGGCGACGCGGTGAAGTTCGTTTCACTGACCAACGGCGACGCCGGCCACCACCGGCTCAGCGGCTCCGCCCTAGTCGAGCGTCGCAAGCGGGAGGCCGCCGAGGCGCAGCGCCGTCTGGGCATTGCCGCCTACGAGATCCTTGACTTCCACGACGGGCTGCTCGAGGCCTCGCTCGAAGCCCGCCGCGAGGTGATCCGCTTGATTCGCGAATGGCGCGCCGACCTGGTGCTGACGCACCGGCCGAACGACTACCATCCGGACCACCGCGCCACGGGCCAGCTCGTCCAGGACTCGGCCTACCTCGTTCTCGTGCCCAACGTTCGCCCCGACGTACCAGTGCTGCGCCGCAACCCGGTCTACCTGTACCTCGAGGATGGCTTCCGCAAGCCCGTGCCCTTCGAACCCCATGTCGCGGTCGCCGTGGATGACGTTTGGGACCGAAAGGTCGAAGGTCTGGACGCACACGAGTCGCAGATGTACGAATGGCTCCCGTGGGTGGACTGGAACGAAGAAACTCCGCCTGCGGACCCGGAGGAGCGCAAGCGGTGGCTCGCCGGCAAGATGGCGCGGCCGCTTACCGAGGCGGTGCAGCGCAGACTCGCCGAGCGGTACGGGCCGGAAGCGGCCGCCCGGGTGCGGCACGCCGAGGCCTTCGAGCTGTGCGAATATGGCCGGCCCGTGGGCCGCGAAGAACTCGACCGCCTGCTGCCCCGCTGACGCCTCACCGCAGCAGCCGCGTCTTCCGCGCCATTCGTTCGAGCGAGGCCGAATCATTAAGCGAGGCCAGGCGCTCGAGCGGCGTCCACCGGAGTTCCACCGCTTCTTCGGAAGGCTTCAGAGCCGCGTGCGGCGAGGCTTCGAAGATGAACCGCACGTCGTAGTGCGGATGCTCCGGCTCGCGCCCCCGCGCCGGGATCGCGTGCACGTCCACGTCGAAGATCTCTCCGGAGAGCAGCCGTAACTTTTTCAGGCCCGTCTCCTCGACGAGTTCCCTTCGCGCCGCGTCGATGAGCGACGGATCGTTCTCGATGTGCCCGCCCGGCTGCAGCCACTTGCCGAGCGCCCGGTGATGGACCAGCAGGGTCTGCTTGCGGTCCGGCGAAACGATCCAGGCCGAGGCGACGACGTGCCCTGCCGTCTGCCGGCGGTCGAAGCAGTTCTCTTGCGCCATGACGAACGCGATCAGGCGGGCGAGCATCTGCGCCTCAGTAGCGTCGAAGGGCTCGTACCGCTGCAACCGGTCGAGCAGCCAGCGGCGTCGAGTGTCTTTCATGGCCGAGCCGGATCCTCCTCAATCACCATTCTCCCGCCG
>CAYWXL010000059.1:5151-25612 GCA_964461995.1 uncultured Solibacteraceae bacterium
GTCGAGTGTCTTTCATGGCCGAGCCGGATCCTCCTCAATCACCATTCTCCCGCCGGCCGGGCACCTTCTGAGCGCCGCCGCGCTCCCGCCGACGCTCCTCGCGGGTTCTGCGGATCTCCTCCAGGCGGTCGCGGATGCGCGCCTCGACGCCCCGGCCGGTCGGCTTATAAAACCGGCGGCCCTCGAGCGACGGCGGTAGGCACTCCATCGGCGTGATCCCGTCCTCGAAGCGGTGGGCGTGCTCATAACCGGCGCCGTATCCCCACTCCTTCATCGCCCGGGTGGGGGCGTTGCGGAGCTGCATGGGCACCGGCTCAGTCTTCCCCGAGCGGACCTCCTCCTGAGCTTCGCTCAAAGCCCGGTAGGCGGCATCGGATTTCGGCGCCACCGAAAGATAGATCGCCGCCTGGGCCAAGGCCTGGTCGCCTTCGGGGATGCCGAGGAAGTGGACCGCTTGCATCGCGGCGATGGCCTGCTCCAGGGCGCGCGGGTCGGCCAGCCCGATGTCCTCGATCGCCATCCGCACCAGCCGCCGGGCGATGTAGAGGCGGTCCTCGCCCGCCTCGAGCATCCGCGCCAGCCAGTAGAGCGCCGCGTCCGGATCCGATGACCGCACGCTTTTGTGCAGCGCCGAGATCAGGTTGTAATGCTCCTCGCCGCTCTTGTCATAGAGCAGCACCTTGCGCTCGATGGCGTCCTCGACGGCCTTTTCCAACAGCTCCGGCCCCTCGCTGGCCGCGGCGGCCAATTCAAGAATGTTGTAGGCCGCCCGGGCGTCGCCTCCGGCATAGACGCCGATCTGTTCGAGCAGCTTCCGCGGAGCCCGCAGGCCCCGCTCGCCCAGGCCCCGCTCCTTGTCCTGGAGCGCCCGCTCGAGCAGGTCGGCAATCTCTTCCGGCGTCAGCGGCCGCAGCGAGTAGACCTTGGCCCGGGAGAGCAGCGCGGCGATCACCTCGAAGGAGGGGTTCTCGGTGGTGGCCCCGATCAGGATGATGTCGCCCCGCTCCACATACGGCAGGAAAGCGTCTTGCTGGGCCTTGTTGAAGCGGTGGATCTCGTCGATGAAAACCACCGTGCGCCGCCCCAGCCGCCGGTTGCGTTCAGCCTCCGCCATCACGGCCTTGATCTCCTTGATCCCGCTGAGCACAGCGGAGAACGGAACGAAGTCGGCCTTGGTGCGGCGGGCGATGAGCATCGCCAGGGTCGTCTTGCCCACGCCCGGCGGACCCCAGAAGATGATGCTGCTCAGCTCGTCGCGCTCGATCTGGACCCGCAACGGCTTGCCCGGAGCCAGGATGTGCTCCTGGCCCACGAATTCCTCGAGCGTCCGCGGCCGCATCCGGTCGGCCAGGGGCCGCTGCTTGTCGGGTTCCTGTTCTGGACGCCCAACGTCGAACAAACTCATGCAAGCACCCTCTGCCGCCGGGCTTCATACAGGATGATGCCGGCCGACAGGGCCACGTTCAGGCTTTCGACGCCGATAGTCGGGATGCTCAAGGGCGTCGCGGCGGCGCGGAAGGTTTCACTCACCCCGTGAGCTTCGCTGCCCAGTACCAGGGCGAACTTGCGGCGCAGGTCGGCCTCGTCCAGAAGCTTCCCGTTCCGCGGCGACGCCGCATAGACATCCAACTGGTTCTGCTCGAACGCGGCCCGCACCAGGTCCGGATCGGCCCCGTAAACGTATGGCAGCCGGAACAGCGAGCCAGCGCTCGCCCGGAGCGTCTTCGGGTTGTGAGGACTCACCGTGCCCCGCAAGAACACGCAGCCCGTGGCCCCGAACGCCTCGGCGGCCCGGACGATCGTGCCGGCGTTACCCGGATCTTGGATCGCATCCAGGACGACCACCATCGACCGGCCGCGAAACAGCTCGTCGAAACTCCATGCCACCGGCCTTACGAGGGCGATCACTCCCTGGCTCGTCTCAGTCGAGGCGATCTGGGCGAACAACTTGTCGGCCACTGTGCAAACCCTTATCGACGGCAGCCTCTGGACGTGCCGGGCCACCGCGGGCCAGACGGAATCCGACGCAATCACACACTCCACTTCCCGGTCGCTCCGGAGCGCCTCCTCCAGTAAATGGAACCCTTCGGCGACAGCGTAGCCGTGGCCCGTCAAGTCGCCGCGGCTCACCGCCTTGCGCACGTCTTTGAGCAGCGGGTTCTGGAGGCTGCGAAGCGCCTCCGGTCGTCGCCTTTTCATCAAAGCCGGCACCTCCACGCACCTTCGAGCATCGGTAGACTGTTGTCAAGCCGCCGCCCCTCGCCGGGCCGCGTCAAGCATCATACCGCACCATGCGGAGAAGGCTGCTCATCCTGGCGGCGTCGGCCGTTTCTGTGGCCATTGCCCTCGGACTCTACCTGGCCGCCCTCACCGTACGGATCCACCGCCAGGCCGCTATCGACGAGGCCCGGCCCGCCGACGTGATCCTCGTCCTTGGCGCAGCCGCCTACCACGGTCGCCCGTCGCCCGTCTTCCGGGCCCGCCTCGACCACGCCTACGAACTCTACGAAAAAGGACTCGCGCCCCGCCTGCTCACCACCGGAGGCGCGGGGGGCGATCCCGACTTCACGGAAAGCGAAACCGGACGCGCCTACTTGATCCAGCGGGGCGTTCCTTCCGAGGCCATCATCCTCGAGCCTCGCGGAGAAAGTACCGTCTATTCGACCACCGCCGCCGCCGAGATCCTCCGGCGGATGGGCCTTCGCTCGGCGATCCTCGTCAGCGACGGCTACCACATCTATCGCAGCAAGACCATGCTCGAAGCCCACGGCATCACGGTGTACGGCTCGCCTCGCCCCGAGCCGGCGTCGGCCCGCCGCCGATGGCGCTACTGGAAGCTCTGTTTCCGCCAGGCCGTCGGGCTGCTGTTGTGGCGGGTCGGCATCCGTTTTTGAAGGTCCCCGGCAGCGAGCGAAATCGCGGAGGTACTAGGGCCGATCCCCTCGGATGCGGGGATGTTCCACCCCCTTCATCCGTGAAAAAACCTCGCCCTGGAGGGGTTTGCCGCTCCCGGTCCGCCGTTTACAATGTCAGATAGTTGTTGGCATCGGGAAGCATTCCCAGCCGATGTTCCCCGCTGCCGTGTGAAGTCACGAAGAGCAGCCAGGCTGTCCGTCACGCGCCAGTCTCTCCTCCGGTGACGGGCAGCCTTTTCTGTTTCCAGCGTTCTCAGCTATCACCCGAGGCGCGTCGCAGGCGGTCCCGGACGGCGCTCCACTCGGGAGCCTCGGGCGGCTCTTCGACGGCGATCCAGTCCAGGCCCTCGCCGTCGAGGCGATGCAGCGTGTCGTAGAGCGAGGCGGCGTAGGCCTTCGGATCCTCCGGCATCCGGACGGACCGGACAGTCTCAGCGGGGTGTTCGCGCCACAAGTAGGCGCCGCGCCCTTCCACCGGCAGGCGCCCCTCGCGCACCAGCACCAGCCGCGTCCGGGGGGCGTAGTGGCGCGGTTGCATCCCCGGGGCCGGATGCGGGCCGGAGATGCGCCCGGCTTCCTCGACCGGCCCGATGCGCTTCTCGAGTTCGAGACGGGAGACGGCGCCCGGCCGCAACAGCGCCGGCCGCGGGCCGGCCAGCGAGAGCACCGTCGATTCGATCCCCACCCGCGCCGGGCCGCCTTCCAGCACCACAGCCACGGCCCCCCGGAGGCTCTCGTCCAGATGATCCGGGCGCGTCGGCGAGAGCCTGGTGAAAGGATTGGCGCTCGGAGCAGCGATTGGCACGCCCGCTTCGCGGATCAGCGCCAGCGCCACCGGGTGGTCGGGCATCCTGATGCCCACCGTGGGCAACCCGGCGGTGACGATGTCCGGAATGGCGGAGGTCTTCGGCAGCACCAGCGTCAGCGGGCCGGGCCAGAACTCGCGCGCGAGCCGTTCGGCGGCGTCCGGCCAGGAACAGACCAGGCCCTGGGCCTGCTCGACGGAGGCGACATGCACGATGAGCGGGCTGGTGGCCGGCCGCTTCTTCGCTTCGTAGATTCGCGCGACGGCTTCCGGGTCGAGAGCGTTCGCCCCGAGTCCGTAGACGGTCTCGGTGGGAAAGGCCACCAGCAGGCCGGCGCGGATGCACTGCGCCGCGGCGGCGATCTCTTCCGGGCCGGCCGCGTTACTGTTCGGGCTCATCGTCCTGATCGCTGCCGAACGTCTTGCCGGTCTTGCGCCACACCAGGTAGGCGTGGATGAAGGGGTCGATGTCACCGTCCAGCACGCGGTCCACGTCGCCGATAGCCAGCTTGGTGCGCAGATCCTTCACTAGCCGGTACGGGGCCAGCACGTAGCTGCGGATCTGGCTGCCGAAGTTGATGTCGGCCTTCGACTCCTCGAGCTTCTCCTGCTCGGCCCGCTTCTTAGCCAGCTCCAGCTCATAGAGCCGCGCCTTGAGCTGCTTCATCGCGCTGGCGCGGTTCTTGTGCTGGGACCGCTCATTTTGGCATTGCACGACGATGCCCGTAGGCAGGTGGGTGATGCGCACCGCCGAATAGGTCCGGTTGACGTGCTGGCCTCCGGCTCCGCTCGAGGCGTAGGTGTCGATCCGCAAGTCTTGCTCGCGGATGTCGATCTGGATCTCGTCGTCCACTTGGGGATAGACGAAGACCGAAGCGAACGAAGTGTGGCGCCGGGCGTTGGAATCGAACGGTGAAATGCGCACCAGCCGGTGGACGCCGACCTCGGACTGCAGGAGCCCATAGACGTTCTCGCCGTTGATCTCGAAGGTGACGCTCTTGATGCCCGCCGCTTCGCCGTCGAGCCGGTCGGTGATCACCGTCTTGAAGCCGTGGCGCTCCGCCCAGCGCAGGTACATGCGCAGCAGCATCTCGGCCCAGTCCTGGCTCTCGGTGCCGCCGGCTCCGGGATGGATCGTCACGATAGCGCTGAGGGCGTCATTCTCGCCGGTGAGCAGCAGCGATGTCTCCAGCTCCTCCAGGCGCGAGGCGAAGCCGGGCAGCTCCTGCTGGATCTCAGCCAGGACCTCGTTCTCGCCCTCCCGGGCTAGCTCGAACAGGGTGTCGAAGTCCGAGATGAGGCGCGAAACCTGGTCGTGGTCGGCCAGAGCGCGCTCGATGCGCTTGCGCTCTTGCAGAACCTTCTGACTCTCTTCGGGATTGTTCCAGAAATCCGGACTGCTGATCTTCTTTTCCAGCTCTTCGAGCCGGGCTCTTTTGCTGGCGGCGTCAAAGATAGCCCCGCACAGCAAGAGCTTGCTGGCGGAGCGGCAGGTACTCTCGTTCGAGTTCCTCTACGGTCATATTTTCAGTGTAGCAAGATCGATCAGGACGCCTTGTTTGCCGGTGTTCCAGGCTTTCGTGCGGCCGATCTCGTCCTGGAGGCCGTGCGCTTCGTGGATGTGGCCGCAGAAGAAGGCCGCCGGCTGCTCCCGCTCCAGGAACTCGGCGATTGCCCGGCTGCCCGCGTGGCGGAGCATCATCCGGTCCAGGCGGGTCCCATAGGGCGGGCTGTGGCAGACGAGCACCAGGGGGTTCAGGCCGGCGAAGGCCTCGAGGCGCCGCGCCATCTCCTTTTCGGTATACTCGCCCGGCGTGCCGAACGGCGTGATGGTCGAGTAACCCAGCCCGGCGATGTGGAAACCCCCGGCCTCGATCACCTTGCCATGGAACGGGTTCAGCCCGTAGCGCCGGCACAGGGCGGCGATCTCTTCCTCGGTCTCGTGGTTGCCCGGCAGCACGTAGACGTTGGCGCCGCGCCGGGCGAGGATCTCCCCCATAGCGTCGTAGCCGCGCGCCCAACTCACCGTATCTCCGGCGGCGATGTAGTAGTCGGCCTCGGTCTCCATCAGCCGCTCCAGCGCGCGCCGGTCGCCGTGGATGTCGGAAAAGACGAGGATCTTCATCGCGTCAAGGGAGTTTTTCCCGGTTTCCGGAGCCCCTCAGCATCTATCCTAACCCGGCCGCGCCAGCCCGCTGCCGGCCGGCTCGCCGAGAATCTCCGCCAGGATCTCCGGGATCTCGAAGACCGCCCGGTTCTCGATCCGGGCCGCCGCCTCCCGCCGCCGCTCCAGCTCCCCGGGCTCGAGCAGGCGCCCGACGGCCTCTCCGATCTCCCGCCGGAAGCTCCGCACCACGATGCCGAAGCCCTGCTCCCGCACCCAGTCGGCGTTGAACCGCTCCTGGGGCAGAGTGGCGGCGTTCCGTTCGACGATCACGGCCAGCTTCATCGCCGCCGCCTCGCTCAGGCTGCCCGGCCCCGGCTTGCCGATCAGGAAGTCCGACAGCTTCATGTAGTACGGCATCCGCTGGGTGTAGCCCTCCACGTGCAGCGGCATCTCGCCGGCCGCCCGCCGCAGCGCCCCGGCCAGCTTCCGGTGCCTCCCGCAGATGGCGATCAGCTGGACGGGCAGGCGCGCCGCGGCGAGGCGCCGCACCGTCTTCACCATGGCGGCCGAACCCTGCCCGCCGAACAACAGGAGGCCCGTCGGCCGGTCCGGCTCCAGCCCCAGGCGCCGGCGCTCTGCGGCCCGGTCCACCTCCGGCTCCTCGCAGAACTCCGGCCGCAGGATCATGCCCGAGACCCGGCGGATCTTCTCTTCCGGCACGCCGATGGCGCGGGCCTGCTCGACGGCCCGGGCGCTGCCGCAGATCACCCATTGGTCCTGCGGCTCGATCCAGAAGTGCGGCGGGTAATCCGCCAGGTCCGTCAGGATGGTCACGAAAGGCCGGCCGGGGCAGACCGCCGCGTAGGCTTCACAGAGCGCCCGGTTGAAATGCGGGATCAGGGAAACCACCATGTCCGGGGCCCGCCGCCTCCAGAACTCCTCGAGAAGGCGGAGCTGTTCGGCGTGGTAGGCCCGGATCGTCCAGTGGAGCAGTTTCAGCAGGACGTCGGCCCCCAGCGTCCGCCCGCTCTGGAGCATCCGGTTGTAGAAGTCCTGGATGCGGATCCCGGTCATGCGCCGGAGCACGTCGATGGGGTCGAACAGCTCCTGCAGATTGACGAACCTTAGGCGCCAGTCCAGGCCCTGCCGGCGGATCACGGTCTCGAGAGCCGTCGCCGCCATCCAGTGGCCGCTGCCCGCGTCGTAGTAGAAGAGATCGATCTCCGCCGCCAACTCTCCATTCTGCCCGACCGGCGGCCTGTCCGGAACCTCGCCGCCATCCGGCCGGGATTCGCCCCTAGCCCCGCAGGCCCGCGAGAAACCAGTGTAAACCGCCCGCCGTGCCGATCCGATAGACTAGAAGCAATAGCGGCTTTCCGCCGGCCTCAGGAGGCGGCCCTTTCCCAGGGGCGGAAACCGGTTCCCCGTACGGGACATGCTCGAGTTCATCACATCGCGCGACTACCGCTTGATGCGCAAGGTGCACCAGTGGAGTCCGCCGCGATGGATCCGCGTCTGGATGCTCTACGCCAGCCGCGCTGGCGACGGATGGCTTTGGTGGGCGATGGGCGCGGCCGTGTTGCTGTTCGGCGGTCCGCAGCGCCTACCGGCCCTGGGAGCCGCGGCCCTGGCGGCAGGCAGCGGCATCCTCGCCTTCCTGTGGCTGAAACGCCGCTTCTGCCGGCAGCGCCCGTGCACCATCGAGCCCCACCGCTGGGCGGACCTGCTGCCGCCGGACCAGTTCTCCTTCCCCTCCGGCCACACGATCACCGCCTTCGGCGTCGCTGTCTCCCTCGGGTTGTTCTACCCCGCCCTCATGGCGGGCCTCCTGTTCTGCGCCGTCAGTGTCGCCGCCTCCCGAGTCCTGTTAGGCATGCATTTTCTGAGCGACGTTGTAGCCGGCGGCTTCCTGGGCGCCGCCCTCGGTTGGGCCGCCGTGGCTCTCGTCCGCTGACAAGCGCGCGTTTCGAGGCCGCTATAGTGGTAAGCGGCCATGTTGTTGCGCAGCCTGCTCCTGTTCCTGGCCCGGCAGCAGTGGCTCAGGCGCTGGGTCGAAAACTCCCCCATCAGCCAGAAGTTCACCCGGCGCTTCATCGCCGGCAAGTCTCTCGAAGAAGGGCTCGCCGTCGTCGCTCGCCTCAACGCCGAAGGCATCCTCGCCACCCTCGACTACCTGGGAGAAAACATTACCTCCATCGAAGAGGCCGCCCAGACGCGCGACGCCTACCTGGAGGCCCTCCGCCAGATCGCGGAACTCCACCTGAACTCGACCGTCTCGCTCAAGCTGACCCACTTTGGGCTCAATTTCTCGGAACGCGCCTGCCGCGGCTACGTCGCCGAGGTCGTGGCCGAAGCCAAACGCCTCGGCAACTCCGTCGAGATCGACATGGAGGCCTATCCTTACGTGGAGCCCACCCTCCGCACGGTGACCGACCTGCACGAGCGCTTCGGCTGCGTCCGGGCCGTCATCCAGGCCTACCTGCGGCGCAGCGAGGCCGACATCGAGATGCTCTGCCAACGCGGCATCCCCGTCCGCCTCTGCAAGGGCGCCTACAAAGAGCCGGCCTCGGTAGCCTACACGCGGAAGCGGGAAGTTGACGAGAACTACCGCCGTCTCGCCGCTCTTCTGATCGAGAAAGGGACGCAGCCGGCGATGGCGACCCATGACGAGCGCATCATCCGCGAGGTGGTTCTGCTGGCCGGAGAACACGGGCTGGAGCCGGACAAGCTCGAGTTCCAGATGCTGTACGGCATTCGGAAGAGCCTCCAGCTCAAACTGGCCTCTCAAGGCTACCGCGTGCGGCTCTACGTCCCCTACGGCGTCGCTTGGTACCCCTACTTCATGCGCCGGCTCGCCGAGCGCCCGGCGAACCTGTTGTTCCTGATCCGGAACCTGCTCCGCCGCTGACACCGCCGGCCACCGCCCGGCGCTTCTCCCCCCGGCCCGGCTGGACGCTCTTCGATCCCGTTGCATACAATAGGTCTTCAATTTTTTGCCACGAGGAGCGTTTGCCACTCATGCCTGAGACCATCAAATATGTCCTCTCCGAAGACCGGATGCCGGACTATTGGCTGAATATACTGCCCTTGCTCAGCGAGCCCTTGCCGCCGCCCTTGAACCCGGCGACGAAACAACCACTGGGTCCCGACGATCTCTCTCCAATCTTCCCCATGGCCTTGATCGAACAGGAGATGTCGATGGAGAAGGAGATCTCTATCCCGGGCGAGGTCCTCGACATCTACCGGCTCTGGCGCCCCTCGCCGCTTTACCGCGCCCGGCGGCTCGAGAAGGCCCTCGACACCCCGGCCCACATCTATTACAAATACGAGGGGGTCAGCCCGGCCGGCTCGCACAAGCCCAACACGGCCGTGCCGCAGGCTTATTACAACAAGCAGGCCGGCATCAAGCGCCTTTCCACGGAAACCGGAGCAGGACAGTGGGGCAGCGCCCTCGCGTTGGCGTGCAAGCTGTTCGGACTGGATTGCACCGTCTACATGGTGAAGGTGAGCTACCACCAGAAGCCGTACCGGCGCTCCATGATCCAAACCTGGGGCGGCGAGATCTTCCCCAGCCCGTCGGACAAGACTCAGGCCGGCCGGACAATCCTCGAAAAGAATCCCGACTCCCCCGGTAGCCTCGGGATCGCTATCAGCGAAGCCGTCGAGGACGCCGCCACCCACTCGGACACCAATTACTCGCTCGGCAGCGTGCTGAACCACGTCTGCCTCCACCAGACCATCATCGGCATCGAAGCAAAGCAACAGATGGAGATGGCCGGCGAGGAGCCCGACGTCGTCATCGGCTGCTTCGGCGGCGGCAGCAACTTCGCCGGACTCGCCTTGCCTTACGTGCCGGACAAGATGAACGGGGCCGGAGTCCGGCTGGTGGCGGTGGAGCCTTCCGCTTGCCCGACGCTGACCCGCGGCAAGTACGACTACGACTTCGGCGACACCGCCGGCTTGACGCCGCTGTTGAAGATGTACACCCTCGGCCACGACTTCGTCCCGCCGAAGATCCACGCTGGCGGGCTCCGCTACCATGGCGCCGCCCCTCTCTGCAGCCACCTGCTCAAGCTCGGCATGATCGAGGCCCGGGCTTACCCGCAACTCGACGTCTTTCAAGCCGCCGTCCAGTTCGCCCAAGCCGAAGGCATCATTCCGGCTCCCGAGACCTCGCACGCTATCAAGGCGGTGATCGACGAGGCGCTGGAGGCCAAACAAGAGGGGAAGGCTCGCGTGATCCTGTTCAACTTGAGCGGCCACGGCCACTTCGATATGTCCGCTTACGAGAACTTCCTCGCGGGCAAGCTCGAGAATTTCGGCTTCGAGCCGGAACTTAAGCAGTAGAGTGCACCAATCGGGCCCTTGACACCGCGCGGCGCAGCGGACATTCTGGGCGAAGGTAGCAAGCATTCGAGTGCGCCCATGAACCGCCGTGAGTTCCTGACCGCCGCCGCGGGCGGCTACTCGCTCTATGTCTTCGCGGCCGATGCGCCGCCGGCCGCGGAGTCTCCGCCTTCGGTCGAGCAGATTCGCCGTGACCTCGGCCGCCTGGCGCCAGCTGCCCTGAAGCCGGGCGCCATCGCCCACGAGCCGAACATGCGCCTGGTGGAGCTGGCCTGCGACGTGCTCGTCGCCGGCGGGGGACTGGCCGGCGTCTGCGCCGCCCTGGCCGCCGCCCGCCACGGCGCCAAGGTGATCCTCGTCCAGGACCGCTCCCGCCTCGGCGGCAACTCCTCGAGCGAGGTGAAGATGCACGTGGTCGGCGCCAACTGCCACAAGGCCCGGCCTGGCTGGCGTGAGGGCGGCCTCATCGAGGAGTTGCGCCTGGACGACGCCGCCGGCAACCCGCAGCGCTCTTTCGAGATGTGGGACCTGCTGCTCTACGACAAGGTCGTCAGCGAGCCGAACGTCACCCTGCTGCTCGATTCGACTCTCTACCGGGCCAGGACCCGCGACGGTCGGATCGAAGAGGTCATGGTCCGCTGCGACCTCACCGAGCACCTCTACCGGATCCGCGCCTCGATCTTCATCGACGCGACCGGCGACAGCCGCTTAGGCCTCGAGGCTGGCGCCGAATATCGCACCGGCAGGGAGGCCTGCCGGGAGTTCGGCGAATCGCTGGCCCCCGAGAAGCCCGACAACAAGACGCTCTCTTCGAGCATCCTGTTCACGGCCCGGAACTACCGCCGGCCCATGCCGTTCCGGCCACCAAAGTGGGCCCGCAAGATCACCCGCGAGCAGCTCCGATTCCGCCGCATCGAGTCCTGGGAGTACGGCTACTGGTGGATCGCTTGGGGCGGCGACCGCGACACCATCCGCGACAACGAGCGCATCCGTTTCGAGCTGCTCTCCATCGTCATGGGCGTCTGGGACTACATCAAGAACTCCGGCGAGTTTCCCGACAGCCGTGACTGGGCCATGGACTGGGTCGGCTTCATCCCCGGCAAGCGCGGCTCCCGGCGCCTCGTGGGCGACTACATCCTCACCCAGCACGACCTGGAGCGCGGCGTCATCGAGGACGCCGTCGCCATCGGCGGCTGGGCCATGGACGACCACCCGCCCGGCGGCTTCGACCGGCCCAATCTCGAGCCCAATCGCGCCGTCCGCACCAAAGAGGTCTACAACATTCCACTGCGCGCGCTCTACAGCCGCAACATCGCCAACCTCATGATGGCCGGGCGCAATATCAGTTGCTCCCACGTGGCTTTCACCTCTACCCGCGTCATGGCCACCTGCGCGGTGGTGGGCCAGGCCGCCGGGACGGCCGCCGCGATGTGTGTCCGCGACGGCATCCTGCCCCGCGACATCTACCGCGATAAGGCCCGGCTGCGGGCGCTCCAGCAGACGCTCCTGCGCGACGACCAGACGATCCGCGGCCTCGTCAACGAGGATCCTAACGACCTCGCCCGCCGCGCCCGCGTCCGCGCCAGCGCCGAAACCCCAGCCGCCCCGGCCGCCCTCGTCATCGACGGCCACGTCCGCGACTACCCCCGCGGCAAGGGCAAGCCGCCGGAGATCCACCATTGGGAGGCTCCGCTCGGGCCCGAGGGCGCCTGGATCGAGCTCGCCTGGGAGAAGCCACGCAAGATCAGCCGCATCCAGATCACCTTCGACACCGGCTTCCACCGCGAGCTCACCCTCACCGCCTCGAACCGCATCAACCACGGCATCGTCCGCGCCCCGCAGCCGGAGACCGTGCGCGACTACACCGTCTCCTACCGCCCCCCGGGTTCGAAAGAGTGGAACCAACTGGCTGCCGTGAAGGACAACCACCAGCGGCTCCGCCGCCACCGCTTCGAGCCGGTCGAAGCCGAGGCCGTCCGCATCCACGTCACCAGGACCAACGGCGATCCCAGGGTCCGGATATTCGAAGTCCGCTGTTACGCCTGAGGGCGTTTGGCGCAAGTTTCGCATCTTCAGTGCGATGTGTCACCGTCGCGCCCTCTCCTGGGGCGAATTGCCGAATTGTGTATAACATCCTGAGTTTCAGCGAGTTATAGGACCAGGACGCAGCCTGCCGGGCGGCGCGGGGGAGAAGCGGCCCAAAAGTAGTTGATAACGATGGACTAAAACTATTGCATACTGACACACTCATATGCTATATTTGCTTTCGAGGGACGTCACTTGGGGGCGTCGGCGTCATCGCCGCGTCCCCGCACCAGAGTTTTTGAGCGAGGAGGGAGCGCATGGACATCAACCGGTTCACCGAAAAGCTGCAGGAGGCGGTTCGCGCCGCTCAGTCGAAGGCGATCCGTCTGAGCCATCAGCAGGTGGACGTGGAGCACCTGTTCAGCGCCTTGCTGGAGCAGGAAGACGGTCTCGCTCCAGCGATCCTGATCAAGGCCGGCCTCAACGCCCAGGGCATCCATCAGCGGCTCGAGCAGGAGCTCGAGCGCCGGCCCAAAGTCACCTCGCCCACCGGCGCGGCCGACCAGATCTACGTCACCGGGCGGTTCCAGCGCCTGCTCACCCTGGCCGAGGACGAGGCTAAGCGGCTCAAGGACGAGTACATTTCCGTCGAGCACGTCATCCTGGCGGCGCTCGAGGACGGTGGGGCCACCGGCCGCATCTTGAAGGAGTTCGGCGCCACCCGCGACAACATCATGAAGGCGCTCCAGGAGGTACGTGGCTCTCAGCGCGTCACCAGCCAGAACCCCGAAGCCACTTATCAGGCCCTGGAGCGTTACGGGCGCGATCTCACCAAGCTGGCGGCCCAGGGCAAGCTCGACCCGGTGATCGGGCGCGACGAAGAGATCCGGCGCGTCATCCAGGTGCTCTCGCGCCGGACCAAGAACAATCCTGTACTGATCGGTGAACCGGGCGTGGGCAAAACGGCCATCGTCGAAGGGCTGGCCCAGCGCATCGTCCGGGGCGACGTGCCCGAAGGCCTCAAGAACAAGCGCGTCGTCGCCCTCGACATGGGCGCCCTGATCGCCGGGGCCAAGTACCGCGGCGAATTCGAGGAACGCCTGAAAGCCGTTCTCAAGGAGGTCCAGGAGTCGAGCGGCGACATCATCCTCTTCATCGACGAGCTGCACACCGTCGTCGGCGCTGGCAAGGCCGAGGGCGCCATGGATGCCAGCAACCTGCTCAAGCCGATGCTGGCCCGGGGCGAACTGCACTGCATCGGCGCCACCACTCTCGACGAGTACCGCAAGCACATCGAGAAGGACGCCGCTCTCGAGCGCCGCTTCCAGCCGGTGCTGGTCGATCAACCGTCGGTGGAGGACACGATCTCGATCCTCCGCGGCTTGAAGGAGCGCTATGAGGTCCACCACGGCGTCCGCATCAAGGACTCCGCTCTGGTGGCGGCGGCGGTGCTTTCCAACCGCTATATCTCTGACCGGTTCTTGCCGGACAAGGCCATCGATCTCGTCGATGAGGCGGCGGCCAAGCTCCGAACCGAGATCGACTCGATGCCGACCGAGCTCGACGAGATCCACCGCCGCGTCATGCAGCTCGAAATCGAGCGCGAGGCGCTGAAGAAGGAGACCGACGAAGCCTCCAAGGAGCGCCTCGCCAAGCTGGAGAAGGAACTGGCCGACCTCAAAGAGGAGGCCGACGCCCTCCATGCGCGCTGGCGCACTGAGAAGGAGAGCGTCCAGAAGCTCCGCTCGCTGCGCGAGCAGATCGAGCAGACCAAGATCGAGATCGAGCGCGCCGAGCGCGAATACGACTTGAATCGCGCTGCCGAGCTGAAGTACGGCAAGCTGACCCAGCTCGAGAAGGAGCTCGCCGACGCCGAGAAGAAGCTCGAGGAGACCCAGGCCGGCCCGCGGCTGCTGAAGGAAGAAGTGGACGAGGAGGACATTGCCGAGGTCGTCAGCCGCTGGACCGGCATCCCGGTGAGCAAGCTGCTCGAGGGCGAGATGCAGAAGCTGTTGCATCTCGAGGAGTCGCTGCACCGGCGGGTCGTCGGCCAGGACGAGGCGGTCAAGGCGGTAGCCGAAGCCGTCATGCGGGCCCGCGCCGGCCTGAAGGATCCCAACCGGCCCATCGGCAGCTTCATCTTCCTCGGGCCCACCGGCGTCGGCAAGACCGAGCTGGCCCGGGCCTTGGCGGAGGCGCTCTTCGACGACGAGCGTGCCATGATCCGCATCGACATGTCCGAGTACCAGGAGAAGCACACCGTGGCGCGGCTCATTGGCGCGCCCCCGGGCTATGTCGGCTATGAGGAAGGCGGCCAGCTCACCGAGGCCGTCCGGCGGCGGCCCTACTCGGTGATCCTGTTCGACGAGATCGAGAAGGCGCACACCGACGTCTTCAACGTCTTGCTGCAGATACTCGACGACGGCCGCCTCACCGACGGCCAGGGCCGCACGGTGGACTTCAAGAACACCATCATCATCATGACCTCGAACATCGGCAGCCACCGGATCCTGGAGTACCGGGGCGCCTTCGAGGGCAGCGAGTACGAGGTGATGAAGGCCGCCGTGCTCGAGGAGCTGCGCCGGGGCTTCCGGCCGGAGTTCCTGAACCGGATCGACGAGATCATCGTCTTCCACGCGCTCACCGACGAGCACCTGAAGCAGATCGTGGAGATCCAGCTCCGCGGCCTGCGCGAGCGCTTGGCGGACCGGCACATCGAAATCGAGCTGACCGAGGCCGCCAAGGAGCACCTGGTGCGGGTCGGCTACGATCCGACCTACGGCGCCCGGCCGCTGAAGCGCGCCATCCAGCGCGAGATCGAGACGCCGCTCGCCAGGCAGTTGCTGGAAGGCAAGGTGCGCGAGCGCCAGAAAGTGATCATCGACTACGACTCCGACGCTGGCACGCTCACTTTCCGGGCCGCTGAGGCGGTGCCCGCCGGAGCGTGAGCGGGGCTCTGAGAGCGGGCGGGCGGTTGCGGCCGGCCAGCCCGCCGCCCGGGGCGGCAGAAGGAAGCGTGATAATGGTGGCGTAGGATTCGGCGATGTCGCACCGAGAAGACCGACTGGAAATGCTCTTATGCGCCGTCTCGAAGCCGGCGGGCGCCACCACCTGGCGTCCCGCCGCCGACGTCTACCGCACTCGCGACGGGTGGCTGCTGAAATTCGAGCTCGCCGGCCTGGAGCCGGAGGACATCCATATCTCGGCCAACGGCAACGCCCTCACCGTCAGCGGTGTGCGGCGCGACCACGTGGCCGAGGAGGGGTGCGCCCAGTACTCGATGGAGATCAACTACAGCCGCTTCGAGCGGACGATCCACCTGCCCTGCCGCATTGAAACGGCCGGGCTGGAAATGAAGTATCAGAACGGGATCTTGCTCGTCCGCGTGCGGAGCTGAGGATAGCTGCCGGCCCCACGCCGGGGTCCTGGCGGGAAGGAGTGGCTCATGAGTCAAGAGCAGGAAATGATTCAGACCTTGCCCTTGCTGCCGTTGAAAAATACGGCGCTGTTTCCGCACCTGCTGATGCCGCTCTCGGTGGGACGGCCGAGGTCGGTGGCGGCAGTGGAAGCTGCCCTGGCCACCGAGGAGAAGGAGCTGGCGATCTTCGCGCAGCGCGATGCTAGCGTGGAGGTCCCCAAGCAGGAGGACCTTTACACCTACGGCACCAAGGCCGTCGTCCGCAAGGTCGCCCGGCCCAACGAGAACACCATTGAGCTGCTCGTGCTGGGCGTCGAACGCATCATGCTGCTGGCCACCGAAGAGGTGGAAGGCGGCAAGTACATGCGTGTCAAGGTGCGAATTGCCCCGCCCCCCTGCGAGATCACCGCGGAGACCGAGGCCCTTCAGCGCTCGGTCATCGAGCTGGCCGGCAAAGTCATCTCCATGGCCCAGCCGCAGATGCAGATCGACCTCAGCCAGCTCGTGCCGGGCAAAGAGGATCCGATGAAGCTCTGCTACCTGATCGCCTCGATGCTCGGCCTCGGCGTGGAGAAGGAGCAGGCGTTGCTCGAAGCCCAGTCGTGCACCGACGGGCTCCGGCTCTTGCACAATTACCTCACCCACGAGCTCCAGGTCCTCGAGCTGCGCCACAAGATCGCCGACCAGGCTCGTAACGAGATGAGCAAGGAGCAGCGGGAGTACCTGCTGCGCCAGCAGCTCCGCGCCATCCAGCAGGAACTGGGCGAGAAGAACCCCGAGCAGGCCGAGATCGAGATGCTTAAGGAGCGCCTCGAAGAGGCCGACCTGCCCGATGAGGTCCGCAAGGAGGCCGAGCGCGAGCTGCGGCGTCTCGAGCGCCTGCCTTCTCAAGCGCCGGACTACCACGTGCTGCGCACCTACCTCGAGCTGGTTCTCGAGCTGCCCTGGCGCGTCTCCACCGAGGACAATCTCGATCTGGCCCGGGCGCGCAAGATCCTTGACGAGGACCACTATGACCTGAAGGAGGTCAAGGAGCGCATCCTCGAGCACTTGGGCGTCCTCAAGATGAACCCCCACGCCAAGGCGCCGATTCTCTGCTTCGTCGGCCCGCCGGGTACCGGCAAGACCTCGCTCGGGCAGTCCATCGCCCGCGCTTTGGGCCGCAAGTTCGAGCGCTTCAGCCTCGGCGGTATGCACGACGAGGCCGAGCTCCGCGGCCACCGGCGCACTTACATCGGGGCCATGCCCGGCCGTCTGATCCAGGCCATCCGCCGGGCCGGCGCCAACAATCCCGTGCTCATGCTCGACGAGGTGGACAAACTCGGGCGCGACTTCCGCGGCGACCCCGCCTCGGCTCTGCTCGAGGTGCTCGATCCCGAGCAGAACCACACCTTCCGGGACAACTATCTGGACCTGCCCTTCGACCTCTCGAAGGTCATGTTCATCACTACGGCGAACACGCTGGACACGATTCCCCAGCCCCTGCTCGACCGGATGGAGGTCCTCCGGCTGCCCGGCTACACCGAAGAGGAAAAGATCGAGATCGCCAAGCGTTACCTCATCCCGCGCCAGCTCAAGGAAGCTGGGCTCACCGCCGAGCAGTGCCGGATTCCCGACGACGCTCTTTCGGCGATCATCCGAAACTACACGCGCGAAGCCGGCCTGCGCCGTCTCGAGCGCGCCATCGCCCGCATCTGCCGCAAAGTGGCGCTCAAGTTCGCTGAAGGCCACACCGACCCGATCGTCATCAAGCCCGACGAACTCGTCGAGTGGCTCGGCCCGGCGCCTTTCATGCCCGAGCAGGCCCGGAAGAACCTGCCTCCGGGCGTGGCCGCCGGCCTTGCCTGGACGCCCGTGGGCGGCGAGGTGCTCTACGTCGAAGCCACCCTGCTGCCCGGCGGCAAGGGTGGACTGACGCTCACCGGCCAGCTCGGCGATGTTATGAAGGAGTCCGTGCAGGCCGCCCTGAGCTGGGTTCGCGCTCACTGCGATCTGCTCGGCATCCACCCCCAGAAGTTCCAGGACAACGGCGTGCACCTGCACGTGCCCGCCGGCGCGACGCCCAAGGACGGGCCCTCGGCCGGCATCACCGCGGCGGTGGCGCTGGTGTCTCTCTTCACCGGCCAGCCGGCCCGCAGCGATACCGCCATGACCGGCGAGATCACTTTGACCGGCCTGGTCCTGCCCGTCGGCGGCGTCAAGGAGAAGGTCCTCGCCGCCAAGCGCGCCGGCATTAAGCGCGTCGTCTTGCCCAGGCCGAACGAAAAGGATCTCTACGACCTCCCCGAAGAGGTCCGGCAGGAGATCGAGTTCGTCTTCGTCGAGCGCATCGAGGAAGTCCTCGAAAAGACCATCCCGGCACTGGCGGAGAAGCTGGCGGCGGTCGAAGCCCGCTGATCCACTCCGGCCTCCCATCGGGCGGAGACACGCCTCCGCCCGCTCACTCTCCCTTCGGCCGGCTCGCCCAAACCCAAGGATAGTTTAGGAGATTGAGAGGTTATACTCTACCAATTTGTGCTATAATACAGCCGCGCGGAAGCCCAGCCGGCCGCTGGCGCCGGCTCCCCGCGCGAATTAGCCCAGCAGCCGAAGGGGGTGTTTGTGGTAATGCCACGGCCCGCAGTGCGGCAGCCCGTCTGCTGCCGCCGGTGCGCCCCGCGCCTCTTCGGTGAACACGCCCCGCTGGCTCTCCTCCGCTACCTCGTCCTTCCGGCCGCCTGCGGCGGAACGCTCCCCCGAACGCTTGCCGCCTGTTCCGCAGGCCCGGCCCATTTCCCTGCGGCGGAGAGCGGCCGGCGCGCGCCCCGGGTGCGGAGACACCCTCGCACTGCCGATTCGCCACGTTCTTACTCACGACGGAGAGAGTCCAATGGAGACGAAAGAAACCTTCACGATCACTGATAACCGCACGGGAAAATCTTACGAAATCCCCCTCGTCAACGGCCATGTCCGGGCGATGGATCTGCGCCAGATCAAAGTGAATCCCGACGATTTCGGGACCATGAGTTACGATCCGGCGTTCAAGAACACCGCCTCCTGCCGCAGCGCGATCACCTTCATCGACGGCGAGAAAGGCATCCTGCGGTATCGCGGCTATCCCATCGAACAGATCGCCGAGAATTGCAGCTATCTGGAAGCCGCCTACCTCGTCCTCAACGGAGAGCTGCCCACGAAATCACAGCTCGACGAGTGGGTGGATCTGATCACCCACCACACGATGATCCACGAGAACATGAAGAAGCTCATGGAGGGTTTCCGCTACGACGCCCATCCCATGAGCATGTTCATCAGCTCGGTGGCCGCACTCTCCACCTTCTATCCGGAGTCGCGCAACGTCCGCGATCCCGAGCAGCGCAAGCAGGACATCGCCCGGCTGATCGCCAAGGTCCCCACCATCGCCGCCTGGGCCTACCGCCACTCGATCGGCCAGCCGTATGTTTATCCGGACAACGAACTCTCTTACACCGCCAACTTCATGAACATGCTCTGGCGCAAAGTGGAGCCGAAGTTCCGCGCCCATCCCGTGCTCGAGCGCGCCCTGGACATCCTGTTCATCCTGCACATCGACCACGAGCAGAACTGCAGCGCCAACACCATGCGTGGCGTGGGCAGCTCTGAAGCCGATCCCTATGTCACCACCGCCGCCGCGGCCGCGGCCCTCTCCGGCCCCCTGCACGGCGGCGCCAACGAGCGGGTGCTGCGCATGCTCCGCGAGATCGGCCACAAAGACAACATCCCCGCCTACATCGAGCGCGTCAAGAAGGGTGAGTTCCGGCTGATGGGCTTCGGCCACCGCGTCTACAAGAACTACGATCCGCGCGCCAGGATCATCAAGAAGACCGCCCAGGAGGTCTTCGAGGTTACCGGCAAGAACCCACTGCTCGACATCGCCATCGAGCTCGAGCGCATCGCCCTTTCCGACGAGTACTTCCTGAAGCGGAAGCTCTACCCGAACGTCGATTTCTACAGCGGCATCATTTACCAGGCGATGGGCTTCCCCACGTCTTTCTTCACCGTCTTGTTCGCCATCCCGCGGACGGTCGGCTGGCTCGCCCAGTGGCAGGAGATGCTGCAAGATCCGGAACAGAAGATCGCCCGTCCCCGGCAGATCTACATCGGCTACGACAAGCGCGACTTCATCCCGATCGACCAACGCTCCGAGCAGCCGTCCGCCGCGCCTGCAACCACCTCCTGATCCACTCCGGACAGGCCGAAACCCAGGGGCGGCCGGGCGACCGGCTGCCCCATTCTTGTGGGCGCGCGCCGCACCCCGCCGGCCCCGGGCGCCACGGCCCAGGCCGTGCGATCCTGAAGATTCACCTATTCCCGCGACGCCAGGGAGAGTGCCAGAATCCGATGACGGTAGCAAAACGAGTCTTGATCGTCGGCGGCGTCGCCGGCGGAGCCTCCTGCGCCGCCCGCCTCCGCCGCCTCGACGAGAGCGTCGAGATCATCGTCTTCGACCGCGGGCCGTTCGTCTCCTTCGCCAACTGCGGCCTGCCCTACTACGTGGGCAACGTCATCCCCAAAGAAGAGGATCTCCTGGTGGCCACTCCGGAGCTCTTCCGGGAGCGCTTCAATATCGAGGTCCGCACGCTCAACGAGGTCCTTGCTATCGACCGCGCCCGCCGCCGCATCCAGGTCCACGAGGCCCATTCCGGCCGCACCTACTGGGAAGACTACGACGCCCTCGTGCTGGCCCCGGGAGCCGCCCCGGTCAAGCCGGATTTCGAAGGCGTGGACCACCCGGCGGTCCACGTGCTCCGCACCATCCCGGACAGCCGCAAGATCCGCCGGTGGGTGGCCGAACGCAAGCCGCACCGGGCCGTGGTCGTCGGCGGCGG
>CAYWXL010000060.1:0-25430 GCA_964461995.1 uncultured Solibacteraceae bacterium
TCCTTCACCCAAGCTGCGGCGGTCTCCTCGGCGTTGCCGCCGATTTCGCCGATCATTACAATCGCGTGCGTGTCGGGATCGTCGTTGAACAGCTTGATGGCGTCCAGGAACGTGGTCCCGATGATCGGGTCGCCGCCGATACCGATGCAGGTGGACTGGCCGATGCCCAGCCGCGTGAGCTGATCGACGGCCTCGTAAGTCAACGTGCCCGAGCGCGAGACGACGCCGACGTGGCCGGGCTTGTGGATCGGCCCCGGCATAATGCCGATCTTCGATTTGCCGGGCGAAATGATGCCCGGGCAGTTCGGCCCGATCAGGCGCGTGGAGCGCCCCTGCAGGAACTGCCAGGCCTTCACCATGTCGGCGGTGGGGATGCCCTCGGTGATGCAGACCACCAAGGGCAGGCCAGCGTCGGCCGCCTCCATGATGGCGTCGGCGGCGAAGGCCGGGGGCACGAAGATGACGCTGGCGTTGGCGCCGGTGGCTTCCACGGCCTCGGCGACGGTGTTGAAGACCGGCCGGTCCAGGTGCGTCTGGCCGCCCTTGCCGGGCACGACGCCGCCGACGACCTTTGTGCCGTAAGCGATCATCTGCTCGGAGTGGAACGTGGCTTCCCTGCCGGTGAATCCCTGCACGATCAAGCGCGTGTTCTCGTCGATGAGTATGCTCATGGTTGCCTTCCTGCTCGGTTCCGGTCCGCGCCACTGACGGCGCGGGAGCCGGCTACTGCGCCAGCTTCACCACCTTTTCAGCGGCGTCTTTCATACCATAGGCCACGGTGAAGTTCAGGCCGGACTCTTGGAGAATCCGGCGGCCCTGCTCCACGTTGGTGCCTTCCATGCGGATGACCACCGGGATCTCCAGGTTCAGGTTCTTGGCCGCGGCGACCACGCCGGTGGCCAGGACGTCGCAGCGCAGGATGCCGCCGAAGATGTTGATCAAGACCGCCTTGACGTTCTTGTCAGAGGTCAAGATGCGAAACGCGTTTTCTATCTGCTCCGAACTCGCTCCGCCGCCGACGTCGAGGAAGTTGGCTGGGTTGCCTCCGGCGTACTTGATGATGTCCATGGTGGCCATGGCCAGGCCGGCCCCATTCACCATGCAGCCGACGTTGCCGTCCAGCTTGATGTAGTTCAGGTTGTATTTCGAGGCCTCGACTTCGAGCGGATCCTCCTCATTGAGGTCTCGCAGCTCCATCAGGTCCTTGTGGCGCCAGAGGGCGTTGTCATCGAGGTTGATCTTGGCGTCCAGGGCGTAGACCTTGCCGTCGGTGGTGAGCACGAACGGGTTGATCTCGGCGAGCGAGGCGTCGATCGCCTCGTAGGCCTTGGCCAGCGCGGTCATGGCCTGGGCGGCTCCGCGGACGGCCTGCGCCGGCAGGCCCATGCGGAACGCCAGCTTGCGCGCCTGGAAGCCCTGCAGCCCCATGCCCGGCTCGATGACCTCCTTGAAGAGCAGCTCCGGCGTCTTCCGCGCCACCTCTTCGATCTCCACGCCGCCGGCCGGCGAGGCCATGAAGACGTTCTTGCCGATAGCCCGGTCGAGCACGATGCCCAGGTAGAGTTCCTTGTCGATGGGCAGCGTCTCTTCGATCAGCAGGCGGCGCACGATCTTGCCCTCGGGACCCGTTTGATGGGTTACAAGTTTCATTCCGAGCATTTTGTCAGCAATGTCGCGCGCTTCCCGGGCGTCTTTGGCCACTTTCACGCCGCCGCCCTTTCCGCGGCCGCCGGCGTGGATCTGGGCCTTGACCACCACGCTGCCGCCGATCTTCTCGGCCGCCTCCTTGGCTTCCTCGGCGCTGAACGCCACCTCGCCCCGCGGCACCGGCACGCCGTAGGAGGCGAGGATCTGTTTGGCCTGGTATTCGTGGATTTTCATGAGGTTTCCGTCCCTATGCTACGATTGCTAAGTAGCCCAAACTCACCACTATAGCATCATGGCCCTGTTGCCGTTCCTGAACCGCATCCTCGCTGGGGAGCACCTATCTTCAGCCGAGGCCGAGGAGGCGATGAACGCCATCCTGGAGGGCGCCGCTAGCCCTGTTCAGATCGGGGCGTTCCTGGTGGCGCTGCGGATGAAAGGCGAGACAGCCGGAGAAGTGCTGGGGTTCGCTCGGGCGATGCGCGCCAAGGCGACGCGGGTGGACGCCGGGGGCGGGACCGGGCCGCTGCTGGACATCGTCGGCACCGGGGGCGACGGGCACTCGACCTTCAACATCTCCACCACGGCGGCTTTCGTTGCCGCGGGGGCGGGGGTTCGGGTGGCCAAGCATGGCAACCGGTCCATTTCGAGCCGGTGCGGGGCGGCGGACGTGCTCGAGGGCCTGGGCGTCCGGCTGTTGGTGGATCCGGAGTTGATGGGCCGGGCGATCCGGGAAGTGGGGATCGGGTTCCTGTTCGCTCCGGCGCTGCATCCGGCGATGAAGCATGCCCAACCGGTGCGGCGGGAGCTGAAAGTCCGGACGGTGTTCAACATCCTTGGTCCGCTGACCAACCCGGCCGGGGCCGATTGCCAGCTCGCCGGGGCGCCTTCGCTCGAGGCCGCCGAGCTGATGGCCCGCGTGCTAGCGGAGCTTGGGCTCCGGCGCGCTTTCGTCGTTCACGGCTCCGACGGTCTGGACGAAATTACCCTGACGGGGAAGACCTACGCCTTCGAGGTGCGTGACGGATCGGTGACGCGGCGCGACTTCAGTCCGGCGGACTTCGGGCTGCCTTCGGCACGGCTCGAGGAGTTCCGCGGCGGGGACGCGGCCGAGAACGCGGCGATCGTCCGAACGGTGCTGGCCGGCGAAACGGGCCCGCGGCGGGACATCGTGCTGGCGAACACCGCCGCCGCGCTGGTGGCCGCGGGACGGGCCCGGGATCTGCCCGAGGGCGTGGCCGTGGCCGCCGAGTCGATCGACTCCGGGGCCGCGCGGCGCAAGGCCGACGAGCTGGCCGCATTCACGCAGAAGCACGCGTCCTGAAGTCCTCGCTCGGGAGTTTCAGAAACTTTTGGGGAGGTGTCCCGAAGCTGTCCGAGCACCCCATCGCCACCGCGCGCGGAGGCCAGGGGCCCACCCGCGGTCAGATCTGCTTCTCGAGAGGCGCCGTCAGGAACGCAAGGAATTCTTCGGCGTCGCGCGTGAGGCCGGGGAAGGTGGCGACGATCGTACCGTCGGGCTTCACGATCGCGTAATAGGGTATGGCCACCGTCGAGAAGCGTTCTTCTTGCAGACGCTGGTTTCGCTCGGAGGCCTCGTCCGTGCCGTCAGTGTACAGTTCTACCCGCACGTAGCGCTCCAGCGCGGCGGCGATCTCGGGCCGGGTGAACATGTTCGCCTTCATCCAGTGGCAGTTGGTGCAGGCATAGCCGGTAAAGCTGATGAAGACGAGCTTGCCCTCGGCCCGGGCGCGCTCGAGCGCACCCTCGTAATCGTTCTTCATCCAGGCCAGCTCGCGCTGGGAGCCGCCGGCCATGCCTCCCATGGCGAAGCCTTCCGAGGGCGGCGGTACGTAGGCGTCCAGCTCGCCCAACCGGGCTCCGAACATTCCTGGAATCAGACTGACGGCAAAGACCAGGAAGGCCGCGGCGATCAACAGGCGCGCTACGCCCAGCGTTTCGGATCCGCTTACGCCCTCCAGCCGGACCAGCCCGAGCAAATAGAGGCCGGCGAGGGCGAACAAAACGATCCAGACGGCCAGGAAGCGCTCCCGGGTGATCAGGCCCCACTGCAACACTTGATCGACGTTGCTCAAGTACTTGAACATCGCCGCCAGGATGATGAAGCCGAGCACCACCTTGATGCGCGACATCCAGCCGCCGGCCTTCGGCAGCCGCTGGAGATAGGAGGGGAACAAAGCCAGGAAGAAGAACGGCAGGGCCAGTCCGACGGCGAAGGCCAGCATCCCCATCAACGGCCGCGTCCCGCCGCTCGTGATCGAGGCCGCGAGCAACGTGCCGACGAACGGACCGACGCAGGCAAAGGCCGTAAGCGAAAACGTCAGCCCCATCAGCAGCGTCCCGACTATGCCGCCACGCTCTGAGGCCGCGTTCAAGCGCGTCAGCAGCCCGGAAGGAAGCCGGATTTCGAACGCCCCGAGCAGGCTGAGGCCGAAGATGAGAAAGACGAGGGCGATGAAGGCGTTCACCCACGGGTTCGAGCCGAGCTGCACCATCCCGAACGGTCCAAGCAGCGCTGTCGCGATCAGCCCTAGGGAGGTGAACAACACGATGATCCCCGCGCAGAAGACGAGCGCTTGCACCAGGCTCGCCCGGCGCGATCCCGTCTGCTGATTCAAGAAGAACGACACGGTAATTGGGATCATCGGGAAAACGCACGGCGTGAAGATAGCGGCCAGGCCGAAACCGAAGGCGATGATGAGGAATCGGATGAGTCCCTCTTCGTCCACCGGCCGCGCCGGAGCAGGCGGTGGGGAGCCGGAAGCCGCGGGTGCGGGAGAAGCCGCGGTGGACGCCGGGCCCGTTCCCCCTGGTTCTCCGCGCGCCGCAAGAACCAACCCTGCGGGCAGCGTAGCCTGAACGGTTCCGGCCCCGGGCTCGATGCGCAGCCGCGCCGAGGCGGTCTTGCGCTTCGGCGGCAGGCACTGGGTCTCTGTGCAAAGCTGGTAGCGGACCTTGGCGGTCAGCTCCGTTTCGCCGGTGGCTGCGTCCGAGGCGAGGAAGATGCGGAAGACGAAGGTCGTTTCGCGGGCGTAGGTTTCGGTGTCGATCTGGAAGTTCGGATCGTACTTGGTAACCGGCGGCTCCTGATAGACCTCCCATCGCTCGACGGCGGCGTTTGGGACCAGCTCGATCTTGGTCGGGATAGGTCCGCCCGGCGGCGTGGTCGGCGAATACAAGTGCCAGGGCTCTTCCAGCTCGACGTGCAGCCGTCCCAGGATCACCGAACCCGGCGCGGCCGCGTCCGGCTCCAGGGCGAGGCTCCATTTGGCCGGATCCAGACGCTGCGCTCCCAGCGGCAGTGCGAGGATCGTTAGAAGGCCCGCGGCCAAGGCGGCGCCGTTAGTCCACTTTTGCAGCCAATTGCAAGGCATTCCAGCGGCTCAATTCCTCTTCGATTTGCCGGTTGACGCCCCCGGCGGCGTATTCGGCGGCGATGCGTATCGCATTCTTGAGGGCTTTGGGCGGTGATGAGCCGTGGCAAATGATGCAGACCCCTTTCACCCCCAGCAGCGGAGCCCCGCCGGGTTCGGAATAATCGACCCGGCGCTTGAACTCGGCGAACGCGGCCCGCGCCAGCAAGTAGCCCAGTTTCCTTACCGGCGTCGCACTCAACGCCTCAGTTAGCATCTGACGCATGGCGTCAGCTAATCCTTCGCTTGTTTTCAGAACAACGTTACCCACAAAACCGTCGCAAATGATCACATCCACGGCGCCGCTGTAGAGATCCCGGCCCTCGACGTTACCGACGAAGTTCAGCGGCAGCCCCTTCAGGAGCGGCGTCGTGGCCCGTGTGAGTTCGTTGCCCTTGTGCTCCTCCTCGCCGATAGAGAGCAGTCCGACGCGCGGGTTCTTCGTTTTCAAGATGATCCGGGAGTAGACCTCGCCCATGATGGCGAACTGCACGAGCATCTTCGGTGTGCAGTCCACGTTGGCGCCGACGTCCATGAGCACCGTGTAACGGCCGGTCACCGTGGGCATGGCCGAAGCGAGCGCGGGGCGGATGACGCCGGGTACCATCCCCTGAACGATCTTCGCCGTCGCCATCGCCGCTCCGGTGTTGCCCGCCGAAACCAAGCCCTGGGCGCGGCCTTCGGCGACCAGGCGAGAGGCCACCCGGATGGAGCTGTCTTTCTTGTTGCGGAGGGCTTTGGCTGCCGAGTCCTCCATGGTGATCCGTTCGCTGGCGTGGACGATCTCGATGGGCAGAGCCGAGACGTCGCCGTGCCGCGCCAGCTCGCGGCGCAGCACGTCCTCGCGTCCGACGAGGATGACTTTGAGGTCGTGGGACTTTACCGCTTCGACCGCGCCCGCCACCTCGTGTTGAGGAGCGTGGTCGCCGCCCATCGCGTCCACTGCCACCGTGACCATGGTTCAGCGAGGCCCTCCGGTTCAGTGGCGGATCACGTCTCGGGAACTTCGATGATCTCGCGGCCCTTGTACTTGCCGGTGTGGGGCGAGACCCGGTGAGGCAGCTTCGGCAGCCCGGTGTCCGGGCAGGTCGCCAGCCCAGGTTTCTTCAGCGCATCGTGCGCCCGGCGATTGCCGGTTCTCCTCTTGGAATGCCTGCGTTTCGGATTTGCCATGTCGTATCTGTCTCTCCTGTAACGTTCTGTTCGCGCGATCTCTGCCGAGGCCGGGAAAACCCAGAAACGATCCCTTGCCTAGCCGCGCCGTCACCGGGACGGTCGGAAGTCGCGCAGGACCGCCCACCGGTCGTCTATTGCCGCCGGGCGGCAATGGCACTCGCCGCGGTTGCGGTTGGCCCCGCAGATCGGACAGATGCCCCGGCATTCTTCGCAGCAGATCCAGTGCATGGGAAGCCAGAGCAAGATCTGCTCCCGCAACACCGCGAGCAACTCCACGCCTTCGCCTTCGTAATAGCCGATCTCGGTATCTTCTTCGGTCAGTTCGAATTCTCCTTCGGCCGGACCCAGCGGAGCAGGCCGGTAGCTCAGTTCGAACTCCTGGTCAATCGCATAAGGCGAGGTTTCCAGACAACGGTCGCACTCGCCTTCCAACCGGCAGGTAATGCGCCCGCGCACACAGATCTCTTCGGTCCCGGGCAGCAAATGGGCCACCCCGGTGATGCGGAGATCATGATGTGAACGGAAGCTGGTGCCGCCAAGGTCCACAGCCTCAGCCGGATAGACCTTGTCGAAACGGATCTCACGCAGCTCCAGCTCCCGGACCGACAGCAACATGCGCACCTCTGGCGGTGGGAGTCTTTTGCGAACTCTTTTATTATAACTTTGCTCGAAGTTCTCCGGCGCAGAACCCTTCTCAGCCAGAGCCACCGCCCCGGCGCGGGCCCACTCGAGAACTAGAGCCCCACCAGCCGTCGGGATCGAGATTATTGGGAAGCGTCGTAGTAGAACCGCTCGTGGACGATCTTGCCGTCCCGCCAGCGGCGCACCGCCACCTGGGCAGTCTTCTTTCTCGCGCCGCCTTTGAAGGTGATATCGAATTCCCACTCCGAGAAGGAGACGTCCCCGGCCGCCGCGACGGCTCCCAGCTTCGCTCCGTGGAACTGCTCCACATTGGCCAGGAACTGCTTTTCGAACTCGCGGTTGGCCTCTTTGCCTACCCGCGGCGGGTTGCTGTTCTCCTGCATCACGACGTCGTCGGCGTAGAACTCTTCGAAAGCCTCGAGGATCTTGCCGGCGAGAATCATCTCGTTCAGCCGGCGGTCCAGCGCAGCTACATCACTCATTCCGATCTCCTTTCATCGAATCTCAGCGCCCCGGCCGGGCCGGCCGGAGCCTCTTCGCAAGGCGTCTACGCCGATAATACTCGTTTAAACAACTATTGTCAAGACATGAAAATCCGCCGGGGAGGTGGCGCGCTGGGATCCGGGACGGTGGGATCGGCGCCCTCACCGTCAGTCCATGCCGATCTCTTTCAGGATTCGCTCGGCCCGGTAGACCTTGCGCAGCGCCTCGATGATCGCTTGCGAGGCGACGTGAACGCTCCGGGCACGCTCTTCGGTGTACACGAACCGGTTCGGCAGGCTCTCCAGGTTGCCGTCGAAGAGGATGCCGATTACTTCGCCCTTGGTGTTGATCGTCGGGCTGCCCGAGTTGCCGCCATGAGTGTCGTTGGTGGTGACGAAGTTGAAGGGCGTGTCCATGTCCAGACGGTCCTTGGCCTCGAGCCAGCTCGGCGGCAGCTTGTAGGGCTCCTTGCCCGTGGCGCGCTCATAAAGGCCGCGGATGCGGGTCATCGAGGGCACGGGCCGGCCCAGTTCGTCCTTGTAGCCTTTCACCGGGCCGTAGGAGAGCCGCAGGGTGAAGGTAGCGTCCGGGTAGTCGTCGGCCCCGAACACCGCGTAGCGGACCTGGGCGATCTTCGAGGCGGCCGACGTCACCGAGGCTTCCACCTCGTCTTCGTACCGCTTCCTCAGTTTCCGCGCCGCCGGATCGAGTAGCCGCGCCAGCCGCACCATGCCGTCCCTGGAGGATTCCGCCGCCTTGGCGTCGGTGGCCAGGCGCTTCCGCAGCTTCACGTTGGCCAGCCGCGAGGAACCCACGTATTCGGCAGCCGCCTCGGCCGGAGACTTGCCGCCGAGCACGGCCTTCACCGCCGGGTCCGAAGCGCCCAGCTCCTGCTTCAAGAACTCCAGGTAGGCGGCGATGACCACCTTTTCCATGGAGGGATGGATCGGGGCCGGGCTGTAGAGGAACTGCTCGAGGGTGGGCAGGGCCGCATCGGTGTATTCCCGCAAGCGCTTCTCATTGGGCTTGGCGCGCTCCACCGGCAGGCGCACGACGTGGCGGGCGATGCGGAACAGGTCAGAGCCGCGGGTGGGAGCGCGCTCGAGCAGGTAGTAGCGTTTGTAGAACTCCGCGTACTTCTTGTAGGCGGCGGCCACTTCGTCCCAGATGCCGGCGTATTTCTTTTTCAGCTCCGGATCGGCCTCGACGGCGGCGCGGAGCTTTCGCTCCTCGGCGAGTTTGCGGGCCATGAGCTTCGGATCGCGGAGCCCGCGGAGGAAGCCTCGGTAGGCTTTGCGGCTGTTCTGGGCCATCAGCAGGTTGTCACGGGCGATCCGTTTGTTGTCCTCG
The DNA here is from genome assembly GCA_964461995.1 of uncultured Solibacteraceae bacterium. Lineage (GTDB taxonomy): Bacteria > Acidobacteriota > Terriglobia > Bryobacterales > Bryobacteraceae > JALSRK01. The sequence goes on from CAYWXL010000060.1 coordinate 8,730, forward strand.
CTCGCCCGGCTGAAATCGAGCAGGGCGTGTTCCAGGTGCTCGACCCAGCGCAGCACGAGCGGGTAGGAGACGTCGCGGTAGAACTCGAGGGCGGCGTAGGTGAGCATGCGCCCGGTGGTGCCCGGGTGGCCGGAGACGAAAGTCAGCTCACCATCTTTAACCCCCTCGCGGGACCACTTCAAATACTCCGGCGTGTGGGCCGGCTTGCCGTTCTCGTAGACGCGCAGCAGGGCGAAATCCAGGCAGTAGCGCGGGTAGTTGAAGTTGTCGGGATCCCCGCCGAAGGCGGCGATCGCTTCTTCGGGAGCGAAGACCAGGCGGACGTCGGTGTACTTCTTGTACTCGTAAAGGTGGTACTGGCCGCCGGAGAACAGCGTTACGACGTCACAACGGTCTCCGCCCGCCTTCCGGCACTCGTTTTCGATCCGCGACATCTCGGCCTTCCTCGCCCGGTTGGCCTCGGCGGGCGTCATCTCCGGCTTCACCGCGCCCTTGACGCGCTCGGTGACATCCTCGATGCGGACCAACACGTTGATCTCCAGATCCGGACAGGCCTTCTCTTCGTCGATCGAGCGGGCGTGGAATCCGTCGCGGAGGTAGTTGTGCTCGGCCGTGGTCAACTTCTGGATGCAGTCGGAGGCCACGTGGTGGTTGGTGAAAACCAGACCCTTTGGGGAGATGAATGATCCGGAACCGTAAGGAAACAGCCGGGTAGAGGAGAGGCGGATGTGGTCGAGGAACTTCTGGGTGACCTGGAAGCCGTACTTCTTGGCCACCTTTTCCGCGGGAAAATCGTTGAAGAGCCAGAGACCCTCGTCGGCGAGCGCGAAGACCGGGAGCAGCAGCGCCAGCGCCGCGGCGGCGCAACGGGCGGGAAACGAACGGGAATGCATATCCTTCATTGTCTCCAGAATCGCGGGCGCGACGCGGCGGCTATAATTTGAGGTTCCTCGATGAGCGGGGCGCATCACTCCCGGTCCGCGCTGCCGGATCTTCGCCTGGCGGGAATCCTCTTCCTGGTCGTCTTCCTGGTCTACTGCCTTAGTCCGAACGCCACCCCGTTCGACTCCCGCTGGACCATCCCCACGGCGATGAGCATCCTCAACGAGGGCGACACCGACCTCGACGAGTACCTGCCGCTCCTCGAAGCCGACGGCTTCTATATGATCGAGTGCACGGGATCGGCGGCGGGCTGGCGGCTCGTTCACAGCCGCGGGGAATGCCCGGACGGCCGGCTGCGCAACTTCTACTCGGTGGCCGTCGCTTTTCTGGCTGTGCCGCCGGTGGCGGCGATGCGAGCCGCTGTTTCGGCAGCCCAGCCGTTGCTGCGGCCTCTGGCGGAGGGCAGCTCTTCGCCGGTCGTGCGGCGTCTGCTCGCCGGGGACTTCATCGGAGCCTCAGCGGCGGTGGAGCTGATCGTCGCTTCGTTCTTCGTGGCTATCGCCGCCGCGCTGGTGTTCTTTATCGCCCGGGAGTTCCTCGGCCGGGCTGAGGCGCTGCTATTGGCGGCGCTGTTCGCCTTCGGGACGCCGGCCTGGTCGCTGGCCAGCCGGGGGCTGTGGCAGCACGGGCCGTCGATGATGCTGCTCGCCTTGGCGCTGTTGATGGCGTTGCGCGGGGTGAGGAATCCGCGCTGGATCGCGCTAATGGGCGCGCCGCTGGCGCTGGCCTTTTTTGTCCGCGCGTCGAACGCGGTATCGGCGGCGGTCTTCACCGTTTATGTTTTCCGCCGGCACAGGAAACAATTGTCTGGGTTCTTTCTCGGGGCGGCCGTAGTGACGAGCCTGTTCGCCGCTTACAACTTGGCCGTCTACGGTTTCCCGCTGGCGCCGTATTCCTGGGTGCAGCGGGCCGGAGCGCCGGGCCTGTCGCTGCACCCGCGGTTTCTCGAAGCCTTGGCGGGCAACCTGATCAGCCCCGGACGGGGCCTGTTCATTTATGTGCCGGTGGCGTTGTTTTCGCTCTACGGTATGGCGGTAAGGCCCGCTGAAGCAGCCGCTCGGGAGCTGCGGTCTTATCTCGTGGCGATCGTGCTGCTCCACTGGCTGTTGGTGTCGAGTTTCGAGGACTGGATCGGCGGGCACGGGTTCGGGCCGCGCTACATGTCGGACCTTTCACCCATCTTGGTCTACTTTTTGATTCCGGCCATCGACAAGATCCGGGCGATGCCCCGGCGCCGGGCCTTCGCCGCCGCCGGACTGTTCGCGTTGCTGGCGGTGGCGAGCGTGACGATCCACTTCCGCGGGGCGACCCGCTGGGCGTGCTGGGACTGGAGCGTTCAGCCGGTGGACATCAACCGCTCGCAGTGGCGGGTCTGGGACTGGAGGGATCCGGCTTTCCTACGGTAGCCGGGGGCGCGGACCGCCGGTTAGTCCGCTGAAAACAAAGAAATTCCCCGTTTCTTGTGTTTGCCGAGCGCAGCGTGCTACGCTTTGAATGGATCGCGTTGGCCTGGCTCTTGTTTACGTTCCGGCGCGCGGCTCGCTCAGCCGCGGAACACCACGAGGAACTCAAGTACTTCGGGCCGGAGGACACCAGGTGACGCTCCATCATCGCCGGCGGGGAATGATCGAGAATAGCGCAGGATCTGTGAGGCCGGAGTGCGGCCGGGCGGGGCCTGCGGGAAAGTCCGGACGTCTATGAATTTTCGCTCTTTGTTCAGCCTGTTCTCTTCGGATCTGGCGATCGATCTGGGGACTGCGAACACCCTCGTTTTTGCCAAGGGACGGGGCATCGTCGTCAACGAGCCGTCGATCGTCGCAATCAACAAGAACACGGGCGAGGTCGAAGCCGTGGGCCGCGAGGCGAAAGAAATGCTCGGGCGCACCCCGGGCAACATTGTCGCCATCCGGCCGATGAAGGACGGCGTGATCGCCGACTTCAAAGTCACCGAGCGGATGCTGAACTATTTCATCCACAAGGCCCACGGGCGCAAGCTGCTGGTGCATCCGCGGATCGTCATCGGGGTACCGAGCGAGATCACGCAGGTGGAGAAGCGGGCGGTCATCGACTCGGCTTACCGGGCCAAGGCGAGCGAGGTCTATCTGGTGGAGCAGGCTATGGTGGCGGCCATCGGCGCGGGGCTGCCGATCACCGAGCCGTCGGGCAACATGATCGTGGACATCGGCGGCGGCACCACGGACGTGGCCGTGATCTCGCTGTCGGGCATCGTCTATTCGCGTTCGGTCCGTGTGGCCGGCAACGAGATCGACGAGGCCATCATGCAGTACTTGAAGCGCAAGTACAATCTGCTGATCGGCGAGCGAACCGCCGAGCAGATCAAGATTCAGATCGGCTCCGCCTACCCGTTGGACAAGCCCTTGACCATGGAGATCAAGGGGCGCAACCTGATCGAGGGCGTACCCCGGACGATCACCGTGGACGACAGCGAGATCCGCGAAGCGGTCTCCGAGTGCGTGGCCACGATCATGAACGCGATCCGCGTGGCGCTCGAGCGCACTCCGCCGGAGCTGAGCGCCGACATCAGCGACCGGGGCATCGTGCTCACCGGCGGCGGAGCGCTACTGCGCAACCTCGACAAGCGCATCCGGGAAGAGACCGGGTTGCCGGTCTCGATCGCCGAGGATCCGCTGGCCTGCGTCGCCCTGGGCACGGGGAAGATGCTGACCGAGTTCAAACTGCTGCGCCGGATCGCCATCGAGTAGAGGCAACGGCCGGGCGGCCATGGAGTTGCTCACACACCGGTATCGGACGCTGACCATCCTGGCGCTGGTGATCGCCGGGCAACTGCTGCTACTGGGTTATCAAGTGCGGACCGAGCGGGACGTCCGCCTCATACGGGTCTGGGCGGTGACTGCGGTGACGCCTGTCGCCCGCGTGCTGGAGAGCATCCAGCGGACTGTCTCCACGGCGCTGGAAACTTACGTCTTTTTGACCAACGCGCAGAAGGAGAACCAGCGGCTGAAGAGCGAGCTCGGCCGGTTGAAATTGGAAGTCCACCGGTTGCGGCGGGAGCTGGCGCGGGCCGATCGCGCCGAGGCGCTCAAGCTGTTCCTCGAGCGCAGCCCCTCGAAGATGGTTGCCGCCCGGGTGATCGGCGCCGGCACCGGTGCGGCCTCGAAGGTCGTCTTCATCGACCGGGGTACACGGGAGGGCGTCAAGAAAGGGATGGCGGTCGTCACCCCGGAAGGCATCGCCGGCCGGGTGGCCGCCGTGTATCCGACAGCGTCGCGAGTAGTTCTGATCACTGACGCCAGTTTCGCCGCCGGCGTGATCTCGGCGCGCAGCCGTGTCCAAGGAACGCTCAAGGGGACGGGCGGCGAATTCTGCCGGGTGGATTACGTGCAAAATGAGCAGCATGTAGAAGTGGGCGAGTGGTTTTACACGAGCGGCGATGACCGTGTCTTTCCCAGGGGGCTGCCCGTTGGGCCGGTGACCGTGTCACGGGAAGGAAAGCTTCTACGGGAGATCCTCGTCGAGCCAGCGGGACTTCGGGCGGGAGTCGAAGAAGTTCTAGTGGTGCTCGAAGGCGTCCACCAGCCCGTGCCCGCGTCCCCCGGGGCCGAGCCGGAGTTCGGGCTTCTGCCTCCGCCGGAGACGATGACGATGACGGGTGAACCCGGGGCTGCCGGGCCGGCCCCTGTCCTCACCGACGCCGACCGGTTGCTCGAAGCCTACCGGCGGATCGGCGAGGCGCAAGGCCATGTCTACGGGGAAGGCGCCCCGGGGACGCCGCCTCCCGATTTCAACCTCGACTTGGGGGCGAGGACGGCGCCCGGCGCGGCTTCGCCCCCCGGCGGGCAGCCATGAGCGATTACGGGGACCTACTTGCCGGCGCGCGCCGCCGCACGAAGATTTCGCGGTACCGGCCGGTCGTGCTGCTGCTCGTTCCCGTCGCGGCGATTCTATTTCAGGTATACATCCCGCTGTTTCTCGAGCACCTCGGCTATCTGGAGCTGCCTCTGCTCGTGACGGTTTATTTCGCCGCCATGCGGCGCCGGCCGGTGGCCGGGCTGCTTTATGGAGCAGTGATCGGGCTGGCCCAGGACTCTCTTTCGCAGAACCCTCTCGGGATGTTCGGCATCGTCAAGACGCTGGTCGGGTACTTCGCTGCTTCGGCAAGCCTGCGCTTCGACGCCGACAATCCGGGTTCGCGTTTCGTGATGGCGTTTTTCTTTTTCATCTTCCACCAGGTGATGTACTGGGTGCTCGGACGCGCCTTGCTCGGAGCGCCGATGGAGCTCGGCGCCGCGCAGACATTGGTCCTCGCGGTGATGAACGGGGCGGTGGCGGTCCCGCTCTTCCACCTGTTGGATAAACTAAAGGAGAACTGACGCAGGGAAACCGGGGAAGCAGCCTATGGGATTCCGTGATCCAGACCCCCATGACCTGCTCAGACCCATCTCCCGGCGCGACGGTACCCGGTTTGCCGCCAGCCGGATCGCCGTTTTTCAGTACCTCATCGCTGGAGTGTTTCTGTTCCTGCTGAGCGGGTTTTGGGAGCTCCAGGTACGCAACCCGGAGTTCTACAGCGAGCGGGCCGAACGCAACCGCATCAAGGCCCTGCCCATCCTCGCCCCGCGAGGCAGGATCCTCGACCGCGAAGGCCGCGTCATGGTGGACAATCAGGCCTCTTTTAGCTTGGCCTTGTCCCGGGAGAACCTGCGGGAGGAACATCTGCGCGTTCTGGCGGAAGGACTGGGACTCGATTTCGAAGAGCTGCGGGAACGGGTGCGGCGTTTTGACAGGACTCATCCCAAGTACGAGCCGGTCATCGTCAAAGAAGAACTCACGCCGAGCGAACTGTCTTTCATCGAGGCTCACCGGGGCGATCCCCGGTATCCGGACATGGAGCTGATCAATGCCCACCGGCGGCTCTATCCTCGCGGGGGCCTGGCGGCCCACCTGCTGGGTTACATCGGGGAGATCAGCGAGGCCGAGCTGAACTTGTTGGAATTCGTGCAGCACCGGCCCGGCGACGTGATCGGCAAATCCGGGGTGGAGCGCCGGTACAACCGCTGGCTGACAGGCGCCGACGGAGAGCGCCGCGTGGTCGTGGACAGCCTGGGCAGGGAACGGCAGGTCATTGGCATCAAAGAGGCCGTTCCCGGCCGGGACCTGCGGTTGACGATCGATCTTGATTTACAGGTGGTGGCGGAACTCGCGATGGACGGACGGCGGGGCGCGGTGGTCGCCTTGGATCCCCGCACCGGCGACATTCTGGCGATGGTGAGCCGCCCGGCTTTCGACCCGAACCGCTTCGCCGGCCGGATCCGATCGAAAGAGTGGCGCGCCCTGGTGAACGACCCCGACAAGCCGCTGTTGAACCGCGCCATTCAAGCGCAACTGGCGCCGGGCTCCACTTTCAAACCGATCGTTGCGCTGGCGGGGCTGGAGCTGGGCGTGATCGGACCTGATTTCCGCGTCACCTGCCGCGGCGGCGCCAACTTCTACGGCCGGTACTTCCGCTGCCACCTGGCGCGCGGGCACGGTGTGGTGGGGCTCTACCGGGCGCTGGCGGAGTCTTGCGACGTCTATTTCTACACCGTCGGCAACCGGCTCGGCATCGACAACATCGCCCGGTACGCCGAGATGGTGGGTTTCGGTCACAGAACCGGCATCGACCTGCCGGGCGAGGCGGCGGGTGTGGTACCCTCCACCCGCTGGAAGCTCCGGACCTTCCGGCAGAAGTGGTACGCGGGCGAGACGATCTCGGTGGCGATCGGGCAGGGAGCTCTGACGGTCACGCCGCTGCAGTTGGCTTACGCCATCGGCGGGCTGGCTTTGGGCGGCGTGTGGCATCGGCCGCACGTGGCCTTGAACGCGGGGAAACGAGTGGAGCCGCGCCGCGTGGTTCTGGACGCGAAGCATGTCGAGGCGATTACCGAGGGACTGTGGGCGGTGGTCAACGATGGAGGAACCGGGATTCGCGCCCGGCTTCCGGGGATCGAGGTCTGTGGCAAAACGGGGACTTCGCAGTTGGCGTCTCTCCGGGCGATGCGCAACCGGAAGCTGGCGGAGACGTTGAAGGACAATGCCTGGTTTGTTGGTTTCGCGCCGAAGCACGATCCTGAGATCGTCGTCGTCGCCCTTTTCGAGGGCGGTGAGCACGGCCACCTCGCCGCGCCGATCGTCCGGGACGTGATCAAGGCGTATTTCGACAAAAAGGAGCGGCGGCGGTCGGGACGAATGCTGGCCTGGCAGAGGTCCGTAGTGGGGGAGGCGAGATAACCATGGCTCACTACCGCTCTTTACGGGACCTGGACTGGGGGCTGGTAACGCTGACCCTGGTGCTGTGCGGGCTGGGAATCTTGCAGATCTACAGTGCGACTCACGGGACGGAGTTCCGTGACGCGTGGTGGAAGCAGGTGATCTGGGTGGGGGCCGGAATCGGGATTCTGTTGCTGGTGGCGGGGGTGGACTACCACCACCTGCTGGACAGGGTCTCCTGGTTTTACGGGTTTTCCCTCGTCACGCTGGTGGCCGTTCTCCTGGTAGGGGAACGCATCTTCGGTTCCAAACGCTGGATTCCGCTCTTCGATGGATTCCGGATTCAGGTCTCGGAACCGGTTAAGGTGGTGATAATATTGTTGGTAGCACAGTACCTTGCCGGGTTGAAGTCCGACCGCCTGGAGGTGAGCGACTTCCTGAAACTGTGCGGGCTGGTGGCAGTGCCGGCCGTGTTGGTAATGCAGCAGCCGGACCTGGGGACTTCGCTCACTTACGGAGTGATCCTCCTGGCGGGAGTGTTCCTGGCAGGGTTGCCGGCCCGGCATTGGTTGGCGATTGCGCTGGCAGGGGCGATTCTCCTGCCGGTGGGATGGAGCCTATTGAAGGATTATCAGAAGGCGCGCATATACACATTCGTGAACCCCAACCGGGATCCGCTCGGAGCCGGATACCAAGTGATCCAATCCAAGATCGCGGTTGGGTCCGGAGGGTTGTGGGGCAAGGGCGTTACGCAGGGTTCGCAAACCCAGTTGCGGTTTCTGCCGGTGCCTCACACGGATTTCTTGTTTGCCGCCTTTGGCGAAGAGCACGGCTTTGCCGGAGTCGTCTTCGCGCTGGGTTTGTATTTCTTACTGCTCATGCAGATCGTTCAGAACGCGCAACGGGCGCCCGACCGCGCCGGCGTCTACGTCTGCATGGGCGTCGCCGCGTTGTTGTTGTTTCAGTTGCTGGTGAATGTCGGCATGGTCATCGGGCGTATGCCCACCACCGGGCTGCCGCTCCCATTGATGAGCTATGGCGGCTCCAGCACACTCGCGGTGTTCGCCATGCTGGGGCTGGTTAACAGTGTCCGGCTGCAACGATTCGTGAATTGAAGCGATTGGACGTTGCTTCGCCAGGATTTCAGAGCAAACGGGATTTGGTTCTGATTCGAAAAGTTTTCGAGGCGGTGAGAGGAACATCGACGGCTGGAGACGTGAGCATTCCTCCAGCGACCGTTCGCCGCCTGAGCAAGTGGGTGTGAGCGTTTGAGCAAGTCTCCGCCGCCCACTGGAACTGGTGGAACAGGGTAATGATCTGTTCCGGCGCCCGCCGGTGAGCGCTAGTTCCCGGCGGTAGATGAACCACACCCCGCAGCCTGAATCCTACCGTTGTCTTCGCTCGACCGCTTCGTAACAGCGGAGAAGGTCCATGACAAAAGATCTCGTGATATCAGCTAACCGCCACGAGACCAAGGTGGCGATCCTCGAAGATGAACAGCTTGTAGAGATTTATTTCCAGCGGGCCAATGAGTACTCGCTGGTCGGCAGCATCCATAAAGGCCGCGTGACCCGGGTCCTGCCCGGAATGCAGTCCGCATTCGTCGATATCGGCTTGGAGCGCGACGCTTTCCTGTACGTCTCCGATTTCTTCGACGAGAGTGAAGAGTACGAAGAGCTTCCGGGCGCCGAGAAGAAGGTGCGGAGCAAGGCCGCGGCGAAGAAGGAGAAGGAAGAAGTCGCCGAACCCCGCAAAGAGCGCCGGACGCGCCGTTCCCGCCGGCGCCGGGCCCGGCCGGAAGGACTTCCTGAGTCGAAATACGCCAGCGTAGACGCCATCGAGAAAGAAGAGAAAACCCCGGCCGAAGAAGAGCCCGTGGGCGGCATCGTACCGCTGCCGGGAGAATCCTTGGCCAAGTACGGCGGCCCAGTGCCGGTCGAGGAGGAGACGGAAGCCACTACCACGCAGTCTGACTCGGGCGCCGGCGGCGAGAAGGCGCCTGAGGACGCCGCTGAAACGCAGACCGGCGAACCACCCGAAACCGAGGCCGCGGGAGAGGGCGAGGGGTCCTCCAGCGATCAGCCCGAGAGCGCCGCCCCTGCCGCCGGCGAGGAAGATCGCCCAGCCGGCGGCGCCAGCCTCGAGGGTGGCGAGAAGCCGGCCGAGGTTCGGGCGGAAGCCGAAGCCCCTGCCGCCGCGCCGATTGAGGAGGAGTCCGCCGGCGAAGGCAAGGAGAGCGGAGAAGAGGAAGAGCCGCTGGTTTCGCCCTCCGGGGAAGACACTTCCTCCGGGGAGGCGGATCGGGAGGAAGCCTCTGGCGAGAAGGCGGTGGAAGACGAAGAAGCCTCGGCCGAACTGCGCACGCGTGACGAGTCTCCTTTGCGCGTGGATGGCGGCCCGGAGGAGGAGCCGGAGACAGCCGGGGAGGAGAACCCCGGCGGCTCTGCTGATTCTGGGGGCCCTGCAGGAGACAGCGGTGGCTCCGGAACGGGCGATGACAGCGCCGGCGACCGCGGCTCTTCGCCCGCTGTCGGAGAGGCTGATAGTAGCGGCAAGACCGAGGAAGAAACACCTGGCGCTGAGCAGGAGACCGCTGGCGAAGAGCAGACCGAAGAGGTTACCGCCGGCGAGAAGGAAGACGATGACGACGAGGTCTTTCCCGTGCGGACCAAGTTGCTCTCGCACCGGCGGTTCGCCCGTCCGACCCGCGGCGGTCTGGAGCCGGTGGGCGAGGATCAGGAGATTCAGCAGATGATCCTTGGCCAGCTCGAGGAGCCGGCTGCAGCGACTTCCGAGGAAACCGAGCCAGAGCGGGGCGCTGAGGAACGCAAGCGCGGTCGGCGCTCGACCCGCCGCCGCGGCCGGAACAAGAACGCCAGCGGCGGAGCGGAGAAGAACGAGGGGCAGAATGCCGCTTCCCGGGAGCCGGAGTCACGCCGCGCGCAGCGTTCAAACCGGCGCGGCCGGCGCCGCGACCGTGCGGAGGAGACGAATGGGGCCGAGGGCGGCCGTCCGAACGGCGACCGGAACTCCGGCGCTGACCGGTTCCAGCAGCCGTCGATCACCGAGCTTCTCAAGGAAGGGCAGGAGATCATCGTTCAGGTTGCCAAAGAGCCTCTCGGTCAGAAAGGCGCCCGCATCACCTCCCACATAGCGCTGCCCGGGCGGTATGTCGTTTACATGCCCACGCTCGAGCACCTCGGCGTTTCGCGCAAGATCGGCAGCATCAAGGAGCGCCAGCGCCTCCGGCGCATCTTGCAAGAGAAGCGCGAGGGCATGCCTGGCGGCTTCATCGTTCGCACGGCTGGGGAAGGGAAGTCGGAGGAAGAAATCGCCGCCGACATGCAGTTCCTTTACAACCTCTGGCTCGACATTCGGGAAAAGGCCGAGAAAAAGAAGGCCCCGGCGCTGCTGCACCACGACCTGCAGGTGGTCGAGCGCGTCTTGCGCGATCAGGTGAACGAAGAGTTCACCAGCATCTGGGTGGATCACGAAGAAACCTACGAAGAAGTGGTCCGCTTCCTCGAGCGGTTCCAACCGGAGCTGATGAAGCGGGTGCGGCTCTACACCCGCTCCGAGCCGATCTTCGACGCTTTCAACATCACCCAAGAGCTGGAGAAGGCCCTGCGGCCGAAGGTCTGGCTCAAGTCGGGCGGCTATATTGTCATCAACCAGACCGAGGCGCTGGTGGCCATCGACATCAACACCGGCAAGTACGTCGGCAAGTCGAACCGCCTCGAGGACACGATTGTCAAGACGAACATCGAGGCGGTCAAGGAGATCGTCCGGCAGATCCGCCTGCGGGATCTGGGCGGCATCATTGTGGTGGACTTCATCGACATGGAGGAGCGCAAGAGCCGCCAGAAGGTGATGCAGGCGCTCGAGGAGGCGATGCGCGCCGACCGGGCGCCGTACAAGATCCTGCAGTTCAACGACTTCGGCCTGGTGGCGATCACTCGCAAGCGGGCCAAGCAAAGCCTGGAGCGGACCCTCTGCATGCCCTGCCCGTACTGCGAGGGCGCGGCTTACGTAAAGAGCGTCGAGACGGTCCTGGGCGAAATCCTCAACGAGGCCTACAAGATGGCCGAGGCATTGGAAGGCGAGGACGTTGTGCTCCGGGTTCATCCCGACGTGGCAAAGCGCTTGAAGGATCCCCGCTCGGGCTACCTGGAAGAGCTCGAGGAGATCCTCAATCGCCCGGTGCTCGTCAAAGCGGATCCGCTACTCCACCACGAGAAGTTCGACCTGGCGTGAGACAGCTCATGCGGACCGGCCCGGCAGTGGTTGGCGGAGCGCCGGCCGGTCCGCTCCAACTCACGGCAAACTTTTCGTGCGCCGGACACGTCATACTACAAGGTATTTGCCGGTTATGATGAGGACCCAACCTTTCATTCGGCTTGCGATACTGGGGCTGCTCGGGTGCGGATACCTGGCCGCGCAACCTGCCAGTGACCTGTTAGAGAAGGCTCCGCCGCACATCGATCAAGAACTCAGAAAGCGAGTGCGGTTCTTCTATCAGGCGCACGTGGACGGCAAATTCCGGCTCGCGGACCAGGTCGTCCACGAAGACAGCAAAGACGCCTTCTTCGTCGCCGACAAGAGACGCTACAAGGGTTTCGAGATCATCAAGATCGATTACGAGGAAAACTTCACCAAGGCCAAGGTCGTCGTCGCTGTCGATACGGACTTCTTCATGCCGGGCGCCGGCCGTGTGCCGGTGACCATGCCGCTGACGACGCTTTGGAAATATGACAAGGGGACGTGGTGGTGGTACGTGGTGCCCCGTTCCCCGGAAGAAGGCATCGAGACGCCGTTCGGAATCATGAAGCCTGGCAAAGAAGTAGACCCCGCCAAAGCTTCCACGTATCAAAAGCTGCAGAACCTGCCGGGCGCCGACGTCATACGGAGCCAGGTGAGCGTCAGCGCCACGAGCGTCACCCTCGACTGCCGGGAAGGCGGAGACTCCGGCGAGATCGTCGTGTCCAACGGGATGCCCGGCATGGTGAAAGTGACGCTGAACGTACCGGAAGCCGAGGGCTTTTCTGCCCGCATGGAGAAGGACCGGATCCCGGCGCGGAGTGAAACCAAAGCGCTATTCTCCTGCGAGGCGAATCCAGAGCTTGCCGGCAAGAAACTCAACGGCGCCCTCATCGTTCAGCCGACCGGTCAGCGGATCCCACTGATCATTTCGTTCACCCCCTCCTCGAAAACCTCCCCGTCGAGCCGTTGAGGCGCGGGTTGGCACGCCACATGCGTTTCCGTCCGCGGGAGGTCGCGAGGCAGATGAAACCCGCTGCCGGTAAAAAAGACGCAGCGCCAAGCGGACGCACGGAGGCTGACTCTCCATGTGCAAACGTAACTCAGTCGGTGTCAGCGAGTTACGAGAAATCCATCGCTTCGGCTCTGGCATGTCTCGGCTACGCTCCCGAGCAAGTGAAGGTCTCCGTCGGCGAGCAGGGGCGGCAAATGAATGTCACTCTTAACGGCGTCCGCCACTTTATCGTCACCTTCGGGGGCGCCGGCGTGTCGGTTTCGGAGGATTTCCGGAGAGGCTCATCCGGCGGGCCGCAGAAGAATGGAGGCCGCGATCCGGTCGTCTCCATGATCCGTTCGTTGCTCGAAGCGGGCATCAGCCCCGGCGCTGTCGCCCTCATGGAGACGCCGGGCTGTCCGGCACGGTGAGCGCCGAAAAAAGGGGGCGCAGGGGTATTTCCGGACCTGAGGCGAGGTGAGCGATGAGTGGATTCAACAATACGGTTCAGTCCAGCCGGTTATCGGAGTTTCTGGCACAGACGGGGCCGGCGCGGCTCTCAGCGCCGCCGCAGACCGTCGGCCGCGACTTCACGAGCATGCTAGAGCGGGCGCTGGCCGAAGCGGGCTTCTCGCCCGGCGAGTACCGTGTGACCGTCGAGTCTTCCGGCGGCCGGACGGGCGGGCCAGGCCCCCGGGTGACGGTGACGTTCTTCGAAACTGCTCCCGGCCGGAACGGCGCAGCGGAGAACGGAGCTGGCGAAGCCGGCCAGCCGAGCTACGATCCATCCACCGGGCCGCGCATCAGCCGCGACATGTGGACCGAGGCGATGCTCACCGAGGATTTGCCGGCCGAGTTGCTGCGCAATGTCCAGGATCCCTCCGAGCTGCTCCGGGCGCGGTTGGAGCGCCTCCAACAGCCCACCGAGGCGAAGGTGGTGAGCGACTACGACGGATCCGAAGCGCCCATCAACCCATCGCTGCTCTCTACGCTTGCTCAAGCCGAGGCGGTGCGCGAGCGGCTGATCAACCTGGGACTCGCCGCAGGCGAAATCCAGGAAGTGGAAGTTTCGGGCGGCCCGTTCCGTACCGAGTGGGGCGGCGAGGAGCGGCGGATGTACACGATCAACGGGTTGAACGTCGGGCTCATCCTGGAAAAGTACGCCCGCTATCCGAAAGAGTACGCCGACCAGATGATGCTCGACGAGATCCGCCTGCTGACGGCCACCTGACGATGGAGGGACTCTCGGCGATGGACGCGACGGTTGTCGGCGGCCGGACCGGCCGTTGGATTCGTACGTCCGCCGCCGCGTCCACTCGCCTCACGCTCAGGCGGAATGCAGCAGCCCGTCGAGGTACCGCTTGGCCGCCTGGATACCTTCGAACTCGGTGAGTCGGCGGCCTTCATATTCGATGCCCACCCAGCCGTGATAGCCGGCCTCGAAGACAATCTTCATCATGCGGTCCATGTCGATGGTCGTCTCTTTGGCCTCCGGCGTGAAGTCGTAGCACTTGAAGCTGACGCCCTTGGCGTACGGCATCAGCTTGCGCACGGCTTCGTAGCGGTTGATCTCTTTCGGAAAGTTGCCGAAATCCGGTAGTGTACCGAAATTCGGCTTGTTGACCATTTTCATCAACCGCACGAGGACGTCGGGATCGCTTGAGGGGCCGCCGTGGTTCTCGATGAGGACGTTGATATTGGCCTTCTCGGCGTATTCACACAGGGCGCTGAAGCTCTCGGCGCAGCGTTTCAGCAGCTCATCGATCGCGGCGGCGGTCTCCGGCTCCTTGCCGCCAGAGCGCATGTTGGCGCGGATCGAGTGGCAGCCCAGTTCTGCGGCGTAGTCCACCCATTTGTGGTGGTTCCGGGCGGCTTTCATGCGAACGGCCTTGTCGGGATGCCCCATCGGCCCTTCGCCGTCGCACATGATCAGCACTCCCGTGGTGCCGGTTTGTTTCATGTTCTTCTTCAAGCGCTGCAAGTAACTGTCGGTGGGCGCCTCCCAAAGCCCGTTAACGAACTCCAGGCCCTGGATGCCGAACTGCTCCCGGGCGATGCGGGGAAAGTCGAGGTTGGTGATCAAACGGCTTCGAATGGCCCGGTGCAGCGACCACTCGGCCAACGAAATCCGGAACTTTTCGCCTGCTGCCGCCTTTAGGGGCGCAGCCGGGAAAGCGGCAGCGCCGGCGGCCGCGGCGGCAATCTGGAACAATCCACGACGCGTGTAATCCTGCTTCATGCCCTACAGACTACCAACTTGCAGCCCTGGCGGCACGGTTATGCGGCCCACCTGCCTGAGACGGACGCTCCCGCACGCCGTTCTCGCGCCGGCCCGCCGCGGTTACCGTTACGATGGACGGAATGGAGGAGTTCCCGAAGTTCGATCTCACCGCTCAGGTGGCTTTGGTCACCGGCGCCGCCCGCGGCATCGGCCGGGCGGTCTCCCTCGCGCTAGCCCACGCCGGAGCCGACGTAGCCCTGGGATTCCGCGACATCCATGCCGACGGGGGCCTCCCACAAGAGATCGAGGCCCTCGGCCGGCAGGCCTTGCCCCTGCAAATGGACGTCACCCGCTTGGAGCAGATCTTCGACGCCGTCGAGAAGACCGTCACGCGTTTCGGGCGCCTGGATATTCTGGTCAACAACGCGGGGGCCGCCGTGGTCAGCCCGCCCGAGGAAGTCACCGAGACCGACTACGATTATCAGTTCGACCTGAACGTCAAAAGCGCTTTCTTCGCCAGCCAGGCCGCCGGGCGGGTGATGATCCGCCAGAAGCGAGGCATCATCATCAACCTGAGTTCCCAGGCCGGTTTCGTCGCCCTGCCCGGAGTACCCGTCTACTGCGTCACCAAGGCGGCCCTCGTCCATCTCACCCGGTGCCTCGCTGTCGAGTGGGGCAAGCACGGCATCCGCGTCAACGCTGTCGCCCCGACCTTCATCGCCACCCCCGGCAACCAGGAGGTGCTGGCCGATCCCCAGTTCCGCGCCGACGTCGTCGAACGCATCGCCGCCCTGCACCGCATCGGCAAGCCCATGGACGTGGCCGGGGCGGTGGTCTTCCTGGCCTCGCCGGCCGCTTCGATGATCACCGGCCACACGCTGCTGATCGACGGCGGCTGGACCGCCCGCTGATCCCCAACCCCCGCCTCCACCGTGCCGGAATCACCCGCCGCGCCCTGGCCAGCTCAGGGGGGCAAGTCGTGTCTTTCTAACAGGTTGGGTTAAATCGCCCACTTCGGCCGGTCCCGCAGAACCCCCTGGATTCCCGTTCCACTCCGGAATATTCTCCGTTCGATGCCGAATGTTTGCGCTCTTCGTAAAGATTGCGGCAAACTACTCCCGAATCATGCTTGATACTTAACTGGACCAAAGAGTCAAGTATCAGCGGCAACTCAGACTCAGAGGGGATTTCGATGAGCACGCAGCCGGTGGAGCCTAAAGCGTCTGCCGATCTGGTCCAGATCGGCGGGCTGGACGAACTGATCAAGAAGCGCATCGAGGAGGAGCGGGCCCGCCTGGAGCGGGAAGCGGGGCTGGCGCGGCCCGCAGCCGAGCACTTCCGGCGGCCTGAAGAACGGCCGTTCCTCAAGAGCCAGCGCGGGCGGACGACGCTGCTGTTCGGCGGCCTCACCTGGAAACACGAGCGCCTGATTCACGGCGCGCTCGAGGGGTTGGGCTACAACGCCGAAGCGATTCCCACGCCCGACGTGGCCGCCTTCCAACTCGGCAAAGAGTACGGCAACAACGGCCAGTGCAATCCGACCTATTTCACGGTCGGCAACCTGGTCCAGTACCTGCAGCGGCTCGAAGCCCAGGGGTTGAGCAAGGAAGAGATCATCGACCGCTACGTCTTCTTCACCGCCGGGGCCTGCGGGCCGTGCCGCTTCGGCATGTACGAGGCCGAGTACCGGCTGGCGCTGCGCAACGCCGGCTTCGACGGCTTCCGGGTGCTGCTCTTCCAGCAGTCGGGCGGCCTGAGCCAATCGGATGCCGAGCAAGGGCTCGAGATGAACCTCGACTTCTTCCTCGGCATCCTGAACGCGATGAACTGCGGCGACGTGATCAACGAGGTCGCCTACGCCATCCGGCCGTTCGAGGTGGAAGCGGGCCAGACGGACGAGACGCTCGAGCGGATCATCGACTACCTGCACGAGGTCTTCCGCAAGAAGCAGCCGTGGCAGGTGGGCGACCGGCTGGCAGGCTTCCTGGGCAACTTCAAGGACACGGCCGAATATGTCGGCAAGTTCGTCACCCAGCTTGCCGGCGACGATCTGACACGG
>CAYWXL010000061.1:0-25036 GCA_964461995.1 uncultured Solibacteraceae bacterium
CGGGCGGCGCGGCTGGGCAACGAACGGGTGGCCGAGCCGTGGCGTCGGTTCCTGATCGGCGAGAGCCGCCCGATGCAGGACGTCTTGGAAGTCGTCCGGCTGATCGGCGCCCGCCGCAGCACGGTGCTGATCACCGGCGAGACCGGCACGGGTAAGGAGATGGTCGCCCGGGCCATCCACATGGCCAGCCCGCGGGCGAACCGGCCCATGGTGGCGGTCAACTGCAGCGCGCTGCCGGAGAACCTGCTCGAGGCCGAACTGTTCGGCCACGTGCGGGGGGCGTTCACCGGCGCGGTGGCAAACCGCATCGGCCGCTTCGAACAGGCCGACCGCAGCACCATCTTCCTCGACGAGATCGGTGAGATGCCCCTCGAGCTGCAGGCGAAGCTGTTGCGGGCGCTGCAGGAGCGCGAGTTCCAGCGCCTGGGCAGCTCCGAGACGATCCGTGTGGACGTGCGGGTGATCGCGGCCACCAACTGCGACCTGGCCCAGCGCGTGAGCGAGGGCAAGTTCCGGGAGGATCTCTATTACCGGCTGAACGTGGTGCCGCTGCCGCTGCCACCGCTGCGGGAGCGGCGAGGCGACATCCCGCTTCTGGTGAACCACTTCATTGAGAAGATCTGCGAGGCCGAGGCGCTCCCGCTTCGGCAAATCTCCCCGGAAGCGCTGGAGCGGCTAGAGCGCTACGACTGGCCGGGCAACGTGCGCCAGCTCGAGAACGCCGTCGAGATGGCGATCGCGCTGAGCGGCGACCGGACGATGCTCTATCCGAGCGACTTCCGCCTTCCCGCCGGGCGCAAGCCAGCGCCCCCGCTGGGTGAACTACCGGTGATCGCGCTGCCGGACCACGGCCTGGACTTCGAGGAAACCGTGGGGCGCATCGAGCGAGCGCTGCTCGAGCAGGCGATGCAGAAGACCGGCGGCAACAAGAAGCAGGCCGCCGCCATGCTCGGCCTCAAGCGCACCACTTTCGCCGCCAAACTCAAGAGCCTGGGAGCGGCGGGAGCCTGGCAAGACCGCGCCGCCGCCACTTGCGCCGGGGCCTGAGAAGCCGCGAGGCGGAAGACGGCGCCGCCGAGGCGTGGTCCGGTTTCGAAGGGCCGGGGAAGCCGCGGCTACGCCCCAACTGGAGACCGTCGCCGCTGGGGTACCCTGTGAAGAAGCGGAGCCTCATGAGCGAGAGCGTGCGGCGCCACAAGGAATGCGCATCGGCCGGCGGGCCGGTGGCCGTGGCCATCGTCACGGTGAGCGACACCCGAACGCCGGAGACCGACGCAAACCGCGGTTATCTCGAGGAGCAGTTGCGGCAGGCCGGCCACCGGTTGGCGGCCTACCGGCTGATCCGGGACGAGCCCAGCGAGGTGGAGCGCGCGCTCGAGGAGCTGGCCGCGAGCGGCGTCCAGGCGATCCTGTTCAACGGCGGCACGGGCATCTCCCGCCGGGACACGACCTACGACGTCCTGGAGCGCAAGCTCGAGAAAACGCTGCCCGGCTTCGGGGAGCTGTTCCGCATGCTCAGCTACCAGGAGATCGGCCCGGCGGCGATGCTCTCGCGGGCGACCGCAGGCGTCTACCAGCGTTGCGTGGTCTTTTCGACACCCGGATCCCCGGCGGCTGTCCGCCTGGCGTGGGAGAAGCTCATCGCTCCCGAACTGGACCATCTGGCTTGGGAAGCGATCCGCTGAGGATGCGGCTCATCAGGAGCTCAGGCCACTGCAGGTTGCGGGACCGCCGGGACGCCGAAGCGGTGCAGGAGCGCCTCCACCTGATCCGGCGTCCAGCGCGAAGCGTCGTAGGCGACAGTGATCTCCTGCAAGTCCTCCGACGGCCGGATTCGATGAATTCCATAGACGGAGTGTAACCGGGCGAGGCGTTCTAATCCGGCTTCGTCGAGAGGCTTGTGGAGGCGGAAACGGATCTCGGTGCTGGCCATGGCGCGATTATGTCCTTGTGCTCCCATTCTAGCGGGGCGCGGGTTTGGCGGGTGAGGGCCGGTAAGCGTACTGGCGCAAACAAAGAAGGCCGCCGGAGCAGCGTCCGGCGGCCGTTGGCTATTCGAAGCGCCGTCGCGGCTGCGGTGGAAGGCAGCCGCGCGGGAGCGATGACTACCAGATCAGCTTCAAGCCGAACTGGAGGTTTCGCGGCGTTCCAGCGCTGGTGATTTCACCGAAGCTGCTGGTTCCCAGTACGTTGCCGGCCTGGCCGAACCGCGGCGTGTTGGTGAAGTGGAACGCCTCGAAGCGGAACTGCAGCCGCATGCGCTCATACAACTGGAAGTCCTTCAACGCCGAGAAGTCCCAGTTGAAGAAGCCGCGCTGGCGCAGGATGTTCCGGCCGGCGTTGCCGATCTTAAACGGCTCGTTCGGCTCGAACGCGGTGATGTTGAAGTCCCGCTTGATCGTGCGGTCCCACTGGTAGGGGTCACCCAGCACGTTCGGCCGGTTGACGATGCCGTGGGTGCCGGTGTTGGCCGGGTTGCCTTGGACAATGACGTTGTACGGTCGGCCGTTGGCCATGGTCAGGATCGAGCCGATGGACCAGCCGCCGAAGATGGCGTTGACAACCCCACCCCAGTTCGAGCCGACCGCCCGGCCCCGGCCGAACGGCAACTCGTAGATCGTGCTGACCACGAAGCGGTGCGGCACGTCCTGGTTGTCCACGCTGCGCTCGAGGTTGAGATATCGGACGTCCTGGAAGCCGCAGCCCGAGGTATTGCCCATTGCGGCAGCGCCGCAGACGTCGCCGATGGTTTTCGAGAAGGTGTAAGAGAGCAGCACCGTGTAGCCCTTCGAGAAACGCTTCTCGAGGCGGGTCACCAGCGCGTGGTAAATGGAGTTGCCGTTGTGGTGATAGCCCACCACCTGGCCAAGCGGCGAAGTGACGATGCCCGTACCCGGAATCTCGGCACTCTTGTAAGGCCGCTTGGCGTTGATGTCACCCGGACCCGGCGGCGAGAAGTTGTCGTCGTAACGCCGGACAAGGTGCGTGCCCTTGGAGCCGGAGTAGCCGATCTCCCACAGCCAGTCCCGGCCGAACTCGCGCTGGATGTTGAAGTTCCATTGCTGCGCGTAGAACTGTGGCGGATAGCGCTCGTAGGAGATGAACGAGAGGCCCGTTGCCTTTTCGAGATCGGTGGAGCCCTCCGGCGGTCCTTCACTCAGGATCGCGGCCGGCACCTTCTTGCTGGAGGAGCGGTTGACGACATAGGCGTTCGGCGGGTTGCCGATCAGGAACAGCCCGTCGCCGTAAGGCTCCATGAAGCCGTAGAAGATGCCGTAGCCCACGCGGACCACCATGCGGTCGGTGACCTTGTAGGCGAGACCGAGCCGCGGCATGATGTTGTTCGTGTCGGTGGCGATCATGGCCCGGTTGAAGCGGTCGCTTCCTTCACTTCCCGCATAGATCAGCCGGGGGTTGGCCGGATCGGTGTAGGTGTCGAAGATGCCCATGCGGTCGTACTTGTCCACGAAGGGCAGCGACAGCTCGTAGCGAGCGCCCAGGTTGAGTGTCAGCCGCGGCGTGATCTTCCAGTCGTCCTGGATGTAGTAGCCCATGTTCCAGGCGCGCAACTGGACCTGCAGGCGCGACTCCCAGCGCCAGCGGCTGGCCATGCCGAGCAAGAAATCGGACATGCCATCCTTGGAAAACTTGCCGTTGAAATACCACGTTCCCATTTCGTGGCGGATGTTGAAGATGTTGTTCTGGGCCCGGATGATATTGGCCCCGAACTTGATCGTGTGAGTGCCGTGAGTCCAGGTCATGTCACCGGCGATTTGCCGGTTCTGGGAATCGCGGTCCACCGGATTGTAGGCGCCGATGCCTACGTTCCGGTAGCCGGAGATGGACATGATCGAGAAGCTGCCCGGAATGGAGTTATTGCCACCCTTGATTCCGTACTTCTCGTTGAGTAGTTCGCCGCCGGTCTGCGCCGGGTTGTCGCGCTTGAACAGGGCGAAGTTCCAGGCGCCGCGGATGGACATGATCAAGTTGGGCGTCCAGATGTGATTCCAGCCAGCGCCGGTGTTGATGCCCTCGGTGAGCCAATCATAGCCGCCGCCATAGGCAGGGGGTGGCAGGGACAGGGCTACGGGAGCCGTGAGGTCGTGCTTGCTCAAACGCCAGAAGACGTTGTCCGAGGAGCGGATGTTGACGTCGGCCCGCACGTCCCACTTGTCGATGTCTTGCTTGCGGGGCGATTGGTAAACAAAGTTGGATGAGAGGCCCGGCTTCTGCGGTTCGGGGTAAAGGTTGATCAGTTTGAGCGCCAGCGGGTCCAGCCGGTCCTGCGGGATGATGTTGCCCGGGAACGGCTTGCCGGTGAGGGGATCGATGATCTTCTTGCCCTTCTCGGCCAGCAGCTCGGAGAAGTCGCCTTGCCGCATCTTCATTGTTGGGATGGTGCTGGTGGCGGTGCGGCTCTCCCGGATCCGCGTGCCTTCGTAGTCGCCGAACCAGAAGAGCTTGTTCCGGCCATCGATCAGTTTCGGAATATAGAGCGGTCCGCCGAGCGAGAAACCGTACTGATTCCGTTTGAACGGCGGCTTGGGTTTTTCCGGTGGGTCGAAGAAGTTCTTGGCATCAAGTTTCTCGTTGCGCAGAAACTCGAAGAGGGTACCGTGGAGTTCGTTGGTGCCGCTCTTCGTGGTCACGTTGATCACGCTGCCCATGGCCCGGCCATACTCGGCGGCATAGGCGTTGGTCTGGACTTTGAACTCCTGGATGGCGTCGATGGACGGCTGCACCATCTCGCTGCGCCGCTGCGCGCCGGCCAGCTCGACGCCGTTGTTATCCACGCCGTCCAGAATGAAGTTGTTCTGGGTCGTGCGCATGCCCCCGGAAGAGAAACCGCCGTAGCGGCCGCCGACCGGTTGAACCGTGCCGGCGGAGAGCAGCGCCAACTGGTTGTAATTGCGTCCGTTCAAGGGCAGATCGACAATCCGCTGGTTCTCGATCACCTGCCCTTGGCTAGCATCTACCGTGTTGAGCTGCATAGCGGCGGCGGTCACCTCGACTTGCTCGGTGATCGCGCCGATTTCCAGCGTAAAGTTGATCTCAGCCCGCTGGTCCACTTCGAGAACGATGCCCGTCCGGCTGATGGGTTTGAAGCCTTCTTGCTCCACGTCTATCCGGTACCGGCCCGGGGGCAACAAGGGCACGGTGTAATAGCCGGTTTCATTGGTCTCGACAGTCCTCGAAACCCCGGTGGCCTCGTTGGTGACAGTGATTTTGGTGCCTGGGATCACGGCGCCGGTGGGGTCGGTGACCCGCCCGGTGATCGTCGCCGTTTGTGCGAAGCAGGTTCCTAGCGCCGCCAGGAACAGCACGCTCCGCAAGATCCACCACAAGGCGGAGTTGTAGTTGTGTGTCCTTGGCATGAAACGTTCCTCCAACTGGATGTGAGGGATGGGTCGATGGACGAAAGGAGCCACTTCAGCCATGGCAGGCAAGCTCTGACCTAACCTCGGCATGTTGAGACTCCCACAAAAGAACAACCCCTGGCTTGTCCCGAGTGCGCTGCCCGGGACATCTTGACAAACTCATTATAGTCCGAGGTTTCTGGAACTGTCACACCGTCATAGGGCGGGTGGAGAACGTGCGGAATCGCGCGAGTATTCTGGACGCGACGAAGCAGTACGTTGCGTCACACCAGCCCTCCAAGTTGTAGCAGGACACGGGTAATAGCGGCGAAGTTTTCACCCTTCGTTGCTGTCTGAGGAGATCGGGAATTGGAGCGGGAGACGGGACTCGAACCCGCAACCAACGGCTTGGAAGGCCGTGACTCTACCCTTGAGTTACTCCCGCCCGTTCGCCAGGTTGGGGAAGGCGGCGGGCGGCGCCGCTCTCCAATTACATTTTAGGGAGGGTCCAACCGGCGGTCAACGTGGCTGGTGCGCTTCCGCAGAGTCCGAACGCCGTTCCGCGTGTCAGTCTGGACGGCCGCCGGGCACGACGAAGACCGGCGCGGGCGCTCGGCGCAGCAGCGCCTCGGTGGTGGAGCTGAACAGCGGCGCGCCGGCGTCGCGCAGGCGAGCCCCCACCACGATCAGGTCCTGGGAGGTCTCCCGGGCGTGGTCGATGATCCCATCGGCCGACTTGCCGCGACGCACCTCGAGGGCGGCGCAGATGTCGGCGCGGCGGCAGTCCTCCACCCACGGCGAGAACTGCTGCCGCGCCGCTGAGTCCGAAGCGGAGCCGCCTTCGAGGACGTGCAGTAGCGTCAGGGTGGCGCCGAACCGGGCGGCAATCGCTGCCGCGTAGTCCACCCCCCGGCGCGCCACGGCGCTGTCGTTGACCGGGCACAGGACGCTCTTGATGGTGGGCATCTTCGACGGGTCCGCCGGATCGATGATCTCGTGCTGCTTCTGGCGCACCACGAAGACCGGAATCGGGGACTGGCGCACGACATTTTCGGTGACCGAACCGAGCAGCAGCCGCTTGGCCCCGCCGCGCCCGTGAGTACCCAGAACGATCAAGTCGGCCGGGAGCCGCTCGGCCGCCTCGAGAATCGCATCCACGGGGTGGACGTCGGCGACTTCGAAGGAGACCTGCGGGCCGCAGTCTCCCAGCTCGAGCAGCCGGCCGACGTGGCGCGCCAGATGCTCCCGGACGTTCCTCTTGGCGGCGCCGATCTCGTCGAGCAGGCGTTCCTGGTCCCCCTCGGTGAAGTAAGGCGGTAGGTCCACGACGTGGGCGTGCAGCACCGTCAGGCGGGCGCTGTAGATGCGGGCCCCGGCGCAAGCGTATTTGAGCGCCAGGTTCGACAGCTCGCTGTAGTCGTACGGAGCGAGGATCTCTTTGGGTTCGAACGCGGCGGGTTCCATGGCGATTCCGGTTGATCGAGAGTTTTCCAAACTAATAGACTCGACCGCGACGCCCGGCGTGACAGCCGCTTTCCGGAGAGCCCTCCCGCGGCCGGCGTCCCCCCCGGCGGAGCCGCATGTGAAAGAATTGTCGTTTCCGGAACGCTCGAGACCGTGCAAGGAGGTTGCGAAATGACACGAAGGGATCTGTTGAGCATGGCGCCGGCGCTGGCCGGCGCGGCGGCCCTGGACGGAGCGGCGCGGGCCAAGGCTCGTCCGGCCCGCCTCCGGACGGCGATCTGCGCCTACTCGTTCCGCAAGGAGCTCAAAGAAGGCTCGCTCACCTACAAAGACCTGGTAACGATGGCGGTGGACCAGAACATCGACGGCCTCGACCTCACCGTCTATTGGTTCCCGAACACCGGCGACGAGTTCCTGCTCGGGCTGAAGAACTTCGCCTACCGCAACGGCGTGGAGATCTATAGCATCTCCGTGCGGACTGAAATGACGCGGCCCACGGCCGAAGAACGCGCCAGCGAAGTGGAAGGCATCAAGAAGTGGGTGGACGTGGCGGCGAAGCTCGGGGCGGGACACATCCGGGTCTTCGGCGGGCGGGTCCCGAAAGGAGCCACCGAAGAGCAGGCCGTCGCCTGGGCCGCCGAGACCCTCGGGCGGGGCGCCGAGTACGCCGCGAAACGGGGCGTGATCCTCGGCCTGGAGAACCACGGCGGCATCACGCTGCGGGCCGAGCGCGTCATCGAGATCGTCAAGAAGGTCGATTCGCCCTGGGTGGGCATCAACCTGGACACCGGCAACTTCCGCGAGGAGCCCTACCGGCAGATCGAGATGTGCCTGCCCTACGCCGTGAACGCCCAGTTCAAGACCGAGATGCATTACGCCGACGGGCGGCGCGAGCCTTCGGACTGGGCCCGGATCGTGAAGCTGTTCGCCGACGCGGGCTACCGGGGTTATCTGGCCATCGAGTACGAAGGACGGGAGCCGGCGCTCGAGGCCTTCCCGAAGCACATGAAGCGGCTGGCGGAGCTGGTGCGGCCCTACCGCTTCGGCGCCTGAGAGCCCGGGGACAGCTTCACTCCTCGAAAGCCCCTTCGTCGGCGCTGGGCCCGTAGAGGCCGGGCACGGGGACGTCGAGCAGCCGCAGGTAGACGGTGAGCTGGCCGCGGTGGTGGTAGAGGTGGTTGAACAGCAGCGACCGCAAGAAGGCGATCCGGGGCATGGCCATGATCTCCCGGCCCTTGATCTTCAGGCGCCAGGTGGCCGTGGCCGCGGCGTCGTCCAGCCGCGCCAGGTACTCGGCGGCGCGCTTGACGCTGTCGTCGAACTGCATGAGGATCTCCGGCGTCTGGGCCGGGACCGGCGGCTGGGTGAACTCGTCCACTTCGTAAACGTCGGGCGTCGCGGCCTCGACCATCTGAGCCGGCGTCAAGGCGATGTGCCAGGCCAGCTCCCCCAGCGAGAATGACTTCTCGTGGGGCTTCCACGACAAGCTGTCCTGGGGAACCCGCTCGAGGAGCCGGCGGGTCGCCTTGGCCTCCTGTTCGAGTTCGGGTAGCAGGGATGCTGCAAGCGCCATGGTTCGATTATGACCGCCTGGAGTGCGGGGCGCAATGCAAACGGTTTGCGCCGGCGCGCCTCGGGGCCGCCGCTCGTGCTGGCCGGGGGAACGAGCGCGGTCAGTAGGTCACGCAGTTGCACCAGTTGCCGTTCTCGTCGTAGTGCGGCCAGGGCCCCACGCGGCGGAAGCCGCTCACGATCACCTCGTCGAACTCCGGCGTGGGCTCGAAGTAGCCGGGGTAGCGCAAATGCTCCTTGACGACCTCTTCGTTCAGCTCGACGCCGAGGCCGGGCGTGTCCGGCACCTGGATGTAGCCGTTCTGGACGATGGGGTTGGGCAGGCCCGTCACCAGGTCGTTCCACCAGGGCATGTCCACGGCGTGGTTCTCCATGGCTACGAAGTTGCGGATGGTGGCCGCCATATGGACGCTGGCCATGCAGCCGACGGGCGAGCCGGCGAAGTGGACGGCGGTGGGGATGCCGTGCAGGTCGGCGTAGTCGGCGATGCGCTTGGTCTCGATGAGGGCCCCGGAGGTCTCCGGATCCGGGTGGATGATGTCCACGGCCTGGTTGTCGAGGAAGTCCTTGAAGCCCTCTTCGAGGCCGAACAGACCCTCGCCGATGGCCAGGGGCGTGGTGGTGGCCTGCCGGATCTCGCGGTAGGCGCGCCAATTGCGCGGGGCGTCGCCGCCGATCCCGAAGTGGCCCACTTGCAGGATGTCCTCGGCCCAGGCTAGATCGTAGGGCTCGAAAGCGCGGGCGTAGCGGATCGAGTCCTTGACGTTCAGCGGGCCGAAGTGGTCCGCGGCGAGGGGAACGTCCCAGCCGATGGCGTCGCGGACAGCCTCGATGTACTCGCAGAGGTAGCCGAGCCCCTTCTCGGTGGCCACGCCGCGCTCGTTCACCGCGCCGGGGCGGTTCTTCACCAGCCGCGTGTAAAGGTCCATCTTGAAGAACGTGAACCCCATCTGCTGCCGCTTCTTCATGCGCTCGGCGTAGATCTTGGGATCTTCGTGGCCGGTGGTGTCACAGTAGATGCGGATCTTGTCGCGGACCTTCGGGCCGAGCAGGCGCCAGGCCGGCACGCCGTAAACCTTGCCGGCGATATCGTGCAGGGCCATGTCCACGGCCGAGTAGCCGCCGCCCATCCGCCCGTGCCCGGCGAAGAGCCGGATCTTGCGGAGGATGCGGTGGATCTCGAGCGGGTTCTCGCCGACGATGTGCGCCTTCAAAATCAGGGCGATGCCCTTGACGCCGGCGTCGCGCACCTCGCCGTAGCCGTAGACGCCCTGGTTGGTGTCGATGCGGATGATCGGGTAGTCGTAGTTGGCGGCGATGGTCACGGCGCGCATGTCGGTAATGCGCAGCTTGCTCGGAGCTGAGTTTTTGTTGACCCCCGAAGCCGCTTGGGCGGCCGGGGCCGGCATGCCCGAAGCCATTGCCGCGGCTCCGGCGGTGGCGTGGAGGATCTCACGTCGGCTGAGTTTGTCTTTCATGGGTTAACTCTCCTGGAACCGTTCGCGCCGGCTCAGCGCGGGTAGAGGCTGCGGGCGGCGAGGATACGGGCCTTCGGGGCGCGGGGATCCTTGGTCGCGTAGAACCCGACGGTGCAGTTCAGGCGGAAGAAGTAGGCGTCGCCGGCCTTCGCCGGGTGGCGCCCTTCGATGCCGTCCATGCCGCCTCCGGCCACCATCTCTCCTTCGCCGCTCAGCAGCAGGTAGAACTCTTCTTCGCGCGGATGGTGGTGCGGGAAGTTGGTGCCGCCGGGGGCGAACTCCATGACGAACAGGCTGGTGAGCACGTGAGCGGCGGCGATGCGGTCGCGCTTGCTCTCGGTAGTCCCCATCAGCAAGCGGTATTTCGTGCTCGGCGGGTGGCTGCCCACTACCTGGAGCGGCACGTCGTCGATGTTGGCGAGCTGGAGCGAGGCGGGGATCTTCAGCCGCATGCCTTCGGGGATCTTCCATCCCATGACGAGCACCTTGGCGGGCCGCGAGCCGGGGTTCGAGAGGCCGTGGGAGACGGTCGGCGGCAGATACATATAGTCGTGCCGGCGCAGCGGCCGGCGGTCACCGCCGTAGCGGAGCTCGGGCTCGCCCTCGAGCACCACATAGACCTGCTCCTCGCGGGGATGGTTCAAAACGGCGCAGCGCCCGCCAGGATCGATGATGACCTCGCCGAACCGGGCCACGCTTTTCACAATGCGGGTCTCCGAGTCGCCGGCGCCGAAGATCGGCTTGTAGCGGCACGACGGCGTGGTGATCTCAGAGGGGCGGTCCGGGAGATCGGGGACGTGGCGGCGGAGGAAGGTCGGCTCGACCGTGCGCTCCGCTGGCTGGAGCAAGGGCAGCGGGGCGAGAGCGGTGATGCCCGCCGCAAGCAGCAGAAGCCTGGATGTCAGCACGGTTCGGATTCTATGTGACCCGCTCCGAGGATGCAAGAGTTTTTCGCACGATTCGGCTGGCGTGGCGAAGCGCGTATCCAGGGCCGCGGTCCCGCCGGGAAGTAGAATGGAAGTTCGCCATGAAGGTCGCCCTGGCGCAGATCAACACTACCGTGGGAGATTTTCCGGGCAATATCGACCGCATCGTGGCCATGGCGCGCCGGGCGGCCAAGGGAGGCGCCCGGCTGGCCGTTTTTCAGGAGTTGGCGGTGCCGGGATATCCGCCGCGCGACCTGCTTGAGAAGCCCAGCTTCTACCGGCGCACCCGGGAAGCCGAGGAACGGCTGGCCCGGGAAACGGCCGGGCTGGACCTGAAGATCGTTTACGGTACGGTGGCGCCGACGAACTCCGAAGCCGGCAAGCCGGCCTACAACCAGGCGGTAGTCATCGAGCGCGGCCGGGAGCTCTTCCGTCAGACCAAGATGCTGCTGCCCACCTACGACGTCTTCGACGAGGCGCGCTACTTTCTGCCGGCGGTCTCGCAGCGGGTCTGGGAAGCGGAGGGAGTGAAGTTCGCTCTGACGGTCTGCGAGGACGCCTGGAACGACAAGCAGTTCTGGCGGCGGCGGCGCTATGACCGCGACCCGGTCGAGGAGCTGGCCCAGCAGGGGGCGCAGGCGCTGATCAGTATAAACGCCTCGCCGTTTCACATGGGCAAGCGCGAGCTGCGGCGCGAGATCTTCGCTACCACGGCGCGGAAGTACCGCATGCCGGTGATCTACGTGAACCAAGTGGGCGGAAACGACCAGCTCATCTTCGACGGCAGCAGCTTCGTGATGGACCCCGAAGGTAGGGTGACCGCCGTGGCGGCCTCCTTCCAAGAAGATCTGATTTTCGCCGATCTGGAAACCGGCGAGGGCGACCGTCGCGAGAACCTGCCCGAGGAGATCGAAGCCGTCTACGAGGCCCTGGTGCTGGGCGCCCGGGACTACATCCGCAAGTGCGGCTTCCGCGAGGTGCTGCTGGGGCTGAGCGGCGGCATCGATTCTTCAGTGACCGCCGTCCTCGCCGCCGACGCTGTGGGTCGGGAGAACGTCACCGGCGTGGCCATGCCCGGCCCGTTCTCCTCGGAGGCCAGCCTGGAAGACGCCCGGGCGCTGGCGCGGAACCTCGGTATCCGGTTCGAAGTGGCCTCGATCAACGGTCCGTACCAAGCCTGCCTCGAGGCGTTGCAGCCGCTGTTCGGCGACCGGCCGCCGGACGTCACCGAGGAGAACATCCAGGCACGGCTCCGGGGGCTGGTGCTCATGGCGCTGTCGAACAAATGGGGGGCGATGGTGCTGACCACCGGCAACAAGAGCGAGCTGGCGGTGGGCTACTGCACCCTCTACGGCGACATGGCCGGCGGGCTGGCGGTGATCAGCGACGTGCCGAAGACCATGGTCTACGAGCTGGGCCGCATCGCGAACCGGCGCCACGGCGGGGTGATCCCGGACCGGGTCTTCGTCAAGCCGCCCTCGGCGGAGCTGCGGCCGGACCAGAAGGACACCGACTCGCTGCCGGCTTACGAGATGCTCGATGCGATCCTGCACCGATACGTCGAGGAGTACAAAGCGCCGGAGGAGATCGCCGCCGAAACGGGATTCCCGATCGACGTGATCCAGGAAGTGATCCGGATGGTGGACCGCAACGAGTACAAGCGGCAACAGGCGCCGCCGGGGCTGAAAGTCACGTCGAAGGCCTTTGGCATCGGCCGGCGTTTCCCCATCGCCCAGAGGTTCACCCCGTGAGGATCCGAGCCGCTTTGCTCACCGCCGCTTGGGCCGCCGTCGGCCTGGCCCAGCCGCCGCTTCCGGAACGTCCCGGCCCCGCGCCCGACGGAACCACCGTCCTGGTGACCGGGTGGCGGATCCAGCCCGCCGGGCGGCAGGTTCCCGTGGGCTCGTTCCCCATCAGGAGCCGGGTCTCGCCGGACGGCCGCTGGCTGGCGGTTTTGAACGCCGGCGCCGAGCCCTCGGTGGCGGTCTTTTCGACCGCGGACTTCCGTGAAGTGGATCGCGCGGAGCTGCCGGACGCGGGCTATGGCATGGTCTTCACGCCCGAAGGCCGGACGCTCTACGTCGCCGGCGGCGCGGCGGCAGCGGTCTACGAGTTTACGCTGACCGAAGACGGGAAGCTGAAGAAGGGCCGGACGTTCTCCACCGTGCCGCGGGGCGAGCAAAAGTCGCCGGAGGATTTCACCGGCGACGTCGAGATCACGCCGGACGGCCGGCTGCTCTACGTTACAGCGCTGTTCCGCAATGAAGTTCAGGTGATCAATCCCCAGTCGGGTTGGGTGATCGAGCGGTTCGCTGCCCCGCGGCGGCCTTACCGGGTGCTGCCGCATCCGGGCGGCGGCTCCTACTTTGTCACGAGTTGGGCCGAGGGGTCCCTCCACCAGTTCGACGACGAGGGCAACCACCTGGGGCTGGAACGCCTGGGACTGCAGCCGATGGATATGGTCTGGCAGGACCGGCCGCCGGACCTCGAGGAGGAAGAAGAGCCGCCGCTGTGGAAGGCGCGGATCTTCGTCACGGTGGCGGGGGCCGACCGGGTGCAGGTAATCGGCGTCCGGGAAGGCAACGTGGTGGAACGCTTGGAGCCGATCCGCCTGGCCATGTGGCCGTGGCAGCCGGCAGGCATGACGCCAACGGCGCTGGCGCTGGCGCCGGACCAGAAGCGGCTCTATGTGGTCTGCTCGGACGCCAACGCGGTGGCGGTGGTCGATGTTTCCCAACTCGAGCCCCGGGTGCTGGGCTACGTTCCGACAGGCGCCTATCCAACAGACGTTTCGGCGCTGCCGGGCGGGAAACTTGTGGCGCTGAGCGCCAAAGACGACGGCGCCGGGGAGGGCACGGCGTCGCTCACCGAGCCGCTGGACGAGATCGCGTTGTTCGATCTCACCAAGCAGGTGCTGCGGCTCTCCCCATACATCGACGAACGGATGATCGGTTTCCGGGAGATCCCCCTGGGCAGCCCGATCCCGCCGGGGGCGAAGATTCCCGAGGAATACCGTTCGCCGATCCGGCACGTGCTCTACATCGTGAAGGGCGGGCTGAGCTTCGACGAGGTGTTCGGCGACTTCGAGCGGGGCAACGGCGATCGGGCGCTGGTGCGGTTCGCGGAAGCGGCCCCAAACCACCGCAAGCTGGCCCGGGAGTTCGTCATCTTCGACAACTTCTATGTTTGCGGCGACGGCGAGGCCCCGGGCCTCTATTGGGCGACGGCGGCGATTGCGCCAGCCTTTGTCGAGCGGCTCTGGCCGGCGGTGGCGGCGGGGCGGCTGCGCCGGGAGATCTTCCGGCCCTCGGAGCTGGCGGCGGCCCCCCCGGCAGGTTACCTCTGGACCCAGGCCGCGCACGCTGGGCTCGCCGTGCGCAACTACGGCCTGATGGTGGAGAATCTCGAGCCAGCACCACCGGATGGGCCGCAGGTGCGGCGCGTGCTCGATCCGGGCCTCAAACGCCTCACCGACCGGGCGTTCCGCGGGCCGGATCCGAGCTATCCGGATATGGAGCGGGCTCGGGCCTTCCTGCGCGATCTCGAGCGCATGGAGCAGGCGGGCGAGATGCCGCGCCTGATGGTGATGCGGCTGGCCGGGGACGCTCCCCGCACGCCGGAAGCGGTCGCCGACAACGACCGCGCCCTGGGCATGATCGTCGAGGCCTGCACCCGGAGCCGTTTCTGGCCACGGATGGCGATCTTCGTCGCCGAGAGCGCCCCGGGCGGCCGGGACCACGTGGATGGCCGCCGCTCGGTCGCCCTGGCGATCTCGCCTTACGCCCGGCGGGGGTTCGTGGACAGCACTTTCTACAACGCAGCCTCGGTGCTGCGGACCGTGGAACTGATCCTCGGCCTCAACCCGATGACGCAGTTCGACGCCGCCGCGCTGCCGCTCTGGCAGGCGTTCCAGCTCGAGCCGGACACGCGGCCCTACAAGGCCGCCGGCAACCGGCCGGGTTCGGAATAGCCCCCAACGAGCGTCCAGAGACTCGAAAGGCGCCCTGCCGCGAACGGCGGGCGCCCGGAGTAGGCAAAAACTCGCGGAAACCAACGTCAGATCTTGGCTTCCTTGTAAAGGACGTGCTTGCGGATCACGGGGTCGTATTTCTTGAGCTCCAGTTTTTCCTGGCGCTTCTTCGGGTTCTTGGTGGTGGTATAGAAGTGTCCCGTCTTAGCGGTAGAGACCAGCCGGATCTTGATGCGGTTGGCAGCCATGTCAGATCTTGACCCCCTTCTTCCTCAAATCCCTGACGACGGCTTCGATGCCGCGTTTGGTGATGATCTTGATGCCTTTGGCGCTGACGCGCAGCTTGATCCACCGGTTCTCGCTGGGCAGCCAGAAGCGCTTGGTCTGGATGTTCGGCTTGAACACGCGCTTGGTCTTGTTGTTGGCGTGCGAGATCCGGTGGCCGCTCACAGGCCGCTTTCCAGTGACTTGGCAAACAAGGGACATAAGTCGCTCCTCGGGATGCTCGCGGAGTGGTCTCGGAGCAGGATTGGCTATCCTCCGGTTAGTATAGCACACGGCCCGGAGGCGCTCAGCGGCGCTTGTTGCGCTCGACCCAGCGGACGTGGACCCGCCGGGGTGGACGGCGGCTGCGCCGGGCCTTTTCGCGGCCGCGCTCGGTGACCTGGATGCGGTTTTCGACGCGGCGGGCGCCTGCCAGGCGGGCCAGGCGGGTCGCGACGCCTTTGTGCTGAGCCACGTCGGTCTTGCCTTCGAGGATGGCCACCCCATTGCGCACGCGGACCGTAAAGCCGTTGACGGCGATCTTCGAGCGGGCGAACCGGGCGCGGATGGCGTCCTCGAGTTCGGCATCCGAAGGGGGCCGGCCACCCGGCCGGGTCCGCGGCGGGGCCTTGGCGCCCTCGGCCCACAGTAAGACGGTACAGAGAGCCAGAACCACGATGCGCACGGCTGCCACCTGAGAATAGAGTCGGCGCGCGGCGCTATAATTCGCACATGAGTTCGAAGGGAATCCGCAGGCGCGACTTCTTGAAGGGAACCGGCACGGGCGCAGCGGCGATGACCGCGGCATCCTACTCGCGGGTGCTGGGGGCCAACGAGGCGATCCTGCTGGGGGTGATCGGCCCGGGCGTGCGGGGCCGGCACGTGATGTCGCTGTTTCAGCAGGACTCCCGCGTGCGGGTGACGGCGCTGTGCGACATCTATTCCTATCAGCTCGACAAGGCGCTCGAGCTGGCGCCGGGCGCCAAGACCTACCGGGACCACCGCAAGCTTCTCGAGCACAAGGAGTTGGACATCGTTCTGATTGCCACGCCGGACCACTGGCACGCCATCACGACGATTGATGCCCTGAACGCCGGCAAGGACGTCTACGTCGAGAAGCCGTTGACGCTGAAGATCGAGGAAGGCCCGCAGATCGTCAAGGCGGCGCGGGTGAACGAGCGCGTTTGCCAGGTAGGCATGCAGCAGCGCTCCGGGCCGCATTACATCGAGGCCAAGCGCCGCTTCGTCGATACCGGGCTGCTGGGCAAAGTGACACTGGCCCGGACCTGGTGGTACGGCAACAGCTACCACACGCGCCGGGCCCCGGAGTTCCTGCAGACGAAGCCCTCGAACCTCGACTGGGCGCGGTTTCTCGGACCGTTGAAGTGGCGCGACTGGGATCCGCAGCAGTACTGGAATTGGCGGGCCTACCTGGACTTCGGCGGCGGCCAGGTGACCGACCTGTTCACCCATTGGATCGACGTGGTCCACATGTTCCTTGGCGACGACATCCCGAAGTCGGCCTCGGCCGCGGGCGGCGTCTACCACTTCAAAGACGGCCGGACCGCCCCGGACACGATCAACGTCTTGCTCGAATACCCCACCGAGTTCACGGCCACTTTCGAGGCGACGCTCGCGCCGGGGGTGAAGGGGGCGGCCATCGAATTCGTGGGTACCGAGGGCAGCCTCTGGATCAGCCGGCGCAAATACGTGTTCAAAGCGGCCGAAAAGGGGGCCGAGCCGGTGGTGGTGGAGCCCAAATATGAGCAGGACTTCACGATCGAGCACGTCCGTAACTTCCTCCACTGCGTCGAAACGCGGCAGCGACCCAACGGCGACGTGCTCATCGGGCACCGCTCGGCCCAGGCATCGCACCTGGGCAACATCGCCTATGTCCAGAAGCGGCGGCTGGAGTTCGATCCCGTCCGGGAAGTGATCCTGCCTTTGTAAAGCGCGGCCCCCGATATGCGAACCGCCGCCATCGCCGTCTGCGCGCTTGTTGCGGCCGCCGGCCTGCTCTCCGGACAGGCCAGGCCGCAGCCCGCCCAAATCAAGCCCCCGCGCCAGGCAGCAGCTCGCCAAACGTACCAGCCGGTAACCCGCGAAGAGCGCATCGACTGGGTCGCGGACGCCTCGATCGGGCCGCGCAGCCTGGCCACCGGCGCGCTGAGCGCCGCCTGGGGCAACCTCTGGAACCTGCCGCCCGAGTATGGGCGCACGCCGGAGGGTCTCGGCAAACGCTACGCCATCCGGCTCTACGGAGTCGCGACGGGCAACGCCATCGAGGCGGGCCTGGGGGCGATCTGGGGCGAGGATCCTCGCTACATCCGCTCCCAGGGACTGCCGTTCTGGGGGCGAGTGCGGTACGTGCTCAAGATGACCTTCTTCACCTACCGGCCGGACGGCTCTGTCAAGCCGGCCTATGCCCGCTGGGTGGGGACGGCGGGGAACAACTTCCTCACGTGGCCCTGGCGCGTGCCGAGCGATCAGGGGGTGGGACCGGCGCTGGTCCGGACCGGTTGGGGCTTCGCCGGCCGGGCGGCGTCGCACGCCCTGACAGAGTTCTGGCCGGACCTCAAGCGGCTGCTCCCGGGCCGGAAGAAGCGCTGACGGGCCGCGAGAGGCGACGGGTGACGCCTGAGGCCCGCAACGGGATGAAAAGCGGTATCTCCTTTGTTTTCTCATTGTTACAGAACAGCGTGACGCGTCGGCGACGGCGGCGCGTCACCGGAATCCGGCTGCTCCGGGCCCCGTGCCGCACCCGGCGGGCCTTCCGGATCCCGGAGAGGCCAGCACGAGCGCCGGCGAGAGCCAGTCTAGGGGAGGGCGGGGAGCGGGGCGGTGCAACTGGGCCATAACCCGTTGAAAATGAAAAGCGGAATAGGTCTGCTGTCACCGTGACTGGCGAGTCCGGCCTTGTCGGGCGGCGGACGCTACGGCGGCGAAAAAGATTTTGCAGCCTGAGAGGAATTTTTCTTGTCTGTATAGAATGGAGGATAACTGCTGGGCAACAGAGCGGGAATCCGCGCTCTTGAATCCCCGGTCTGGACGATCTGCGATGGCGGGCAAAGGACTACATCGTTTCACCCTCTTACTGGCCGCGTGCACGCTGTTCCTGGTGATAGCCGGCGCTTCGGTGACGAGCAACGAGGCGGGGCTGAGCGTGCCGGACTGGCCGCTTTCTTATGGAAAGGTAATGCCGCCGATGATCGGCGGGGTGTTCTATGAGCATGGCCACCGGATGGTGGCGACGGTGGTGGGGCTCCTGACGATCGTGCTGGCTGTGTGGCTCTGGCGGGTCGAGGACCGGAGCTGGATGAAGAAACTGGGGCTGGCGGCGCTCGGAGGCGTGGTCGTCCAGGGGCTGTTCGGCGGGCTGACGGTGCTGTTGAAGCTGCCCCCGGCGGTGAGCATCGTGCACGCGTGCCTAGCGCAGCTCTTCTTCTCGACGACGGTGGCGATCGCGCTGTTCACCTCGCCGGGGTGGCGGCGGGGAGCCGAGATCGCCATCGACGAGGCGACGCCGCCGCTCAGGACGCTGGCGGTGTTCGCGGCGGCGACGGTCTTCTGCCAGATCGCCCTGGGGGCGGCGTACCGGCACAAGGTGCTCGGGCTGGTGCCCCACGTGGTGGGGGCGCTGGTGGTGGCCGGGGTGGTGCTGGCGGTGGCCATGATGGCGCTGGAGCAGTTCCCGCGGCACCGGGCGATCCGCAAGTCGGCGCTGGCGCTGACGGGGGTGACCGTCACGCAGATCTTTCTGGGCATCGCCGCCTACATGAGCCGCATCTACACGGCTGAGAGCACCGAGCCGACGGCGCTGATGGTCGCCTTCACGGTGAGCCACGTAGCCGTAGGGGCGCTGACGATGGCGGCGAGTGTGGTGTTCGCGATCCAGACGCGGCGGAATCTGCGGCCAGCCGAGGAGCCGGCCGGGAGCATGTCGGTGGCCTCATGAGAGACTACATCGAGCTGACCAAGCCGCGGATCACGTGGCTCATTCTGATGAGCGCGGGGATCGGCTACTTCTACGGCCACGGCGGAGAGTGGAGCCTCGCCGTGCTGATCCACATGCTCGTGGGAACGGGACTGCTCGCCTCCGGGACGGCGGTGCTGAACCAGTGGATGGAGCGGGACGCCGATGCGCTGATGCGCCGCACGCAACGCCGACCGTTACCGGCCGGACGGGTAACGCCGCGCCGGGCGCTCGTCTGGGGCGTGGCGCTTTCGGCGCTGGGCTTCGCCGACCTGCTGGCTTGGGTGAACCCGGCGGCGGCGCTGCTGGGGCTGTTTACGCTGCTCAGCTATCTGTTCCTGTACACGCCCCTCAAGAAGGTCTCGCCGCTTTCGACGACGGTGGGGGCGATTCCCGGCGCGATGCCTCCGCTAATTGGCTACGCGGCGGCCCGGGGGACGCTGGACGCCGAGGCGTGGATCCTCTGCGCTATCCTGTTCCTCTGGCAGTTTCCGCATTTCTACTCGATCGCCTGGATGTACCGTGACGATTACGCGCGCGCCGGAATCCGCATGAAGCCGGTGGTGGAGCCGGATCCCGCTTCGACGGCGCGCCACATCGTGGCCACCGCGGCGCTGCTGATCCCGGTAAGCCTGCTGCCGGTGGCGGCGGGCATGGCCGGGTGGATCTATGCGGCGGGGGCGGCCGCGATGGGCGGCTATCTGCTGCATGCGGGCCTGCGGGCGGCGGCGCGCCGGACGTTGCCGGCAGCCCGGGCGGTGCTGATCGCTACGGTGATCTATCTGCCGGCGCTGTTCGGGTTGATGGTGATCGATCGGCCGGGCCTGTGATCGTTTCCGTCGAACAGTTGAGCCACCGCTATGGAGACCGGGAGGCGCTCCGGGGACTGAGTTTTTCCGTAGAAGAGGCCATGCTATTCGGTCTGCTCGGGCCGAACGGCAGCGGTAAGTCCACCTTGTTCCGGATCCTGGCGACGATGATGGCGCCCACCGAGGGGCGGGTCGTGGTGGCTGGGGTGGACGCCGCCGGGGATCCTGACGAAGTGCGGCGGCGCATCGGCGTGGTCTTTCAGTCGCAGAGTCTGGACAAGAAGCTCACGGTGGCCGAGAACCTCACCGCCCAGGGCCATCTCTATGGGCTGAGCGGGGCGCTGTTGAAAGAACGGATCGGCGAAGCGCTCGAGCGGCTGGGGCTCGCCGACCGGCGCGACGACATCGTGGAGAAACTCTCGGGCGGGCTGCGCCGGAGGGTCGAAATCGCCAAGGCGATGCTCCACCGGCCCCGGGTGCTGCTGATGGACGAGCCGAGCACGGGGCTGGACCCCGGAGCGCGCCGGGAACTGGCCGACTACGTGGCCGAGTTGCGGGACCGGGAAGGGGTGACGGTGATCCTCACCACCCACATCCTGGACGAGGCCGACCGCTGCGACCGGCTGCTGCTGCTGCACGAGGGCCGGAAGGTAGCCGAAGGGACGCCGGAGGAGCTGAAGGCACGGGTGGGCGGCGACGTGGTGGTGCTCGAGGCAAAGGACGCCACGGCGCTGGCGCGGGAGATCCGGCGGAACTTCGGCGTGCCTGTGAGCCAGGTGAACGGCACGCTACGGGTGGAGATCGAGAACGGGCACCGGTTCATCACCGACGTGGTGGAGGCCTTTCCCGGGCGGATCGATTCGGTGGCCCTGCACAAGCCGACGCTCGAAGACGTCTTCCTCGATGAGACGGGGGCGCGGATCACATGAGCGGAACTGCTTCAAGCCGGGCGCCAGAGGAGGCGCGGCGTGGGTAAGGGCTTCTGGCTGCCGGTCTGGACGCTGTGGCGGCGGGAGATGATCCGCTTCTGGCGCGAGAAGGCGCGGGTGGCGGGCTTCGTGGCCTCGCCGCTGATCTTTTGGGTGGTGATCGGCTCGGGCTTCGGCGACCTGGGGTTCTTCTATCCGGGGGCGATCACGCTGACGGTGATGTTCTCGGCGGTCTTCTCGACGATGTCGATCATCGAGGACCGGCGGGAGGGATTTCTCCTCTCGATGCTGGTGAGCCCGGCGCCGCGCAGCGCGATGGTGCTGGGCAAGCTCCTGGGGGCGGCGACGCTGGCCTGGGTCCAAGGGATGATCCTGCTGCTGTTCCTGCCACTGGCGGGCTTCCATCCCGGCGCCCAGGGGGTGGCGGGGCTGGCCGGAGTGCTGTACCTGCTGGCCTTCACCTTTACGGCGCTGGGATTCCTGATCGCTTGGAAAATGGAGAGCGCCCAGGGCTTCCATGCAGTGATGAACCTGGTGCTGTTTCCTATGTGGATGGTGTCGGGCTCGCTGTTCAGCTTCGCCGGCGCCCACGGCTGGATCCGGTGGGTGATGCGGGTGAATCCGCTGACTTATGCGACGGCGGCGTTGCGGCGGCTGCTCGCTTCCCAGGTGGAAGCGGGAACGCCGGCGCTGGGACTGAGTCTGGCGGTGACGGCCGTCTGCGGCCTGGTGTTGTGGGCGGCGGCGACGGCGGCGGCGCGGCGGCGGACGGCGTCGAGTTCGGCATGAGAGGTATGGCGAAGAAGGCGGGATTCCGCCGGCGAATCGTCTGGTTTCTGGCGATCGGCGCGGCTGCGGCAGCCGGCGCGGTCAGCTCATGCGGGGCTGGGGCGCGCGAGTTGCCCTCCTACAAAACGGTGCCCGAGTTCACCCTCACTTCCCAGACCGGTGACGCGTTCCACAGCCGGGAGGAGCTGGCCGGCAAGGTCTGGATCGCAGAATTCTTCTTTACTTCATGCACGGGGCCCTGCCCGCGGATGAACGCCCGGATGCGGCGGCTGCAGAACGACCTGGCCGACGTGGAGGACCTGCGGCTGGTCTCCTTTACGGTAGATCCGGAGCGCGACACGCCGGAGGCGCTGGCCGAGTATGCGCGCAAGTTCCAGGCCGAGCCGGGGCGCTGGTGGTTCCTCACCGGGCCGATGGAAGAGTTGGACCGGCTGTGCCGGGAGACGTTCCTGCTCGGCGAGGTGAAGGGGAACCTCGACCACTCGACGCGGTTCGTGCTGGTGGATCGCGACGGCGTCATCCGCGGCTACTACCTGAGCGGCGACAGTGAGGCGATGCAGCGGCTGGAGCGGGACGTGCGGCTGCTGGCCGGGGGCGCGGGATGACCTGGAGCGACCTGCCGGAGCTGAACGCGGGGCTGAACGCCACGGCGGCGGCGTTGCTGGCGACGGGCTACGTGTTGATCCGGCGGGGACGGCGTGAAGCGCACCGGGCGGTGATGGCGGCGGCCTTCGGCGTCTCGACGCTGTTCCTCGTCAGCTACCTGGCCTACCATTCCCAGGTGGGATCCGTCCGGTTCACCGGGACGGGGCCGATCCGGACCCTCTATTTCACCATCCTGATTTCCCACAGCATTCTGGCGGCGGCGGTGCCGGTGCTGGCGGTGGTCACGCTATGGCGGGCGTTCAAGGGGCGCTACGAGGCCCACCGCAGGATCGCCCGCTGGACGTTGCCCATCTGGCTCTACGTGAGCGCCACCGGCGTGGCCGTCTACTGGATGCTCTACCGGATGTGAGGGGCGGCCGAGGGAAGTTGCCGGGCGCCTCGGGCGTAAGGGCTTCGACGCGGCGCCTGGACGCCCGGAAGACGTAGCGGATTGCCGGTTGGAGCGTGGAGTGTGGCTGGTGCGGCCTCAGCCGGCGATCAAGAAATAGCCGCAGACAAGCAATCCGAGAAAAGCAACCACCGCGCCGATGACGCCGCGGTAGTCGATGGGTTCGTCTTGCTGTACCGCAGTCCGGAACATTGTTTTTCTCCTTCTCGATGCTCTGACTCGATGTCGGCCCGCCGCCAGCCTTTCCGTTCCGGCAGAAATCTCCCGAAACCGTCCGGCTGAAACGACGGCTTCTGCTAGTAGAGACGAGGATTTCTGAAAAAGGTTCGCATGGGGCGAAAAAAATCAGCTCTCTGATGGTGTCAAGTTCCCGAGGCGGCGGTAGAGCTCAAGGGGCGGGCGGCTGCGAAACCGAGGCCAGGGCGGATTCGTAGACCCGGCGGGCGCGCTGGAACAGGGCTACCACCTCCTCGGCGCGCTCCGGCGTGGCGAAGCGGCCGCGCTCGCGGACGCGGGCGATGAGCTGGTCGATCCAGTCGATGTAGAAGCGCAGATCCTCGGCGACGCGCACCGGCTGTCCGCCGATGGTGACGTAGACCGGGCTGGTGTGGGCGAAGGCGCCGGTGTCGTTGAGGATCAGGCGATGCCAGGGGCCGAGGGCGCGGACGGCGACCCAGGAACTGGCGGGGAGGGTGATCTTCTGGTCGATGGTGAACACTCCGGCTCCCTGAACCGCGCGTGAGATCACCGGGCGGCCGTTGACGATGACCTCGATCGTGTCGAGCGGCGCCTGAGTGCGGACTTCGGCAAGGACGCGCAGCGTTTGCGGGCCGCGCTCGAAGCGCAGCTCCGCGCCAGGCTCCCTGCCCTCCAAGGTGAAGAAGATAGCCGGCCCGTTGGAGGCGAACGAGCGGCCGCGCTTGTAGTTGCGAATCCAGTCCGAGTAGCGCATCGGCCCGGGCAGGTGGACCCAGACGCGGCCGCCGCCGGGCGTGTAGTGGTCGGCCACGTTGGTGAAGGCGTCGGTGCCGGCGGAGATCGCCAGGCGGAAGCCGCAGTTCAGCAGCCGGTACCACAGTTCCATGGCGACCTCTTCGGGGTTGTTGCTGAGCACGTCCATGGCATCCACTTCGCCAAGGGCCAGATCGACGGGGAGCTCCCGAGCGCTGGCGCGGACGAAAGTGGCGCCGTAGCCGGGATGGGCGTAGGTGACGGCCCCGCCCTGCTCGCGGGCGGCCCTGGCCTGGGCGTAGTTGGGCGGGTAGTCTTCCCAGTTCGGCGTGCCGCGGAAGCCGGTGTAGACGGGGCGGACCAGGAACTTCAAGCCGAAGAAGCACATGTGGCCGTAGAGGCCGGCGTTGCGCATCTCCTCGTTCCAATAGACGATGTAGTCCGGCAGGCTGAGGCGGTGGGGCTTGCCTTCGAAGAGGGCCTCGTCGTGGAGGAAGTCCGAGCCGGAGTTGGCGACCATCATGTTGGCGTTGTTCAGGTCCTCGGCGAGCGTCTGGAGGCGCACGTCGGCGGGGGTGATGACCTGGTGGTGGGGAGCCGTGTAGTTGGCGTGGATGTGGGAGTCGGCCGAGTACCAGCCGCGGGCGGCGAGATGGATCCACCGGCGCAGGCGCAGGGTGGTTTCCGTCGTCTCGCCCGGCCGGAGTTCGAGGCGCCGGGAGACGAGGCGGTACTCGGGGCCGCGGGTGGCTTCGATCAGGGTGTCGCCGGCGGGCAGGTCGATCTCGAACTCGCGGTCGGCGTGGAAATACTGTTCGGCGGGCAGGGCGGCGAAACGGCTGATGGAGCCCGGCGGGGCGTAGCCGAGGCCGTCGGCGGCGGTGAGGTAGACGCGGGCGGCGGCGGGGGAGCCGTCCTGATCGAGCAGCTTGACGCGCAGGCGGGCCAGCGGGCGGACGTCGAAGGCGACGGCGGCAGTCAGTTCCCGGTCTCCAACGGTGAGAACGAGGCGGCGCTCGTGGATGCCCGGCGCGGGCTCGACGATTTTCAGGAAGTAGCCCGCGGCGGCATCCGGGGCAATCTCGGCGCTGAAGCCGGAGGAACCGATGCGGGCGCGGACCGCCATGCGGCGGCCGGTGCGGTTGACGATGGTCAGGGGCAGGTTGAAGATACGGCCGGCGGCGACGACGAAGCGCTCGGGGGCGTGGAGCCAGACCGGGCCGGAGGCGCGGAGCTCGGCGCGG
This sequence comes from uncultured Solibacteraceae bacterium, assembly GCA_964461995.1. GTDB lineage: Bacteria > Acidobacteriota > Terriglobia > Bryobacterales > Bryobacteraceae > JALSRK01. The sequence goes on from CAYWXL010000061.1 coordinate 24,781, forward strand.
AAGAGGTCCGGCGTCTTCAGGGTGGTGAAGTCGTCACTGCGAAAGCGGAAGCGGTCGCGCAGGGCGCGCATCAGCGGGGCGTTGGCGCGGCGGCGCATCAGCAGGCGGGCCATGTCGCCGAAGCCGACTGGGCCTTCGACGTCGAGCTCGACGAGGCCGTCGTGGTCCACCCAGAAGCTAAGGTCCTCGTGGCCGGGCAACGACCAGGAGACGGCGGCCTGGCCGCCGGCGAGGGGACGGGTGCGGAGGGCGGCGA
>CAYWXL010000062.1:0-9541 GCA_964461995.1 uncultured Solibacteraceae bacterium
GCGCAGCTCCCGCGCATAGCGCCGCACCGTCTCCAGTACCGGAGCCGTCCTCCACTCCCCCCGCTGGTGGCGCTTCGTCAGCCGGTCCAGGTATTCGGTGAGGACGCCGATCACCGCCACTCGCAGGCCGCCCCGCTCCAGCATCACGTACGGCGGCGGGGCCAGCAGCTCGCCCCGCCCGTTCACCACGTTGGCGCTGATCGTCGGGAACGTAGCCGCTTTGCGGAACTCGGCGATCTTGCGCCAGGTGTAGTCGAACTCGTGGTTGCCCAGCGTGTTGACGTCGATCCCCAGCAGCGACGCGACTTCGTAACACGGCACGCCTTCGTAGATCGAAGAGACCGGCGTGCCTTGCACCAGATCGCCGGCCATCAGGACGATGGCGTTCTTCGCCCGCGCCTTTTCCTGCGCGATGGCCGTCGCCAGATGCGCGAACCCGCCCCGGCCCTCCTCGTCCGGGAGGAACCGGGCGTGCAGGTCGTTCAGGTGCAGGATGGTGAGGCGCGCGGTGTCGCCGGCCGGCGTAGCGCACGCAAACAGCAGCAGCGCCAGCAGCGCCAGCGCCGCTACCGGCCGGAACCCCAGGCGCGCCCGCACGAGATCCGCCGTCCTCCGCATTCCATTCACGAGGCTAGCACGTGGCGGTTGAAGAACACGTTTCGCCCGGCCATCCGCTAGTCCCGTGCTATTCTGTCTCCGTCATGAAACCTGCCGCCCTGCTTGCCTCTTTGGCGCTTGTCTTGGCTACCTGCTCAGGCTCCCCAGCGGTGCAGAACCGGTCCCGGCCGAACTTCGTCGTCTTCCTGGTAGACGACCTCGGCTGGACCGACCTCGGCGTCCAGGGCAGCGACCTCTACCAGACGCCGAACATCGACCGTCTCGCCGCCGAAGGCGTCCGCTTCACCAACGCTTACGCCGCCTGCACCGTCTGCTCTCCCACCCGCGCGGCTCTCATGACCGGAATGTACCCGGCGCGCACTCACGTGACCGATTGGATCCGCGGCCACATCCGTCCCTATGCCAAGCTCCGCGTGCCCGACTGGACGATGAAGCTCGAACACCGCTACACCACCATCGCCGAAGCGCTGAAAGCCGCCGGCTACCGGACCGCGCATGTCGGCAAGTGGCACTTGATGCCCACCGGAGAGCCGGACCAGGACGACTACCTGCCCACCCGCCACGGTTTCGACGTCAACATCGGCGGCAATCAATGGGGATCGCCGCCGACCTATTTTCACCCTTACCGCCGGCGCGGGCGCACCATTGGTCCCTTGCCCCCCGGTGGTAAGGAAGGCGACTACTTGACGGACCGCCTCACCGACGAGGCTCTGAAGATCCTCGACGAGTGGCGCGATGAGCCTTTCTTCCTGTACTTCGCCTACTACGCCGTGCACACGCCGATCATGGCCAACGACGAGGAGACGGCCCGGTTCAGGCCGCTGGTGAAGGAGGGGATGCGGCACCGGAATCCCGTCTACGCCGCCATGGTCGCCGCGGTGGACCGCAGCGTCGGCCGCGTGCGCGCGAAACTCGCAGAGCTGGGCGCGGCAGACCGCACCGTAATCATCTTCACCTCCGACAACGGCGGCCTCGACCGCCACGGAACCGGCGACCCCACTGAGAACGCGCCGCTGCGCGAGGGGAAGGGAACCGCATACGAAGGGGGCGTCCGCGTACCCGCCATCGTCTACTGGCCCGGTGTGACGCCCGCCGGAGCTACGTCGGACGAGCCTGTCATCACCATGGACTACTACCCCACCATCCTCGAGATCGCCGGCGTCGAGGGCGATCCAGAGCACAACGCCCATGTCGATGGGCTGAGCCTCGTGCCGCTGCTCAAAAATCCGCAGGCGCGCCTGAACCGCGACGCCCTCTATTGGCACTACCCGCACTACCATGCCCAGGGCGCCACCCCGTACTCGGCCATCCGGGCCGGCGACTGGCGGCTCGTCGAGTTCTTCGAGGACGGCCACGCCGAACTCTACAACCTCGCCGATGACCTCGGCGAAACTCACGACCTCGCCGCCGAAATGCCCGAGAAGGTCAAGGAACTCCGCGCCCGCCTCGAGGCCTGGCGCAACTCGGTGGGCGCCCAGCTGCCCACGCCGAACCCCGATTACGATCCGAAAAACCCCATGCGCCGCCGGTAGCCGCGGGCGAACCGGCTTTTGCTGCTGCCGGCCCTGCCGCTGCCCTATAATGTAGGCGAGATGAGACGCCCTGCCACAGAGCGTCCCTTCCTCTTCGGCTGCGACTAGCCCGCATCCCCCCTTCCGCTATTTCCTGCCTGTCTGATTCCACGTCAAAGGAGGGATTTTCCATGGAAAAGACTACCGCCGGTGTCCGCCGGGACCTGCCCGAGATCCGTACGCCCGTCCCCGGCCCGAAGGCCGCCGCCATCATCGAGCGCGACGGGGCCGTCCTCTCGCCTTCCTACACGCGCAGCTACCCGCTCGTAGCCGCCCGGGGCGAGGGAGCCATCGTCGAAGATCCCGACGGCAACCGCTTCCTCGACTTCAACGCCGGCATCGCCGTCGTCGCCACCGGCCACTGCCATCCCAAGGTCGTTCAGGCGATCCAGGAGCAGGCCGCCCGCCTCATTCACATGTCCGGTACCGACTTCTATTACGAGAACATGGTGGCCCTGGCCGAGAAGCTCGCCGCCCTCGCGCCGGGCGATTGCCCGCGCCGGGTCTATTTCGGCAATTCCGGGACCGAGGCCGTCGAGGCGGCCCTGAAGCTGGCGCGCTACACCACCGGGCGCGACAAGTTCATCGCCTTCCTCGGGGCTTTCCACGGCCGCACCATGGGCGCCCTCTCGCTCACCGGCTCGAAGAGCGTCCAGAAGCGCGGCTTCAGCCCGCTGGTGCCCGGTGTCACCCACATCCCCTACGCCTATTGCTACCGCTGCGCCTACGGCAAGCAGCCCGAGACCTGCAACGTCGAGTGCGCCCGCGTGATCGAAGACCGCCTGCTCAAGACCATCCTGCCCGCCGAGGAGGTGGCCGGTATCTTCGTCGAGCCCATCCAGGGCGAGGGCGGCTACATCGTCCCGCCGCAGAAGTTCCTCGACGAGCTCCGCGAGATCGCCGCCCGCCACGGCATCTTGCTCATCTGCGACGAAGTGCAGGCCGGCATGGGCCGCACCGGCAAGTTCTGGGCCTCGGAGCACTTCGGCCTGGTGCCCGACATCCTCACCGTCGCCAAGGGGATCGCCAGCGGCATGCCGCTTTCGGCGATGATCGCCCGGGCCGAACTGATGACCTGGAAACCCGGCGCCCACGCCTCCACCTTCGGCGGCAACCCGGTCTGCGTGGCCGCGGCCCTGGCCACCGTCGAGCTGGTCGAGCAGGAGCTCGCCGACAATGCCGCCCGCATCGGAGCCCACATGCGGGAGCGCATGCAGGACTGGCCGCAGAAGTACCCCATCGTCGGCGACGTCCGCGGCCTCGGCCTCATGATCGGCGTCGAGATCGTCAAGGACCGCGAAACGCGCGAGCCGGCTCCCGATCTGCGCGACCGCATCGTCGAGCTGGCCTTCGAGCGCGGCCTGCTGCTGCTCGGCGCCGGCGCCAGCGTCGTCCGGCTGTCGCCGCCCCTGGTCGTCACCCGGGACCAGGCCGACTTCGCCGTCGATACGCTGGAGGAATGCGTGCGCCAGGCCTTACCATAGTGCCTGGTGCGCATACTGGACGTCGGCTGCGGAATCAACAAGCACCCCGGGGCGGTGGGCATCGACCGCAACCCGGCCAGCGCCGCCGACGTCCTCTGCGACCTCGATCGCTTCCCCTACCCGTTCCGCGACTCGGCCTTCGACGAGATCCGCGCCATCCACGTCATCGAGCACGTCGCCGACGTCGTCCGCACCATCGAGGAGTTCCACCGCCTCGCCCGCCCCGGGGCCCTGATCCGCATCGAGACGCCCCACTACACCGACTTCAGCTCCTTCTGCGACCCCACCCACCGCTGGCACCTCAACAGCTTCTCGTTCCGCTACTTCGGCGAGGACCACGGCGGCTTCGGCTATTACTCGCCGATGAGATTGCGCGAGAAGAATGTCCGGGTGAAGCTACTGAGTTTCTGGAAGTGGCTGGGCTGGGAGTTCCTGGTCAACCGCTTCCCGCGCTTCCGCCGCTTCTGGGAGCATTACTTGTGCTTCGTGGTGCGGGGAAAGGTGATCGTCTTCGAATTCGAGGTCGTCAAGCAGTAGTGCTCGGAGCCCTGTTCCGGTTCTTCGACTACGCCCGCCACCGCCGTCGGCAACGGCTTCTCAGTTCCCGGGAAGCGGCCGGCCTGCGGGGCGAGGATCTGGCGCATCGGTATCTGGAACGCCGGGGCTTCACGGTCGTCGCCCGCAACTTCCGCACCCGCAGCCGCAGCGCCGAAATCGACATCGTCGCCTGGGACCGGGACAAGCTCGTCTTCGTGGAGGTCAAGACCCGCTCTTCGGATGAGCATGGGCAGCCGGAACGCGCCATGAGCGAAGGCAAGCGCCGGCGACTGTTTCGAGGCGCCCGGGAATACGTCCGCCGGGCGGGCGTCGATTGGCAACAGATTCGCTTCGACCTTATAACGGTCGTGTTGGACCGGCCCCCGAGGATCGAGCACCACCGGGACATTTATCCGTTGCGGTCGTCGGCGCGTTGACAGTCCTCGTCCGCCACGGTCCGCTGTCCATGGATCGCCGGTCCACTGTCTTGGGGAACTCCGCCCCCTCAGCCGGCGAAGTAGCCCGCCGCCAGATCCGGCTTCAGCTCAAGCGCGCGCTGCCACGTTCGGACGGCTTCCTGATCGCGGCCCGTCCGGCGCAGAGCGTGGCCCAGATTCAGCAGCGCTTCGGCGAAGTCCGGCTTGAGCTTCACCGCTTCTTCGTACCGGCGGATCGCTTCCTCCTCTTTGCCGACCTGCTGGTACAACAATCCGGCGTTGTAGCATAGCTCGGGGCTTTTCTCGCCCAGCTTCAACAGGCGCTCGTGCAGCTCCAGCGCCCGGTCGGTCTCCCCAGTTTCGAGCGAGATCGCCGCCAGCGCCCGAAGGGTGTCGATGGAGTTCGGATCCTCGGCCAGCAGTTCGTCGTAAATCTTCACCGCTTCTTCGCGATTCCCGTTCAGCCAGAGGGCCCGGGCCAGGTACCACCGGGCCTCGGGGCGCGCGTTCTCTTGTTCGCAGCAGCTCCGCAGGGTCTTGACGGCCGCGCCGTAGTCGCCTTGGTCGATCTCGAGGACTCCCAGGCGGAAAGCGGCGAACTCGCGATCCAGCCCCTGGTCCAACAGCCGGCGGTAGATGGCGGCTGCTTCTTCTTTGCTACCTTCTTGCTCGAGCAGCCACGCAAGCTGCCGGGCGGAATCGGCCAGGCGGGGGTCGATCTCCAAGGCTTGGCGAAAGGCTTGTTGAGCCCCTTGCCGGTCGCCGCCCTCCATCAAGACTACGCCGAGGTTCTGATATGCCGGCGCCGCGTCCGGCTTCAGCTCGGTCGCTTTGCGATAGGCTGCGGCGGCCTCTTCCCACCGCTCGAGACGCTGGAGGGCCACGCCGAGGTTGTAATGGGCCTCGAAATCTTCCGGCTGCACTTCGGTGAGGCGGCGGCAATAGGCGGCGGCCTGCTCGTAGTCTTCAGTCCGGAAGGCCCTTCCCGCGAGAGCCGCCAACGCGGCGCGCGCTTTCGAGTCCGCCTCGAGCAACCGGGTGGCGTAACGGTCGATCAAGTCATCGTCGCGGGTTTCCACCGCCAGGGCGACGATGTTTCGTAACGCTCCCAAAGACTGCGGATTCTTTTCCAGAATCGCCTCGTACAAGGCGCGGGCCTCATCGAACCGCCCGAGCTTCTGGAGCGCCACCGCCTTCCCGAAAACGGCCGTCTCGTTTTCCGGCTCCGCCGCCAGGACCTCCTCGTAAAGCTTCAACGCCTCTTCCGCTTCGCCGAGATGCAACAGACAGGCGCCTAGGCCCGTACGGACTTCCGTGCGTTCGTCACCGGAGGCCAGCACCTCGCGATAGCCGGCTGCCGCCTCTTCCCATCGCTCCAGGTTCTGCAGGCACATGGCGTGGTAGAGCCGGGCGCCGGCGTGTTCAGGAGCGGCCTCGCGGAGCTTGCGGTAACACTCCTCGGCTTCTTCATATCGCCCCATCTCGAAGCTGAGGTGGCCGCGGGCCGCCAGCAGGTCCGGGCTTTCCTCGCCGCGCGCCAAGGCTTCGTCGAGCACTTCGAGCGCCTCCTCGCGGCGCCCTTCCAAGTGCAGGGCCACCGCCCGGGCCACCGCTTCGCTCGGCCCGGCGCCGGTATCCTGGTTCCGTCCGTCGTTCGTCTCCGGTGTGTACGGCAAGAGATCCTCCTGAATCACGCGCTGCGGTCCACGAGCCGCGGCGCTGCCGTTGTCGGGAACATACCCGAATCCGGCCGGGGCGATCTACCGAGGACGGTGGGGGAAACATCCCACACCGCGTCCAGGGCGCCGCGATTCCCGTCCGGCCGGACGGGCGAAATCCCTGACACGCCTCTAATCGTCAGGAATGGAGGATTTCAACAGGGGGCGCGTGAGAAATCCTGCGGATTCAACGATATCGAACACCTTAGTCGGGGTGGAAGCCGGGTCGCGCCGCCGGGACCACCTTGATCGGGTCGCCGTAGCCTCGGAGCTGGTCCTTGATTTTGGACGCGTCGCCCACCACGACGAACTGCAAGTTCTCCGGACGGTAATATTTCTTGATCACCGCGTTCGCCTGCTCCGGAGTCACCGCATCGATGCGGGGAAAATACTCGTCGATCTCGCTGGCGTCGAGGCCGAAGATCTCCAACGTGGTCAGAATGGACGCCAATTGTCCCGAAGTCTCCAGGCTGTGGGTCGGGAACCGGCCCTTTACATACGCCTTCGCCGAGGCCAACTGCTCCTCGGTTACGCCTTTCTCATGGAACCGGCCGAGAACCTCCAGAGCCACGTCAATCGCTTCGCGCGTCGTGGCCGTCCCTGTGTAGGTTACGATGGCCAGCGCTCCAGGCAGCCGGTTTTGATCGAGGCGGCAGTAGGCGCCGTAAGTCAGTCCCCGATTGACCCGGAGCTCGTCGTTCAGTAGCGACGTGAAGCGCCCGCCGAATAGAGTGTTCACCAGGATCATCGGCACCCGGTCCGGGTGCGTGCGATGAATCCCCGGCCTCCCGATGATGAAATAGCTCTGCGTGGCGCCGGGCTTGTCCACCAGCAGGAGCCGCGGCTTGGCATGGCGGACCGGCGGCGCGTCGGAAACCCACTGATAGCTTTTGCCTGCGGGAGCTGCCCCGAAGATATCAGCCAGTTTCGCGGCCACCTTCCCTGACTCGATGTCGCCCACTACGGTCACGATGAGGTTCCCTCCGGTGTAGCGCTCCTTGTGGAAGGAGACGAGGTCCACCCGCCCGATGCGCGCCAGCGTCAGCTCATCGCCTCCCGGTTGCCGGCGGTACGGGTGTCCGGGCGGGTAGAAGAACTCGCGGAAGTACCGCGACGGCAGGGTGCGCGGGTCGTCCTTGAGCGCCCGGACGCCGTCGATCCGCTGCTGAAGCAGCTTCTTCACTTCGTCTTCCGGGAAGACCGGATGGAGCACCGCGTCGGCCAGCAAGTCGAGGGCCCGGTCCAGATCCTTGCTCAGGCATTCAGTCGTGATCCTCGCCGATTGCTCATCGACGTTCACCGACCAGCTTGCGCCCATAAAGTCGAGCTGCTCGGAGAACTGCGTTGCGGAGCGGCTCTTCGTGCCCCGCCGCAACGCCTCCGCCGTCACCGATGCCAGGCCTGCTTTGCCCGGCGGATCAGATTCGGCGCCGCCCCGGACCGCCACCGACAGGGTGACCATCGGCACATCCCGCTTCTCGAGCACCTGGAGCACGACGCCGTTCGGGAGGACGCGCCGGGTGTACGAGGGCAGCTTCACCTGGGCCGCCGCCGTGATCGCCGCAACGGTACAGAAGAGCATCAGCAATTTCATCGAGAACCCTCCTCGTTTTCCGGGACCAGGACGGCAACGGTCCTGTTCTTGCGACCGAAGTATTGGCGGGCCACCCGCTGCACGTCTTCCGCCGAGACGGCGGCGAGCTGTTCGTCGAAGGTGAAGATCTTGCGGTAGTCGCCAAAGTAGATCTCCGCCCGCCCGATGAGGTTGGCCTTGCCGGCGATCGTCTTCATCTCGTCGTAGAGATCCACCAGCAGCAAGTTCTTGGCCTTTTCGAGCTCCCGGGCGCTCACGCCCTCGGCCCCTGCCTTGTCCAGCTCTTCGTAGAGAGCCTTCTCGATCTCGGCCACCTCCACGCCGGAACGCGGCCGCACCGAGAAGATGAACTGGCCAGGGTCGAGCGACAAATCGTGCGAGTAATCCACGCTGATCGCCAGCCCGCCGTCCACCAGCCGCCGGTAGAGCCGCGAACTCCGCCCTTCGGTCAGAATCGCCCCGAGCACCTCTAGAGGGTAGTAGTCCGGATGGCGCGTCTCCGGCACGTGGTAACTAACCAGCAGATGCGGCAACTGCGCCGGTCGCCGGACCTCCACCCGGCGTTCGCCCTGCTGCACCGGCTCCTTCGTTCGCACCGGGGGTGGTGGGTCGTGGCGGGGGATCGGCTCGAAATACTTCTTGGCCAGCTTCAACACCTCGTCGGGGGTCACGTCCCCGGTGATCACCACCACGCAATTGTTCGGCGCGTAACCCATCCGGAAGTGCTGCTCGAGATCCTCCATCGTCCAGGATTCAATGTCGGAAGCCCACCCGACGACGGGCCAGCCATAAGGGTGCGCGGTGTAGGCCGCCGCGTTGAGCTGCTCGTAGAGCGTGCCGCGGTTGGAATTGTCCACGGCCATCTTGCGTTCGTTGTAGACGACGCCCCGCTCGGATTCGATGATCTTGGGATCGAACCGCAAGTTCTGAATCCGGTCGGCCTCCAGATCGAAGATGATTTCCAGGGCTTCTCGGGGAAACCAGTCCGTATAGGCGGTAATGTCGCGCGTCGTGTAGGCGTTGTTCGCACCCCCATGCCTCTCCATCACGATGTCGAACTGTTTGGGCCCGTATTTCTTGGCCCCGTTGAACATCATGTGCTCGAAGAAATGTGAAATGCCTGTGGTGCCAGGCCGCTCGTTCCGCGACCCGATCTTGTAGAAGAGATACATCGCCACGTTGGGAATGTCATGGTCCTCGTGGATGAGGATCTTCATCCCGTTGGCGAGGGTGTGTTCGGAAACCGACAAGCGCGGGCCAACGGCCGCCCGGGATACGGCGCAGGTTACCACGAGCAACAGCGCGGCCAGCACCGCGGGCGAAAGGATCAACGTGCGCATGTGCCCAGGATAGCAAGGGCGCGCGCGGGCACAGCCCCGCGCCCCGATGGTCTGCGGCGCCCCCCGGGCAGCCCGCCGCCGCCCCCCGTCGCGGCCGAGTAGAGTGCCACCGGAGCGGCGCCGGGGCCGCTACTTTTTGACGCTCGTGACCGCTTGTTGGGTCTTTTTGCCGAGCTTTTTGAAGCCCGCACCAACCGCCTGGGCGCCCTCTTTGGTCTTCTTGCCCACCGTCTCGGCCGTCT